>NZ_CAXUPT020000002.1:0-572717 GCF_964252975.1 Acidovorax sp. LjRoot38 | reverse complement strand
GTAGCAGTCGCCCGGCGTGCAGATATTCACAACGCTAGCTACGACGGCTCCTCCACCAAGCAGCAGAGCCAAGCCCTCATTGACTGGTCCAGCTCTACGGATGCGCCAGCGGGCCATGCTTCAAGCTTTCGATCACTCTCTGCGCCCCGAGCACAGGAGTGGTTCTCTACAACGCTTACAACGATCTCTTCCCGAGCGAGCACACTGCGATAGTTTGTGGCGAGACAGTGGCCGGAAATTTGTTCAAGTGAGGTAAAGAGTAGGGATTGAATATGAGTGAATCAACGATCTCAGCGAAGGGGCAAACCACCGTACCGGCAGAAATTCGACGGGCCATTGGCGGCGTGCCCGGTACTCGGCTTGTCTGGCGAGTGCTTGCAGTCGGACGGCTGTCTGTGCGCGCAAAGAACAAGAGCGCCGTTGATGTGAAGGGCATTGTCAAGGTGCCCAAGGGCCTGCGGCTGGAAGCTGAAGAAATGCGGCCTTGATGATCACGGCTTCTATCGAACCCAACGTTCTAGTGAGCTTGGCGCTCAGGATGAGCAGTGGAACTCCAGCCCAATCTTCCCCGGCCTTTGCCGTGTTGTTTTGGTCACCAGGATCGTCACATCGTGGCCGAGCATCGCAATCCATTCAAGCATCTTTGCTTCACTCGTGCCGCGGAACTGCCCACGAGTAATCTTTACGATGTCTGCTTGATCCATCCCAAGCAACTGTGCAGCTTCCTCATGGGTCAGATGTCGCGCCTTGATCGTCCAAACGATATGTGACGCCAACGAAGCTTTTCGCTGCAACGCCTCAGCGTCTGGGTATCCAAGGTCGGCATATACATTGGTGCTTCCAACTTCAACTGCGTCTGCCATTGCTGAATCCTTCGTGTCTACATATCCCAAGCGCAGGTTCCGATAACGCGGTGGTTGTTCCCGCCATGAGCTCCCGACAAGGCCCGCCTGGGCGATGTGTCGGATTCCGCGAGAGCTTTCACTATGGAATGGCTGCCCTACACAAGAATGCCCGCACCACACCTGCTGAAAAACTCATTAGGGCAGTTGAAAACCCTTGTCCATTTTGGATCGACACCTCACCTTCAGGCTGTCAGTTTTAGGTCCGGGGCAACAGGCCAGAAGGTCAAATTGCGGGATGTTCTGAAGATCTGCGAGTTTCATGGGACGAAGAGAGTCAATAGCCTTCAGCACCCGCCACTTCAACAACACGTGCCAGATGACCTTGCTCTATGGCCTGACGCGGTGTCAGGCCGCCCAGAGCGCCCGATGGCGTCTCCAAGAAGGCGAGCAGTGCCCAGCCCTCAGTGGTTCTCAAGGCTTTAGAAAGCTTGGGCACGGCATCCCATAGGGCAGGTTCAAACTGCCAACTAGGCAACTTGAATCCACGCCGGGGTTGGGTCAATCCGATCGCCCGCCCTTTGGCGATCCACGCATTGATCGTCACTGGGGTGGTACCCACCAGATCGGCAGCTATGTCCATACTGAGCATGTCATTGGCATCCAAGCGAGCCTTGCGGGCAGCGACGCCGCCAGCCAGTAAGGCCTTTGTCTGAGCAGCAGACGCGTAGGGCGACGGAGGTACAACTGCGCTTGGAGCGCTGTTTGTGCGGTGGCGAGTCGTTGAGGTTGATGTTGTCGGGAGTGTTTTCATGGGGACTTCATCAATGGCGCGTTGCGGCCGTTGACCTTGCTGCTGAAACAGGAGGTGCGCGGCAAATTCAATGCAATAGCTTGCTTGAGCTTACGCTCGCCGCCGACTACGAACTCCTCACGCTGTAGGGCTGACATCGAGTTCCGCGGTCCCATATGCTGTCATCGCGGCCCGTTATGTACTTCACTAGTCTTCAACTGCACCAGCATTTTTCAGCCCGCCTCGCCCGCACCTTGACCAGCTTAAAGAAGCAGGCTGCTTCTGCGGACAACCGCCCCTTTAGGCAGTTCGGCATCGGCCATTGCTTGCACCGCCGCTACCTGCGCCGGACATAGCGGCCCTTCGCCGTGCCCGTAACCCTGGGCCACTCTCGTTGCGGACCCGCTTCGTTGATCACCACCCCTCGCAGGCCAGTGTGCCAAGGTGGCGACTATCGGAAGATGGGTTGGTCATGACGACCCGATCAATAACCAGTCCAGGACATCAGGCTGCCCAAGCGTCATCACCCACAGTCCACTGCAACTCATCCACCACCCTGCGCATGATCCACACGCACTGCGCATCGGTGCACCATCGCTTGGCCAGCAGGCCCTTCAACGCAGCTTTCACTGTCGCCTCCTGGTTGCCTTCGTAGGTGGCAAGTTTTCTCTGGCAGTAGGGCACCATCTGTGAGACCAGATCGTCACACATCTGAAAGGCTGCCATGACCTCGCCTGGCGACGTGCCCGGGGCATAGAACTTCCCACCTTCCTCAACCAGGTTCATCTTGGGCTGGGCACCCGCAATCGCAGAAGGTACTGCAGTCACCGGAAAGTCTTCCGGCACCCCGGGATAGTTGGCACGGTCCATCGACATATCGACTCCTTGCTGGCTGTTGCACCATACAACCGGTAGCCGGTGCGGTGCAATCGGTTTGCTTTAAAACGGCGCAGGCGACTCCACCAGCACCACAGGCCCGAGCCCCTCATACAGCACTTCTCCCGAGTGCTTCACCGTCACCCGCCAGATATCACCCTCCTGCGTGACCGCATACGCCTCCGCCTCCAGCGGCAGCACGGTCTCCGCCGGGAACACCCCACCGGCTCTGCCCGGTGGGGTGCACATCAAGGTCGGGTAGTTCCAGGGCGCGTTGATCGGCATGGCGTGTCCTCAGTGGACCTTCACCCTCACACCAGCCGGACTTCAAAGTACGCCCCGTCCCCTTCCCCAAGATCTCGGAACCCCGCCTGCTTGGCCGCCGCACTGGCCTTGCCCCAGGCCTTGAGCAAGGTGAGATCGCCAGGCGACACCACCTCGGGTGGCGACTCTTCCAGGCTGTGCATGGTGTCGAGGGCGGCAGCCACCTGTTCGGGGCCGCCAAGCTGCTTTTCCAGAGCTTGGGCATACCGGGTTTCTGCGGCAATCCGCTCCTTGGCAGGGATCTCTTCGGGGTAGTCGCGCAGGGTGACGACATAGGTGGATTCGATGACTTGCATGGCGCTGCTTCTCCTGTGGTTGAATACTGGATAAATATACAGCTTTTGCCACAAATGCGCATGTAGGATGAACCCAAGGAGGTCTCCCCATGGAGCACCCTTTTGCCCTCAAGGTGCGGAGATTAGGGGCTGGAAAGGCGCCGAAGGATTGTTTTCAATACTGGAACAGTCAGTTCGCGACTGAGTGGTTTTTCTCTGAACATCATCGGCGTACAGTTCATCCCATCGATGAGCCGAACCCGCAAGGCGACTCACCGAACCCGGTTCAGGATCGGTTTTTGACCCGGCTTTTTTGAGACGCTTTTTAACTTCCAAGGATTTTCATCATGAACAAGACCGCCCGTTTCCTCTCCGTCGCTGCTGTTGCCGCTTTCGCCTCTTTTGGTGCCCACGCTGACGAAGCTGATGGCTCGCAATTTGCCCTGAAGTTCGACACGAACCGCACCCGTGCTGAAGTGGCCGCCGAAGCCGCAACCGTGGCTCAAACCCGCAGCATCGAGCCAGCTGGTTCGCGTGTGGTGACCTACAAGAGCACCGCTGACCGCGCTGCGGTGCGTGCCCAGGCTGCTGAAGCTCTGCGCACGGGCCAGATCCCCCACGGCGAATTCAGCGCCATGTAATTGGTAGACCAACTGCTCAAGTTGGATTGAAGCAGTTGCGGGACTTCCCATGGTGGTGGCACTTTGCATTTGCGGGTGCTGCTGCCATGGGGAGTGTTAACTGAACCGCAGGGGCGGGCAGGCAGATCGGGCTCCCTTTGGGAGCCCTTTCTGTTTGTGGGCGCCACTCTGCAAGCAGCTGTAAAACCCTGCGACATCCGAATATTCGGGCCAGGAGAGAGACATGAACGGTGCTCCAATCGGGCTCCGTTTTGCTCCACTCGAATGCTCTTTCTGTGAATCGTTTGTTCTCTTGGCCAGGCCGTGTGCGCCTGGCAGCCGTGCTGGCCCTGGCTCTTGCCGGCGTTGCTCTTCCGAATCTCTCCTGGGCGCGGTTTCCGCAGTTCGACAGTGCGGCGCTGCTCACACCCGAACCCACTTCGTTTGCGCAGTGCCCGCAGTTCTTTGCGAATGGCACACCACCGGCCATCACACCCAGGCCACAGCTGCGGGAGCTTTGCTATGAGGCGTTTGCAGTGCTGCACTCCGGGACAACCAAGACACCGGTGTTTGTGGCTCAGCGCCTGAACCGCAGGCTCATCGAGGATGCGGACGAGAAACGGGCCAAGCGCTTCTTTGCAGATGCCCGACTCCAGAGCGGCGAGCGGGCCGAACTGGAGGACTACAAGCATTCAGGCTACTCCCGGGGGCACATGGCCCCTGCAGGAGATATGCCGACGCCAACGGCCATGGCCCAGAGCTTCAGTCTCGCGAACATGGTTCCTCAGAATGCCCAGCACAACGGGGGTGCCTGGAACAAGATCGAGCAGGACACGCGCCACTATGTGAAGCGGGCCAAGGGGGATGTGTTTGTGATCACGGGACCGGTGTTCACGGATGCGGGGCCACGCATTGGGGCCAACGGGGTGAAGGTGCCGACCTATCTGTACAAGTTGGTTTATGACGCCACAACCAACAAGGCCTGGGCGCATTGGCAAGAGAACCGTGAGGGGGAGATGGTGGGGCGGCCGATCAGCTATCAGGAGTTGGTGAAGCGCACGGGAGTGGAGTTTTTGCCAAGAAGTGCACTGCAGCATTGAGTCGCAGCAAGGGCCGTGTCAGTGGCGGGGGTATAAATCGGTCCTTTCCAACCTCTACTCGTGAGCATCCATGAACCGCGCAGAACTCGTTGAAATCCTGGCTTCCAAGAATGACCTGTCCAAGACCGCAGCCAATGCGGTGCTGGAAACGCTGATCGACACCATCCAGACTGCCGTCAAGAAGGGCGATGCCGTGCAGCTGGTGGGTTTTGGGACCTTCAAGTCGGCCAAGCGTGCGGCACGCACGGGCAAGAATCCATCGACCGGTGCTGCACTGAAGATCCCTGCGAGCACGGTGCCGAAGTTTGTGGCGGGTGCGAAGTTCAAGGCTGTGGTGGATCCCAAGGCTGCCAAGCGCAAGGCGGACAAGGCTGGGAAGTAAGTCCGACCAAATCGGGTACCACCAAAGCAAAACCGCCATGGGCTCAGGCCTCTGGCGGTTTTGTTTTTGGGGGACGAAGAAGGAGCGCGGCACCGGCTATGCACCAGCCCCCAAGCGCGCGATAAGGCGCCAAAGTTACCATCGGGCGTATGAATACATTTTCCAATGCCTTTCGCGCAGAAGTCGTTCGCATGGCGCGCAAGGAGCTCAAACCTGAACTCCAGGGCATGCGCAAAGCGATCACCGGCCACCGCTCGGAGATCGCCGCTCTGAAGAGGGAAGTGAAGAGCCTCACTTCGCAGCTCAAGACAGCCCAACGCCAAGCCAGAACTGTGGGCATGGCTGCTCCAGCGGATCCACCCAAAGTTTCGAAACGCGCCGCGCGCGAGGGATTCGTGTTCGCGCCGGAGATGCTGACCCAGATGCGCCGAGCACTGGAAGCGACGCAACTTCAGATGGCTGCGTTGCTGGCCGTCTCTCCTCTCACGTACTCGCGGTGGGAGAAGGGGCAGGCCCAGCCCCGCACCAAACAGCTGGCAAAGATTGAGGAACTGGTGAACATGGGGCCAGCCAAGGCCGAGAAGAAGATGCGCCAGGCTGCGAAGGCCTGAGGCCCAGCTGCGCGGCATGCGCTGTGGACCGCCACGAAGGATCTAGGCGAAGCTGCCTTTCTGGATTTGCAGAAGCGTTGCTTGGATCAACGCCAGCCCTTCGGGTTCTTGCAGTACATCCCACGGACGGCGGTTTCCGAAGGCGGGAAGTGGCGCCGCCAGCCACTCCTGCAGCCAAGCCTCGGCGTTGAAGCCTTCAGGATTGCCCGACTCCACCACGATCTGCTGTACCAGGTTCGTCAGAACTTGTGGGGGATGTGCGTCGTTGGGATGGGCCATGCAGCATTCTGGTCTCCCCCACCAGCTCTCGCAACCATGGACTGGGCCTCGATGTGCAGCTTCTGACCTGCGTATTTATCTAACATGCGCGTGTTATCTACCACGCGCATGTTAGATAAATAATTTGCCAGCGTTGAAATGGCATTCAGTGGGCTATAGCCAGGCGCGACGTGGTACCGATGGTCACGTAATCGAGTGTATATACGCCTTCCTGACAGGGTCCGTCACCAATTACGCACAAGACTGCTTGCAACTTTGTGCAACGCACTCGTAACATTGTTCACAAGTCAGTTTTGTGCCCACGAAGGGGAGGAGATAGCTGCGCATGTTTGGAGTTCAGAAATGAGGAGGACATTTGAAGCTGCGCCATCCATAGTCCCCACAAGCTACAGGGGTCGGGAGCAGGCCTGGATAAAGCACCAATTGCTGGAAAGCTACCTTGAGAAGCTCATGCTGATCGTGGGCATGGCGGCAAAAAGGCAGGGCACGATAGAGATCTGCTACGTTGACTGCTTCTCCGGCCCCTGGGGCACGAGCGAATTGGAGAGCACATCCATCGCCGTATCCTTGAGGACGATGGCTAAATGTCGGCAGAAGCTGGCTGAACTTGGCGTCACGGCCTCAATGCGAGCCCTCTATATCGAACGTGATGACCAAGCATTCGCAAACCTTGAACGCTACCTAGATAGCGCAACGCCCGATACGGTGAGCGCAAAGTGCTTACATGGTGACTTTGTGGATCTCCGAGAGCAAATCCTCACTTGGAGCGGACGCGATGCATTCACTTTTTTCTTCATTGACCCGAAGGGCTGGAAGTCGATTGGAATTGAGAAGCTCAGACCACTCCTCCAACGGCCGCGGTCCGAGTTTCTGATCAACTTCATCTACGACTTCATCAATCGCACTGCATCCATGGCCGAGTGGCAGTCCGACATCGCGGAGTTCCTGGGAGTGCCAATTGAGGCGGTGCAAGAGCTTGAGCATCACTCGCCGCAGGACCGGGAGGAGAAACTACTGGGGCACTATCGGAGCAGCCTTAAAACAGCTCTTCCACCCCAGCGAAGTCCCTTTATCGGACGTACGGCCTACGTTCGAGTCCTTGATCCGAGTCGCGAACGGGCCAAGTACCACTTGGTCTATCTCAGTAGCCATCCGAAAGGCACCATCGAGTTCATGACTATTTCCCATGGAGTTGAGGCCATACAACAACGCGTACGCGCTGATCGCCGTAAAGATGCGCGCGAAGAAGCAAGCGGCATTCGGGACATGTTTGCGGATGAGATGCCAATGACGCCCGGAGGACTGGACAACGCGAGCGACGTAGATCGATATTGGCTCACCACTCTCAGCCAAATTCCAACGGTAGTGGATGAGGCCGTCTTTGCCGACATTCTGGAGGCGACAAACTGGATGCCACAAGACTTGCAAGTCTCACTGCTGCGCCTGATCAAAGCCGGAAAACTCAAAAATTTGGATGCTCAGCATCCCCGAACGACGCGGCCCTTGCACCCAGAAAAGGCGGAGAGGCTTGTCCTGCTCCAGTCCACCTCGCACTGACAATCGCTGGCTTTACAGGAGATGGATCAGCGATCGCTGTTTTGGTGCCGACAGCTGATCTTCGGCCTCCAATGAATTGCCCCTCCTGCGTTGGCCGCCACTCTTGGTCGTCACGAGAATATCGCCGCAGCGAATGGCCTCATCCAGAGATATCTTGAGCATTTTTTCCGTTGCGGGGGTATTGCTGCCCACGTGGTGGGCCAGCTCGCGGAAGGTGACTGCCTGGTCGCCTTTGTCAAATACCCAAGGCACAAGCTTGCGCTCCAATCCCGAGGTGCACTTCTGCGCAGCAAGTTTGTCGAACTGAAACTCTTCGCCAAACGAGAGCGCCTCCTGACCTGTCACCTCACCATCCTTGCGTGCCGAGTAGCCAAGCGTGAACATGTCTGGTTCAAGGTAGTGAGTGAATTGGTTGGATTTGCCCCAATGAATTTCCATCATGACATCGCGCGCCTTGTAGTTGTTTGAAAGGTGCACGAGCCAGTAGGTCCAGGGCGTGCTGCCGAGCGGCGTCACGTAGAAGATGGTGGAATGTTGCGCGCCGCTGGTTCGTATCAGCGCATTGGCCAGGTTGCGCTGAATGGCTGCTCGCCAAGCGGGTCCGTTGCTGCCCCGCAAGGATTCGAGGGAGGTCCAATCGATGTATTCCGCAAAACCCATCTGAGCCATTTTCTCGCGACTCTTGTGGTTGTCGCTGAGAAATGAAATCAGGCTGTCGACGGCAAAAGTAAGGATGACTTCCGCGCCCTCGATGGTGCTGAAGATCTCCTTCAGTAGCGCACCTGAGACCTGGTCCCACGCATACTGATCGAGAAGGAATATGGATCGGTGCTTGCGGGACCTGCCCTGAATATCTTTCCGGATGGCCGCAAAGTTCTTCTGAAACGTCCCAGGCAAGGTAAAGACATCTTTCCCCATGCGATGGGCTCCATACCGGGTCGCCAGGAGCGCGTTCAGGTACTCAAAGTTTGAGCGGGTCTTCTCGACGAAGTAATAGCGTACATCCAAGGTACGAGGCTTCTCCCGGCCGACATTCAGAAGCACCCCTTGCTCGGTCAAAGCGTCGATCACGATTTGGGGGGAGCCAGGCACAAATTCACCCAGCGATTCCCCGCTGTATTCTCCGCCACCAGCGAAGCCATCCACAATGGAAAGCACAAGCTTTTCAATGACGTAGTTGCTCATGAGCACCTGGACATAGCGACTAAGGTACTCCCGAACGATCTCATGCTTAACAACGCTGTGTGGATCCAGCGGTGGGGGCGAGGAGCCGACTACCCAAACGTACTTATCCGAGCGTTTGACCATCTTTATTGTCGCAGTGGGGCTACTGCATGATAACGCTGACAATGCGTTGAGCTGAACACGCAGTTGGCAATTGCGCCTAGCAGTTCATCGGTGCTGATACGAGCGTGCGTGTTCGTAAGTCTGATCGCGTGAGAGCCTTTCGAGGCAGATATTCGCGACGCGATACACAAATTTTTTAGGACAATGCATGGGTCGGGGAAAAGAAAACAAAGTCCAAGCAGCAATATTCGGCGCTTTGCAGGTGTACTGCCAAGATCGCAACTTGCACCTCTTCCCACCACTCTCCAATCAGCAAGGCGGGCGACTGCGAAGCTACTGCGCAGATCTTCTCGGGCTAGCGGACCACGCAGATCTTATTGCTCTTGAAGTAAAGGAACTCGACGTTCCGAACTGCGTCTTCCATGCATTCGACGAAGAACAGCATGAAGTAGCAAAACAATTTGAAAGCCTCGGCGTACCTCTGGCCTACGCATACAACGTTCTAGAGACACTTCCATACCACGAGCGCCCACAACCGCCGCATTGGGCAAAACACACGCTGGCATCGATAAATCGTTCAATGCCGACACCGCTGCCTGGCCGGTCCCCCGACATGAACCACCACCAATCTCTTTTAGATTGGTTGGAAGGGCCACATAAAACCGATGCTTCCGATCTTTTCGGGCGAGTTCATGGAGCAGTCGAATCAGTCGAGGACCTGCGCAATGGAATTCTGGTTCTTCTATACGCCGTTCCCCAGCAGACACTCGCAGCGCTGACCCCAGATGACATCTTGCGCACGATCAATGTGCTTCAGAGTAGTCCGCGACTTTCAAGAAGCCAACGAATAGTGCTGGACAGGCTTGTTGGAACATCCGCTGAGGTCTTTGATCGCTTTACTTCACAAGCTGCAAGGGAAAGGGACCGGCGAGGCAGGCCGCCTTCGGGCTAGCGGGGAATCATGACCAGCGCCCTTATCGGCCTGGACAAATCAAAATCCCGCCAATCTTGACCTGAGCGTGCACTCGGCCGTCGTAGCTGGATGTTCGTCTTGCCCTCTTTAGACGCGTTGTTCCACCGCTATGGGAATAGTCACACGCTGAACAACCGTTGTGGGCATTTCGTCCCACGTGCGACCATTCAGTTCTCGTCCGTTGGCCGCCTTCGCACGCTTCTTGCCATCAGCCCCCCATCCACCCCATTGCTTGAAAAAGAATGCGACATCTTGTTCTTGGCATTGGACACGGACCGCCTCTGCCCATTCTGTTTTCATCGGCCGCGCCTTGGGTCCAGACTCACCACCGACGATAACCCAATGAATGTCCATGAGGTCGAGTTCGCCCACGTCGGACAGCAGCGGCTCTACAGACAGGAACCGGATGCTCGCTGGCACCTTGCGCAGATGATCGATACGAGGTACGCCGTACTTTCGATCCTCTACAGACACGCCTAGCCAAGCATTGCTCGGAACAGGTCGATGCCGGAAATAGCGCTCCATGCGAGCTGCCCGTTTTGTGAGAATTTGGTACGTGTGGTGAGGCGTCTGAGCAATCACCTCAAACACCTTCTCAATGTACTCATTGGGTACCCGCTCATGAAAGAGGTCGGACATTGAGTTCACAAAGTAGACCGTCGGCTTCTTACGCTTGAGGGGATCATTGAGCCGGTCCGGCAAGAGCGTCAAAGCAAATCCGTTCTCATAGCCCGGCGTGCCCATTGCCTTGAGTCGTTTTGCCATGGCCTCCGCATAGCAGTGTTTACACCCTGGAGAAATCTTGGTGCAACCCACTGTTGGATTCCACGTCTGCTCGGTCCACTCGATTTTGCTGGTCGTTGTCATATCGCTACCCCCCACGTAGTTAGCTTAACTTTGCCGGCCGGCGGCGGTCTAAAAGTCCTAACGATCCCCCGAACCACGCCAATGATGTTCAGCGACCTCTGTGGATCTAAAGCCTCCATGCTTGCGTTGTGAGGCACTAGACGAGGCCGCCCCGCAACCACCTGGAACTCCTTCACCGTAACGTGCCCATCCGCCTCCGCGATCACGAACTCACCTGGCAAAGCCTTGTGCGCGACCTCCACAGCTGCGATGTCTCCGCTGAGGATTCCTGCGTCCACCATCGAATCGCCGCGCAGCTTTACGAAGACGGTTTTTGATGGCTTTGTCGCCAGTATTTGGTCAAGCGCCTGGGCTTGCACGAGGCCGCTAGCCTCCATGTCCGCACCAAATCCTGCACGAACCTCATCGGCACTGAGATCCAACGTGAAAAACAACTCACTCGGCGCCACGCGCCCGCCAGCCGACTTCACCAGATGTCCACTAGAGACGAGCCGGTCAATAAGCTTGAAGGCCGCGTTTTTCGCTTTGAATCCCAGATGCGAAGCGATCCGACTGTAAGACGGAAAGCACCCCTCACTCCGATAAAGCTCTCGAAGACTACGTAAATGCATCGCGTCGCGGTTGGTGCGGGCCATGTCCACTATTTTAGTGGACATTCGTACACTAATCAAGTTTGACCTACCAATCCACACAACCGACATCACACCCTCATTGCTGTTTCAGCAGCAGCCGAGCTAACAGCCCATGCTTGCGGCCATGAAGTGCTCCAATTCAAGCGGCATCCAACGATTCCGGGTGCGTTGGGTCGAAGCGTTTCCACCAACAACCTTAGGAAAGCTATGTGGAGCACACGGTGCGTCTACCTCTGCACCCGAGCGGCGACTTGGTCCGACGAAACCACCCGCCAGTCGCATAAACTCTTGGCGTTAACAGTTTATGGATAGGCCATGCTGATTGCCAGTGTGGTTGTCTCGCCACCCAAAACGCCCTGCGCGAGGGCGCTGCTATCGCGTGAGTTTTACTAAATTTGATAGTTTCCCAGTTGATGGGCGCCTGTACCGATTGATCGCCACTGGCCGAAGGTATCCGTCTCCGTTGGACCAACAAACACGTCGTGTGATGGTCTATCTCGCCGAAATGGAAGAGCTGACGACAGGGGACGCCATCTATGCGCGCCGAGAAGACGGTTCAATCAAATTTTTGGTGATCGACGAGGCTGCAGGGTCAATCCCCAGTCTGATCCTCGGCTCCTTTTGGCGAGATAGGACTATTCAGCCGGACGACCTCCAGAACTGGGTTCAAGTACGAGATGCCATCCTGCCCGAGCAGACATGGCAACTGACCACGCTAGGGGCCCTGGGTTTGTCCACGAATCCATCCAGCGATTCCAAAGGCTTACCGCTGGCAGGAACTGACGCTGCCGGAAAAGCTATCAACGTAGAGAGAATGCCCGTCCTCCACGGCCAGACAGAATCCGGATTGGACATTTACATCCCTTGCTACGAAATTTTTCGCCGTTTTTTCGGAATCACCACGGAATTGGCCAACGCCCTCGTGGGTGGACGCTGGTCCAACGAGGTCGGCAAGTTGGTCAACTTGGAGACCACCCGGGTTACGGAAGAAGGCGACTTCGAAATAGAACCTCTCGTGAGTCTGAGCAATGTCGCATGCCGTGCGATTGCACTCTTTCAGACCGCCCCTCACGCGCTCACCCGGGCCGCCGCGATCTACGTCAATATTGTTAACGCGATTCGAGCGCTTGATGACTCACCGTGGATCGAGGCTTGGCCTCCATGGCAGAACCAGGAAATGCGAATTTCCTTCATGGGCGAGCCGCTTCCCGGCGGAGGAGTGCTCGCGTTGTGGATTCACGATGCGCAGTTCCCCAAGCTTCCATACCCAATCACTCGCCTGACTCAACAGATCATCCCGAAAGCTGAACCCGAAGCGCCCACGGGCGCGGTCGAGCCCGAGCAGAAAACACAGCAAGATGAAGATGAGTCAACCTCCATTACCAGGCCAGGGGACGTGCGGCCTATGGGGAGAGCAGTGCATTTAGCCATCCAGGACACGTGGAGTGACCTGGAGCCTTTACGTCGCCGGGTCATTTCTACGCGGGCCATACCGTACGACCCAGGCAAGCCGAAGCGCAAGCGAACACCACCCAAGAAACGGGTCGGAACCGGAGCGCGCAGTAGGCAGGGTGAGGCGCCCCCCGGATCTTTTAGCAGCGAAGATCAGGCGCGGGTTGAAGACCGGTTTCGCGCATTGGCGGAGTGTTTTCAGTTGATGGTTCAGCAAAAGCACTTGCTCTCGTTTACGCACTATAGCCTCGTAAATCCAGTGGAAACCCCGTCAGCCAGATACTGTGCATTGCCAGCAAAAATCGGAGGCGTGGACCGGCCTTGGGCCGTCGTCGAAGAACGGCCTCGCATGTGCTGGGTAGTCGAATTGACCCGAGCTGATGGACAACTGTTCTATTGGTTGGAAACCGAATCCCGAGGGGAAAAGCACCATCGAGCGCTCCTCGTGCGAATGCAAGAGAACGCTTCCTTACCCGCAGCCACCTTGGACACGCTCTTGAAGCAAGCCGTTCTGAACAGTGGCGCCTGGAAGCCTAAAGATCTCGCGATCAATCACAATGCCTTGACCACGTGCACGGTCAATCACCGCTATGGGATGGTGAAACCCTCGCTCGTCCTCCACAAGATGGAGCAGCTTGCGGGCATACCTCAGCCTTGAGGCTCATGCATTGAGCTTGTTCAGGTGATACTGCACTGCCGCAGTGCTCAAATGATCCGAAGTCATCCGACCGGGAAACACCCACCTCTGACCGGACTCTTGCGTAGGCGAGGGCCCTGCAGCCATTTCATGCAAGAGTGCCGCGACCTCCTCAGGCGCATCGACCCACTCGCCCTTCAACAACACCCTTGCTCCTGACGCAGACACCATCAGTTGGTCCATGCGCAGCTGAAGCACGTGCTCAAGCCTGGCTCCGAACAACAAGGAAACAAGCTTCGCAATCAGCGGCAACCTTTCGTGGCGCTGAACCACGTACTCAAGACGGTCCTGAATCCTGCGCACCTGCTTTGCGCGATGCGCCACCGTCGGCGACTGACCCGCCTTCTTCTGAAGATGCAACGCTACTACACCAGTTGCGCGAAGGTAGGAGACAAATGCGCTCGCGGATGCCGTCGAACCCGGGGACTTTCTCAGGTACTTCTCCAGCGCTGCATTTGACAACTCGGCGGCGCGATTAACCTTGCTGTGCTGGAGAAGCTGGATCGCCACATTCAGATAGACCTTGACGCTCCGCAACGACAGCGGCTTCTCCTTGGCCTGCATGAAGCGGTGAAACCCCTTCACATCCATCTCCCACGACTTCCCCACGACCTCTTGTAGTTGGCGCTCGACGAGTCTTTGGAGGGAGGCTTCAAGCCGTTCTTGGTTGTTGGCGGTCAACAACCCTGTTTCGGTCATGTACTGCGCCAGAATTCCCATCGACCGGATCTCCTCCGTCGTGAACAGCTTCTGCAGGAATGCGCTATCAATGACACCGCCGGACGCGGGAGCGGCATTATCGACACGCATCAGAGCTTGGGCACAACGAGCGAAGCCTGCAGCCAGCTTGCTGTGTCGGCCGCTTTCGTTGGCCCACCCGACAAAGGACAGCGTCAAGCGCTGCGCCTGTTGGTCGCTCATCAGATCAATGACAGCTTGTGCCTTCACCCAATTCGACCTCTTTATGCTGCAAGTAAGGCAGCGCGTGACCCCCGCTCCTCCCACAATGGTCCCGCAGTCTGGGCAGGCGTGACTCGCATCCAGGTTCGCGGCACACCCCTTGCACACAGGCTCTCGGGTCAACAGCACGAAAAACACCGTACGGTGCTTTCCGCACCGCTTACATGTCGCACAGGTCTGCTCGCGGACACAACGATCGCACATACGGCCGAGAGCCTCCAGTCCAGTGATCCGGGTAAGGCGCTGAGCAGGCTTCTCGCATACTTGGCAGGGTTCGGCCGCCCGGAAGTACCTTGCGCACGCAGCACATGCGGCTTGATCGCCAACGCGAAGTGCCGCGCGAGGCGTAGGCTTCCCGCAACGCAGGCATGTCTGCTCCTTCAGCCTGCAACGGCGACAGACAGGTCGCTCCTCAGCACGATGACTGCGCGCAGTTCCTCCGCAGATATAGCAAGTACGGACCGGAAAAATCCGTGGATAGCAATTCGAGCAGTAGCCGACGCCCAGGTGAACCCGATGCGCCTTGTCCATAGCGCGCTCACACTGGCCACAGTTGGCTTTTGGAAGCTTAGAGCCCAAATACTGGCTGTCATCCATATTTATCGGGATACCCTTGCTCGCGAACGGCGGGGCCACCGTACCCTGCGCGCCGTATCAAGAAGTAGCTGCGCGCGCCGTTGGGGATCGATTGGCATCGAGTCAGTCCTCCGTTTGGGCCTAGCACTCAGATCACATGCCCGGCTATATCCACACCACACCAGAGCGCCCCGTGAAGGGTGTGACGCCAAACGCACGATGACACCCTCCTGGCTGCGCAGTAGCGCTGCGCGCTCCCAAGTGCGCCAGTAGCTCCAGTGCTCGCCCGCGAGTGCAAATCGCGGGTCACATACGGCAACCTCGCTCAAATGCCGGTACAGAGCGCATAAGGGCCCAGGCCTACCTGTGCGCGCATCATTCCAAATGCTTTGGATGTGGCGATGCAACTCAAGTTCTTCCTCTGAAACAGTTTGCAGATCGTGCCCAGCAAGACTGGTGGTACATCGTCCACAGCGTGCCAACACCAGTTCATCATCGCGGTAGGGCGTGAATGGCTTTCCACACTCTGGACAACAGTCCTGAAGGGGAAGGGAGTGCGCAGGGCAAAGCCAATTTGTGGAAATGCGCCAATCTCTGCAGAGATACCTGTCCGGAGAATCTAAACACCTGCAGCAATACATCTGGCCGTAGCGTATACGTTTCCATCGGACAAGGCCGACATAAGTGATCCAAGGCTCGAAGCCGATGGCTTGCACCGGGACACCGCACTGGGAAAGGAAGGTGTTGACCGTCATGGTCCGCACACACTCGCACCCGATGCCCAAGCCTTCAGCAACCTTCTTCAAAAACAGTACATTGATACTGCGGTCAATGTCGCGACACCAAACGTCCCACGGCAGTCCCATGGACTTCGCGAACGACGCAGTGCTGTGCGCGGCACGCCACGCCCGCCTGGTCAGCAGTGAGCCCAACACCTCGTCCGGGTGGGGCAATACCTGCGCATCAGATTGCACCATCGGTACGCCCACCATTGAGAAGGCGCTCCACGAGTCCCGCTACCGCCTTGTCCAGCAGAGCGTATGTAATGCGATCCTCTCCTTCGCGCAAGGCCATCTCTGCGGCTGCCCTCACGATTGCCCGCACGGATCCAATGGTGCGAGCAGACTTCATATAGATCAGCTGGACCAACTTGCCTTGACTGAGGCCAGACGGTTTGGGCAACGGCACAAACATCTCGAAGCTCACCAACAAACGCTGGAAATCCTCGTTGGCTTGCCATCTAGGCAAGGCAAGCTTCTGAAACCGGGTCATAAACTGAGGGTCAGTTGCGAGCGCTCGCGTGACCTCCTGCGTGCCACAGCCAACTATAGAAATATTGCGCGTGTTGGAGAGCCGCTTGAGAGCCGCCATAAACAATCTCTGATTGCGCGCCGTGCCATTGAGCATTGCATGCAACTCGTCAATCACTAGAGTGGTTGTCTGGTGAGCGATCAACTCCTGTGAGACGATCGCCTCCAATCGCTCAGGCGCGGCATCGGGCCTGTGGAGGACATCCAAAGCCGTGAGGATGGAACTGAACAGGCGCCCCTCATCGGGCGCCGGCGGACACTCTGCCCACAAAACCTTGGTGATGGGGTTCCCTGTCGCATCCAGGACCACGGGATTGCGTCTTATCAGCTCGCTGGTCAACGAGGTCTTCCCGTTGTCGCTGTCCGCAATCACCGCACGGCATGGTGGCCTTTGCACGCGAGGATAGGCCACCACGTCCGCTAGGTCTCGCAAAATCGCTTCAGCGGCCGGATACTCAATGAATCGGTCTCTGCGTACAAATTCGAGTCGGTCCTCCAGAGAAGACTGCAATACCGTACGAGCATTGGGATGAAGATGTTCGAAGTCCATCAGCTACGTGTAGTGAAAGGCATGACAGGCGCGTTGGAAAATCCAGAGAACGCCTCCGAAGGGTCAGGAGCAGTGTTGACTCCGCCCAGCATGCGGTCCTCGATCTGCGAGCGATCAGGCTGCTTTGGCTTAGTAGGCTTTTTGCCCGCCTGGTTCGATTTCCCTGATCGGGCAGCCTTTCTGGCAGTGGTGGTCAACGCAACTGAAGTCGCCTCGCGCTCTTTGGAGCGCTGGCGATAGCCAGCCTTGGCGTCCGTATCCTCCATCGCCTTGCCCACCGCGTCATCGCGCGACCTCAGAGCAGAGAACTCCTCGCCAGTCAGCTGGTTCTCGTAGTCGGTATCGGGTGGAGGCGGGAACTGGGGAATCCTGTAGTACTGCCTCGTTTGCGGATCCAGGAACCAGATCGCATTGCGGCGCCTCGGGTGCTCCTTGATGACGAACTTCTTTTTCTTGCCGGTTTTGGGATCAGCGTAGTTGATCCAGGGGATCAACACTTCTGAGAAGTAGTCAGCTTTGTTGATGCGAATCCCCGTAGGGCTCACGACCCGCGTATCCTGCGGCAGAAAGTCGAAGACTAGCTTTTCTGGATTGGTGATCAGTTGAGGGAGGCCGCAAGCCGGCGTCTTGCTAGTACCTAAGATCGCTTCTTCCCACGCCTTGATCGGAGGCTTCTTCAACGCACCGTGTTTGCTCACGTGGTAGTGGTTGACGATCCAATCAGCGATTTCGACTTCAAGTTCACGCAGCGTATAGGCAGACTTCTTCTTCGAGTCATAGTCGCCCCGTTTTTGCGGATTCGAGAACGTCGTTCCAGGCTTCTTCTGAAGCATCATGTTGACGTTGCCGATCATCCGTTCAATGTGGCCGCCATAGCGAGGGGTTTTGACACGGCGAAACTCAGTGTCAATGCGCTGTTCATGGCAGGCATGCTCCAAAACCGCCCCACGAAACTCCTTGGCGTTGTCACAGTGCACCTTGTGAATCTTGCCCTGCACCGGCCATGAACCACTCAGCCCCAAATCTGCGAGATAGTCCTTCTTGGGAAGCATGCCCATCGCAAGCGCCATCCCAGCGGAGGTTGAGCTAGGTGCAGACATACTCAAATAGAACCCAACAATCATGCGGGTCATAACGTCTATGACCAACGTGAGCCAGGGTCGCCCCCAAGGTTCACGCGTGTCAGAGTAGACCACCGTAATATCCAGGCGTACGTGGTCGATCTGCACGACCCCAAGAACGTTTCTTGTTGGCGGAAACTCACCTGGCGTAGGCGTGAATTTGTCAGCCTCCTGCGAATAACCGCGCCCTCTGAGTACCTCCTTGGCCGGTATTTTTTTGATCCGGTTTCTCACAGAATTGATGTGCGGCAGCTTTAGCTTCTCCGCTTTGCATCTTTCCTCAAGCTCTTGGAACACATCCACCACTTTGAGCTTCTGGTCCTGAAGATAGAGTTCATTGATGATGTCTCGAATGATCTCTTCTACTCGCTCAGGAAGACGCGGGCCCTTCGGCCCTCGCTGCCCTGGAATGAGCCCGACGAGGGAACCCGCCTGTTCGTAGTCTTTGATAAGCCGATACACAGAGGCAGTGCTCAGATCCATCGTCGTGGCAACGCGCGCAACGTCCTCGCGTGTTCGCGAGTCCTTGCCAATCAACTCGCCAAGCTGCTCCAGGCGTTTCTTTGCCAAGTCCTGCTCAGCCTGGGAAAAAGCCTCCAGTGCTGGTAACGGCTCCGCCTTTTCGGCAGAAGGCTCCTGGACAGTGCTCGGATGCCTCAAGTGATCCAGCAAGACACTTTCTGTCCGTCCACTCTGCACATGTTGAATGATCACCCGCTCAAGTGACAGCACGGCGCAAACACGATGCAACTCGTTCTTGTAGGCAACTGTGGCCTCGGGCCTCACGTCGAAGGCCGTAACGGTCTCAAGCGGCATCTGAGTCGTCATTGAGCACCTCTTCGAACCAAATTTCTGATGCCATGTTGAGCGGGAAAGCCAAGTTGGCACCGATGTAGCCCATGGTGAGGAGGCGCCACATCACTCCCACCGCCATCGCACGGTTCTCTAGGTCCTGGAAAGCCGCCGCAAGCAAAATCGCCGGAGTTGTGACCTGCAGCTCCTCCAACGTTTCCAGCAAGCGAAGGCCCAAGCCAGCGTTGTCGTCGTACGTGCGAAAGCCACGAAGAAAAAGGACGTTTTCGAGGTAGGGACCTCGGATCTGCCGCTCGGTCACAACTCGGAAGCTCCACCCTCGGGAGCGGCACAACAGCCTCGCTGCTCTGAACCCAAACTCCAGTTCGTCCCAACGATCTCTCAGCTCTTCGCGGTACTTGATCTCGTACAACCCCGGCCGTTTCCTGCGCTGCCCATCCTGTGGCCGGAACTTCAGCAGAAAGTCCACGGTGTACCGACGTAAGCGACCGTTGTTCACGCGGTAGCGAATACACAAAGGCTGGCTGATGATTGTGTCCACTTCGTCGTCAAAGTCGGCCAAGTAGGCGAAATCACGCTCAAGAGTGCTTTCATAAGGGACGGTTTCGCCTGACGCTTGGGCCCGCCCTGTCACTGAGCGATAGCTCATCGGAATCTTGCGCACACCCTTCTCTGATTCAGTCACATCAACTATTGTAATTTCGTGATCAGTCATAGAAAATCGTGTAGCCCTTCTCATCAACCAGTAGTGTATCAATGCGTTGCTCCGTGGGGAACTACCATATGAAGTCTCATAAATTAATGGAATCAACAGCGGATCACCCCCCAGGCCCGGCGAAATTTCGTTGGCGCACAACGGAATCTTGTTTCTGGACGAACTGCCCGAGTTTCCGCGTTCTGCCCTGGAGGCCCTGCGCGAACCGCTGGAGACAGGACACATCACCATCTCCAGAGCGGCGCAGCGTGCGGATTTCCCCGCCCGGTTCCAGATGATTGCGGCCATGAACCCCTGCCCATGCGGCTACCTGGGCTCCACCCAGCGCGCGTGCCGCTGCACGCCCGACCAGGTGAACCGCTACCAGGCCAAGCTCAGCGGCCCGCTGCTGGACCGCATTGACCTGCATGTGGAGGTGCCCGCCCTGCCCGCCGACCAGCTGGTGCAGGCACCCGCGGGCGAAGCCAGCGAGGCGATCCGCGAACGCGTGGCGCAGGCCCGCGCCGTGGCACTGGCGCGGCAAGGCAAGACCAACCAGGCGCTGCAGGGCCAGGAGATCGACACCCACCTGCACCTGCAGGATGCCGCCGCCAAATTCCTCAACACCGCCGCCGCCCGCCTGGGCTGGTCGGCCCGCAGCACGCACCGTGCGCTGAAGGTGGCGCGCACCATTGCCGATCTGGCGGGTGCACCCTCGACCGAAGTGGGCCATGTGGCCGAGGCCGTGCAATACCGGCGCGTGTTGCGCAGCCCCGTCTGAGAGCCACAGGCGCCGATGCTGCACCGTGTGTGTCGCCTGCCACACATCAAATACTATAATTATGATAGCAATAGATATCCGTCAAATAAGCGCTAGCGGCTGATTTGAATCAAATTTCCGCGCAACCTGCTGCCAACACCCGCCCACCCCCCGCCACAATCACCCCATGTCCAGCGTTCGCCCCACCAAAAAGACCACCGCCTCCATGGTTCCAGCCAACCCGGCGCCCGCACCCGAATCGGTGGATACCGGCTTTCTGCGCACGCTGGTGGGCTACAACGCACGGCGCGCATCGCTGGCCGTGATCGAGGTGTTCATGGAGCGCATGGCGGTGTACCGCCTCAAGGTGGTGGACTTTTCGGTGCTGTCGCTGGTGGCGCACAACCCGGGCGTGACCTCGCGCCAGCTGTGCGTGACGCTGGGCGTGTTGCCACCCAATCTGGTGGGCCTGGTGGCTGCGCTGGAGCGGCGCGGCTTGATCGAGCGCCGCCCCCACCCCAGCGACGGCCGCGCCATGGGCCTGCACCTGACGCCCGACGGTGTGGAGCTGACGGTCCAGGCCGAGCAGACCGCCGCGCAGCTGGAGGTGGACGCCACCGCCGGCCTCACGGCCGCCGAGCGCAAGACGCTGATCCGCCTGCTGCAAAAGGTCTACGCCCGCGACGGGGCCTGACAAAGAAGAGGGGCGCTGCAGCCAGCGCCCCTTGGTCTTTGGTTTTGTGCCCGGCTTCGGGCCGCTTCTGCGCCCCGTTTATTGGCCTGCGGCCGCCGGTGCCACCGCCTCAGACTTCGCGGCCATGGCAGCAGCCAGTCCGCCCCACTTTTCGTGGAACAGGCCCGCGTCCATGGTCTTCACATTGCGCATGATCGGCTTGAAGCCCATGTGCGCCAGCACGTCGCGCTCCAGATCAATGCCGGGCGCAATCTCGGTCAGCTCCAGCCCTTCGGTGGTCAGGTGGAACACGGCGCGTTCGGTCACGAAGAGCACGTTCTGCTCCCGCTGGGCAGCATCCAGCCCGTTGAAGGTGATCTGCTCGACCTTCTCGATGAACTTGCGCGAGCGGCCTTCCTTGACGATGGTGAGCTGGCCGTCGGCCACCTTCACCTCCAGGCCCCCCGCCGTGAAGGTGCCGCAGAACACCAGGTTCTTGGTCGACCGCGTGATGTTCACAAAGCCGCCACAGCCCACGGGCCGACCGTTGAACTTGCTCACGTTCACGTTGCCGTGGTTGTCGGCCTGCGCCAGGCCCAGGAAGCTCGCGTCCAGCCCGCCGCCGTCGTAAAAGTCGAACTGCAGTGACTGCTCAATGATCGCGTCGGCGTTGTAGGCCGTGCCAAAGTCGCCCAGCTGCGCCGGAATGCCGCCGGTGATGCCGCTTTCCACGCTCAGCGTGAACTGGTCCGCCACGCCCTCTTCCGCCGCCACCGACGGCACACCGGCCGGAATACCGATGCCCAGGTTGGTGATGGCACCCGGCTTCAGCTCCAGCGCGGTGCGGCGTGCGATGACCTTGCGTTCGTCCAGTGCCATGGGCGCCAGCGAGTTCACCGGCACGCGCACATCGCCACACAGCGCGGCGTTGAACTGCGTGGTGATGGTCTGCATGTGGTTCTCGGGCTGGCTGACCACCACGTAGTCCACTGACACGCCCGGCACCTTGACCGACTTGGGGTGCAGGCTGCCCGCCTTGACGATGCGCTCCACCTGCGCGATCACGATGCCGCCGCAGGCCTTGGCCGCGTGGGCGATGTTGATCTGCTCCAGCAACACACCTTCCTTGTCCAGCGTGATGTTGCCGTTCTCGTCGGCCAGCGTGCCGCGGATGATGGCGACATCGACCTTGGGCGCGGGGTAGAACAGCCACTCCTCGCCGTTGAATTCGACGAGTTTTACAAGGTCTTCGGTGGACTTGCTGTTGAGCTTGCCGCCTTCAATGCGCGGGTCCACGAACGTGCCCAGGCCCACCTTGGTCAGCAGCCCGGGACTGCGGCTGGCAATGTGGCGCGTGAGGTGCGACAGGCTGCCCTGTGGGAAGTTGTAGGCCTCGACCTCGCCGTCGAACACCATCTTCATCATCTCGGCGCCGGTCTGGCCAAAGTGGCCTGCCACGGTGCGCTTGATCATGCCCGGGTGCGCAAAGTGGACCATGCCCGCGTCCTTGCTGTTGCCGATGGCGCCGCAGGCCCAGGTGGTCACATTGCGCGGGTGGCCGGTGTCGAGGAAGTTCTTTTCCACGCCCTTGAGCACTTCCTCGGGCAGGCTGGAGACGGCCAGGCCGCCCAGGAAGATGGTGGCGTTGTCGGGGATGAGTGCCCCGGCCTGGGCTGCGGTGATGATTTTCATGGTGTGCTTTGCAAAATGTGGATTCAGGGTTCAGGCGTCGGGGTTCTCGATCAGCAGAGCAATGCCCTGACCGCCGCCCACGCAGGCGCTGGAGATGCCGTAGCGCAGCCCACGGCGGCGCAGCTCGCGCGCCAGGGTCACCGTCAGGCGCACGCCGGTGGCGGCCAGCGGGTGGCCCAGGGCAATGGCGCCGCCGTTCACGTTGAGCTTGTTGAGGTCCAGCCCCAGCTCGCGGCCCACGGCCAGGGTCTGTGCGCCCTGGGCTTCGTTGATTTCTAACAGGCCGATGTCATCCAGCGTGAGGCCGGTGCGTGCCAGCAGCGCGCGAATGGCCGGGGCCGGGCCGATGCCCATGTACTCGGGCGCCACACCCACAGCGGCCACACCGCGCAGGCGCGCCAGGGGCTTGAGGCCACGCTGCTGCACATAGGCATCGCTGGCCACCACGGCGCCCACGGCGCCGTCCACCAGGGCCGAGCTGTTGCCAGCGGTCTGCACGCCGCCGGGGTAGACCGTGCGCAGCGCGGCCAGTGCCTCGACGGGCGAGGGGCGCGGGTGCGTGTCGCGGTCCAGCTGCGCCACCTTGCGGGGCAGCGTGATGCCGCGCGTGGCGTAGCCTTCCAGCTCAAACTTCTCGCTGGTCACTGGCACGATCTCGCCCGCCAGAAAGCCATCCTCCTGCGCCTTGAGCGCGCGGGCGAAGGATTGCGATGCGTAGGCGTCCACGTCTTCGCGCGTGATGCCGTACTTCTTGGCCAGGTTCTCGGCCGTTTCGATCATGGTGACGGGGCCGGCCGTGTCGATCAACGCCTCCATCAGGAAGTCCTTGAACTCCACGGGCGCGCCCAGCTTGAAGCCGGTGCGGTGTGTGTAGGCCGCAATCGGGTTGCGCGTCATGGACTCGGTGCCCACCACCAGCGCCACGTCGGTGTAGCCCAGCGCGATCTGGTCTGCGGCCTGGCGGAACAGCTCAAAGCCCGTGCCGCAGATGCGTTGCACCAGGATGGCGGGCACGGCCTGCGGCACGCCTGCATACAGGCCAATGTGGCGCGGCAGCACAAAGGCGTCGAAATCGGCCTGCGCCATGGAGCCGGTGATGACCGAGCCCACATCGGCTGCGGGCACGCCGCTGCGCTCCAGCACGGCGCGCGCCACCTTGATACCCATGTCGGTGGGCGACACATGGCCCAGCGGGCCGCAGTAATCGACCATGGGCGTGCGCACGCCGTCCACCAGCCAGGCGTTCAGGGGGGCGGAGAAAGAGCTTGTCGAAGTGGTCGTCATGGTCAGGCCTTGGAAGTGGTTTTGCTGTCGGTCACGCGCAACACGGTGGCATAGCCGGTGTCGCCCGCAGCGCATCCGGTGAACAGGCCCACGCCGCCGCCGCGCAGCACCAGCTCTTCGATCAGCTCGATGATGGCGCGCATGCCGGTGGGTGCCTGGGGGTGGCCCCAGATGATGGAACTGCCGTAGTTGTTCATGCGCTCCCAGGCAAAGCCGGTGTCGCGCGCCAGGGCGATGTCGTTCACAGCGAAGGGGTTGTGCGTCTTGATGGCCGCCACGTCGCTGATGGAAAGGCCCGCGTTCTTGAGCGCGTTGAACGCGGCAGGCGACGGTGCCATGGGCATGTAGCCCGCCTCCACGCGCGCCATGCCAAAGCCCAGGATCTCCACTTCGATGCCGGGGTCGGTGGCTACGGCGCGCGCACGTTCGCGGGTAGTGACGATGGCGCCCGCGTTGCCGTCGGCCGGATGCGTCTGGCCGCCAAAGGTCACCGTGCCACCCTCTTTGACGGGCTTGAGCTTGGCCAGGCCTTCGGCGGTGGTCGGGAAGATGCCTTCATCGGTGCTCAGCGTGCCCGTCTGCTTGCGGAATTTGGAGTCGGTGACGGGCACATCGGCCATGTAGCGCTTTTGGAAGGCGCGGTCGTCGGCCAGCGCCTCCTGGTACTGGTGGTAGCGGTGCAGCTTGAGCGCGTGCTGCTCTTCGGTGCTGATGCCATAGCGCGCGGCCACGTTCTCGCCGGTCTGCAGCATGGGGTTCTTGGCATACGGATCGTGTCCCATGTTGTCGGGCACCCAGTGCTCGGTAATGCCATAGCCGCCGGTGCCGCTGGAGTCGGGGTAGTACACCACCGGCCCGTTGGACTGGCGGTCGGCCATCACCAGCAGCGCGCTGGTGGCCGTGCCGCAGGCCACCTCTTGTGCAGCCATCTGCAGCGCGCGCACACTGGTGGCGCAGGCCTGCTGCACCGTGGGCCCGGCCACACGGTCGATACCCATCATGCCGGTGACCCAGGGCAGGCCGTAGAAGCTGCCCTTTTGCGGGTTGGTGATGCCGAGGATCGCCAGGTCCACCGCGGCCAGGTCGTACCCGCGCGCGGCGAGCGCCTGCTTGCCCACCGCAGCGGCCAGCGGCAGCGCGTTGAGGTTGGCCAGCGTGCCCTGCCACTTGGCAAACGGGGACGACCAGTAGATACCGTAGGGGATGAAGGCGTTCATGACAGGGTCCTTGCTTGGATTGCGCACCAATTTTAGTTATTTATCATAACCATATGAGTCGCTTGAAAAGCTAGGGAAACCCCCTAGCAAAGAGCGGCCTTGCGGTCTTGTTTTAGTTATTTTTGATAACCATAATTTCCCTAACTCACTCACACCACCATGACCAAGAACTCCGACATCTCCCTTGAAATCCGTGGCGAACGCGAGGAAATCGCGGTCATCCGCCTCACCCGCCCCGCCAAGCGCAATGCCTTGAACGACGGCCTGATCCTGGCGCTGCGCGACGTGATGGACAACCTGCCCGCCAGCGTGGGCGCCGCCGTGATCGATGGCGATGGCGAACACTTCTGCTCGGGCCTCGACCTCTCGGAGCTGAAAGAGCGCGACGCGGGCCAGGGCCTGCACCACTCGCGCATGTGGCACGCGGCGCTGGACCGCGTGCAGTTCGGCCCCGTACCCGTGGTGGCGGCGCTGCATGGTGCGGTGGTGGGCGGCGGGCTGGAGCTGGCCAGCGCCTGCCACATCCGCGTGGCGGACGAGACCACCTTCTATGCGCTGCCCGAAGGCTCGCGCGGCATCTTTGTGGGCGGCGGCGGCGCGGTGCGCATCCCGCGCCTGATCGGCACGGCCCGCATGACCGACATGATGATGACCGGCCGCGTCTACAACGCCGTGGACGGCGAGCGTGTGGGTTTTGCCCAATACCTCGTGCCCACCGGCACCGCATTCGACAAGGCCTTTGAGCTGGCCCAGCGCATTGCGCAGAACGCACCGCTGACCAACTACGCACTCATGCACGCGCTGCCCCGCATTGCCGAACAGCCGTCCGACCAGGGCCTGATGACCGAAGCCATGATGGCCGCCATCGCCCAGAGCGCGCCCGAAGCCAAGGCCCGTGTGCGCGCCTTCCTCGACGGCAAGGCAGCCAAGGTCCAGAAGGCCTGAAGATGCGAGCCCCCGCCCGCGCCAGTGAGTTCTTGAAAGCACCCATGATGGCAACCGCCCCCACCCCCCGCTACCGGCCGCTGCGCTTTGGCGTGACCGAAGTCACCACCCGCCAGGGCGACAACGGCGTGGTCTATGTGCGCGCCACGCAAGACCTGCAGCCCCACCCCGTGCGCCTGACCGACCGCCTGGCGCACTGGGCGCAGACGACGCCCGACCGCACCTGGATGGCGCAGCGTGTGAAGAACGCCGACGGCAGCCTGGGCGACTGGCGGCACATCAGCTACCGCAAGGCATGGGACAGTGCGTGCCGCATTGCGCAAGCGCTGCTCGACCGCAACCTGAGTGCCGACCGCCCCGTGGTCATGCTCAGCGAAAACGATCTGGAGCACGCCCTGCTGTCGCTGGGCTGCCTGGTGGCGGGCGTGCCGCAATGCACCGTGTCGGCCGCCTACTCCACTGTGAGCAAGGACTACGACAAGCTGCGCCACGCCATCGACACCCTCACGCCCGGCCTGGTGTTTGCGAGCAGCGGCGAGCGCTTTGCCGCCGCCATCAACGCCACGGTGGGCGCCGACGTAGAGGTGGCGCTGATCGAGGGCACCCTGCCCGGCCGCAGTACCACCCCGTTCAGCGCACTGCTGGCCACCGAGGCCACGCCCGCCGTGGACGCCGCACACGCCGCCATCACGGGCGACAGCATCGCCAAGTTCATGTTCACCTCGGGCTCCACCAAGGCGCCCAAGGCCGTGATCATCACGCACGGCATGTGGGCCGCCAACCTGCAGCAGATGAACCAGTCCATGCCCGTGCTGGCCGAGGAAGACCTGGTGCTGGTGGACTGGCTGCCGTGGAACCACACCTTCGGCGGCAACCACAACTTCGGCATCGTCATCTACAACGGCGGCACGCTGTACCTGGACGAAGGCCGCCCCACGCCCGCGGGCATGGCCGAGACCATCCGCAACCTGCGCGAGATCGCGCCCACGGTGTACTTCAACGTGCCCACGGGTTTCGAGGTGCTGGCGCACACCATGAAGACCGACGCGCAGCTGCGCAAGAACCTGCTCAGCCGCGTGAAGATGTTCTTCTTTGCCGCTGCCGCACTCTCGCAACCCATCTGGGATGCCCTCTTTGAGGTGGCCGAGCAGGAGGTGGGCGAGCGCATCGTGATGAACACCGGCCTGGGCATGACCGAGGGCTGCCCCTTTTGCGTGGCCGTGAACAGCCCCAACGTGCAGGCGGGCGACATCGGCGTGCCCACGCCGGGGCTGGAGTTGAAGCTGGTGCCGATTGATGGCAAGGTCGAGGTGCGTTATCGCGGCCCCAACATCACGCAGGGCTACTGGCGCAACGCCGAGGCCACGCACGAGGCGTTCGACGAAGAAGGCTTCTACTGCTCCGGCGACGCCGTGAAGTGGATCGACGAGGCCGACCACAACAAGGGCCTGAAGTTCGACGGCCGCATTGCCGAAGACTTCAAGCTCAGCACCGGCACCTTCGTGAGCGTGGGCCCCATGCGCGCCAAGATCATCGCGGCCTGTGCACCCTATGTGCAGGACGCCGTCATCACCGGCATCAACCTCAAGGAAGTGGGCGCGCTGCTGATCCCCACGCCCCATATCCGCACATTGGCGGGGCTGCCGGAAGATGCCAGCCTGCAGCAGGTGCTGGAGAGCGCGCCCGTGCAGCAGCACTTTCAGCAGGTGATCAACCAGCTGGCCGCACAAGCCACGGGCAGTGCCACGCGTGTGGCCCGCATGCACCTGATGGCCGAGCCGCCCTCGCTGGACAAGGGCGAGATCACCGACAAGGGCTCCATCAACCAGCGCGCCGTGCTCAAACACCGCGCCAACCTGGTGGAAGCCATGCACGAAGGCAAGTTGCCATTCACCCTCGTGCCTCAGAAATGAATTGACCTGAACTGAACGACTACCCAAGGACACCACCATGCAGATTCAAGGACAAGCCGCCCTCGTGACCGGCGGCGCATCGGGCCTCGGTGAAGCCACCGCACGCGCACTGGCCGCCCAGGGCGCCAAGGTCGCGGTGCTGGACCGCAATGCCGAACTGGCTGAAAAAGTCGCCGCAGACATTGGTGGCGTAGCCTGCCCCTGCGACATCACCGACGCCGCCAGCGTGCAGGCCGCCATCGACAAGGCCGCCGCCGCCCACGGCCCCGCGCGCATTCTCATGAATGTTGCAGGCATCGGTAGCGCCAAACGCGTGGTGCAGCGTGATGGCAGTGCCGCGCCGCTGGAAGACTTTGTGCGCGTGGTCAACATCAACCTGATCGGCACCTACAACGTGAGCCGTTTGTTTGCCGCCGCCTGCAGCAAGCTCGACGTGCTGGACAACGGCGAGCGCGGCGTAATGATGTTCACCGCCTCCGTCGCCGCCTTTGACGGCCAGGTGGGCCAGCAGGCCTACAGCGCCTCCAAGGCGGGCCTGGCGGGCATGACGCTGCCCATGGCGCGCGACCTGGCACAGCACGCGATCCGCGTGTGCACCGTGGCGCCCGGCCTGTTTGCCACGCCGCTGATGAAGGAACTGCCCGAGGCCGTGCAGCAGTCGCTGGCCGCCAGCATCCCTTTCCCGCCACGCCTGGGCAAGCCCGAGGAGTTTGCCGAGCTGGCCTGCCACATCGTGACCAACGGCCATCTCAACGGCGAAGTCATCCGCCTCGATGGCGCACTGCGCATGGCGCCGAGATGAGAAGCCCCCCTGAGTCGCTTCGCGCCATCCCCCCCTGGGGGACGCCACCCGTGGCCTGGCAAAGCCAGTTCCACGGTGGCGCTGGCTTATGCAGCGCCCGTTTGGAGCGCCTCAGGAAATGCGTCGCCATTTGCCAGATAACGAGAGGGCGTGAAAAGCCCCGTTCCAATTTTTTGAGTTTTACCCCGTCATACCAGGAGACAACACCATGACCATCACCCGCCGACAACTCGTCCAGGCCTTTGGCGCCAGCGCCGCGCTGGGCGCCCTGCACCCCTTTGCTGCCCACGCCCAGGTGGACCAGGTGAAGGTGTATTTCGGCTTCCCCGCTGGCAGCTCGGGCGACACCGTGGCCCGCCGCGTGGCAGAAAAATGGGGCGGCAGCGCCTTCAGCAAGAACGCTGGCGTGGTGGAGAACAAGCCCGGCGCGGGCGGCCGTATTGCGCTGGAGACGCTGAAGGCAGCACCCGCCGACGGCTCGGTGCTGGCGCTGGCGCAGGTGTCGGCCATTGCCAACTACCCGCACATCTACAGCAAGATGAACTACACCGACAAGGACTTCGCGCCCGTGTCGATTGCCGCCGTGATGCACCACGGACTGGCCGTGGGCCCCATGGTGCCCGCCAGCGTGAAGAACGTGAAGGACTTCCTGGCCTGGGCCAAGGCCAACCCCAAGGACGCCAGCTACGGCTCGCCCGGTGCTGGCTCCACGCCGCACTTCCTGGGCGCGCTGCTGGGCATCAACAGCGGCGTGGACCTGCGCCACGTGCCCTACCGTGGCTCCATCCCGGGCGTGACGGACGTGGTGGGCGGCCAGGTGGCTGCCATGGTCACGCCGCACGGTGACTTCATCGCCAACTACAAGGCGGGCAAGCTGCGCATCCTGGCCACCTCGGGCCCCAAGCGCTCGCAGTACGTTCCTGATGTGCCCACGTTCGCCGAGCAGGGCTTCCCCGAGCTCACCACCGAAGAATGGTTT
This sequence comes from Acidovorax sp. LjRoot38, assembly GCF_964252975.1. NCBI lineage: Bacteria > Pseudomonadati > Pseudomonadota > Betaproteobacteria > Burkholderiales > Comamonadaceae > Acidovorax > Acidovorax sp. LjRoot38. Next base: position 542,861 of record NZ_CAXUPT020000002.1, on the reverse strand, counting down.
GGCTTCTACGCCCCCGCCGCCACGCCCAAGCCGGTGATTGCCGCCGCCAACGCGGCCATCAACGCTGCGCTGAAGGAAAAGTCGGTCATCGACAGCCTGGCCATCGTGGGCCTGATGCCCCACGGCTCCACGCCCGAGGAACAAGCCCGCTGGCAGAAGGCCGAGTACGACACCTGGGGTCCGCTGATCAAGAAGATTGGTTTCACCGCAGATTCTTGAAGGTTGTGAATCCCCCCTGAGCGGCTTCGCCGCTTCCCCCCTTGGGGGGGACGCCACCAGCGCGGCGGGGCGGCCCTTGCGCGGTGGCCCTCGCCTGGGGGCGCGCCGGTATCGACAGGTGGCGGGCGCAACCCCCACACCCCACCCGTTCGGGCTGAGCCTGTCGAAGCCAAGGCGCAAGCAGCCACCAGGCTCGTGCCGACGAAATTCAGAAGAAAACGGCCTCCAGCGCTTATCTATCAAGCGCCAATAGCTATCAAATAGTGAGCATTTAATGCAAGCACGCCAAGCCCTTGCCGACATCCAGCATCTGCTGACCCACGTGTTGCAGGCGCCCAGCCGCTGGCAGGCGCTGGCGCCGTTTGCCGACACCGATGGCGAGCTGGCTGCGCAGGTGTTGGACGAGGCCGCCAAGTTTGTGGACAGCGCCATCGCCCCGTTGCAGCGCACGGGCGATGAGGAAGGCTGCCGGTTTGACGCAGGCAAAGTGCACACGCCCGCAGGATTTCGCGATGCCTACCAGGCCTTCTGGCAGGCGGGCTGGCCGTCGCTGTCGTGCGCGCCCGAGGACGGCGGCCAGGGCCTGCCTGCGGTGCTGGAGTGTGTGCTGTTTGAATGGCTGGCCGGTGCCAACCATGGCTGGACCATGGCGCCCGGCCTGCTGCATGGCGCGTACGAATGCATCAAGCACCACGCCAGCGACGAACTCAAGGCGCAGTACCTGGAGAAGGTCGCCACCGGCGAATGGCTGGCCACCATGTGCCTGACCGAAGCCCACGCGGGCAGCGACCTGGGAATGGTGCGCACACGCGGCGTGCCCCAGCCCGACGGCAGCGCGCGGGTGAACGGCAGCAAGATTTTTATCTCCGGCGGCGAACACGACCTGACCGACAACATCGTGCACCTGGTGCTGGCGCGCTTGCCCGATGCACCGGCGGGCCCCAAGGGGTTGTCGCTGTTTCTGGTGCCCAAGGTGCTTCAGGACGGCAGCCGTAATGCCGTGGTGTGCGAGCGCATCGAAGAAAAGATGGGCCTGCACGGCAGCCCCACCTGCGTGATGCGCTTTGACGACGCCACCGGCTGGCTGGTGGGCGAGCCGAACAAGGGCCTGAACGCCATGTTCGTGATGATGAACGCCGCGCGCCTGCATGTGGGCCTGCAGGGCATCGGCCTGCTGGAAGCCGCATGGCAAAAGGCCAGCGCCTACGCGGCAGAGCGCCGCCAGATGCGCGCCCCCGGCGCCAAAGACACCAGCCTCATCCACGACCACCCCGCCATCCGCCGCATCCTGCACACGCAGCGCGCCTGGATCGACGGCGGCCGCGTGCTGGCCTACCACACAGCCCTGCAGCTGGACGTGGCCAAGCACAGCACCGACGCGGGCGAGCGCGCCGCCGCCCAGCGCTGGTGTGCACTGGTCACGCCCGTGCTCAAGGCCGCGCTCACAGAACAGGGCTTCCACGGCGCCAGCGCCTGCCTGCAGGTGTTTGGCGGCCACGGCTATGTGCGCGAATGGGGCATCGAGCAGATCGTGCGCGATGCGCGCGTGGCCATGATCTACGAGGGCACCAACGAGATCCAGGCGATTGACCTGCTGGTGCGCAAGGTGCTGGCCGATGGCGGCCAGGGCCTGGCAACGCTGCTGACCACACTGCCCGGCACAGCGCCCAGCCCTGCGGCCAGCGCACGCCGCCATGCGCTGGTGGAGATCACACAGACGCTGGCGATTGCCGCCCAGTCCGACGCCGAGTTGCCCTACTGGGTGGCCGACGACTATCTGCGCGCCGTGGCGCTGGTGCTGCTGGACTGGGCCTGGTGCCAGATCGGCGCGGCCAGCCACGGCGAGCGCTGGAACGCCCCTGCCCAGGCACTCACCCAGTGGGTGCTACCCGAATTCGACATGCGCGCCGCCATCCTGCGCCAACGCATTGCACAGTCTCTGGAAATCAAAAACAAATTGGCCGCCAGCGCTTGATGGACAAGCGCTAACAGCTACAACATCAGTAGCAATCGCTGGTAGGGCTGCACCAACTCCTGCAGTGCATTGAGGCCGCGCTGCGGGTTTCCCTGGGCCTCAGATAACAAACGGAGACAACAGCATGACCATTACGAAAAGAAGAATGCGCATCCACCCCCTCGCCCTGTCGGCCCTGCCGGCAGCCCTGCTGATCGGGTGCGGAGGGGGATCGTCAGATGCAGGGCTGCCGCAGCTGGCAGCCGCCAACCCGGGCACCTTGAAATCGTGCAGCGACCTGGCCGCACGCATCAACTTTCCCAACACCACCATCACGGCGGCCAGCCCCGTAGCGGCAGGTACGCTGACCGTGGCGGGCACCCCCGTGGCAGCGCACTGCCAGATCACCGGCACCATGCACTCGCGCGTCAGCGCTGTGGATGGCAAGAACTACGCCATCGGTTTCGAGATGCGCCTGCCCAACGCCTGGAACGGCCGCTTCTACTACCAGGCCAACGGCGGGCTGGACGGCAGCGTGGTGCCCGCCACGGGCAGCTACAGCTCGGGCGTGCAGGTGACCAGCGCCTTGCTCCAAGGCTTTGCGGTCATCAGTTCGGATGCCGGCCACACCGGCGCACAGAACAACACCTTCGGTTTCGATCCGCAAGCCCGCCTGGACTACGGCTACCAGGCGCCCCAGAAGCTCACGCCCATGGCCAAGAACGCCATCGAGCTGGCCTATGGCCGCGCGCCAGACCGCTCGTACTTCGGCGGCTGCTCCAACGGCGGGCGCCACACCATGGTGGCCATGTCGCGGCTGGCCAATGAATACGACGGCTTCCTCGCGGGCGACCCAGGCTTCAACCTGCCCAAGGCAGCAGTCAGCCAGGTGTGGGGCGCCAAGAAGTACGCGGCCCTGGCCACGCCCGGCGCCATGACCACCGCGCCCGCCTGGCTGGGCGGCTTTCCGGTGCCCGACATCGGCACCGCATTCACCCCCGCCGAGCGCACGCTGGTATCGAACCGCATCCTGGCCAAGTGCGATGCGCTGGACGGTGTGACCGACGGCATCGTGGGCGATGTGGCGGCCTGCCAGACCCAGTTCAAGCTGAACGACGACGTGCCCACCTGCACCGGCGCGCGCGATGGCAGTTGCCTCACGGCCGAACAAAAGACGATGGTGGCCGAGATCCACACCGGGGCCAAGACATCGGCAGGCGCCGCCATCTACAGCACCTTCCCGCTGGACCCCGGCATCGCCAACCAGGACTGGGCGACCTGGGAGTTCGTGATCGGCCAGGTGCTGGACCCATTGTCCTCGGGCACCGTATTCAGCACGCCCCCCGTGCAGCAGACGCTGGCCACGGCCAACATTGACCAGTTGGCCGCCTCCATCTTTGCCACCAACGCCACGTTCACCGAATCGTCCATGTCGTTCATGACGCCGCCCAACCCCACCGACCTGGCCAAGCTGAAAGGCCGTGGCGCCAAGGTCATGGTGTTCCACGGCACGGGCGATGCCGTGTTCTCATACGACGACACCGTGAACTGGTACAAGGGCGTGGCCGCTGCCAACCAGGGCGATGCGAGCAACTTTGCGCGCCTGTTCCCCGTGCCCGCCATGGGCCACTGCGGCAGCGGCATCACCACCGACCAGTTCGACATGCTGACCCCGCTGGTCAACTGGGTCGAAAAGGGCCAGGCCCCCGACAAGGTGATCGCCCAGGCGCGCGGCGCTGGCAATGCCGCCGGTGCCAACCTGGAGCTGCCCGCCAGCTGGTCTGCCAACCGCACCCGCCCGCTGTGCGCCTACCCCAAGGTGGCGCGCTACAACGGCACGGGTGATATCGAAAGCGCCAGCAGCTTCAGCTGCAAGTAGTGCCCCGGCCCTGGCCACTGCGGCCAGGGCCTTTTTTGACTGCGCCCTTCCCCTGCCCACCTGGAGACATCGCATGCCACACCCCCTCCCGCGCACCCTCCCCCTGTCGGCCCTGGCCATGGCTCTGGGCACCGCCACGCTGCTGGCGGGCTGCGCCAGCGCACCGCGCACCACGCCCCCACCGCAGCTCGGCGCCGCCACACCCGCCACGCTGAAAAACTGCACCACCCTGGCCCAGAGCCTCGCGCTGCCCGACACGCGCATCACCTCGGCAGAGATGGTGGCCGAGGGCCCGATCACCCTGCAGGGCAACACCACCCAGGCGCCTGCGCACTGCCTCGTCAAAGGCAAGATGAAAGAGCGCACCGGCCCCGTGGATGGCGCCAGCTATGCCATCGGTTTTGAGATCCGCCTGCCCGTCCACTGGAACGGCCGCTTTCTGCACCAGGCCAACGGCGGGCTGGACGGCAGCGTGGTGACCGCGCTCGGCGCGGTGAGCGGCGCTGCGCCCGTGGCCCCCGGCCTGGTGCAAGGCTTTGCCGTGCTCAGCTCTGACGCGGGCCACGGCGCCCCCACGCCCTTCTTTGGGCTGGACCCCCAGGCCCGGCGCGACTATGGCTACGAGGCCGTGGGCACCCTCACCCCCATGGCCAAGGACCTGATCAAAGGCGCCTACGGCAAGGGCCCCGACCGCTCATACATCGCAGGCTGCTCCAACGGCGGGCGCCACGCCATGGTGGCCGCATCGCGCTATGCCGACCAGTACGACGGCGTGCTGGCGGGCAACCCCGGCTTCAGCCTGCCCAAGGCTGCCACGGCCCAGCTGTGGAAGGCCCAGCAGTACGCCAAGGTGGCCACCAAGGACGCCAACGGCCAGCCCGACCTGACCAAGGCCGTGAGCCCCACCGAATTCCAGCTCATCGGCCGCAAGATCGTGGAGCGCTGCGACGCGCTGGACGGCGCCACCGACGGCCAGGTGAACGACGTGCAAGCCTGCCAGGCCGCCTTCAACCTGCAACGCGACGTGCCCACCTGCACCGCTGCCAACACCGCGCGGGATGGATCGTGCATCTCTGCCGAGCAAAAGAACGTGCTGGCCAGCATCTTTGCCGGGCCCCAAAACAGCAAGGGCGAAGCCCTGTACACCGGCACCTGGTTCGACCCCGGCGTGGCGGGTAGCAACTTTGCGTTCTGGCACTTCAACGCACCCACCACGCGCGACGCAGGCGCTGTGGCCTTTTTGTTCACCACACCGCCCTCCACCCTGGACGCCTTCAAGGCCACCACCGGCCTGCAGTACGCGCTGAACTTCAGCATGGACGCGGACTACCCCAAGATGTTCGCCACCACACCGGTCTACACCGAGTCATCCTGGTCGTACATGACGCCCCCCAACGCGGCTGACCTGAGCGCCCTGCGCAACCGGGGCGCCAAGATGATGGTCTACCACGGCGTGGCCGACGGCGTGTTCTCGCCCATCGACACCGCGAACTGGATGGACCGCGTGCAGGCAAACCACGGCGGCAAGGCCGACGACTTTGCCCGCCTGTACCTGGTGCCCGGCATGAACCACTGCTCCGGCGGCCCCGCCACCGACCAGTTCGACATGCTGGCCCCGCTGGTGGCCTGGGTGGAACAGGGCAAGGCGCCCGACAGCGTGACGGCCAAGGCACGCGGCGCAGGGGCCAAGGTGGTGAATGCCGAGCTGCCTGCGACCTGGTCTGCCAACCGCACCCGGCCGCTGTGTGTGTACCCGAAGGTGGCGCGGTACAACGGGACGGGGGATGTGGAGAGTGCGGGGAGTTTTAGCTGCAAGTGATGAGCTTGAAAGCGGGAAGCCCGGCTTGTGCCGGGAGTTCTTTCTCGCGATGGACACTACACGCTTGACTACGCCACCGCCCTTCTTGAGAACTCGTCCATCCACTCGGCCAGAGCCTTTACGTCAGTTTCTAAGACAGCGAAGTCAGGCACTTCGGCGGGCAACTCATCAGCTTGCGAATGCTCAAACGCGGAATAGCTTGTCATCAGGCCATCAATGAATTCGCAATCTTCCTTGCAAATCTTTGCTAGCGCGGTAACGCGCCCTTGGGTCTGAACGCTTCGTCTGAACCTGAGCAGAACCTCATTGAGAAGGACATACTCAACCGCCCTCTCGACCAGGATTCGGAAGTCGCTGCAGATGCCCTTTACCTGACTCTCGTACGCCTCGACCTCACCGGCATCGTGAATGACCTTCAGCTTGGGTAGCAACTCATCTCGGAGCCTGTTGACTGCCTTCTGCGGCTTTCCGTCCCGGATGCTGAATTGCGTGACCAAGCCAGTTTGCTTACCAAGTCGTCTGAGGGTGACCAAATTGCTATCGACAGGGGGGGGCAACTTTGCGCTCGCTGCAATGTCCTTCAGTTTCTTCACTGAATCTTCGATGAGGGTCACGAGCGACAAGCGATGGGTGAATACGATCACTTGGCGTTGCTTCGCCAACTCAACCAACCTAGCTACTACTCGTTCTTCAAAGTCTTGGTCTAAAGAGGAAATTGGATCGTCAAAGATAAACGGCGTTGATTGGGTCGCGCCCGTGATGTCTGCGATGAACGCTGCGAGAGCGACGATTCGCAGTTCCCCTTCGCTAAGAATCCGGTCTACAGCCGCTTGGCGTTTTGTCCCGTGCAGCGCCAAGGAGAAAGTTGTCTTACCTTTCCCTTGAGGCTTTCCCATCGGTTTGACGGATAGCCGATTTCCTCCAAGACGGTCGAGTTCTGCCTCAAAGCGTTCTTTGTAGCCAGCATCCAGTTCATCTCTCGCCAGCTCTGTATTCTTTCTAGACAGGGCAGTCGTACCTGCAAGAGCCAGTGCTTGGTCAAGGATGGAAATCTGCCGCAGTCGCTCAACCTCAGCAGCGATAGCCTCCTTCTGCTGGCTGAACCACTGCTGGGCCTTTAGATGGACAACTCGATTCTCCATCTCCTTCCGCTTCCCATCCAACTGCAATGCCCTAAGCCCCTGCTCCTCGATATTGAGCGCCTGAATCTTTGCCGTTAGCGCTTCATCCACGGGTTTCCAACTAACCGCCGGAATTTTCTCGACTTCTGTTTCTTCCCTGGCACATCTATGCAGTTGATCGAGCGATGCATACATCCCATCAGCTTCGCTGAGCTCCATCTTCAAGATGGCAGTCTGAACCATCCATTCCTCCTGCGTAGGAATCCTAGGCAGCCTCGCAAGTAAGGCAACCACCTGCTCCTCCGCCTTTCCTGCATCTACCTCGAGACCCCCGCGAACATAGGCTTCGAAGTGACTTATCCGTTGCCTTCCCTCTTGCCCCAATTCCTGGTGACAAAGGACACAACGAGCATCTCCGTCGATGACCGGGAAGTCCCTGCCCCTGTAGGCATGGGCTTCCGAGAATTGCCTAGCCTTTGCCCACAGATGCATCCATGCTTCTTGCCCGACTCCTTCGAGAGGTGCGTTACCGAATGCCGCCTTGGCCCCCTCGCCGGCCGCTCTTCGCGTTGTCACTGCAATATAACGAGCGGCGACCAAACCCCGCACCGCGGCTTCGGACAACCCAAGCTTGAGAGCACCGGCCCATCGACCAAACGCCACAAAATCGGATCGCGCTCGAACGATTGCTTCAAGACGCTTGCCAATATCCTGCTGAGCAAGAAATCCTTCAGTTTGCACACGCTCTGCATCAAGCTCTGCCGAGTAAAAACAGTGCTCAGCAATTGCCGATGCCTGCGTCGTTCCGGTAAGCCGTTTCAGCCAATTTGCTGTATTGGTTTGCGAGAACTCAACGGGGACAGCGGGCATCTTGGACACCAACACAGCCTTTCTCGCACTCAGCGTCCCCGCCACTGCATCAGACAACCGAATCAAAGACGAGACAAATCGCATGCGACTGGGCTCGTAGGCTGCTTCGTTGTCCTTCGCCATATACATGGAGGCGGTCTTGGAGTCGAAAACATGAATATGGCGCAAAGCCTGGAGCGTATTGCCTCCCGAGTTCCACTCCAAAGTCTTCGCCTCAACGCCGACAGTGATGTGGATTTTTGCAGAGCTAGGGTGAACAGCTTCTGCGTATACGTTGCCGTATATGCCGTCCTTAGCGCGCGAGCCGCACGCCTCCTTGAGAATTCGCGTGAACCCGGTCTTGCCTGCACCGTTTGGTCCGTAAACAATGGTGAGGTTTCCGAGTCCGAAAGGCAGCCTCGCATCATCCTTTATCGCATTGACGCCACGGATGTCGGACAGCTCTCTGAGCTTTAACTCTGGTTGTTGCGCTGCATTCTCGAGCTGGCCAGGATGAACCACCTCAAATACAGCATGCTTGTCTGCAGAAGCTTCTGCAATGCAGAGTTCCGCTAGGTCTTGAATCTCGCGCTCGTCCGGCATCTTCCGACTACCAATCATGCGACTGGCCGCAGTCTGTAGCCACTTTGGACGGCCGCTTAACCAAACTTCAAACGCGCCCGGCTTAACGTCATGCGCGGTTTGCGCTAGGAACTCTTTATTCACTACTCTCCCCCGTCCATACTCCCGTTGGTCTTATGCCAAGCTAACGCATTTTCCCCAACCAAGCTACAAAATTTGCGCCACGCTTTCAAGGAAGCCGATTGCTGGGCCCTCCGCACTCACTGTCGCATCCCAGCCGACTAGGCAACGGGCGCCGTGCTACATGGTGTAGGGCCAGCAATAGCGACTGGAGATGCCTGGACTGCTCGCATGCTCTATGCACTAAAGATTCGGGTGCGTGAAACAGGCTTGCGACGCAGCCTATGCAAGCGTTCAAGTTTCGGAGTATTGGTCGAGACCCGTGGCATCGCCTTTTTGGTGGAGGGTGGCCATGGCGTGACGCAGGTTGGTACAAGTCTGATACCCCGCAGACCATCGTAGGGAATCAGCCGCCTACTCCGACGCGCCCGGCTTGCATTCAATCGGCATTTGCGACCTGCTGGCTTCGTTCTTCGCCTTCTTCCCCTGGTCGTAATGCCACTTGATGGCAAAGAACATACCGGTGCCGAAAACGGTCAACTTGAAGGCAATGAAGACTATCGGGACCCAATCCATCTTTGAGATTTTCCTGGCTGTTGATTGGCACTGTCGGGTGTGAAGTGCACTGCCTCAAAACGCTGCGTCAGCAGCTTCATCGTGTTCCAGCCATCGTCGAACCGCACATCGACACCGTTGGGAAAATGATCTGAAAACTTGGTGCGATGCTATCGGGCCTGCTGTGCGGGCGTAAGCATCAGTTCTGCCTAAATTTTGCGTAGCAGATGGAGACCGCTGCCCAACGCGACTGCCTGCACTGAACGCCGATCTGGGCGCAAAAAAAGGCTTGCAGGGAGACACCCCATGCAAGCCTTTGACTGGGTAGCAGTGCTACCGCAGGGGGCTCAAAACGGCAACCCCACGTAGTTCTCCGCCAGCGACCCCAGCGCCTTCTCCGACGAGAACAGATACGCCAGGTCCGTGTCCTGCAGCTTCTGGTCGTACGCGATGGAATCCGGGAAGGTGTGCAGCATGGTCGTCATCCACCACGAGAAGCGCTGGGCCTTCCATACGCGGGCCAGGGCCTTTTCGGAGTATTTGTCGAGGCCGGTGCTGTCGCCATTTTGGTAGTGCGCGACCATGGCGTGGTACAGGTAGTAGATGTCGGATGCCGCGCTGTTCAGGCCCCGTGCGCCGGTGGGCGGCACGATGTGGGCCGCGTCGCCGGCCAGGAACAGGTTGCCGTAGCGCATCGGCTCGGCCACGAAGGAGCGCAGGGGGGCGATGGACTTTTCGATGGAGGCACCCGTAATCAGCTTGTCGGACACCTCGGCGGGCAGGCGGCGCTTGAGTTCAGCCCAGAAGGCTTCGTCGGACCAGTCTTCCACCGTGTCGGTCAGCGGCACCTGGATGTAGTAGCGGCTCAGCACTTGCGAGCGCAGCGAGCACAGCGCAAAGCCGCGTTCGTGCTTGGCGTAGATCAGCTCGGGCGAGACAGGCTTGGTGCGCGAGAGCACGCCCAGCCAGCCGAAGGGGTAGACCTTTTCATACTCCTTGAGCACATCGCGCGGAATGGACTTGCGGCTCACGCCGTGGAAGCCGTCGGCGCCGATGACGAAGTCGCAGTCGATGCGCACCACTTCGTCGCCACTGCGGTAGGTCACATACGGGTTGGCGCTTTTGAGGTCGTGCGGCTGCACGTCTTCGGCGTTGTGGATGACGACGCCCTTCATGCGGTCGCGCGCTTCGTACAGGTCGCGCGTCAGCTCGGTCTGGCCGTACACCACTACGGAGCTGCCGCCGCTGTACTTGTGCAAATCGACCCGGTCCATCTTGCCGTCGTGGGCAATGATGAAGCCGTCGTGGATCTCGCCTTCCTTGTCCATGCGCTCGCCGCACTGGGCCTCGCGCATCAGTGCGGCAAAGCCGTGCTCCAGCACGCCGGCGCGGATGCGGCCCAGCACGTATTCGCGGCTTTGGCGCTCCAGCACGATGGTGTCGATGCCCTTGAGGTGCAAGAGCTGCGAGAGCATGAGGCCCGAGGGGCCTCCGCCGATGATGCAAACCTGGGTTTTCATGGTGTCTCCTGGTGTGGTTGGTGCGTTCATGACATGGGTCAAACGGACCCCCCAAAGATACGTGGCACAGTCGCCGCGTTGAATGGACGGATGGAGCCAGAACATGCACTTTTCGAACATGGCCGAGAACCACAGCAGCATCCAGTCGTACAGCCTGTTCGGCGAGTCGCAGCACCTGCCCGATGTGCTGCACTGCGAAACGATTGCCGCGCGATCGGTGCTGCACGACTGGGAGCTGGCCCCGCACCGGCACACGCGGCTGCACCAGGTGCTGCTGATCGAATCGGGCGGCGGCGTGGCGCACCTGGATGGCGAGCAGCACGCGCTGGCCGCCGGTGCGCTCATCAACGTGCCGCCGGGCCATGTGCATGCGTTTCGGTTCACACAGCACACACAGGGCTGGGTGGCCACGCTGGCCGATGAATTGATGGACGAGATTTTTGTGCGCGTGGGCGATGTGCGGCGCGACCTGGCGCGGCCCGCGGTGGTCACCGCCAGCCCGCCCATCAGCCAGGCCATGGGGCAGATCTGGCAGGAGTTCTCGGGCCGGGCCAAGGCACGCGCGCTGGTGCTGCGGGGGCTGAGCGCCACGCTGCTGGGCTGGGTGGCACGGGCCATTGAAGACCACAGCCCGGGCGACACCGCTGTACCAGAGTCCAGCCTGGTGCAGCGGCTGGAGGCGCTGATTGAGGCGCATTTTCTGGAGCACTGGCAGGTGGCGGACTATGCGCGGGCGCTGGCCGTGTCACCCACGCACCTCAGCCGCGTGTCGCGGGCCACCACGGGCGTATCGGCCCAGCGGCTGATTGAAGCGCGCCTGATGCGCGAGGCGCGGCGCAACCTGGCCTACACCCACCTGGGCGTGGCCACCATTGCCTACACGCTGGGCTATGCCGACCCGGCGTACTTCACCCGCGCCTTCACGCGCGATGCAGGCTTGTCGCCGCGCAGCTTTCGCGCACAGGTTGCAGCATCGAGCCCGGGCCGCAGCACGTGAGCCCGGTGACACGCTGCTGACACTGCGCTGTCAGCAGGCCGCCGCGACCATCAAGGCTTCTTTTTTGAATTTGCACACACAAGGAGCCTTTGCATGAAAAACGCCATCGCCTGGTTTGAAATCCCCACCACCCAACTCGACCGCGCCCAGACTTTCTATGAAACCGTGCTGGGCCAGCCCCTGCGCCGCGAGAACATGGGGCCCAGCGAAGGTGCTGTGTTTCCCTACGACGGCGCAGCAGACGGCGTGGGCGGCGCGCTGATGATGGGCCCGACGGCACCGCAGGTATCAGGCAGCGGCACACTGGTGTACCTGGATGCTTCGCCCTCGCTCGACGCCGCGCTGGAGCGCGCCGTAGCCCAGGGCGGCCAGGTCGCCCTGCCCCGCCAGGCATTGCCACCGGGCATGGGGTTCTTTGCGCACATCCATGACCTGGATGGCAACCGCGTGGGTTTGCACGCACTTTCTTGAAGAAGGGACAACCGCATGGAAACACAGGAACTGCACCGAGGCCGGCTGATTGACCACATCCAGCTCGTTGTGCGCGATCTGGCGGCCAGCCAGGCGTTTTACACAGCCGCGCTGGGGGCGCTGAAGGTGCCGATGGGTGGCGCGGACGAGGGCTATTTCTGGGCGGACGAGCTGTTTGTGTCGTCCGCCGACAGCCCTGCCGCGCAAGGCCACCTCACCGGCCGCACGCACCTGGCCTTTCAGGCGCAGGACCGGGCGATGGTGGATGCGTTCTACCGTGCCGCGCTGGCCCACGGCGGCACCGACAACGGCGCACCGGGCGAACGCCCCTACCACCCCGGCTACTACGCCGCGTTTGTGCTGGACCCGGATGGGAACAACATCGAGGCGGTGTTCCATGGCGACGCGCAGCGCAGTGCGGCGTCGGTGAAGATCACGTTCTGAGGGGTGGGTCAGCCCGCCTCCGGGCGGGCCAGGCCGCGCAGCGGGATGGGCGTGGAGAACACGATGGATGTGCGCGTTTCACCATAGCCGTTGATATCGCCCAGAAAGCGCTCCAGATCGGGCAGGTCGCGCGCCACGACCTGCATCACATACGAGTCGTTGCCGCTGACGTGGTGGCATTCGAGCACCTGGGGCGACTGGCGCAGCTTGTCGATCAGCGCCTTCTTGCCGGGCTGCGGCACGTTGATGCCCACCACGGCTCGTACGCCGTAGCCGACCTTGGCGGGGTCGATGTCGGCATGCACGCCGCGCACCACGCCCGCCTCTTGCAGGCGGCGCAGGCGCTCGAGCGTGGCGGGCACCGACAGGCCCACGGCCTCGGCCAGTTCCTTGAGCGAGGCGCGGCCATCGGCCTGCAGCGCGCTGATCAAGCGCCAGGCTTTGTCATCGACTTCCATAAAAGCCTTTATCGGTTGGCACAGAAAAAAACGAAACCAAATTCTGGATTCGCCGAATTTTCTGCATTCTCCACCGCCAGCCGCCGCCCTAGCATTGGTGCATGGACTTGACCTCAATCACCGTGTTTCTGCAAGCCGCCGTCATCGGCGTGCTCATCGCGGCCCCCGTGGGCCCCATTGGCCTGTTGACCATGCAACGCACCCTGGAGCGGGGCCTGGCAGCCGGGCTGGCCACCGGCCTCGGCGCCGCTGCGGCCGATGCGGTGTATGGCGCCGTGGGCGCCTTCAGCGTGCGCTGGCTCATCGATGGGCTGACGCAGGCCAAGACGCCGCTGGCGCTGGGGGGCGGCGCACTGCTGCTGGTGCTGGCCTGGCGCACCTGGCACGCGCCCGTGGCCCACACCGCCGCCCCGGCGCGCGATGCACGGGGCCTGCTGGGCCTGGCGGCCGGCACGTTTGCGCTGACGCTGGCCAACCCGGCCACCATCGTGTCGTTCATTGCGGTGTTTGGCTCGCTGGGTGGCGGCCGCCCCAGCCTGCCGTCGCCACTGTGGATGGTGGCGGGCGTGCTGGTGGGCTCTGCCGCTTGGTGGCTGCTGCTGACCGGCGCGATCGCCTACCAACGGCAGCGCTTTACGCCGGCGTGGCGCCAGCGCATCAACCGAGTGTCGGCCCTGCTGCTGGGCGGGTTTGCACTGTGGCAGTGGGGGCAGTTGGTCTGAGGGGTCGTGCGGTGCTGACAGGGATGCTGCAAAGGTACTGACACTGCGGTGTCAGCAGCACGCCCGCACCATCGGTGGCTTCTTTGACCCGGAGCTTTTCTCATGACCGACGCCGTGCTGCAACACCCCCTTTGGCCGGATGCCGCGCCTGAGCGCAACGACATGCCCCTGTCGGCAGCTACCTCTGCGGCCACCGCGCGCCGCAACTGGATCGCCGTGGCCTGCGCCCAGCACGCCCGCCGGGGCTGCGCCACGCCTGGCGCGGGCTACATGCAGGTGTGCCATGGCAAGGTTGCGCCGCTGCAGCGCATACGGCCCGGCGACCGCGTGGCGTACTACGCGCCCACCATCACGATGGGTGGCAAGGACCGGCTGCAGGCGTTTGTCTCCATCGGCATCGTGTTGCCGGGCGCGCCGTATGCGTTTGACATGGGTGGCGGGTTTGTGCCGTCGCGGCGGGACGTGGCCTATGTGCCTGCGCGTGAGGCGGCGATTGCGCCGCTGCTGGACGCGCTGGAGTTTGTGGACGACCGCCAGCGCTGGGGCAGCAAGTTCCGCTTTGGGTTGTTTGCCGTGAGCGACCGCGACATGCGCCTCATTGCACAAGCGATGGAGGCAGATGCTGCCTTGCTGCATTGGGCATAGCGGCACGCCAACGGACGGCAAACACTGACCGCCCTCCCGAAGGTGCGACGTGGGGCTGGCAGCTGCCGACGCAGCCCCTCAACACACGGCCATCAACGCATCCACAACCCTTCGTTGGGCCGCGCTCAGTGCGGCATAGCCTTCGCGCATCATGCGCAGCACGATCACGTGGATTTCCATTTCGGCATTGGGCATGGTGTTCTCCTTGGAGGAAGTCTTCTTCGGCCACCGAGCAGGCGGGCCGAGGGATCACGGTGCATGTTGCAGGCCCGCAGACCCACCAGCACCCTGGCCTGCCCCACCATGGACCAGGCCCCATGCCACTGTGCCAACGTGGCACGGGGGCAATGCGGTGATGTGAGGGGAAATGGCGGCGCTGTTTATGTCCCACGGGGCCATCGATGGCCCACAGGCGCGGCAGTGCCAGGCTGCCTTCAGCTTCAATCACTCCTGTTTTTATAGCTATCAGCGCTTATTCATCAAGCGCTAGCGGCCAAAAACACTAAAAATCAAGGATGCGCAGGCCCTGCCCGCACGCGCGCCAGCGCCTCGGGCACATCGCGCCACGCCGGGCGTCCGGGGGCGTAGCGCTGGCGCATGTAGCCCGCCAGCTCGGTGATCTGCGCGTCGCTGAGCGCGTGGCCGAAGCCGGGCATGAAGCCGATGTCGCGCGCGGCGGGCTCGCGGATGCCGTGCACGATGACCTGCAGCAGGTTGTCGGGCCGGTCGCTGTGCAGGTTGCTGTTGAGCGCCAGGGGCACGTTCACGCCCAGCAGGCGCGGGCCGTCGCCGTCGTGGTGGCAGGCGGCGCAGGCACCGTCGAACAAACGCTGGGCCTGGCCGGGTTGCGGGGCCAGCGCGGCCGCCTGGGCCACGGCGGTTTGGGCGCGCTGCTGCGGGTCAGACACAGGCAGGGTGGCTGGCTGGGTAGCCGCCTCGGTAGCGGTGAACGAGGCCAGGTAGCCCGCCATGGCGCGGATGTCGTCGTCTGGCAAGTGGGCCAGCTCGCGCACCACGGGTGCCATGGGGCCGGAGGCGCTGCCGTGCTGGGGGCTGTGGCCGTGGCGCAGGTAGCCGTACAGCGCATCGGCCGTCCAGGGCACGGGCGCCTTCGACAGGCCGGTGAGCGCAGGCGCCTCCCAGCCATCAACCATGGCGCCCGAGAGGAACGCAGCCCCGCCCAGCTCGGCCCCCAGCGCATTGCGCGGCGTGTGGCAGGCGCCGCAGTGGCCCACGCCCTGCACCAGGTAGGCGCCCCGATTCCATTCGGGCGGTCGGGTCGGGTCGGGCTTGAAAGGCGCGGCGTCGTGGAACAGCGCGTTCCAGCCCGCCATGAGGGGGCGTACGCTGAACGGGAAGGTCAACTCGGTCTTGGGCACCTCGGCCCGCACGGCGGGCTGCGCCATGAGGTAGGCGTACAGCGCGGTTAGGTCGTCGTCGCTCATCTTGGCGAACGAGGTGTAGGGGAACGCGGGGTACAGGTGCCTGCCGTCGCGCGAGATGCCTTCGCGCATGGCGCGCTGGAAGGCGCTGAAGGACCACTGGCCGATGCCGGTCTCGGCGTCGGGCGTGAGGTTGGTGGTGTAGACCTTGCCGAACGGGGTGTCCATGGCGCGGCCCCCCGTGTTGGGCGTGCCGCCGGGGGCGGTGTGGCATACCACGCAGTCGCCTGCAGCGGCCAGCAGGCGGCCGCGCTCGGTGGTGGCGGCGTTGTAGACCGACGCGCCCGCCGTCTGCACCACGGGCGCGATGGAGGGGCGCCAGCCCAGCAGCGCCGCGCCCACGGCGATGCCACCAGCGGCCAGGGCCAAGGCGCGGGCCCAGGGGCTGCGCTTGGCGGGCCATGTGGCGCTTGCGGGCACGGTGGGTGCGGGCAGTTCCAGCGTGGGCAATACCTCGGCCTGCTCAGTGGGTGGGGTGCTGCCTGCAGCCGCCTCGCCTGCGCCGCCGGGCAAGGGGTTGAGCCCGGCGCGCACCACCTCCGGTGTGAAGGGCGGTGCGCGGAAGCGTACGCCCGTCGCATCAAAGATCGCATTGGCAATCGCCGCCGTGCCCGGCACGGACGACGACTCGCCCGAGCCCAGCGGCGCCTCGTCCTGCCGGGGCATGTGCATGACCTCGATGACCGGCACCTCGCGGAAGCTCAGGATGGGGTAGCTGCCCCATTCACGGTTGTCCACGGCCTGCTTGACGGGCTCGAACGTCACCTGCTCCTTGAGTGCGCGGCTGGTGGTCTGCAGCACGTTGCCATGCACCTGCTGCTCCACACCGGCGGGGTTCACCATCAGGCCCGCGTCGTGCCCCACCACCACGCGGCGCACATGCACCTCGCCGGTCTTTTTGTTGACCTCCACATCGGCCACCCAGGCCGCCCAGGCAGCGCCAAAGCCGGGCCATTTGCTGTGGATGTAGCGGGCATAGGCAAAGCCTTGGCCCTGCACCCAATCACCCTCCAGCGGGCGCTGCTGCGGGCCGGTGCGGCGAATCCAGCCCGCCTTTTCGGCCGTGGCCTGCACCAGCTCGGCAGCGCGCGGGTCGTTCAGCAGTTGCAGACGAAACTGCACCGGGTCCACACCCGCCACCGTGGCTAGTTCGTCCACATACGACTCGTGCGCAAACGAATTGGGCAGGGCCGACACACCGCGCAACCACGAGGCACGCACGATGGGCGCCATGTCGTTGACGGCCACGCGCAGGTTGTCGTACTGGTACGGCGGGCGCGCGGTGCGGTCGCCCATCTCGTAGGCCTGGGCCACGGGCTCGATGGTGCGGGTGAGCAGCAGGGCCAGCGTGGGCGCGCCGTTGGAGGGGTAGGACGTTTCAAAGTCATACGCTGCCACGGTGCCATCGGCCTTGAGCCCGCCGCGCACCTGCATGAGCTGCGCCGTGCCTTTGGGCTCCCACAAATGCTCCTGCTCGCGCGTGAGCTGCACGCGCACCGGGGCGCCCACGGCGCGCGAGAGCAGCGCGGCATCGGCCGCTACATCGTCGGCACCGTTGCGGCCATAGCAGCCTGCGGCCTCCATGCGGATGAGGTCGATGTCCACATCTGCCAGGCCCATCAGGCGGGCCAGGTCGGCGCGCAGCACATGGGGGTTTTGCGTACCAGCCCACACCGCCATGCGCGGGCGGCCCGTGCTGTCATCACTGCGCCATTCGGCCACCGCGCACGATGGGCCGATGGAGCCGTGCATCTGGTACGGCCACACATAGGTGCGTGGCATGGGCTGGCCGTTGGCAGACAGCGCGGCCAGGGCGCCCTCGACATCGCCTTCGTCCACCAGACGGCGCTGGGTGGCGGGGTTGGCGCGGATGGCTTGTTCCAGCGCCTCGGCGCCGTCCTGGCGCGGGAAGCCGGGCCAGTCCTTCCAGCGCACCTTCAAATCGCGCAGGGCCTGCTCAGCCTGCTCCTCGCGCTCGGCGACGATGCCCACAAAGTCACGGATCACCACCACGGCGCGGATGCCGGGGATGTGGGCGATGGACTGCTGGTCCACCGATTCGAGCGTGTTGCCGATGAAGTCGCCATGGTCCGCCCCCGCATACGGCGGGCGCACCACGCGGCCGTGCAGCATGCCGGGCACGCGCATGTCGTGCACAAACACCAGCTCGCCACTGACCTTGGCGGGGATGTCCACGCGCGGCACGGAGTGGCCGACCACGGTGTAGTCAGCAGTGGCCTTGGTGGGCGTGGCGTCCACCAGCTCCAACGTGGTGTGCGCGCCCGCCAGCAGCGCGCCGTAGACCAGCTGGCGCGCCGGGTCTGCAGTGACCTGCACCACACCCGCGCGCACCTGCAGGGCTTCCACCTGCACGCCCAGCCGCTCTGCGGCCTGCGCCACCAGCCAGTGGCGCGCCTGCGCGGCAGCCGTGCGCAGGGGTTTGGCGTGGATCTGGATGGATGCACTCGCGATGGTGGCGCCCTGGTTGGGCGCGCGTGTGGTGTCGCCCAGCACCATGTTCACCTGGGCCAGCGGCACGTCGAGTTCTTCGGCCACGATCTGCGCGAGTGCGGTGCGGATGCCGGTGCCCAGGTCCACATGGCCGTTGAGTGCTGTCACGCTGCTGTCGTCCCACACGGCGATCAGTATCTCCACGCCCTCGGCCGGGTTGCCCGCCACGAGCGCGGGCTGGCCCTTGACGGGCGGCGGTGCGGGCGGCGGGTTGCGCACCACCAGCAGCACGCCCTGGGCGGCATGGAAGTCGGCGCGGGTGAGAGGGCTGTGGGCGCGCAGGGGCGCGGCGTTGTCAGGTGTGGCGCTCATGCCTGGGCCTCGCGCATCAACTGGGCCGCGCGCAGCACGGCGCGGATGATTTCGACATGCGTGCCGCAGCGGCACAGGTTGCCCGACAGCTCGCGGCGCACGGCGGCTTCGTCTGGGTCTGGATTGCGCTCCAGCAAGGCCACGGCCATCATCACCATGCCGCTCAGGCAATAGCCGCACTGCGCGGCCTGTTCATCCACAAAGGCCTGCTGCACCGGGTGAAGACCTTCGGTGCGGCTGCAGCGGCCGGGCAGGCCTTCCAGCGTGGTCACCTCGCGGCCTGCCACGCCATGCGCCGGGATCACGCAGGCCCGCGCGGCAATCCCATCCACCAGCACCGTGCACGCCCCGCACTGCCCCAGGCCACAGCCGTATTTGGGGCCGTTGAGCGACAGGTCGTTGCGCAGCACGTGCAGCAGCGTGGCATGGGTGGAGGTACTTGCTGGCAAGGCACAAGGCTGGCCGTTGACGACCATGGTGTGAAGCGAAGCGGGCGCGTGCATGTCTCTTTGGGGTGCCCTCAGCGCCGCAGACTGCCGGTGCGCGTGTACATCTCCAGATCCACAAAGTTGGAGCCATTGTGGTTGCCCGGGCCGTACTGCAGCGGAAAGTCACCGATCTTGGTGGTGCCCATGTCTTCCATGGCCTTGATGAAGCCTTCGCGCGTGAGCGCTTTGCCCGCGCGCTTGAGACCCTCCACAAACACGCGGGCGGCAATGTAGCCCTCCAGCATTGTGTAGCTGTCGATCTTCTCGCCCGCGTCGACGCGGTCCTTGCGGTAGTCCGCCACGATGGGCAGGCGGCTGGCCTGCGGCGAGGGCACGATGCTGGCCGTGACCAGCCCTTCGATGCCGCCGTTCAAGCGCTGCGCGGAGCCCGGCGCATCGGTGATGCCCACCGATATCGTGTACAGCGGCGAGGCGCCGCCCCCGGCACGGTAGTCGCGCAGGAACACCTCCACCATCTTGCCCGCCATGATCATCACCACCGCACCAGGCTGCGCCTTGGTGAGCGAGGCTACCTGGGCCTTGGCGTCGGTGGCCGCGATCTCCATGGGCACGGACTCCACCACCTTGACCTTGAGCCCCTGTGCAATCTGCAGGCAGGTGTCGAGGTTGGATTTGCCAAATGCGCTGTTCTGGTAGATGACCGCAATGTTGTGGATGCCCAGCGTGGCCAGGTGCCCCACGATCTTGCGAAGTTCGGCCTCGTAGCTGGCGCGCACGTGGAACAGGTAGCGGTTGTGGTTGGTGCGAAACGATGTGGTGCCGACCAGCGGCGCAAACATGGGCACACCGGCCTTCTCGGCAATGGGCATGGCAGCAATCAGGTTGCCCGTGGCGACATAGCCGATGAGAGCAAACACCTTGTCTTCGTCGATGAGGCGCGTGGTGTTTTCTGCGGTCTTCTTGGGGTCGTACGCGTCGTCATGGGAGACAAGCTCCAGCGTGCGCCCCAACACTCCACCGGTCTTGTTGACCTTGTCGAAGTAGAGCGCAATGCCCGCCTTGTAATCCACCCCAAAATCCTTGGCAGGGCCGGTGAACACGGCCGACTGCCCCACCTTGATGCGGGTGTCCGTCACTCCGGTCTCGGCAGCGGCCGGCCCCGCCCAGGCCCATCCCGCTGTTGCCGCCAGCCCCGCCATGGCAGTCCGGCGGTCGATGCATCCATCCTCCACTCCTCGACACTTCATGTAGTGCTCCTTACATCAAAGGCGCCAGTTTCGGGGCTTGTGCTCGCATCGCGCAAGTGTTTGAAGAGGTGTTTTTTGTAACCAACAGCACCCGTGTGCAGCGCACCACATCGCACGGCTGCGCAGGTGCATCACACGCTCAGGTAAGCGCGCCGCACCTCTTCGTTGGCGGCCAGCTCTTCCATGCTGGCCTGGTAGCGGATCTGGCCCTTTTCGAGCACATAGGCACGGTCGGACACCAGCTCGGCAAAGTGCATGTTCTGCTCGGACAGCAGAATGCTCACGCCCTGCTCCTTCAGCTCCAGGATCATGTGCGCCATCTGCTCCACGATGACGGGGGCCACGCCTTCGGAGGGCTCATCCAGCAGCACCAGATAAGGGTTGCCCATGAGCGTGCGCGCCACGGTGAGCATCTGCTGCTCGCCACCACTCATGCGGCCGCCGGGGCGCTGGGGCATCTCGCCCAGGTTGGGGAAGAGCTTGAACAGGCGCTCGGGCGTCCACACCGGGGCGGCCGTGCCGTCGGGCCAGGTGCGGGCGGGTTGGCGGCCTACCGCCAGGTTCTCCATCACTGTGAGGTCGGTGAACACGCGGCGGTCTTCGGGCACAAAGCCCAGGCCCAGGCGCGCGGCATCGTGCGGGTCGCTTTTGGAGATGTCCTTGCCCATGAACTGGATCTGGCCCTTGCGTTTGGCCAGCATGCCCATCAGCGTCTTGAGCGTGGTGGACTTGCCTGCGCCGTTGCGGCCCATCAGGGCCACGACTTCGCCCCGGCGCACGTCCAGGTCCACGTCATACAGGATTTGCGCCGCGCCATACCAGGCCTGCAGCCCTTTGGCCTGCAGCAGCAGCTCTTTGGGTTCGTTGGTCGTCATGCTCATGCGGCCTCTGCAGCAGCGGCTGCCGTTTTCTTCTCGAAGGTCTTGCCGGTGCCGAAGTACACCTCCTGCACCTTGGGGTGGTCACGCAGCTCCAGCGGCTTGCCCTCGGCAATGAGGCGCCCACGCGCCAGCACGATCATGCGGTCGGCATAGGCAAACACCACGTCCATGCTGTGCTCGGTGAAGAGCACGGCCATGTTGCGGTCGATCACCAGCTGCTTGGTAAGCGCCATGAGTTCGTTGCGTTCCTTGGGCGCCATGCCGGCGGTGGGCTCGTCCATGAGCAGCAGCTTCGGCGCGTTGGCCATGGCAATCGCCAGCTCCACGCGCTTCACATCGCCATAGGCCAGCACGCTGCAGGGGCGGTCGGCCTGCGACTTCATACCCACCTGGTCCAGCAGCGCAAGGGCCTCGTCGCGCTTGTGGTCTGCCGCCTTACGCCACATCGCAAACAGGCGGTTGTCGTTGGAGATCAGTGCCATCTGCACGTTCTCCACCACCGTGAGCGATGCAAAGGTTTCAGCGATCTGAAAAGTGCGACCCACACCCATGCGCCAGATGTCGCGCGGCTTGCGGCCCACCAGCTCCTGGCCATTGAGCTGGATGGAGCCTGCATCGGCTGGCAGCTGGCCGTTGACCATGTTGAAGGTGGTGGACTTGCCCGCGCCGTTGGGGCCGATCAGCGCCAGCAGCTCGCCAGCAGCCAGCTCGAAGTGGATGCCATCCACCGCCTTGACGCCGCCAAAGGACTTGCCCAGGCCAGAGACTTTGAGCAGGCTCATGCCGTGCCCTCCTTGATGTTCTTGGCTTCGCGCTTGTTGTCGAAGATCTGCTTGATGGCCCCCGCAATACCCTGCGGGAACAGCAGCACCAGGATCAGGATGATGGCGCCCAGCATGGCGCGCCAGTAGTCGGTGTTGCGCGCCACGGTGTCGTGCAGCCAGGTGAAGGTGACGGCGCCCACTACAGGGCCCGCCAGAGTTTGGATGCCGCCGAGCAGCACCATGACGAGGCCATCGACCGAGCGGCCCACATGCAGCGTCTCGGGCGAGATGCTGCCTTTGGAGAACGCGAACAGCGCACCACCCAGGCCCGCAAACAGCCCTGCGATCACGAAAGCCGTCCACTGCATGCGCTTGACGTCAATGCCGATCGCATCGGCCCGGAGCACGGAATCCCGCCCGGCCCGCAGCGCGTAACCAAACGGCGAGAACAATACGCGGCGCAACAGCAGCACACCACCCACCACCAGGGCCAGCGTGAGGTAGTAGTAGTTGCGCTTGTCTGACAGCCACTCGGCAGGCCATACGCCCGTGAGGCCATTGCTGCCGCCTGTGAAGCCGTCCCACTGGTAGCAGATGGCCCAGGTGATCTGGGCAAACGCCAGCGTCAGCATGGCCAGGTAGACGCCCGACAGGCGCACGCAGAACCAGCCATAGAGCAGCGCGCCCGCCGCCGCCGCCAGCGGCGCCAGCACCAGCGCCAGCTCCATGGGGATACCCGCCGAGCGCACCAGCAGCGCTGCGGCATAGGCGCCCAGGCCAAAGTACGCGGCATGGCCGAACGAATGCATCCCTGCCGGGCCCATGATGAAGTGCAGGCTGGCCGCAAACAGCGCGGCAATCAGCAGGTCGATCATCAGCACCGTGAGGTATGGCGAGCCCGTCGTCAGCAACGGCAACAGCACCAGCGCAACCACCAACGCCGCGCCACCGAGCTTGAACCAGCGCTCGGGCTGGCGCAGAGGCGCCTCGGGCAGGCCGGTGTTGCGGCTCACGCCCTGCGGCTTGCCCATGAGGCCCCAGGGGCGCCAGACCAGCACCACGGCCATCACCAGAAACTCCACCACCAGCGTGAGCTTGGAGAACGACACGCTGAAACCGAAGATGTCCACCACGCCCAGCCAGATGCAGATGGCCTTGATTTCGGCGATCAACAGGGCCGCGACATAGGCGCCCGGAATGGAGCCCATGCCCCCCACCACGACCACCACAAACGCTGCGCCGATAGTGTTGAGGTCCATCTCCAGCGTGGCGGGTTCGCGCGGCAACTGCAACGCACCGCCCAGGCCCGCCAGCAGCGCGCCCAGGGCAAACACCGCCGTGAACAGCCAGGCCTGGTTCACGCCCAGGGCGCTGACCATTTCGCGGTCTTGAGTAGCAGCGCGCACCAGCGTGCCCCAGCGTGTGCGGGTGAGCAGCAGCCACAACAGGCCCAGCACCACCGGGCCTACGACGATCAGAAACAGGTCATACGAAGGGAACTGCCGCCCCAGGATGTTGACCGAGCCCGACAGCCCCGGCGCGCGCGGGCCCAGCAGTTCTTCCGGCCCCCAGAACCACAGCGCTGCGTCCTTGATGACCAGCACCAGTGCAAACGTGGCCAGCAGCTGGAACAGCTCGGGCGCCTTGTAGATGCGGCGCAGCAGCACCACCTCCACCAAAGCGCCCAGCGCCCCCACCACCACCGCCGCCAGCAGCAGCGCGGGCCAGAAGCCCAGGCCGGTGCCCAGCTTGGCCACCAGCGAATAGGCCACATAGATGCCGACCATGAAGAACGAGCCATGCGCAAAGTTGACGATGCGCGTGACACCGAAGATCAGCGACAGCCCGGCGCCCACCAGGAACAGCGAGGAGGCCCCCGCCAGTCCGTTGAGCAGCTGAACGATAAAACTCGAAAAACTCATTCCACATCCTTCGGGGTCACGGCAAGGTCCATCCCTGCAGGTCGGCGCCTGCGCTATGGTTCAGAGATCAGGGGCAGTTGGCAGAGAGGAAGCCCTCCCCGGCCTTTCGCGGCCGTCAGTCGGCGGGGCGCATTTTCTTGACTTCGTCGTTCGAGGGCTGGACTTTGCTGCCATCCACATAGCGGTAGTCCACCATCACACCCTTGCCGCCTTCGTTCTTGGTGCGGCCCACATAGCCGCCCATCGTGGACTGGTTGTCCTCGGGGCGGTAGGTGATGCGGCCAAACGGCGTGGGCACCTGCAAGCCCTTGAACGCTGCCACGAGCTTTTCAGTGTCGGTGGAGCCGGCCTTCTTCATGCCTTCGGCCAGCGACTTGATGGCGCTGTAGCCCACGATGGAGCCCAGGCGCGGGTAGTCATTGAACTTGGCCTGGTAGGCAGTCTGAAATGCCTTGTGCTCAGGCGTCTGGATGCCGTACCAGGGGTAGCCGGTGACGATCCAGCCGTTCGGCGCTTCGTCCTTGAGCGGGTCCATGTATTCGGGCTCGCCCGTCAGCAGGCTGACCACTTCACGGCCCTGGAACAGGCCACGCGTGTTGCCTTCGCGCACAA
Source organism: Acidovorax sp. LjRoot38 (assembly GCF_964252975.1). Taxonomy (NCBI): domain Bacteria; kingdom Pseudomonadati; phylum Pseudomonadota; class Betaproteobacteria; order Burkholderiales; family Comamonadaceae; genus Acidovorax; species Acidovorax sp. LjRoot38. Next base: position 518,366 of record NZ_CAXUPT020000002.1, on the reverse strand, counting down.
ACTTGGACAGGTCGGCACCGAACAGCACGTTGAAGATCGCATCCGGCTTGGCGTCGGCCAGGGCCTGCACCACGCTACCCGAATCGACCTTGCCCAACGGGGGCGCCTGCTCGGCCACAAACTCCACATCGGGCTGGGCCGCCTTGAGCAGCTGCTTGAACGTGGCCACGGCCGACTGGCCATACTCGTAGTTGGGGTACACCAGCGCCCAGCGCTTTTTCTTGAGGGCCGCTGCCTCGGGCACCATCATCGACACCTGCATGTACGTGGAGGGACGCAGGCGGTAGGTATAGCGGTTGCCGTTTTGCCAGACGATCTTGTCGGTCAGTGGCTCACCGGCCAGGAAGAAGAATTTCTTTTGCTTGGCAAAGTCGGTCAGCGCCAGCCCGATGTGCGAGAGGAACGAGCCCGTGAGCACATCGACCTTTTCGCGCGACACCAGTTCTTCGGCAGCGCGCACGGCGTCGCCAGGGTTGGCGTTGTCGTCGCGGATGATGAGCTGGACCTTCTTGCCCAGCACCCCACCCGATGCGTTGATCTCATCGACCGCCAGCTCCATGCCTTTCTTGTAGGGCTCCAGGAAGGCGGGTTGCGCCTTGTAGCTGTTGATCTCGCCAATCTTGATGACATCCTGGGCGTGCACCACAGGGGCCAGCGTGAATGCCAGCGCGGCTGCGGCCGTGGCACGCATGAGGTTTCGTCGCATCGTCATGGGGAAACTCCTGAAAGGTGGGTTGGGGAAGGGGAACTGGTGAGACTGCTCGGGATGGTAGTGCGCGCTCAGATCAGCGCAGTCCATCCTCGCCTTTGATTTCGGAGGCCTGAAGGCCGCCAATGCGTGCCAGCGGACGGCCGCTGTCGGTCACGACGATGGCGACCACGATTTCGTTGGCGCGGGGGGCGTCGGCCACGCGGGCCTCCATGGCGTCGAAGTGGCTGCGCACATAGGCGGCATCCTTGTGGCCCAGGGGCACGTCGATGGCGGTGCCCAGGCCGCCGATCTTCTTGCTGGACGGCACCAGGGCAGCGCCTTTCTCGACCGCCACACGCAGTGGCGCCCCCAGCTTGGGGTGCAGGATGGCGGCGGCATGTTCCAGCTCGCCCGCCTCGCCCACGATGGCGGCCTTGCCGTAGCTCTGTGCCTGGCCGGGCTCAATGCCCAGGGCTGCGACGCAACGGGCACCCAGCAGTGCGCCCAACTCTTCACCGATGGCCACGAGTTCGTCGAGATTCTCGACATAGCGGCCCGCGCAGGGGTTCTCGATGACGGCCATGGCCAGGGCCTTGCGCACAGGCGGCTGTACGTCGCGCCCCATCTCCACGCGGACTTCGTCGGTTTGAACAATGATCTTCCGGATCTTGGCGGGCATGTGTGGGTCTCCTAGGGTCTTGTGCTTGGCAGTGGATCAGCGCAGGCCGTTCCACTGGCTGATGTCTGCGGCCTTGAGGCCGCCAACGCGTGCATGGATGCGAGCGCCGGTGGACATGGCCAGGATGAAGACGATTTCATCCGATGTGGGTGCGCCGGGCACCCGCACTTCGATGGCATCGAAATGGCTGCGCACGTAGCTCGCGTTGATGTGGGTGAGCGGCACATCCAGCGCCGCGCCGGGGCCACCCACCTTCTTGGTGGAAGGCACGATAGACAGTGCATTGGCGGGTTGCCCGGTCTTCTCTTCGGCCAGGCCTTTGGCGTAGGCGTTGCGGTCGCCCTTCCAGCCCAGCAGCTCGCGCATGGCATAACCACCGGGCACATGCCACAGCGCGCCGTGCTCCAGCTCGCCAGTTGCCCCCACGATGGCGCCCTTGCCGTAAGTCTCAATGCGCTCGGCGGGCACAGCCATGGCCTTGAGCAGGCGCTGGGCCATGTCCAGCCCCACGTCCTGCAGGGCATCCATCATGGGCAAGATGTCGGGTTCGTACCGGCCCGCAAACGGGTTGGTCAGCACCGCACCGATGGCACCACGCAGCAGCGGCACCTCAGCCACCGGCCCGAATTCGTGCCGGATTTCCTCAAGATGGGTGAAAACGCGTCGTATCTGGATCATTTTGGAGACCTGTGCAATTCGTTAAGCAAATACTGAACCAACTTCCGATTTCATCACCGCTTGTGGGGGCCACACAGCACCGGCCAGGGCTTGCGGTGCTGCGGTCGCCAGAAACTGCCCCTGGCACGCCAGCAGCGCAAACCACAGCAGGCCGCTGGACTGCAATTCTTGCGCTTTTTGCAACCCCTGCTGCAAAGCCCGGCGAACCTGCTCTTCGGGCAAGTCAGGCACATCCACGGTGACAGGAATGGCACCCAGGTCACTGTCGTCCCGCACCAGCCACGCGGGCATGCGACCAATGCGCGCGTCCTGCACATTGACCGCATTGGCCACAATGGTCGCTGCCGCATCGGCCTGCGCGGCCGTGCGCGCCAGCACCGTGACGCTGTCCGCAATGCCCAGCGACTGGCTGCGCCCGCGCCACCCACTGGTGGCCACACCGCGCACCGGCATGGCGCTGTCGATGCGGATCTGCCCATCCAGCACCAAGCCGTTGCGCAACTGTGCAGCGTTGAGTGCAGCGATATCAGCGTACACCCCCACCGTGACCGACTGGCCTGGCGCCAGGTGCAGCGCAATGTCGCCCCCATTGTTGACCCAGGCGCGGTCTATGCCCTGCTGGTCGTAGCACGCCAGAATTTCCTGGGCCACCGCACCCGCCACCGCAGCCATCGACGTGATGAAGCCTGCGCGGTAGGGGCTGCAGGCGGCCCACATGCGGCGCGTCACCACGCCCTGCAACGCGCAGCGCTCACCCACCGGCGCCCGCAGGCCAGGGAGTTCACGCACCAGCTCCTGCAGCAGCCCTTCAAAACGTTGCCAGGCGCGCTCGTGCGCGTGGGTCACGGCGTCGCGCGCCCCTTCGGCCTGAAGGATGAGGTCCATCGGGCCATGCTGGAAGTGCCAGCGGCCGTCGGAAAGGAGTTTGCGGCAAGCGTTCACAGCGCGGCTCACTCAGCCTAGCAGGGGTGGGCGGCCCAGCGGCCACGGATTGGCCGCGGGCAAGGTCTGCCACACGCGCGCCTGCGGCGCACCGTCGTTGTGCCACGCACCGCGCTCCAGCACTTCGCGCAGGCTGCGAATTTGTTCGGTGTGGCCACCCAGCGCTTCGTAGTCCGCACGGCGCATGCTGAACTCGATGGGCGCCACGATGGCGGGCGTGGGCACAGTGCCAAAGCTGTTGTCCGGCATGCGCAGCACGTCGGCCATCACGGTGATGCCGCCGCCCGGCCATACATAGGCAGGGGCACCGCCACAGGTCACGTTGACCAGCGCGTTCTTGATGGAGCGCGTGAGCAGCACCGGGTTCTCGGTAACCCCTGCGCGCAGACTACCGCCGGCTCCGCCAAGGAACAGCACAGACGCCAGCGAAGGCTCGCAGTTTTCGCCGATGCGCTCCACGATGCGGCGCACCTCGACGGGCATCTCGGCTTCCACCGGATTCAATTGCTCGTCCAGCACGTACCAGGATGCGTGCTCCCCCGTGGTGGAGGTCATCAAGAGGCGCAACCCCGGCCAGGCGACGGATTCGCCCCAGCCCTCAATGATGGACAGCGGGTCGGCAATGTCGGTGCCACCCCAGCCGGTGCCCGGGTTCGCCACCTGAAAGTAACGGCCCGGTGTGGACTTGCGCCCGCGCATCTGTATGCCCGAGGGCTTCATGTCCAGACAGCGACCCGCCTGATGCTCGGTGAGCACGCCCGTAATGTGGTCGTCCACCACCACCACCTCGTCGGCATGGCCGAAGAACTGGCGCGCAAAGATACCAATGGCCGCCGAGCCGCAGCCCACGCGCATGCGCTGTTCGGCCACACCGTTGACGATGGGTGCGCGCCCGGCCTGGATCACGAGCTGCGAGCCGCCGTCGATGGTGAACTCCACGGCCTGCTTGTTGCCCAGCGCCTGCATCATCTCAGCGGTGATGCGGCCCTCCTTCTTGGTGCCACCCGTGAGGTGGTGCACGCCGCCGAGCGACAGCATCTGTGAGCCATATTCCGCCGTGGTCACGTGGCCCACCACCTCGCCCTTGCAACGCACGTTGGCCTGCTCGGAGCCGAGGAAGCGATCGGTGTCGATCTTCACCTTGAAGCTGCAGTAGCTGAAGATGCCCTCAGTGACCACCGTGACCATGTCCACACCATCGGTTTGGGAGCCCACGATGAAGGGCGCCGGCTTGTAGTCGGGGTAGGTGGTGGATGAGCCCACGCCCGTCACGAACACATCTTCAGACAGCAGCAGATCGCCGTTCCATGCGGGTTCTGGAGTCACCTCGGTCTCAGCGCCTTCTGCAGCGGGGGCGCGGCCCGCAAACGGCACCAGTGTGGCCTCGCCCGTTTCCAGCGTCTTGCGCAGCAACACCACCGGGTCAAGCCGCACCAGCACACCCGCCTGGTTGGCGTAACGGTCGCAAGCACCTGCGCGGCCTTCGGAGATCTGGCACAGCACCGGGCACGCATTGCACTCGACCTTGGCAGCGTTCATGCGCTCGTTGCGAGGCCGGGCGCGCTCGAGCACCTGCGGCAGATCTGGCGCATCCATGCCCGGCAGCCCATCGGTCTTGGTGTGTTCAGTCATCGTGGCAACCCATTCATTGCTTTGTTGCAAGTGCTTGTACGCGCTTTGCATTTTGTGTAGCATTCACTTAACTTAAATGTTGTGAACACTACATTTGATGCCAATGTAGCGGAATCACCCAGACTCTGCAATGGTGTTTTCGCACCCCCAAAAACGGTGCATGAGGAGCCCCAAAATGACGCACGTTGTGACGGACGCATGCATTCGGTGCAAGTACACCGACTGCGTCGATGTGTGCCCTGTCGATTGCTTCAAGGAAGGGCCGGAATACCTGGTCATTGACCCGGACGAATGCATCGACTGCGCGGTGTGCATTCCGGAGTGCCCGGCCAACGCCATCTATGCCGAAGACGACCTGCCCGAGGGCATGGAAATCTTCCTGCAGTTCAACAAAAAGCTGGCGCCCACGCTGCCCACAATCACCAAAAGAAAAGCGGCTTTGCCAGATGCGGAACAATGGAGGGTTGTGAGCCACAAGCTTTCAGGCCTGAACATTGCGCTGTAGAGCGCTTGGGGCCCTGAATCTGAGCCAGCTTCAGCCAGATTTCTTATTTGTTTCCAACTTTTCCATCTAACGCACCATGAGCGCCTTTCTTGACGAACGCGTCCTGACGGTCCACCACTGGACGGACCGCCTTTTCTCCTTCACCACCACGCGTGACACCGCGCTGCGCTTTTCCAACGGGCATTTCACGATGATTGGCCTGCGTGGCGAAAACGGCAAACCCCTGCTGCGCGCCTACAGCATCGTGAGCCCCAACTACGAAGAGCACCTGGAGTTCCTGTCCATCAAGGTGCCCGACGGCCCGCTGACCTCGCGCCTGCAGCACATCAAGGTGGGTGACACCATCGTGGTCGGCAAAAAGCCCACGGGCACCCTGCTGATCGACTACCTGCTGCCCGCCAAGCGCCTGTACATGCTGTCCACCGGCACAGGCGTGGCCCCGTTCCTGAGCCTGATCCGCGACCCCGAGACTTATGAGAAATTCGAGGAAGTCATCCTGGTGCACGGCGTGCGCGAGGTGAAGGAGCTGGCCTACCACGACTACATCACGCAGGAGCTGCCGCAGCACGAGTTCCTGGGCGAGATGGTCACCAAGCAGCTCAAGTACTACCCCACCGTGACGCGCGAGCCCTTCAAGCACCAGGGCCGTGTGACCACCGTCATCGAAAACGGCCAGCTGGCGCGCGACCTGGGCCTGCCCGCGCTCAACCCCGTGGAAGACCGCGTGATGATCTGCGGCAGCCCCGAGATGCTGCGCGACCTCAAGCACATGATGGAAGAGCGTGGCTTCAAGGAAGGCAACACCACGAAGCCTGGCGACTTCGTGATCGAACGCGCGTTCGCAGAGCAGTGATCCCCCGGCGGCCCCCGCCCTGGGGGCTCGCCTTATCCACCAGGACCCGCCATGTCTGCCACCCCCACCAAGACCCGGACCGCGTCCCCCCGCGCCGCCTCTGCCCGCAAGACGGGCGTGCGCGAGCAGGCCGCACAGACCACGCGCGACAACATCCTGAAGGCGGCGACCAAGGTGTTCGCCCGCTACGGCTACGAAGGCGGCAGCGTCGAGAAGATCTCCAAGGCGGCCAAGTCCTTCGACCGGATGATCTATTACTACTTCGGCAGCAAGGAAGGCCTGTTCATCGAGGTGCTGGAGGAAACCTACCGGCGCATGAACGATGCGGAATCCAAGCTGGACCTGGACACCGCCAAACCGGTGGAGGCGCTGCAGGCGGTGATCCGCTTTGTGGTGGGCTACTACCGCAAGAACCCCGAGTTCATCACGCTGCTCAACACCGAGAACCTGCACAAGGGCAAGCACATCTCCAAGTCGATGCGCGCCCGCGAATACTCGTCACCCGCCATCGAGGTGATCCGCCGCGTGCTCGAAAGCGGCCAGACGCAGGGGCTGTTCCGCAAGGACGTGTCGGCGCGCGATGTGTACCTGCTGATTGCCGCCACGGGCTACTTCTACATGTCCAACCGGCACACGCTGTCGGCCTTTCTGGGCGAAGACCTGGAGACGGCCGAGGCGCTGGCACACTGGGAATCGTTTGTCATCGACAGCGTGCTGCGCACTGTGGCGCCCGGCCCCAGCCTGCCCAAGGGCAGGGCAGCGGCCTGAATCAACAAGAGATTTTTCCCTGCGGGGTGCCGCGTGGCGCCCCGCCCACCACCCCACGAGGAGAATCCATGGCAGAAGCAGCAGCAAGCGGCAAATCGGGCAAGGTCGTCATCCAGAACATCGGTCTTTTGTTGTCGGGCGACCTGGACCGCCCCATCCTCGACGCCGACACCATCGTGGTGAATGACGGCCTTATCGTGGCCGTGGGCCGCTACAAGGATTGCGACACCGACCACGCCAACACCGTGATCGACGCACGCCAGACCTGCGTGGCGCCGGGCCTGATCGACAGCCATGTACACCCCGTGTTCGGAGACTGGACGCCGCGCCAGAACCAGATCGGCTGGATCGACTCGACCATGAACGGCGGCGTGACCACCATGGTGTCGGCCGGTGAAGTGCACCTGCCCGGCCGCCCCAAGGACATCGTGGGACTCAAGGCCCTGGCCATCACCGCGCAGCGCTCGTTCGACAACTTCCGCCCCGGCGGCGTGAAGGTGATCGCGGGCGCCCCGGTCATCGAAAAAGGCATGACCGAGCAGGACTTCAAGGACCTGGCCGACGCGGGCGTGACGCTGCTGGGCGAGGTGGGCCTGGGCTCCGTCAAGGCGGGCTACGAGGCCCAGCAGATGGTGGCGTGGGCGCGCAAGCACGGCATCCAGAGCACCATCCACACGGGCGGGCCGTCCATCCCAGGCTCGGGCCTGATCGACAAGGACGTGGTGCTGGAGGCCGATGCCGACGTGATCGGCCACATCAACGGCGGCCACACTTCCCTGCCCTGGAAGCACGTGTGCGAGCTGTGCGAAAAGTCGTCCCGCGCGATCGAGCTGGTGCACAACGGCAACGAAAAGATCGCCATCCAGGCCGCGCGCGCGGCCATCGAGCTCAAGTGCCCGCACCGCGTGATTTTGGGCACCGACGGCCCGGCGGGATCGGGGGTGCAGCCCCTGGGCATGCTGCGCATGATTGCGCTGATATCGAGCTTTGCCGACATCCCCGCCGAGCTGGTGTTCTGTTTTGCCACGGGCAACACGGCGCGCATCCGCAACCTGAACTGCGGCCTGATCGAGGTAGGCCGCGCGGCGGACTTTGTGTTCATGGACCGTGCCCAGCACACGGCTGGCGCCACGCTGCTGGAAAGCGTGCAGCTGGGCGACATCCCGGGCATCGGCATGGTGATGATCGACGGCCTGGTGCGCTGCGGGCGCAGCCGCAATACACCACCCGCGACCGAGATCCCCGTGGTGCTGTAGCCCACGCTCATCCCACAAAAAAGCCCGCAATCAGCGGGCTTTCTGTTGGGAGAGGTGCGGTCGAATCAATACGTGTCCGCCACACGCACCGCGCCGGGCTGTGCACGCGGGTAAGGTTCTTCAGCGCGCATGGCGGCGCCATCGTCCACGCGGAAGCCCTTGCCCTGCAGCACGACGGGCGTGCCCACGGCGGTGGGCTGTGCGCGGGTGAAGCGGCGCACCGAGCCGTCTTCCATACGCACCGCGATCTGGTAGACCGTCTGCGTGCGCGTGCGCTCTTCCACCTTGTGGCCCACGTAGCCGCCGCCCACGGCGCCCAGCACAGTGGCGGCCGTACGGCCCGAGCCCTTGCCCACCTGGTTGCCCACCACGGCCCCCAACACACCGCCCGCCACCGCCCCCACGCCTGTGGCCGGGGCCGCCTGCTGCACGGCTTGCACCGACTCGACGCGGCCGCAGGCGGCACACAGGGGGGCCTGTGCGGCAGTGCGCAGCGGTGGCTGCTGCTGTGGCTGGTATTGCTGCGGGGGTTGCCCGGCATAACCTTGCGAAGCTGCGGGCGGTTGATTTGCTGCATTATTAGTAGCAATATTTCTATTGCCAACAAGCGCTGGTGCCGGTTTTTGTTGCAAATTCTCAGCTCTTGGCGCTCCTGGCGCAGGCTGCGCCGTCATGGCCAAGGGTTGCGCGTCGGCGGCGGCGGACTTGCCCGCGTTCTGCACCACCAGGGTCGTGCCCAGCGCTACCACACTCACGCCCAGCACGCCGATAGCGACCCACAGCCACTTGAGGGAAGGGCTGGCCGAGCCGCCAAAGGCGCCAGCCTGCGCCACAGGAACGGCGGAAGTGTGGGTGGAAGGCGAAACGATAAGACTCATGATTTTTCTCCGAAAGATCCAGAAAGCTCTGGATGAATGGCCGCCAGCGTAACCAGCCAGCCCGGAAATCCGGGCGTAGCGTCTGTAAAGGACGTAAGAAGCTGTTTAAGAACCAGCCTATTGCGGCACATGCAGACGCCCCCGCGCTGCAGGCAGCGCACCCAGCTCCTGAAAAGCCCGGGCGCAGCTGGCTGAAAACAGCAGCACCGCCGATGAGAAATAGATCCACATCAGCAGCACCACCAGCGACCCCGCTGCGCCATAGGCCGACACCACAGCCGCCGTGGCCAGGTACCAGGCCAGCAGCTGCTTGCCCACCGTGAACAGCGTGGCGCCCACCACGGCCCCAGCCATGATGCAGCGCGGCGGCGGCTTGGCCCCGGCGCCAATGCGCATCAGGCCCACAAACAGTGCCACGGCAAAGCCAAAGGCCACCATTTCATTGACCAGCTGCATGGCCGGTGCCAGCGGCGCCAGCGCCAGGCGCGAGCCCGCCCAGCCCGCCAGCAGGTGGATCAGCGTGGACAGCGCCAGCGACACCAGCAGCAAAAAACCCAGCGCCAGCACATAGGCCAGCCCCCGCAGGCGCAGCGACGCCATGCGCCACCAGGCGGCCCGCTGCGGCAGGGGGCCTTCGCCGCGCCACAGGTGCTCCAGCGCCGACTGCAACTCGACAAACACCCCGGTGGCGCCTGAGACCAGCACCACAAACCCCACCAGCGACGCCAGCCGCCCCTCGGCCGGGGCCTGCGCACTGGCCATCGCCTGCCGCACCACGTCGGCCACCTGCTGCCCCATCACAGCCTGCACCTGTGCGATGAGATTGCTTTCCAGATAGCTGCGGTCCATCCACCAGCCCAGCACCCCCACCAGCAACAGCAACAGGGGCGCCAGGCTGAGCATGCCGTAGAACGACATGGCGGCGCTCATGCGCAGCCCGTCGGCGTCCAGCCAGAGCGTGGTGGCGCGCCAGAAAGGCTGGAGCAGGATCCACACGGGTTTGACAAGGCGCAGTGCGCGGCGCTTCAGGGAGGGTGCTGCCATATGCGGCTAGCCTACGGCGGCAGCCCCCGCGCGTCCACCCGCGTTTCGCTGCAACTGCGGTAGGCCCGATCCCACATCGATCCCATAGCCCCTTGCAACAGTGGCCCCGCCTGTTGCCCAGGTGACCCGCCAACCCCCACGCGCGCGGATATTCTCAGGGCCGACACCCATCCACCCGGAGACACCGCCCCATGCACCCCCACGCCTTTGCCCACCTGCGCGCCGCACTCCAGACCCACGTCGACCAGGGTCTGCTGCCCGGCGCAGTGGCCCTGGTGCACCACCAAGGGCGCACGGTGCTGCACGAAGCCGTGGGCGCCCAGCGGCCCGGGGCAGGCGCGCCCGCCATGGCGCCCGACACCGTGTTCCGCATCTATTCCATGACCAAACCCATCGCCTCGCTGGCGGCGCTGATGCTCATGGAAGAAGGCCGCCTGCTGCTGTCGCACCCTGTCTCGCACTACCTGCCGGCGTTTGCGGGCCAGCGGGTGTACGACGAAGCCACCGGCACCACCACCCCCGTGCAGCGCGAAGCCACGGTGCACGACCTGCTGCGCCACACCGCCGGGCTGAGCTATGCGTGGGAGGCCGGCACGGTGCCCGACCAATACCGGGCGGCCCGCGTCGGCTCGCGGCGCCACAGCAATGCCGAGCTGGTGGCCGCGCTCGGCCCGCTGCCGCTGGTGCACCAGCCGGGCAGCCGCTGGGAATACAGCCGCGCCACCGATGTGCTGGGTGCGGTACTGGAGGTGGTCGAAGGCGAGAGCCTGGGCACCCTCCTGAAACGCCGTATTCTGGAACCCCTGGGCATGCACGACACGGGGTTTTCGGTACTGCCCCACCGCCTGGCCGACCTCGCCGAGCCGTTCGCGCGCGACCCGCAGACCGGGGCCGAGGTGGCGTTGATCGATGTCTCTGCTCCGCCCGCGTTTGAATCCGCTGGCGGCGGGCTGGTGTCCACCGCCAGCGACTACGCACGCTTTTTGCAGCTGATGCTGGGCCAGGGCACCGTACAAGGCCCGGACGGCCACACCCTCCGCCTGGCCAGCCGCGCCACCGTCGGTTTCATGATCGCCGACCACCTGGGCAGCATCCACACAGCGGGCGACATCCTGCCCGCAGGCTACGGCTTTGGCCTGGGCGTGGCCGTTCGCAAGGCCACCGGCCTGGCATCCAGCCCCGGTTCGGCAGGCACCTACAGCTGGAGCGGACTGGGCGGCACCTTCTTTTTGGTAGACCCTGCCGAAGACCTGTTCGCCATCCTGCTCACCCAGGCGCCGGGCCAACTGCGCACCCTGTGCGAGCTGTATCCGGCGCTGGTGTACGCGGCGCTTTGATGAGCACACCTCCTTGAGGAGCTGCGTCCCAGGCCGGGGCAGCGCCAGCTGCAACCGCTGCGCATGGCAACGGAGGCCACGGCTTACACTCAACGCCCAATCACGGCACGCGACGCAGCTCCACCCGCAGCACGCATACCCGTCTCCCAGACCTCTTTTTTGAACCTATGCAGATCCGCTGCGCACTGGTCGGCATGCCCGGCTCCGGCAAATCCACCATCGGCCGCCAGCTGGCCCACCGGGCGGGGGTGCCCTTCATCGACCTGGACCACCGGCTGGAACAGACCATCGGCACCACCATCCGCAGCTTCTTCGAGGCCGAGGGCGAAGCCCGCTTTCGCGACCTGGAGTCGCAGGCCCTGGCCGACGTGGCCGGGCAAGCTGGTGGCATGGTCCTGTCCACCGGCGGCGGCGCCGTGCTGCGCCCCGAAAATCGAGAAACCTTGCGCCAGTTTGGCAACGTGCTGTACCTGCGCGCCTCGCCCGAAGAAATCTACCGGCGCGTCAAACACGACCGGACCCGCCCCCTGCTGCAAGGCGGCAACCCCATGGACAAGCTGCGCGACCTGTACGCCCAGCGTGATGGCCTGTACCGCGAAACCGCCCACTACGTCATCGAAACCGGCCGCCCCACTGTGCACACGCTGGTCAACATGATCATGATGCAGCTGGAGATGGCGGCGGGGGCACAGGGGGAGCAAGTGCCGCACGGCGCGTCAGATGCCCCAACCTTTTCGGGCGCGCCGCACGACGACCGCGTTTGAATTATTTGCTATTAAATAGATAGCCTTTTGCGCTTTACCGGCAAGCGCTAGCCGCCATTTTCATGCCCCCTGCAGCAGCGAGCAGCTCCCTCTACCGCGCCTGCAACTGCCCCTCAAACACACAGGCAGCGCCCCGATAGGCACCGCAACCCGTCTCGGACACCCAGGCCCGACGCCCGTCGGCATCCACCCGCACCTGGACCTCGCAAGCGGCAGCGTCGGGTTCGGGCCGGTAGGGCTTGAGCACCAAGGTGCCTCGTTGCCACTGCCCCAGGCTGTCCAGACCGCCGCTGCACTGCGGCGATCCAACAGTGAGCGCTGCCGCCACCACGCCGCGTTCAGCATCCAACACGATGAGTCGTAACTGCAACTGCCCCACCAAGGCCAGGCCTTCCCACTGCGCCGCCAGGCGGCTGGCTGGCAAGGTCGAACTGGCGGTAAGAGCAGGCGCCTGGGCCTGGGCCCAGCAGACGGGCTGGGCCAGTGCCAGCGCGGCGGACAGCGCTTTTGGTGCTCCAGCACACGCCACGCTGCGCGCCACGGCACCAAAACGTACAAGGGAGCGAAGTCGGGCGGACAAGGAACAAGTCATGGCAGGGGTCGGGCGTTTCAACGGAAGTTGGCGGGCACTATGCGCTGCTCAATGTACTGCCACAGGTAAGCCGTGTAAGCCTTGGCTGCACTGCCGTCATGGGCGTCGATCATCGCCTGGCGCTTGTCGGCATCAGCCACGTGGTTTTTCAGCAGGCCTTCAGCGCGCGCATCGGTCAGCGTGCCTTTGAGGATTTGCGCGGCACCATTCGCCCCCTCGTGGTGGACCAGATAGATGTACTGCGCTTTCTTGTCTGCGGGCAGATCGGCAGGCACCAGAGGGGTGCCATCGTCGTTGGTGCGGGCGCTCAGTTGGGTGAAGTAACCCTTGTCCAGCTCAGCCGCAGCCACGATGGAGGTGGTGGCGTCAAAGCGCAAGTCCAGCAGCGCAGCCCGGTCCACCACCTGGTTGGCATCGTTCACCTGCCCCAGGGACTTGGCCTGTTCATTGACGTAGCTGCCCGGCTTGGTGGCCGATTCGATCCAGGTGCTTTCCAGAAATTGCGTCAAGCCCCCAGCCTTGCTGGTGGTGTTGTAGCTCTGCGGGTCCCAGGTGGCCGAGAGTTCACGGCGCAGGGCCTTCCACTCGGCGGCCCCTGCCTTGTCCAGCTTGGCTTTTGGGTCCAGCTGCGGATGCAGCTCGCCAAAAAAGCGCTGGTTGGTGGCATCGTCCAGACGCTTGCCGCGCAGCGGGCCCGCTTCTGCAGATATCACGGCCGCAATCGTGGCGCGTGGGTAGCCCGTGCGATCCGCAGCCAGGGTAATGGCGTCGCGGTAAATCTCGTTCACGCCCAGGCGCAATGGATCGGTCCGGTCACGCTCGGCATTTCGCAACGCGGTCAGGGCATTGGGCGCAGGCACGGTGCCAGCCCCCCAGAACGGCGTGGAGTTGGCGCTTTGCGCGGTGTTGCTGCTGGCGGTGGGGTTGAGGGTATCGGCCTGCGCCAGCATCAAGCCGGATTGCAAAGACGTCGCGGTGCTTTCGTTAGCAAAGCCCGTCCCCTGAGACAAACTGGGGTCCGTAGGCGCTGCAGCAGCGCCACTGCCGGAAAGTGCCCAAGTACTGGTGTTGGTAGTGATTTGCATGGTGAAGAGCTGTCGGTATTGATCCATCCCTGGGCACGATGGGCACTGGGCCTCGGGCCCTCCCTTGGGGCATCTGCCACTTGATGCAGCCATGAGGGATGAACGTGATTGAACCGGTTTTACCTTCGTATAGCTATACAGGCGATTCCTAGCTAGGAATCTCCCTAGCTGGGAAGAACACCTACCCACAGAGAGAAGAACCGCCCGGCCACACCAAGGGCTCGGGACGGAGCCCTGCGTTCGATCTAGCGGAAAGTCTGGCCAGGAGCCTTGATCGGGCAGCCCGAGCTTTCGCCCTGCCTGTCGAGGGGCTGTTCAGCGGAGACGCCCTGGCTTGGACAGGGCCAACCCGAACGGGCGGGGGGGAAACGGGCGGGACAAAGGACGAGGGCAACGGGTGCGACATGTTGTCACAAGGTCCTCAAAATCAAGCCGAATCAGCCTCCAGCGCTTTATCCGTAAGCGTAAATTGCTACACAATTAATAGCAAGATGCATCCAACGGCATCACAGATTAGGCGCCAGCAACCGCTCCAACACCTTCTCATCCATGCCCCGGCGCTGGGCCATGTCGTGCAGCTGGTCTTCGCCGATCTTGCCGACGTTGAAGTACACGGCATCAGGGTGGCCGATGTAGAAGCCGCTCACGCTGGCGGCGGGCATCATGGCCAGGCTTTCGGTGAGCGACATGCCGATCTCGCCAGCCTGCAGCACGCGGAACAGGTCGGTCTTGGCGCTGTGGTCCGGACAGGCGGGGTAGCCGGGCGCGGGGCGGATGCCCGCGTACTTCTCGGCAATCATGTCGTCGTTGCTCAGCGCCTCGCCCGCGGCGTAGCCCCACAGGTCAGTGCGCACGCGGTGGTGCAAGGCCTCGGCAAAGGCTTCGGCCAGGCGGTCGGCCAGGCTCTTGAACATGATGGCGGAGTAGTCGTCCAGCGCGTCGATGAAGGCCTTTTCCTTCTTCTCGATCCCGAGGCCCGCCGTCACGGCGAACATGCCGGCGTAGTCGGCAATGCCGCTTTCCTTGGGCGCTACAAAGTCGGCCAGGCAGCGGCTGGGGCGGGTCACGCCGTCGATGGTGTGTTTCTCGGCCTGCTGGCGCAGGCCGTACCAGGTCATGGCCACTTCGGTGCGGGTGTCGTCGGTATAGAACTCGATGTCGTCATCGTTCACGCTGTTGGCGGGCAGCAGGGCCATCACGCCGCTGGCCGTGAGCCACCGGCCTTCGATGATCTTCTTGAGCATGGCCTGCCCATCGGCAAACACGCGCGTGGCTTCCACGCCCACGATCTCGTCGGTGAGGATGGCGGGGTACGGGCCGGCCAGGTCCCAGGTCTGGAAGAACGGACCCCAGTCGATGTACTTGGCCAGCTCGCCCAGGTCGAAGTTCTTGAACACGCGGCGGCCCAGCGCGCGCGGCACGGTGGGCTGGTAGGCAGACCAGTCCACCGGGGTCTTGTTGGCGCGGATCTTGGCCAGGGGCCACAGGGGCGTGGCCTTTTTGTTGGCGTGCTGGGTGCGGACCTTGTCGTAGTCCGCGTTGAGCTCGTCCACGTAGTTCTGCACGCCGTCGCCCAGCAGGCTCTGCGCCACGCTCACGCTGCGCGAGGCGTCGGGCACATAGACCACGGGACCTTCGTAGTGCGGCGCGATCTTGACGGCCGTGTGTACGCGGCTGGTGGTGGCGCCGCCGATCAGCAGCGGGATCTTCTTGATGCGGAAGTGCTCGTCCTTCTGCATCTCGCCCGCCACGTATTGCATTTCTTCGAGGCTGGGGGTGATCAGGCCCGACAGGCCCACGATGTCGGCGCCCTCCACCTTGGCGCGCGCCAAAATCTCGTGGCAGGGCACCATCACGCCCATGTTCACCACCTCGAAGTTATTGCACTGAAGCACCACGGTGACGATGTTCTTGCCGATGTCGTGCACGTCGCCCTTGACGGTGGCGATGACGATCTTGCCCTTGCTGCGCACGTCGCGCCCGGCCAGTTCGTCCTGGCGCTTTTCTTCCTCGATGTAGGGGATGAGATGTGCCACGGCCTGCTTCATCACGCGTGCGCTTTTCACCACCTGGGGCAAAAACATCTTGCCCGCACCAAACAGATCGCCCACCACGTTCATGCCGTCCATGAGCGGGCCTTCGATCACGTGCAGCGGGCGGCCGCCCTTGGCCAGGATCTCGCGGTAGGCCTCTTCGGTGTCTTCGGTGATGAAGTCGGTGATGCCATGCACCAGCGCGTGCGACAGGCGTTCGCCCACGGTCTTGGGGTGCTCGGGCGTTCCGCGCCATTCGAGCTTCTTGCTTTCGTCCTTGGCGCCGCTCTTGGCGGTTTCGGCGATCTCGACCAGGCGCTCACCAGCATCCGGGCGGCGGTTGAGCACCACGTCTTCCACGCGCTCGCGCAGCACGGGCTCCAGGTCGTCGTACACGCCCACCATGCCCGCGTTGACGATGCCCATGTCCATGCCGGCCTTGATGGCGTGGTACAGAAACACGGTGTGGATGGCTTCGCGCACCGGATCGTTGCCACGGAAGCTGAACGACACGTTCGATACCCCACCCGACACCTTGGCGCCGGGCAGGTTCTGCTTGATCCAGCGCGTGGCCTCGATGAAATCGACGGCGTAGTTGTTGTGCTCTTCAATGCCGGTGGCTACGGCAAAGATGTTGGGGTCGAAGATGATGTCCTCGGGCGGGAAGCCCACTTCATCGACCAGGATGCGGTAGGCGCGTTCGCAGATTTCGATCTTGCGCTCGTAGGTGTCGGCCTGGCCTTTTTCGTCAAACGCCATGACCACGGCAGCGGCGCCGTAGCGGCGCACCAGGCGCGCCTCGTGCTTGAACTTGTCCACGCCCTCCTTCATGGATATGGAGTTGACGATGCCCTTGCCCTGCACGCAGCGCAGACCGGCCTCGATCACCTCCCACTTGGAGCTGTCCACCATGATGGGCACGCGGGCGATGTCGGGCTCGGACGCGATGAGCTGCAGAAAGCGCACCATGGCGGCCTTGCTGTCGAGCATGGCCTCGTCCATGTTGATGTCGATGACCTGGGCGCCGTTCTCCACCTGCTGGCGCGCCACGGCCAGGGCTTCTTCGTACTGGCCGTTCAAAATCATGCGCGCGAACGCCTTGGAGCCGGTGACGTTGGTGCGCTCGCCGATGTTGACGAACAAGGTGCCCTCGCCAATGGAGACGGGCTCCAGGCCGGACAGCTTCATGGGGGGCAGGGATACAGCAGACATAGGACTCACTCACCTGTGCAGGGGCAGCAAAAAAACAGGTGAGCGTCGTTGCGGTGTACGGCGGGGTGCGCGGGGCCCAAGCCTGACGAATCGCCATGCACCAAGCCGGGCATGGCAAGTCGCTGCAACGCTCCTTGGGCCGAGGGGCGATTGTAAGTTGCCCGCCCGGGATCAGCGCACTGGGCGGCGGCCCCGAAGTGCGGCCAGCAGCATCAAGCCCGCCATCAGCCACAAAGCCCACTCGGACAACGACGGAATCGCGCTCGCGGCCACTGCCGTGATGGTGTCGGTATCGGTGGCGCTGTTGTTGCCGGGGTTAGGGTCGGTCACGCCACCCGGGGCCGCGACCGTCGCGGTGTTGACCAGCGTCCCTGTGGCCGACGCGCTCACCGTGGCGGTGACGGTGTAGGTCACCGATCCACCCGCGGGCAGGTTGACGACATCGTTGATGCTGCCGCTGCCCGCCGCCGTGCAGGTGCCGCCGCCGGAGCCCACGCAGGTCCAGGTGCCGGTCAGCACGGCGGGCAGGGTGTCTGCCACCGTCGCGCCAGGGGCGTTGGACGGTCCGGCATTGCTGGCGGTGATGGTGTAGGTCACCGAGCCGCCAGCGTTGGCCGTGGTCACGCCATCGGTCTTGGTGATGGTCAGGTCGGCTTGCGATGCGACGGTGTCGGAATCCGTGGCGCTGTTGTTGCCCGGATTGGGGTCGGTCACCCCGCCCGGCGCTGTCACCGTCGCGGTGTTCACCAGCGTTCCGCTGGCCGCAGCACTCACTGTGGCGCTCACCGTATAGGTCACCGATCCCCCCGCTGGCAGATTGACCAAGTCGTTGATGTTGCCGCTTCCTGCGGCGGTGCAGGTGCCGCCACCCGCACCCACGCAGGTCCAGGTGCCGGTGAGCGCTGCGGGGAAGGTATCCGCCACCGTGGCCCCCGACGCATTGGACGGCCCCGCGTTGCTGGCGGTGATGGTGTAGGTCACCGACCCGCCCGGGACGGCCGTGGTCACGCCGTCCGTTTTGGTAATGGACAGATCGGCCTGCGGCGTGATGGTGTCGGAGTCCGTGGCGCTGTTGTTGCCCGGGACGGGATCGGTCACTCCGCCCGGCGCTGTCACCGTCGCGGTATTGGCCAGCGTCCCTGTGGCCGCTGCACTCACCGTGGCGCTGACGGTGTAGGTTACCGATCCTCCGGCGGGCAGGTTGACGGTGTCGTTGATGTTGCCGCTGCCTGCGGCGGTGCAGGTGCCGCCACCCGCGCCCACACAGGTCCAGGTGCCAGTGAGTGATGCGGGGAAGGTGTCCGCCACCGTGGCCCCCGGCGCATTGGATGGCCCCGCGTTGCTGGCGGTGATGGTGTAGGTGACCGATCCGCCCGGCGTGGCCGTGGTCACACCATCGGTCTTGGTGATGGCCAGATCGGCCTGTGGCGTGAGCGTGTCGGAATCGGTGGCACTGTTGTTGGCGGGAACCGGGTCGTTCACGGCGGACGTCACTGTCGCGGTGTTGGTCAGTGTTCCGGTCGCAGAAGCGTTGATCGTGGCGCTCACCGTGTAGGTGACCGATCCCCCCGCTGGCAGGTTGACGCTGTCGTTGATGTTGCCACTGCCTGCGGCGGTGCAGGTACCGCCGCCTGCGCCCACACAGGTCCAGGTGCCGGTGAGCACGGCGGGAAAGGTGTCCGCAACCGTGGCACCGACGACGGGGTCCGGCCCTGCGTTGCTGGCGGTGATGGTGTAGGTCACCGACCCGCCCGGGACGGCCGTGGCCACACCATCGGTCTTCGTGATGGACAGGTCCGCATCTTGGGCATGCGCCGCGGTCGCAGCCACCATGGCCAACAAGAGCGCAGTGAGCCACAGCAAAACACGTTGGAGCATGGCGAAGTCCCGATTCGAAGTGGAGGGGTGACCAAAGTGTAACGCCACGTTTCCACCCGGAATCTTCGTGCATGGCGGCACGCGCTGACCGCGCGTCCCGCGTTTGAAGCGGTTGAATCGCTCTCAACGCACCGGCAGGAACTGCAGGAACGTGCCGCCCACAATGCCCTGCACATAGCTGATGGCGGCGCGGCGGTACTTTTCGGTGGTCAGGGCAGCCAGCAGGTCGAGGCGCGCGATGATCTTGCCAAACTCGCGCTCAAAGCTCAGGTTGCGGCCTTGGGGGCCGATCTCGTCCGCCAGCAGCAGTGGCTGGCCCTGGGCATTGCGGCGCTGGGCCAGCAGCCACACGGCGCTTTCCACATTGCGGGCGGCGTTGTAGAGGTGCTGGGCATCCATGCCGTCGAGCAAGAAGAATTCGATCTTTCCGCCATGGGCCGTGATGATCATGTCGGCCGTGGCATGGATGAAGGCTGCCACGCGGTCCCCGGTGAACTCCGGCGCCAACGCGAAGCCCATCGCGGCAATGTCGCGCCGCCCCTGCAGTGGTGGCCAGGGCTGGCGCTGCAGGATGGCTGTGCGCACCTGCTCGGCCGCGTGCTCGCGGCTGGTGGCGCTGGTTTTGCGCCATTCGGCGGGGTTGCGGCGGTAGAGCTTGTCCATGAGGCGGAACAAGCCCTCCAGGTTCTCGTGCATGGCCAGCGTGGCCACGCGGTTCATGTCGGACTGGGCCAGCTCGGCGGGCGTTGTGGCGGCCCCCTTGACCTCGCCGCGTGGCGTGGGCGCATTCGCCGCGCAGCCTGCGAGCACGGTGCACAGCAGTGCACACGATGACATCCACAGGATAGAAAGGAACGGCCCACGCATGGGGGCCGATTATCGGGCGCAGTGTGGGCGCCTCACAGCCGGTTAACACTGTTTGAAAATCTCAGGCCACTGCCCTGAATCCCGTGGCCTCAGCAGCGGTCTGCGCTGTCGGGGTTGGGGATACCCTCGATCGGGCACTCCTCGGTGCCCACCATGGGCCGCGTGATGGCCTCCACGGCCTTGCGCGTGCCTTCGGGGTCAGTCACCCAGCGGGTGTAAAAGTCATACGGGCAGGCGGCCACACCATGGTCTCCACCGCCGGAGTTGATCAGCCCTGTGTATCCCCGGTGCAGCAGCTTGAAGAGGTGGTTCTCGGACTGCCCGTTCTTGCGGAAGTCGCGGATCAAGCTGGTGGACAGGGCTGCGTACTGCACGCCGTATTCCTCTTCACCACATTCACCCAGCGTGCGGCCATCAAAGCCAATCAGTGCGCTATGGCCAAAGTAGCTGTATACGCCGTCGAACCCGGCGGCATTGGCCACGGCCACATAGGTGTTGTTGGCAAAGGCCATGGCCTTGCTCATCAGAATCTGCTGCTCCTTGGCGGGGTACATGTAGCCCTGGCACCGCACGATCAACTCGGCGCCCTTCATAGCGCAGTCGCGCCAGATCTCGGGGTAGTTGCCGTCGTCGCAGATGATGAGGCTGATCTTCAGGCCCTTGGGGCCTTCGCTGACGTAGGTGGTGTCCCCGGGGTACCAGCCTTCGATGGGGGTCCAGGGCATGATCTTGCGGTACTTCTGCACGATCTGGCCCTGGTCGTTCATGAGGATCAGGGTGTTGTACGGCACCTTGTGCGGGTGCTCCTCATGGCGCTCGCCGGTGAGCGAGAAGACGCCCCACACCTTGGCCTTGCGGCAGGCGGCGGCGAAGATTTCGGTCTCTTCACCCGGTACTGTGGCCGCCGTGTCCATCATCTCCTGGGCGTCGTACATGATGCCGTGGGTGCTGTACTCCGGAAAGATCACCAGGTCCATGCCGGGCAAGCCGGTCTTCATGCCCACCAGCATGTCTGCGATCTTGCGCGCGTTGTCCAGCACCTCGGCCTTGGTATGCAGGCGCGGCATCTTGTAGTTGACCACCGCCACGCCGACGGTGTCCTTGCTGCTTGAAATATCGCCGTGAATCATGGTGAAGCATCCCTATCAATGAGAAATCATCCAGGGCCGTTTGCTCGGAAACGCCTTGGCGCCGCTGGGCGCCGTCACCGTGGCCTTGCGGCTTTGCGATGACGAACAGCAACCACAGCCTGCAGGGTGTTTGAGGCGGGCGTAGTCGCCCGAGCGCTGCGGCTCGTGCCGCGCTCGCTCGTTGGTGGCGATGGCGCTGCGCGCGGACGCGCTCATGAGCGCCAGGCGCGGTGCGGTGGCAAACACGCGCGGCGATGCTGCGCCGCAGTCTGGGCAGGCGGCGGGTTCGTTGCGGTCGGCCAGCAGGCGGAAGGCATCAAACCCGCCACACTGGGCACAGGCGTAGTCGTAGGTGGGCATGGCGGGTCCTTCTGCAGCAATGGTGTTTGACTGTCAGACCAGATCGGGCGACAGCGGCATGGCCACCGAGCCATCCAGGTGCTTGATCGGCCCCGCCGCACTCGGGTTGATGTCAAAGTCAAAGATCTGCGTGGGCAGCCACAGCGTGGCGCAGGCGTTGGGCACATCCACCACGCCGCTGATGTGGCCCTGCACCGGGGCTGTGCCCAGGATGGAATACGCCTGCGCGCCCGAGTAGCCGAACTTCTTGAGGTACTCAATGGCGTTCAGGCAGGCCTGGCGGTAGGCCACGTTCACGTCCAGGTAGTACTGCTTGCCACTCTCGTCCACGCTGATGCCCTCGAAGATCAGGTAGTCGTTGTAGGTGGGCGTGATGGGGCTGGGCTTGAAGATGGGGTTCTTGATGCCGTACTTGGCCATGCCGCCCTTGATGAGCGTGACCTTCATGTGCACCCAGCCTGCCATCTCGATGGCGCCGCAGAAGGTGATCTCGCCGTCGCCCTGGCTGAAATGCAGGTCGCCCACCGACAGCCCGGCGCCGTCTACATACACCGGGAAGAACACCTTGGCGCCGCGCGACAAATCCTTGATGTCGCAGTTGCCACCATGCTCGCGCGGGGGCACCGTGCGGGCGCCTTCGGCAGCCGCTTTGGCCTTGGCATCGCCCGTGAGGCGACCCATGTGGGCCGTGCCCGCCGAGGGTGGGTTGGCCAGCCCGGCCGTGGGGTCTGAGTCGATGAGCGCCTGCTCGCGCGCATTCCACTGCTCCAGCATCTTGCGGTCGGGCAGGCAGCCAATCAGGCCGGGGTGGATGAGCCCCGCGTACTTCACGCCCGGCACATGGCGCGAGCTGGTGAACATGCCATGAAAGTCCCAGATGGACTTTTGCGCCTGCGGGAAATGCTCGGTCAAAAAACCGCCGCCGTTGTTCTTGCTGAAAAAGCCGTTGAAACCCCACAGGCTGTCCTGCTTGGCACCAATGTCCAGCAGGTCCACCACCAGCAGGTCGCCCGGCTCGGCGCCCTTCACGCCCACGGGGCCGCTGAGGTAGTGCACCGTGGTCAGATCAATATCGCGCACATCATCGGCGCTGTCGTTGTTTTGAATGAAGCCGCCCGTCCAGTCAAACGTTTCCAGCACAAACTCGTCGCCGGGGTTGACCCAGCAGGCCATGGGGATGTCGGGGTGCCAGCGGTTGTGGATGTTTTCGTTCTCGGTGGGCGACTTGCTCAGATCGACCTTGATCAGGGTTTCAGCCATGGCGTGCTCCTTGGAAGGGGTGGGTGGAAGAATGAAAACGTGAGATAAAAGCTCTAGGGCCTGCAAGGCAAGCTGCCTGTGAAACGGTCACGGCCAACGCCAGTGCCCCCGCGCAAGGGCCGCCCCGCCGCGCTGGGGGCGTCCCCCTCCCGCAGCGCGCAGCGATGCGAGAGAGGGGGAAGGCGCCGAAGGCGACTCAGGGGGTGTTTCATGTCATACCGACAGATAAGCTTTGATGCGCTGCTGGTCGGTGTCGGCGCGGGCGGTCTCGTGCACCAGGCGGCCGCCTTCGATAACGAACAGTCGGTCGGCCACGTCCATGGCGAACGAGAGCACCTGCTCGCTCACCACGATGGTGATCTGGCGCAGCTTGCGAATCTCGTTGAGCGCCTTGGCGATGTCCTTGATGATGGAAGGCTGGATGCCCTCGGTGGGCTCGTCGAGCAGCAGCACCTTGGGGTCTGTGACGAGCGCTCGCGCAATGGCCAGTTGCTGCTGCTGCCCGCCCGAGAGGTTGCCTCCCTTGCGCCGACGCATGTCCCACAGCACGGGAAACAGTGCGTAGATATCTTCGGGAATCTGTCGCGTCTTGGAGTTTTCCAGCCCGGTCTCGATGTTCTCTTCGACCGTGAGGGTCGGGAAGATCATGCGGCCTTGCGGCACATATGCGATGCCCTTGGCCACGCGGCGAAAGCTCTCGTCCTTCGTCACGTCCTGGCCTGCCACGGTGATCTGGCCGCTCTTGACGGGCATCACGCCCATGAGGCTTTTGAACAGCGTGGTTTTGCCCATGCCATTGCGGCCCATGATGGCCACGGTCTCGTTGGCACGGCCGTCAAACGAGATGCCGTGCAGCGCCTCGCTCTGGCCGTAGGCCACAAACAGATCTTTGACTTCCAGCATGCGATGCTCCTGTGAAGGAATGGGTTGCTCAGTGGCCCAGGTACACGTCGATGACCTTGGGGTCCGCCTGCACCTTCTCCATGGGGCCTTCGGCCAGGATCTTTCCCTGGTGCATCACCGTGACCTTGTGGGCAATGCGCTTGACGAACTCCATGTCGTGCTCGATCACGATCACCGCGCGGTTCTTGCAGATGCGCTGCAGCAGCTCGGCCGTCAGCTCACGCTCGCGCGCGCTCATGCCGGCAATCGGCTCGTCCAGCATCAGCAGCTCGGGCTCCTGCATCAGCAGCATGCCGATCTCCAGCCACTGTTTTTGCCCGTGGCTCAGCAAGCCAGCCTCGGTATCGAGCTTGTCGCCCAGGCCAATGTCTTCGGCCACCACCTGCACACGCGCCTTGACCTCATCGGTGCACTTGAACGCCAGCGCGCCCAGCACCGAGCGGCCTGCGGGGTAAGACACCTCCAGGTTCTGGAAGACCGACAGGTTCTCGTAGATGGACGGCGTCTGGAACTTGCGCCCGATGCCCAGCCGCACCCGCTTGTGCTCGGCCATGCGGGTGAGTTCTTCGTTCTTGAACTTGATGCTGCCGCCCGTGGCACGGGTCTTGCCGCAAATCAGATCCAGCAGCGTGGTCTTGCCCGCGCCGTTGGGGCCGATGATCACGCGCAGCTCGTTCTTGTCGATGTACAGCGTGAGGTCGTCGATGGCCTTGAAGCCGTCGAACGACACGGTCAGGTCTTCAATGGCCAGCGCGAAGTCGGTGTTGCTCATGAGGAGTGCTCCGGTGGTTTCAGACGCCCTGGCGGCTCACGCCATCAGGCAGCGTGGCGGCGGGTGCTGGCGACGCTGCCGCAGCGGTGCTTGCATCCATAGGCGGGCGCGCCGCGGATGGTCGGCCTTGCTCCGATGCCTGGCGCAGCGCTTCGCGGCGGCCCTTCCACCAGGGCACCACATGGCTCTCCCACAGGCCCGCCAGGCCCATGGGGAAAGCCATGGTCACGCCGATGAAAAGCCCGGCCATGAGGAACAGCCACAGCTCGGGAAAGCTCTCCGAGAAATACGTCTTGCCCGCGTTCACCAGCAAGGTGCCATACACGGCACCCACCAGGCTCATGCGCCCGCCCACGGCGGCGTAGATCACCATCTCGATGGACGGCACGATGCCTACGAAGCTGGGTGACATGAAGCCCACCTGCAGCGAGAACATGGCGCCCCCGATGCCCGACAGCGCTGCGGCCAGGCAGAAGGTGAACACCTTGAAATTGGCCACGTCGTAGCCCGAAAACCGCACGCGGTCTTCCTTGTCGCGCATGGCCAGCAGCAGCGTGCCCACCTTGCCGGTCTGTATCCAGCGGCACAGAATGATGGAGCCTATGAGCAGCGCCACGCACACGTAGTACAGGATGTATTTGGCGCTGTCGGTGCGCGTGTCCCAGCCCCACAGGGTCTTCAGATCCGTCATGCCGTTCACGCCACCGGTGTAGCCCTGCTGGCCGATGATGAGCACCGTCAGAATCAGCGCCACGGCCTGCGTGATGATGGCGAAATACACACCGCCCACGCGGCGCTTGAACATCGCAAAGCTGATGATCCAGGCCAGCAGCGTGGGCACGACGATGACCGCCGCCAGCGCAAACGGCAGGCTCTTGAACGGAATCCAGAAGCTGGGCAGCTCGGTGATCTGGTTCCAGTCCATGAAGTCGGGGATGCCGGGCGTGGACTGGATCTTGGTGCTGATGGGGTCAGACGCTTCGAGCTTGAGGAACATGGCCATGGCATAGCCCCCCAGGCCAAAGAACACGCCCTGCCCCAGGCTGAGCACGCCGCCGTAGCCCCACACCATCACGAGGCCGATAGCGACGAATGCATAGGTGAGGTACTTGCCCACCAGGTTCAGTCGAAAGATGTCGAGTGCCAGCGGCAGCACCACGGCCAGCAGCACGGTGAGCAGTACCAGGCTGGCGAGCTGGTAGCGCAGGATCCAGGCTTTGAGGGCGTTCATGCGGAGACTCCGGTGGGCTCGAAGGAAATGGACAGATGAGCGAATTTCATCGACGAACTTTTGACGCAAACAGGCCCTGCGGCCGCACCATCAGGATCAGCACGATCAGCGACAGCGTGATCATCTTGGCCATGGAGCCCGCCATGAAGAACTCGGTGATGGACTGCGTCTGCGCAATGCCGAAGGCCGACACCACGGTGCCCAGAAGGCTGGCCGCGCCGCCAAAGGTCACCACCAGGAAGGCGTCCACGATGTAGAGCGATCCCGATGTGGGGCCGGTGGAGCCGATGGTGGTAAACGCCGCGCCCGCCACGCCGGCAATGCCGCAGCCAATGGCAAAGGTCAGGCGGTCGGTCTTCTGGGTGTCGATGCCAATGGCGTTGGCCATGATGCGGTTGCTCACCGTTGCGCGCACCCGCAGGCCCCAGCGGCTTCTGTGCAGGGCCAGCAGCACGCCCCCCGTGACCACCGCCGTCAGCGCCAGCACAAACAGGCCATTGATCGGGATGTCCAACCCCTCAGCAGGAGCCCACGAGCCCAGTAGCCAGTCGGGCAAAGTGGGGCTGACCTCCTTGGGGCCGATGAAGGTGCGAAAGCATTGCTGCAGGGCCAGGCTGATGCCCCAGGTGGCCAGCAGGGTGTCCAGCGGGCGCTTGTACAGGTGGCGGATCAGCCCCCATTCCACCAGCCAGCCCGCTACAAACGCAAACCCAAACGCCGCCACGATGGCCAGCGGAAAGTAATACGGAATCATTTGCGGCGCATGGTTGGCCGCGAGGGTGGAGCCCAGGTAGATCGTGTAGGCGCCAATGGTCATGAACTCGCCATGGGCCATGTTGATCACGCCCATCTGCCCAAAGATGATGGCCAGGCCCAGCCCCATGAGCAGCAGCACGGCAAACAGACTCAGGCCCGCAAAGCCCTGCATCAGGCCGATGTTCATCATTTCGGAAAAGGTCATGTTGCAGCTCCTGCGTGGGCAGCGTTGGAAAACGAACAGCGGTGCCATGGGGCGGCCTCTTGCGAGGGACACCGAGGAAGGGCCGCCCCGCACCGAGGGTGTCGTCCCCCTCCCGCGCAGCGAGAGAGGGGGAAGGCGCGAAGCGCCTCAGGGGGTGTTTATTGATAACCTTTGGGAAATGGATCCGGCTTGATCAGCGCAGGCGACTCGGACACCACCTTGAACGAAGCATCCGGCATGCCCATGGCGATGCGCGACTTGCTCCACAGGTGGTGGTTGGCGTCCACCTTCACATAGCCCTCAGGCGCGGTGGTCAGCTCGATGCCGGGCGACGCGGCCACCACCTTGTCCACGTCAAAGCTCTTGGCTTTTTCGACCGCCGCCTTCCACAGCCAGGGGCCCAGGTAGCCCGCCTGCGTCACGTCGCCAATCACGGCGTCCTTGCCGTACTTGGCCTTGAAGGCCGCCACAAACTTCTTGTTGTTCTCGTTGTCGAGCGACTGGAAGTACTTCATCGACGAGTAGAAACCGTTGAAGTTCTCGCCGCCCACGCCGGTCATTTCGTCTTCGGTGACCGACAGCGTGACCAGCAGTTGCTTGTCGCCCGTGATGCCCGCGGCCTTGAGCGCCTTGTAGAACGCCACGTTGGAGCCGCCCACCACCGCCACAAACAGGCAGTCGGGCTTTTGCACCTTGATCTTGTTCATCAGCGAGCCGAAGTTGGTGCTGCCCAGCGGGTAGTACTCCTCGCCCACGACCTTGCCCTTCTGGAAGTTCTCGATGTGCTTGCGCGCAATCTTCATCGAGGTGCGGGGCCAGATGTAGTCGGAGCCGATGAGGAAGAAGGTCTTGGCCTTCTTCTCGGTCTTGGCCCATTCCAGGCTGTACAGAATCTGCTGGGTAGCTTCCTGGCCCGTGTAGATCACGTTCTTGGATTGCTCCAGGCCTTCGTAGAAGGTGGGGTAGTAGAGCAGGCCGTTTTCTTTCTCGAACACCGGCAGCACGGCCTTGCGCGAGGCGCTGGTCCAGCAGCCAAACACGGCGGCGCAGCGGTCGTTGATGAGCAGCTTCTTGGACTTCTCAGCAAACGTGGGCCAGTCGGAGGCGCCGTCTTCCTTGATGACCTTGATCTTGCGGCCCAGCACACCGCCCATGGCGTTGATCTGGTCAATGGCCAGCTGTTCGGCCTGGATGGAGCCGGTTTCGGAAATCGCCATGGTGCCCGTGGCCGAGTGCAATTGGCCCACGGTGACTTCGGTGTCGGTGATGGCCAGCTTGGTGGTGTTGACCTGCGCCGTGGGCTGGCCAAACGACCAGGCAGGCAGGCCCGCCACGGAAGCGGCGCCCAGCGCCTGCAGGATGCGACGGCGGCCGGGTTCGGCCTGGGCGGAGTCACTAAAGCGGGGGTCGGACGGGTGGCTCATGAAGACGCTCCTTGCAGGATCGGTGTGAATGAAGGGACGGGACCAAAGCGGGTTGTGTGCGCTGTGGAATGAAGGTTAGGGACAACCCTTGAATGCGCCCATACGTCAATTAACGTAGGGCTGCGTACGCCCCTCGGTGCACGCACTGCAAATAGACCTACGCACGGCAATGCGAGCACCTGCAACGCCCCAACGCGGTGCGCGCCTAGAACGCTTCTTGCTTTGTGCTGGGCATGGCCTCACCACAAGCACCCGATGCCCAGAGCGCACCACAAACGATTTTTCGTTTCCGGCGCGAGTACAACGCCTGGGTGGCCGACGAGACCATGGAGGACTACGCACTGCGCTACACGCCCAAGAGCTTTCGGCGCTGGAGCGAATTCCGCGTGGCCAACACGGCGTTCGGTTCGCTGTCATTCCTGGCACTGGAGGCCATTGGTGGCGCGATTGCGCTGAACTACGGCTTCAGCAACGCCATGTGGGCCATCCTCACCGTGGGCTTGCTGATCTTTCTGACCGGCCTGCCCATTGCCTACTACGCAGCGCGCTATGGGCTGGACATGGATTTGCTCACGCGCGGGGCGGGCTTTGGCTACCTGGGCTCCACCATCACCTCGCTGATCTATGCAGTGTTCACGTTCATCTTCTTTGCGCTGGAGGCGGCCATCATGGCGCTGGCGCTGCAGATGGTGGTGGACTGGCCGCTGGAGTGGTGCTACATCGCGTCGTCGCTGGTGATCCTGCCGCTGGCCATGCGTGGCATCACGCTGATCTCGCGCCTGCAGGCGTGGACGCAGCCGCTGTGGCTGTTCTTGCTGCTGCTGCCCTTTGTGTGGATTGCGCTGGCCCAGCCGCAGCTGTACCGCGACTTTGCGGGACTGTCGGGCCTCAAGAGCGGCAGCAGCCAGTTTGACCCGCTCATGTTTGGTGCAGCCGCGGCGGTGATCTTTTCACTGGTGGTGCAGATTGGCGAGCAAGTGGACTTTTTGCGCTTTCTGCCCGAGCGCACTGCCGCCAACCGCCTGCGCTGGTGGGGCGCGGTGCTGGTGGCGGGGCCGGGCTGGGTGGTGATGGGCATGCTCAAGATGGCGGGTGGGGCCTTTCTAGCGTTTGCCGCGCTGCAGTTCGAGGTGGGCGCCCAGCGCGCCGCCGAGCCCACGCAGATGTTCCTCGCAGGCTTTCACCAGGTCATGCAGGCGCTGGGCCTGCCGGGGCTGGCGGTGGCGGTGACGGTGGTGTTTGTGGTGGTCTCGCAGATCAAGATCAACCTCACCAATGCCTACGCGGGCTCGCTGGCGTGGTCCAATTTTTTTGCGCGCGTCACCCGCAGCCACCCCGGGCGTGTGGTGTGGCTGGTGTTCAACGTGTTGATCGCCACCTTGCTGATGACGCTCGGGGTGTTTGGCGCGCTGGAGAAAGTGCTGGCCGTGTACAGCAACGTGGCCATTGCCTGGGTGGGTGCGCTGGTGGCAGACCTGGTCATCAACAAGCCACTGGGCCTGTCGCCCAAAGGCATCGAGTTTCGGCGCGCGCACCTGTATGACTTCAACCCCGTGGGCCTGGGCGCCATGGTGCTGGCGGCCACGGTGGCCTGCTGTGCCTATGCAGGGCTGCTGGGCGAAGAGGCGGCCGCGTTTTCGCCCTTCATTGCGCTGGTGCTGTCGATGGCGCTGGCGCCGCTGCTGGCCTGGCTGACGCAGGGTCGCTACTACCTGGCGCGCGCTCCCGGCAACGAGTGGCGGCCCGGCGAGATCGTGCGCTGCGCCGTGTGCGAGAACCAGTTCGAGTCCGAAGACATGGCGCGCTGTCCGGCCTATGCCGCGCCCATCTGCTCGCTGTGCTGCTCGCTCGAATCGCGCTGCCACGACCGCTGCAAGACCGGATCGCGCGCGGCCGATCAGTTGCGCAGCGTGGTGGAAGCCTTGCTGCCGCAGCGCTGGGCCATCAAGGTGAACTTTCGCCTGGGGCAGTACCTGATGGTGATGGTGTCGCTGTGCGCGGTGATGGCGTTTCTGGTGGGCGTGGTGTATGTGCAGGAAAGCCTGCAGGCGCCGGTGCCCGGCCAAATGCTACAGATGCCGTTTCTCAAGGTGTTTGCGCTGCTGGCGCTGCTGGCCGCCGTGTGCGCGTGGTGGGTGGTGCTGAGCACCGACAGCCGGCGCATGGCGCAGGACGAGTCGGAACGGCAGACGCAGCTGCTGCTGCAGGAGATCGAAGCCCACAAGCGCACCGACGCCGAGCTGCAGGCGGCCAAGGACCAGGCCGAGTCCGCCAACCAGGCCAAGACGCGCTACGTGGCAGGCATGACGCACGAGCTGCGTTCGCCGCTCAACAGCATCCTGGGCTACACGCAGATCCTGCTCAAGAACCCGCACACCGAGGGCTGGATGCGCGAGACGTTATCCACCATGCAACACAGCGGCCAGCACATGCATGCGCTCATCGACGGCTCGCTGGAGCTGGCGCGCATCGAGGCGGGGCGCTTGCGGCTGGACATGGCCCCGCTGCCGCTGCCCGAGCTGATCGAGAACATCGAAGCCATGCTGCGCCCGCAGGCCGAGGCCAAGGGCCTGCACTTTGTGGTGGAGACGCTGGGCACCATGCCCGGGTGGATACGGGCCGACGCCAAGCGGTTGCGGCAGATTCTGATCAACCTGCTGTCTAACGCGGTGCGGTTTACCGAGCGCGGCGAGGTGCGGCTGCGCATGGACTTTCGCCAGCATGTCTCGCGCATCGAGGTGATCGACACCGGCATCGGCATCGAACCGCAAGACCTGGAGCGCATCTTTGTGCCGTTTGAGCGCGGCAGCGCCGGGCGCCGCGCCAGCGAGGCGGGCACGGGCCTGGGCCTGACCATCACGCACCTGCTTGCCGAACTGATGGGTGGCCAGCTCACGCTGACCAGCACCCCCGGCCAGGGCAGCACTTTTACCGTGCGGCTGTACCTGCCCAGCATTGCGGTAGACCCGGCCTGGACCACGCCCAGCCGCGCAACACTGCGCCCCGTGATCGGCTACCTGGCGCCCCGGCGCACGCTGCTGGTGGTGGACGACCAGCCCCTGCAGCGCCAGCTGCTGGCCGGCCTGCTGGTGCCCCTGGGTTTTGAGGTTCGCGAGGCCGCCAGCGGGCGCGAATGCATCGAGATCGTGCGCCAGACACCGCCCGACCTGGTGCTGCTCGATATCACCATGGACGACCTGGACGGCTGGCAGACCGCCGCCCTGCTGCGCGAGTTGCGGCCTGCGTCCGAGCTGCCCATCGTGTTCGTGTCGGCCAATCTGTTCGAGCACGAGGCCTCACGATTGGCGGCGCAGCAGTGCCAGGCTTTTGTCGGCAAGCCGGTGATCGAATCCGAACTGCTCCAGGCGCTGGAGCACGCGCTGCAGCTGGAATGGGTGCGCGACAACACGCCGCTTGCGCCCAGCCCCGAGCCCGCCGCGGGCCCCGCCAACCCGAACGACACCCCGGCCACGCTGCCCGACGAACTGCGCGAAGACCTGACCCGCCTGGCACGGTCTGGCCAGGCCGCCGCGCTGCGCGAGCGGCTGCGGCGCGCACGCGGCGACCTGCCCGGCCATGCCGCCACGCTGGCGCTGCTGCAGGCCAGTGCCGACCGCTTCGACTTTGAGACCCTGGCCCACCACCTGCGCGAGCCCGAAGAGGGAACCCTATGAACGACGAATCCCATCCAGGCCAGCAGGTCAGCCAGCGCGTGATCCTGGTGGTGGACGACGCACTCGACACCCTGCGCATGCTGTGCGACGCCCTGGCCGCCGAGGGCTACGCCGTGCTGGCCGCGCGCGACGCCGAAGAAGCCCTGCAGCGCTTTGACCTGACCGTGCCCGACGGCGTGCTGCTGGACGCCGTGATGCCCGGCATGGACGGCTTTGCGCTGTGCCGCCAGCTGAAAGCCACGCCGCCCTGGTCGCACGTGCCGGTGGTGTTCATGACGGGCTTGTCGGACACCGAGCAGATCCTGCGGGGCTTTGCCAGTGGCGGGGTGGACTATGTGGTCAAGCCCCTGCGCATCCCCGAGGTGCTGGCCCGGCTCGCCACCCATGTGCGCAACGCCCAGGCCACGCGGCTGGCGCGCGAGGCGGTCGACGTGGCTGGGCTGGGCGTGGTGGTGCTGGACGGCCAGGGCCGCGTGGCCTGGCGCTCCCCGCAGGCATTGCGCTGGCTGGAAGCCGCCTTTGCCGCCGACCCCGCCCCCGCAGATGCCGCCGCTGCCTGGCTGGTGCGCGCGCAAGCCACCGGCGACCAGACCCTGGCGCTGGCCGGCGGCCGCCAGTTGCTGGCCCGCCACCTGGGCGCAAGCGGCCTGGCGGAGTCGATGCTGCTGCTCAGCCGCACCACGCCCGAGGCCACCGCCCCGCGCCACCTGCAGCAGGTGGCCCTGACGCCGCGCGAGACCGAGGTGCTGTCCTGGCTGAGCAAGGGCAAGACCAACCGCGACATCGCCGACATCCTGGGCATGAGCCCGCGCACGGTGAACAAACACCTGGAGCACATTTTTGAAAAGCTGGGGGTGGAGACACGCACAGCCGCTGCGGCCATTGCGGGGCAGCTACTGCAGGCCTGAGTTCGGATTTTCCGGATGGGCCACACCTGCCCCGTCCCTGCGAGCTGAGCCTGCCAAAGCCAGGGCCCTTCGACGGGCTCAGGGCGAACGATTCGTCCGATATTCCTGAGCCAGCGCCACATCAGGTGGTTTATGGGTCAAATTGGCATCTAGCGCTTGTTTGACGGGAATGTATAGCTATCAACTAAATAGCAAAACATCTTGCAACCTCAAACAGATACTGGCTCCATGGCCGACGCCGGCAGGCCGAACAGGTGGTCGAACACCCAGTTGAAAACAAAGGTGTAGCAAAGGAAGAACACGATCAGCCCCAGGTCCATCACAAACGCGTGCCACAGGGTGATGTCGAACCACCAGGCAAACAGCGGCACGAGGGTGAAGACCAGCCCGCCTTCAAAACCGATGGCATGCGCCACGCGCCGCGCAACGCTGCGACCGCGCACGGGCTGGCGAGCTTCCCAGCGCTCAAACGCCCAGTTGAAGACGATATTCCAGACGATGGCAATCACCGAGGCTGCCACGGCCACCACGCTCGAATGGCCCGCACCCTGGCCCGAGAGCAAGGCCAGCCCGGCCGTGGCCGCCGCGATGGCGATCAGCTCGTACAGGCTCACATAGATCAGTCGACGCTTGAGGCCCTTCAGGCCGAAAAGGGTGGGTTGCTTGTCCATGGCGGTGACTTTATGTGCCTGCAGCTGATATATAAAGTCAGCTTGTTTCAGTTTATTTGATAGATCACACTCATGGCCTTCTCTTCAGACAGCGTGCAGGTGTTCCTGGCAGCGCTGGACCACGGCTCTTTTTCGGCGGCGGCGCGGGCGCTGTCGCGGGTGCCGTCGGCCGTGAGCATGACCATTGCCCACCTGGAAGCCGAGCTGGATGTGCAGCTGTTCGACCGCAGCGGCCGCGAGCCCCGGCCCACCGCCGCCGCACGCGCGCTGGAACCGCAGGCCCGGCTGCTCGCCGGGCAGCTGCAGCAGCTCAACGCCCAGGCGCTGGCGCTGACGCAGGGGCTGGAAGAGCGGCTGACGCTGGCCATCGCGCCCGAGCTGCTGGCCGCCCGATGGACGGGCCCGCTGGCCACGCTGGCATCGGAGTACCCGCTGCTGCAGGTGGAGGTGCTGACCGCCCCACAGGTGGATGCGCTGGCCCTGCTGCACAGCGGCCGCGCACAGCTGGCGCTGGTGTTCGAGCGGCCCAGCATCGACGGGCGCGAGGGTTTTCAGGAGGTGGGCACCGAAACCCTGGTGGCGGTGATGGCGCCGGACCATGCGGTATTGCAGGGCGCGCGCGCCTCGGCCCTGGCCCGGGGCGAGCCGCCCGAGCGCGCCATGCTGCGCGAAGAACACCTGACCACCACGCGCCAGATCGTGGTGGCCAGCCGTGACCTGGGGCAAACCGACCCCCGTTTTGTATTTGCCCGCCACCACTGGCGCACCGACAACCACTTGGCCGCGCTGGGCATGATCGAAGCAGGCCTGGGCTGGGGCTGGCAGCCCCGGGCGTTGGTGCAGCCGCGCATCGAGGCCGGGCGGCTGGTGGAGATGCCGTTTGAGAACCTGAGCAACGGCACCGCCCTGTGGGTGGATGTGGTGTGGTCGAAGGAGCGGCCGTTGGGCCTGGGCGCGGCGCGGTTTGTGGCGCTGATGGCCACGGCGGCCAAGGCAGCACCCCGCTGAGCGCTCCTGCAAGGCAGGCGCTGCCCGCCCCCATGCGCACCCAGAAGGCAAGGGAGCGTTGCCGCAAAAGCAAATGCGAATTGTTTGCATTTGCATGGATAATGGCGGCCTTTCATTTGCACCCCGCCCGTGCCCCGTTCAACGCGACCTCTCTCCCGTGCGGCGGTTTGCACGGCGCGCGGGAGCTAGCCCCGCCGTTTTCTCTCTACCGATCTGCACCATGCATCCCTCGATTCCCCGGCCCGCCCGGCCGACTGCTACGGCCCGCGCCACCCTGGCGCTGTGCGCCTTTACCGCCAGCGCCGCCATGGCCCAGACGGCACCCCCTGTTTCATCGGCTCTACCGACCGACGCCGTCCCCACCAGCCCCGCCCTGTCGGAAGTGCAGGTGCGTGACAGCAGCGCCACCACCGGCTACCAGGGCGTGCAGCGCAACACCGCAGCCACACGCACCGACACGCCGCTGATCGAAACCCCGCAGTCCGTGCGCGTGGTGCCCCAGCAGCTGATGGAAGACCTGGGCGCCACGCGCTTGGCCGACACCGTGGACTATGTGAGCGGCATCACCCGCCTGAACGACTTTGGCGGCACCTGGGACAACTATGCGATCCGTGGCTTCAGCAACACAGACGGCGGCCAGCTGCTCAACGGCTTTGCCTCCAACCGGGGCTATGGCCCACAGCGCGACGTGAGCTCGGTCGAGCGCATTGAATTTCTCAAAGGCCCGGCGGCCGCGTTGTATGGCAGCAGCGAGCCGGGCGGCACGCTCAACATCGTCACCAAAAAGCCGCAGTTCACTCCCGCGCACAAGGCGGGTGTGCAGGTGGGCGGGCATGGCTACCGCCGTGCCACGCTCGACACCACCGGCCCGCTGGGCACGGACGTTGCCTACCGCCTGAACGTGGCGGCCGAGGACGGCGCGAGCCGTACCGCGCTGGTGGACAACCGCAAGATGGTGGTGGCCCCGTCCCTCACCTGGAACCTGGGCGCCAACACGGTGCTGAACTACGAGGCGGAGTTCATCCGCATCCGCACCCCGCTGGACCGGGGCATCGTGCAGGTGCGAGGCGACGTGGGCGCGCTGCCGTCCGACCGCTACCTGGGCGACCCCAGCCGCGAGAACCTGCATGTCAACGGCGACACACACCAGGTGACGCTGGACCACGACCTGGGCCAGGGCTGGCGAACCCGCGTGGGTGCGTCGTACCGCGAGACGGACCTGTATGGCGCCGCCGTGGACCTGACCGGCACCCTGGCCGCCGACGGCCGCACCCTGACGCGCCGCGACAGCTGGCGCAGCCTGCCAGCGCGCGATGCATCGCTGCAGGGCGAAGTCGAAGGCAAGCTGCAAGCGGGCGGCTTCAGCCACACCATGCTGGCTGGTGTGGAGACCTGGCGGCTCACTGCGGCGCAGGACATCCGCTACTCCAGCCTGGCCAGCCAGCCGTTTGCCATCGACATCTACAACCCGGTCTACAACCAGCCCGTGGGCAACCTCACGCCGGGTTTTGACTTGGTGGACCGCACCCGCGCCACGGGCGTATTTGTGCAGGACCAGATCGATCTGAGCGCAAAGTGGAAGCTGCTGGCCGGCGTGCGCTTTGACCGCTTTCACCAGGACAGCGAAAACCGCCTGGCCGCCACCCGCCAGGAGCAGGCGCATTCGGCCACCACGCCGCGCATCGGGCTGACCTACCTGATCAACCCCAACACCTCGGTCTATGCCTCGGCCGGACGCTCGTTCCGCCCCAACGCAGGCACGGATGAAAGCGGCAAGGCGTTCGACCCGCAAAAGGGCCAAGCCCTGGAACTGGGCGCCAAGTGGCAGTCGGCCGACCAGCGGCTGAATGCGAGCGTCGCGCTATTCGACATCCGCAAGACCAACGTGCTCACGCGCAGCCCCACCAACGCCAACTTCAGCATTGCGGCGGGCGAGGTGCAAAGCCGTGGCCTGGAGCTGGATGTGGCCGGGCAGATCGACACCCACTGGCGCATGACCGCCAACATGGCCTACACCGACACCGAGGTGACCCGCGACAACAACCCCGCACTGCTGGGCAAGCGCCTGCTGAACGTGCCGCGCGTGAGCGCCGGGCTGTTTGCCATCCGCGAAGACCAGGCGCCCTGGGGCGGCCGCTACGGCATCGGCGGCGGCCTGGTGCATGTGGGCGAGCGCACGGGCACCGCCACCGACACCTACCGCCTGCCCGCCTACACCACGGCGCGCATCACAGGCTACTGGCAGATCGACAAGCGCATGCGCCTGACGCTGGACGTCCACAACCTGTTCGACAAGGCGTACTACACGGCCTCGTGGGGCGCACTCACCGTGATCCCGGGCCTGGGGCGCCAGGTGGTGGCGGGGGTGCAGGTGGTATTTTGAGCCAAATAGGACTCTAGCGCTTATTTATCAAGCGCTAATAGCTATACATTTAATAGCAATCAACTGCTGCACGACAAGGAAAACTTCTGCTGTCACCATCCTCCGGCACCCAGAGGCGGTCTGCCCAGCCACCGTCTACCGCCAATTGGCGCACCGCTGCGCGCGTGGTGGGGCAATGGTCCAGCGCCTGCAGGTGGTTCACCACCAGCGTGCCGTGGGCCAGCTGCGCGGCTTCGGCCATGTCGGCGGCGTCCATGAGGATTTCTGCCCCCACATCGAACCGGGCCCCGCCCGCAGGCAACACCGACACCTCGGGCTGAAGGCGCGCCAGGCAGTCGCGCACCGTGGACGTGAGCATGGTATCGCCCGCCAGGTAGACGCTGGGCTCGCCCGGCAGCTCCAGCAGGTAGCCGTGGCCGTGCTCCATGAAGCGGCCTACCCAGCCGGTACCGTGCACACACGGAATCGGCGTGACATGGCCGCCCAGCGCCCACGGCTGGCGCGCTGGCCCCGCCAGCGGCCACACCAGCAGGCCGCGCTGCGCCAGGTAGTCAGCATCGCGTGGCATGCAGATCACCGGAATCTGCCGCTCGCGCAGAAAGCGCTTGCCAGCTCGGTCCAGGTGGTCGAAATGGCCGCGTTGGCAGTGCGTGATGAGGGCGTGGGTCACACGCTCCAGCAGCGCATCGGTGCCCCCGGGCATCTCCACAATGGGATTGCGCTGGCGCCCCCTGCCCAGATAGCGCAGCGCGGGCAGGCTGCCCCGGGGGGCGAGCATGGGGTCCACCAGCAGGCCCACGGGGCGTCCCTGGGATTGGAATTCAAGAAGCACGGTGGCGTTGCGCAATTGGGTGATCTGCATGGTGTGGGCTCCGAAGCCAGTGGGTATGCAGTGGATTGTTGGGAATCGAACGCCCGGCGAGAATGGCCTGGTTTGACAATTTCTTTCCATTTCTAGCCAAACCACCCCGCCACCATGCGCCGCACCACCGCACCACCTGCACCACCTTTGCGCCTGGCACTGTTGCTGTACCCCGGTTGCATGCCCGCAGGCCTCTTTGCCACCGCCGACCTGGCCCGCGCCGCCAACCTGCGCGCGCAGCGCCCGGTGATCACCACCTGCTGGGCCGGCGCGGACCTGCAGCCTGTGCCCACCTGGCAAGGCCCCGCCCTCACGCCCAGCATCAGCCTGGCGCAGGCCGAGGTGGACGCGGTGCTGGTGCCAGGCCTGTGGCTGTCTTCGCCCGACGGACTGCAGGCGGCGCAGCAGCAACAGCACATCGCACCCGCCATCGCGGCACTGCGCGCCCTGCCCCGCCGCACCCAGGTGTGGAGCTATTGCGCGGGCGTAGCGCTGGCCGCGGTCAGCGGCCGGATGCGCGGGCGTGGCGCCACGGCCACCTGGTGGCTGAGGGCCCCGCTGCAACAGCAGTTTGGCGCGGTGCACTGGCGTTTTGACGAACCTTTGGTGGAAGACGGCCCCATCACCACCGCGGCAGGCGCCAACGGCTACCTGCCGCTGATGCTGCACGCACTGGCAACGCGGCTGGACGCTGAAGCCCTGGCAGATCTGCAGTCGCTGCTGATGCTGCCCCGCCCGCGCACCACCCACCCGGCGTTTGCGGGGCACGACCTCATGGCAGTGGCCGACGCCGAACTGCGGCGCGCGATGCTCTGGGTGCAGCGTTGCCCCGCCACCGCACTGCGCCTGCCCGCACTGGCCGAGGCGCTGAGCCTGTCGCCCCGCACGCTGGCGCGGCGGGTGCAGGCGCACACGGGGCTCTCTGCCGCGCACTGGATGCGGCGCATCAAGCTGCGGCAGGTGAGCGAGGCCCTGTGCGACACACCCCTGCCGCTCAAGCGCATTGCCGAGGACCTGGGGTTTGCCAGCGAGGCGGGCCTGCACCGCGCTTTTCAGCAGGCCACGGGGCAGACGCCGCTGGCCTACCGCATGGCGCACGGGTGAAGGCGCAGGGGGGGGCAGCCAGCGCACGGGATCGTTCACAAGGAGGATGCCGCCGAGCGCAAAGTTTGCGATCATGCACCCGCTCCCTCTGCATCAACCCTCAGCACCACGACAGGACGAACACCCATGCCTGCTTCCACCTACACCGCTACCTGCCACTGCGGCGCCGTCGAAGTCGAGGCCGCGCTGGACCTGGCCCAGCCCACCTACCGCTGCAACTGCAGCATCTGCCGCCGCACGCGCTTCTGGCCTGCCGTGGCACTGCCCGGGGGCTTTCGCATCACCCGGGGCCAAGGCGACCTCACGCGATACACCTTCGGCACCCACAAGAACCACCACTACTTCTGCCGCCACTGCGGCGTGCGCGTGTTCGGCCACGGCACCGACACACCGATGGGCGAAATGCACGGCGTGAACGTGGGATGTATCAATGGCCTGACCGACGAAGACCTTGCGCGCCTGGCCATCGTGCGGGTGGACGGGCTGCACGACCAGTGGCAGCAGGCACCTGCGCACAGCGGGTATCTTTGAGGGCCCCGCAGTGTTCCAATAGCGCCACTGCCACTGCCGCTGCCCTGCCTGGAGTCTCCATGCCTTTTCCGCTTGATCCGAGCAAGTCCTCTTTGATGCAGCGCCTGCTGCCCTGGCAGCCTGCTACTGCAGAGCCTGCGACCGAAGAACGGCGCCGCGAGCCCCCACGGCACACCGTGTCACTGGAAGACTTCGATCCCGGCGCCAAACCCTTCTCGCTGGGTGACAAGGCCCAGGACAAGGCAGCCGTCGAAGACCTAGCGGTGGAACTGGACGGGCTGCAGAACCTGTTCTACGCCGACAAGCGCTACAAGCTTCTCGTGGTGCTGCAAGGTACCGACACCTCAGGCAAGGACGGCACCATCCGTGGCGTGTTTGGCCGCATGAGCGCCCTGGGCGTACACGCTGTGGGCTGGAAGGCCCCCACCGAAACCGAGCGCGCACACGACTACCTCTGGCGAATCCACCAGCAGGTACCGCAGGCGGGCGACATCACCGTGTTCAACCGCAGCCACTACGAGGACGTGCTGGTGCC
The DNA here is from genome assembly GCF_964252975.1 of Acidovorax sp. LjRoot38. Classification (NCBI taxonomy): domain Bacteria; kingdom Pseudomonadati; phylum Pseudomonadota; class Betaproteobacteria; order Burkholderiales; family Comamonadaceae; genus Acidovorax; species Acidovorax sp. LjRoot38. Next base: position 478,955 of record NZ_CAXUPT020000002.1, on the reverse strand, counting down.
CGTGGTCAACGGCTGGATCACGCCTGAGCAGCACCAGCAGCGTCTGGCGCACATCAACGACTTTGAACGCATGCTCAGCGAGACGGGCACCATCGTGCTCAAGTTTCTGCTGCACATCGGGTTTGATGAGCAGCGCGAGCGGCTGCAAGAGCGCCTGGATGACCCGGCCAAACACTGGAAGTTCAGCATGGGCGACATTGAAGTGCGCAAGCAGTGGGCGCAGTACCAAGATGCCTATGGCACCCTGCTCGCTGCCACCCACACGCCCTGGGCGCCCTGGACCATCGTGCCCGCCAACTCCAAGACGCACCGCAACCTGATGATCGCCACGGTGCTGCGCGAGGTGCTGCAGAAGCTGGACCTGCGCTACCCAGCTGGCGACCCCGCGCTGGCCGGCTTCACGGTGAAATGACCGCTCGTGCGGCAGTGCAGCACGCTGCCTTCTCGGCGTTTTCACTGGCCACATTTTTGTTGCAGTGCCGCATTGGGCGGTGTTTTCCCGTGGTTATGCATTAATTGCATAACACCAAAACACTACGGCCTTAGACAGCGTGCAGCGGCAGGCATAAGCTTCGCAGCCTGAACTGATCCCACAAGGAATTCACCATGTCGCAACCCGTCGGCGCCCCTGCCGCACAATCCCACCCCCTGCCCTCGTACCTGCAGGCCGACCACCTCGGCCCCTGGGGCAACTACCTGCAGCAGGTAGACCGCGTCACCCCCTACCTGGGCAGCCTGGCGCGTTGGGTGGAAACCCTCAAGCGTCCCAAGCGCATCCTGATCGTGGACGTGCCGATCGAGCTGGACAACGGCACCATCGCCCACTACGAAGGCTACCGCGTGCAGCACAACCTGAGCCGGGGCCCCGGCAAGGGCGGCGTGCGTTTTCACCAGGACGTGACGCTGTCGGAAGTGATGGCCCTGTCGGCCTGGATGTCGGTGAAGAACGCTGCGGTGAACGTGCCCTACGGCGGCGCCAAGGGCGGTATCCGCGTGGACCCCAAGAAGCTCTCGATGGGTGAGCTGGAGCGCCTGACGCGCCGCTACACCAGCGAGATCGGCCTGCTGATCGGCCCGTCCAAAGACATCCCCGCACCCGACGTGAACACCAACGGCCAGATCATGGCCTGGATGATGGACACGTATTCGATGAACACCGGCGCCACCGCCACCGGCGTGGTCACCGGCAAGCCCGTGGACCTGGGCGGCTCGCTGGGCCGCGTCGAGGCCACCGGCCGCGGCGTGTACACCGTGGGCGTGGAAGCCGCCAAGCTGACCGGCCTGGCGCTGGAAGGTGCCCGCATCGCAGTTCAAGGCTTTGGCAACGTGGGCGGCATTGCGGCCAAACTCTTCGCCGAAGCAGGCGCCAAGGTGGTGGCTGTGCAAGATCACACCGGCACCATCTTCAACAGCAAGGGCCTCGATGTGCCCGCGCTGCTGGCGCATGTGAAGACCCGTGGCGGCGTGGGCGGCTTTGCGGGTGCCGATGTGATGAAGGCCGAGGAGTTCTGGGGCGTGGATTGCGAGATCCTGATCCCTGCCGCGCTGGAAGGCCAGATCACCAAGGACAACGCAGGCCAGATCAAGGCCAAGCTCGTGATTGAAGGCGCCAACGGCCCCACGACCACCGAGGCCGATGACATCCTGCACGACAAGGGCGTGCTGGTGCTGCCCGACGTGATCGCCAACGCGGGCGGTGTGACGGTGAGCTATTTTGAATGGGTGCAGGATTTTTCCAGCTTCTTCTGGAGCGAAGACGAGATCAACGCCCGCCTGGTGCGCATCATGCAGGAGGCCTTTGCGGGCATCTGGCAAGTGGCGCAAGAGCACAAGGTGAGCCTGCGCACCGCCACCTTCATCGTGGCCTGCCAGCGCATTCTCCATGCGCGCGAAATGCGCGGACTGTATCCGTAAGCCCCCCTGAGCGGCTGCGCCGCTTCCCCCGAGGGGGACGCACCCGGTGGCCTGGCGGAGCCAGTTCCACGGGTGCACTGGTGTGAGGGCTGCGCGCCCCGCAAAGGCCACGCCCATCCAGGCGGCGAGTCCCTTTCAAAACCGCCAGCACCGCGATCCGGTCCTGGCGGTTTTTGCTTTTCTCCGTGTTGGCACACATGCGCTGTGGCGCTGTGGCGCCGCAGCGACGGTGCCGGGATGCCGTGTGCCGTTAGCTGGTCCAAACCGACCGCACAGCCGCGCCAGCAACAACAAGATACGTGTACATACAAATTGTGGCGGCTTGCAACCTGCGCACATGAAAAACTGGCTGGCCATGCCTTCTGTCGGAGACTTCCGTGGCCTTTCCATCCCTGCGCAGCCTGGTGGTGCGCTTTCTGCTCAGCCGCCTGCGCACGGCGCGGTCGGTGGCGCGCCTGGCGTACCGACGCCATGCCCACAAACCCGCGCTCATCGACCGGCGTGGCACCCTCACCTACGCACAGCTGCAAGAGCGCGTGCAGCGGCTGCAGGCCTGGATGCAGGCGCAGGGCGTGAAGAAGGGCGACGTTGTGTTCACCCTGCTGCCCGAGACCGGTGAACAGTACGAAGCCCGGCTCGCCACGTTCGAGAACGGCACCATCTTCGCGAGCTTTCACAAACACCTGCCGGCCGATGCGGCGCTGGCCACCATGGTCCGCGTCCGGCCGGCGGTGCTCATCCACGACCCGCTGCTGAGCGCGCCCATCCTGCGGGCCGTGCGCGAGCAGTTGCCCGGGATACGCCTGCTGGCGCTGGGCGATGACTACGAGCAGGCACTGGCGCAGCATGCGCCTGCCCCCGGCAAGGCCACGCTGCACGAAGACGATATCTTTGCGCTGCACATGACCTCGGGCACCACGGGGCTGCCCAAGTCCATCGGCTACAGCAACCGCAAGTACCTCGACAGCGTGCGGCTGATCTCCAAGTCCATCGATTTCCGCCCCCCCGCCAGCCGCCAGGATGTGAACATGCTGGGCCTGCCCCTCACCGGCCCTGGCTCGGGCCTGGTGCTGCCCACCCTGCTGGCGGGCGCCACGCTCGTGATGCCCGAAGACTTCAGCGCCGCCACGCTGGCCGCGTTGATCCAGAAGCACCGCGTCTCGCGCGCCTTTCTGTCGCCCTCGGCTATCATCGACCTGCTCGACGAGCCCATGCTGGGCCAGTACGACCTCTCGTCCCTTACGCATGTGCCCTATGGCTCCGAGATGATGCCGGCGCCCAAGATTGCCGAGGCCATCCGCCGTTTCGGGCCGATCTTCCAGCAAGGTTATGGCTGCCTGGAGGCGCTGCCGCCCATCACCTGGCTGCTGCCTCACCAGCATGTGGACGCGCAGGGCCAGCCACTGGGCAATGACATCCTCTCCACCGTGGGCCGGGTGATGCCCGGGGTGCAGGTGGTCATCCGCGACGAACAGTTTGCGCCCCTGCCATTGGGCCAGATGGGCCTCATCACCGTGTTGACGCCGGTGCGTTTTGACGGCTATTGGCTCGACCCCGAAAAAACCCAGGAGACGCTGCGCGACGGCTGGGTGGTGATGGGCGATGTGGGCTATTTCGACGCGGCTGGCTACCTGCATGTGCTGGGCCGCAGCGCCGACCGCGTATTGCGCCACGGGCAGTGGCTCAACCCCCGCGAGGTGGAAGAGGTGGCGCACACCCACCCCGCCGTCAAGGAGGCCTGCCTGGTGCAGCACGGTACCCGTGCTGTGCTGGTGCTGAGCCTGCGCCAGAGCTGGCGCACCGGGCATGACTGGCAAGCGCTGGAGCACGACATTGCCCAGTATCTGGCGCACAAGCTGCCCGCCGACCACCAGCCGGACGATGTACGCATCGTCGAAGAGATCCCGCGCAGCTTCCTCAACAAGATGCTGCGCCGCGAGGTGCGCCTGATGCTGGAGGCCGCTCCGCCCCGCATGGCCCCTGCCCCCACCACCGCGAGCCCGACGGCGTCTCTTTCGGCCGCGCATCCATGACGGCCCCAGCCACCCGGCTCTCGCTGGGCACCAAGCTGGGCTATGCCACCGGCAATGTCGGCCTGCAGATGCAGATTGCCGCCATGAACTTCATGCTCATGATCTTCTACACCGACGTGGCCCTGGTGGCCCCTGCCGTGGCCGGCGCGGCGCTGCTGGTGGGCAAGGTGTGGGACACCATCAACGACCCGCTGTTTGGCTGGATGACCGACCGCACCCGCTCGCGCCATGGCCGCCACCGGGTCTATCTGATCTATGGTGCGGCTCCGCTCGCCATCGCAGCAGCAGCGGTGTGGATGGTGCCCCCGGGCCTCAGCCCGTGGGCCGCGTTCCTGTGGATCGCCCTGACCTACACCGTGTTCGACACGCTCATGACCCTGGTGCAGCTGCCCTACCAGGCCATGGCTGCCAACATGACCCGCGACTACGACGAGCGCACCAGCCTCACGGCCTATGCATCGATGGGCGCCCTGCTGGGTTTTTTTGCGGGCAGCGTTTTCATGCCGATGCTGGTGCGCGCAGCCCCGGACGCCCGCACGGGCTATGCGCTGGCGGGCTCGTGCTTCGGGCTAGTCGCGGGCGTAGCCGTCGCCGTGGTGGCCTGGCGCGTGCGCGAACCGGAAGAAAGTGTGGCGGAACAGGGGGTGCGGCCTGTGGATGCCGATACCCCCGCAATGTGGGAGTCGGTGCGCGAGACCTTGCGGACCACGCTGCACAACCGCCCCTTCCTGATGCTGATGGGCGCTGCAACGCTGGTGCGCCTGGGCCTCACGCTCGTGCAGGCCTCGCTCGCGTATTTCGTGATCTACCAGCTGCAGGGCGACAAGGGCGACCTGCCGCGCTTCATGGGCACCCTGCTGGGCGTGGTGGGCCTCTCGTTGTTCATGTGGAAGCGCGTGGTCGACCGCTGGGAAAAGAACCTGGCCTACATCCTGGGCCTGGTGTTCTGCGCGGCCGGGCTGGTGGCGCTGTACTGGGTGGGCCCGGGTGACCAGCGCTTGGTCACCGCCATTTTGGTGGTGGTCGGTATCGGCATGGGAGCCCACTGGATCGTGCCTTTTGCCATGGTGCCCGACACCATCGATCACGGCCACATGCAAACGGGCGAACGCAAGACCGGCATGTACTACGGCCTGTACGGCCTGATGGACAAGCTGGCACGCACGCTGGCCACCGTGCTGGTGGCTGGCATGCTGGACGTGACGGGCTATGTGCCCAACGTGGCGCAGTCCGCCACGGCGCTGCAGGGCATCACGCTGATGACGGGCATCCTGCCGGCGGTGTGCCTGGTGCTGGCCATTCCGCTGCTGGTGGCCTATCCGATCACCCGTTCACGCCACGCAGACATACTGGAGCGCAGTGGCAGGCACTGAGCCCCGGCAATCGCCCCGCCCTACACGGCCTGTTGCGGGCCGTGGGTCGCCAGGTCATTCCAGCCAGCGTACGTTCTGCAGAATCTCGTCGAAGAAACTGCGCAAGGTGACTGCAGACATGCTGTAGGGATCGAAATCTGCAGTCCCCGAGTATTTCAGGAACAGCTGGCGATTGGATTCGAGTGACGCAATCAGCCCCATCGACCAGCCGGTGAAGCGCCGGCAAGGAATTTCGCTCATGTCCAGGACCGCCGTGTCGCGGTGGCGGCCGTCTTTCAGCAAGCGGTGGTACAGCGCGTTGACGGCAGCCCGGTCACCTTCGAGCAGTTGCAGAAAGATGCCGTTGTTCAGGCACAGGGCGCCCGTGATCCCGGCGCGGGTGTTGTTGCGCTGCGAGGCCCCCAAAATGTCCTTCACGTCTGCAGGCCCCAGCACACGCGAAGAACGGCTCGCGTAGATCAGTTGTATCAACATGTGTGTCTCCAAAACGCCGAGTGTGTCAGCGCTGGCCTTGCCCGGTGGCCCGCACGGAAAAAACCCCTCAAAACCCATCGCCGAATCCGCCCGAAGGGACTTCAAACGGACTTCGAATACCCCGGATGGGGCATGGGTGGAGGGTCTTTGCGCGCAAGAGCACCGCAGCCAGAGGGGATCGTGTAACTTTCGGTAGCTCAACTCGGTACCCGGTACGACACCCATGACGGAATTGCCGCCTCCCCTGCCTGCCGACGACGCCCGGATACAGGCGGCGCTCACCGACACGCTGCGGTTGGCTGCGGTGTGCGAAACCGGCTTGCTCGACAGCATCGCCGAAGAGAGCTTTGACCGATTGACCCGGCTGGCCTCCACGATCACTGGCGCTCCAGTCACCTTCATCTCGTTGCTCGACGCGCACCGCGACTTCTACAAAAGCACATTTGGCATGGGCGAGCCGTTGAGCACACTGCGACAGCTCACCGGGCGGACGTTTTGCCACTACTCCATGGTGTCTGACGGGCCCCTGGTGCTGGAAGATGCCACGCAGTTGCCCGTGTTCCGCGACGTGCCCACCGTGGCATCGCTCGGGGTGCGCGCCTACGCAGGCATCCCCCTGAAAACCGAAGCGGGCGAGGTTCTGGGCAGCTTTTGTGCAGTGGATTTCAAGGCCAAGCAGTGGACGGAAAAGGACATCGAAATCCTGGTCGAACTGGCCCACTCCACGATGCGCGAGATCCGGCTGCGCCGGGCATTGCGCGACGCCGAGGTGCTCAACCAGCAGCTGGTCGAACAAATCCAGAAGGTGGACGCACTGAACCTGGCGCTCAACGAGCTGGCCCGGACCGACCCGCTCACCGGCCTGCGCAACCGGCGCGCATTTGACGACAGCCTGGAGCTGGAACTGGCCGTGGTGGAGCGCACGCAGTCGCCCCTGAGCCTGCTCATGCTGGACGTGGACCATTTCAAGCAGATCAACGACAACTTCGGCCATGAGGCTGGCGACAAGGTGCTGCGGTCCATCGCGCAGGTGCTCAGCGGCTGCGTCAGGATCATCGACATCGTGGCCCGGGTGGGCGGCGAGGAGTTTGCCGTGATCCTGCCCCACACGGATGCACAGGGCGCCCACGAAGTCGCCCAGCGCATGCGTGTTGCGGTGGCCCAGGCCGGCTGGCTGAGCCAGCCCACCACCATCAGCATTGGTGCGGCCAGCTTGCGGGATGCAGAGAGCGCGTGCAGCCTCTTTGCACGGGCGGACGCAGCGCTGTACGCCGCCAAGAAATCTGGGCGAAACCGCGTGGTGACGGCGTGAACCGCCTGAGGGCGTTCAGCGCGATGCGCTGCCGTACGCCGAAGCGTCCACCGTGGCCACCGAACGAAAAGCCGGCTTGGCAAACAGATAGCCCTGCATCAGGTGTATCCCCACATCGAACAGAAAGTCACGCTCGGCCGGTGTCTCGATGCCTTCGGCGACGACCTTGATGTCCATTTCCTCGCACAGCCGCACCAGACTGCGCACGATGGCCTGGCGGGCGCGGTTGGCATCCACGTTGCGGATCAGGTCCATGTCGATCTTGATGATGTCGGGCTGAAAATCCGACAGCAGCTTCATGCCCGCATAGCCTGCACCGAAGTCGTCAATGGCGGTCTGGAAACCGCAGCGCTTGTACTCGCGCAGGATCTGGGCAAACCAGGGGCCGTCCTCAATGCGCTCGCCCTCGGTCACCTCAAAGATGATCTGAGAGAGCGGAAAGCCGTTCGCCCTGGCAGCCTCCAGGGTCGTGCGGATGCACACCTCGGGCTTGTAGATCGCATTGGGCAGAAAGTTGATCGACACCGGCTGCGCCATCCCCAGCTCTGCTGCGCCTTTGATGGCTTTGACCCGGCAGGCCTGGTCAAAGCGGTAGCGGTTGTGGTCGTTGACCTGCGCCAGCACGGTCATCGCGCCCTCGCCACCCGGCCCCCTCACCAGTGCTTCGTGCGCAAAGACCACACGGCGCTCCACGTCCACGATGGGCTGGTACGCGTAGTCAAACTGAAACCCCAGCCCCACAGCCTTGCCGCAATCCTCGCAGTCCTTCGGAGTGCCGCCCAACGGGACAAAATTGACGGGGAAAGAGGCATTGGACGGGGAGAGGGGAAGCACGCGCATGGCCTGGATTCTCCGTTCGATTCACCAAACAAGGGGGTTGGGCTGGATTTGACCTCACACAGGCCACTGCTTGCAAATGACCGGTGTGCAAAGAGCTTGCTTGGCACCCCGTATTGCCATCAAGCGCTGGACGCCGGGCCCACCGGTTCGGGCGGCAGCACGCCGCGCATTGCCAGGCAAAACGGCTGCACACATTCAGCCCGCGCGGCATAGGGGCAGCCCACCGTTTCGCACAGGCCGGATGCGCCATTGCGCGCACGCTCATCCTCACGCGGCACCTGGCCGCTGGCCTGCAGCACGGCCATCTGCGTCCACGGGTCCAGACGGCCCGTGGCCTGCTGGAGCATGTCGCGGCCGTACACCGTGGCGGCCAGTTGCGGCTGCAGGTCCAGCACCAGCAGCGCACTGGTGCGCGGTGCGGCGGCGTCCATGCCCTGCAACACCAAAGCCATCACGCCCGACTGCAGCGGCTGGCCGCCCCCGGCAAACGGCACCTGCAGCGCGCCGCCTGCAGCACTGGCGTTTGCGCTGGCCTGTGCTGCGGCTGCACCGGTCGCGGGCGACGCCTGCGTCGCCAGCCATGGCACCGGTGCACGCAAGGTCAGCGCCAGCCCGCGCGGCCCCTCGGGTGTCAACACCACCCCCTGACGTACCAGCCAGGTCTGCAGCGGCGGCTGGTCGGCATCCAGCGCCCCACTCTCCAGCGCCTGCGCCATGCCGATGGGCCAGGGCTGCGCGGCCACTACGCGCTGCGGCACCCCGGCCTGGGCCGTGACCTGCGCCACGAGCGCGCTCACCAAACGCAGCAGCGGCGCACCCAACCCCGTGGCAGGCCAGTCAACGCCTGACAACGATGCCGCCGAAGGGGTGGACACGGAGGGTGCCGACGTTGGCGCCCCCACGGGAAGTGGGGGCGGCGCCAGCGGCGGTAACGGCCCACGCGGCGCAGGTCCCGCCTTCACCCCCGAAGCGGCAGCATGACCCGCTACTTCGCGCCGCGGGTCAAAACCCGCGCCCAACTGCTCGCGCGCCTGGGCTGAAATGCTGGCCTTGTCGGCCGGTGCGGGCAAAGGCCCAGCGGGGGGGCTGGGCGAGGTGGTTGTGGGCGGCGGCGCGCTCGGGTCGGCCGTGGGCAGCGGTGCGGGCGCAGGCGTGGGTTTGTCCAGCCCCAGCAGTGCGCTCTGCCGCTGCAGCGCCGCCTCGGCCAGAAACTGGGCCACGGGCGGAAGCGCGTTGCGGGAGGGGTCGATGGGGAGGGACATACCGTACGTGCAAAGGGATGCCCGATTCTGTAGCGATTCCGCCAGTGTGAACAGGGCGCGCCGCCCACAGCGCGGCAGCTCATTAATACGCTATTAAATAGATAGCATAAAATACAATACAGTAAAGCGCCAGCGGCCTATCTGATTCAAAATCTTATCGCCCTGCCTGCCTGCCCGACGCCAGCACCCCGTGGTTCCAAACCCCGCCATGCCCCAGCATCCCCCCCTCCCGTTGTCCGACAACACGCCAGGCCCCAGACCAGCGCCTCACCGCTGGGTCGCACCCACCCTGCTGGGCGCGGTGGCGGGATTTCTGCTGTTCAGCGCGTGGATCTTTTCACCGGGCTGGGAGCGCGCATTCCGCTCCGACAACTCGCCCGCATCGTGGCTATCGAGCGCGCTGCTGCTCACGCTGTGCGTCACCGCGCTGCGCCTCACGGCCGAACGCTGTCTGCCCTGGCGGCTGGGTGTGTGGCTGGTGCTGGCCTTCGGCGCGCTGGCGCTGGACGAACAGTTCATGCTGCACGAGCTGTGGAAGTTCCGCTGCCACGAATGGATGGATGCATGCCGCTGGAGCGCCGTGCGCGAGGTGCCGATGCTGGCGGTGGCCTTGGTGGGTTTGGTCACGCTGGCCCGGCTGCACCGGGCACTGAGCCACCGCAGCACCCGTGCCCTGCTGTGGGCGGGATTCGCGGTGGGGTTGGCGGCAATTGGCGTGGACCAGTGGCCGGAGGTACAGCCGCATGCGCCCACGCTGCCGGAGTTGCCTGTGCTGCTGGCCACGCTGGAGGAAGCGCTGGAAGTGGTGGCAGAGGCGCTGGTGTTGGCGGCGTTGTTGCGGCAACCGAAAGCCTAGGCCCTACCCTCGGGTTATTCGCGCCCGAACCATATCTTCCACACGCTCTCTCACGACAAACCGAACAATCCGTGACTGGATACTTCCCTGAAGTGCCATACCTGCAAAGACCGGGACAGCTGGTTTCCCAAGACTGCGCGAAATCGCGAAAACAGGTCCACCGCTAAAACCTGAAAACGTTGATAGTGGCGGAGGATTCGGCACAGTCAGCTGGTGAATCCAAGGGCTCTGAGCAGGTCCGATGTAGTTTGCCTCTAGCGTGACAAGCCCTTCCACAACCTCTCCGCGGTCGTAGTCCATATAGGTATGGTCATTAGGAAAGCCCAGCACTCTAAATGGCGAGATCTCTCGGTAGCTCATCCAATCTCGCTCACTGTGGTCAAGGGGAAGAATGGGTGTTTCTCCCAAATCTCTCCCCAGCTTCTGCAGGTTGAGTTCAATTACTGCAATGTCGAAATGGTCCTCGCCGTGGGCTTCGAGGGGCATGTAGAAAACATCAATCAGCTCGAACAAGCGGCCCTTTGGACTGGCGACACACAACGGAGAAAGTTCCTCGTATGGGCGAAGTCCGTGCCGTGTAGTGACCAAAAAGCATCTTCGGTTCAAACCGACAAGAAACGAACTTGCCCAAACACGGTGGGGGACTTCCTCGATTCCTGTCTCGGCGACTAGAGGACGGACACAAGACGCCAGGCTTTTACTCAGGATCATTGCGCTGCGGCTTGATTCGTTCTAACACTCACCTTTTGCAGAGTGCCTCACGTGCACTCCTCATCCACCCAAACCCCCGCCCGGAACCACTGGCCGCCGATATTGAGGTACCAGCGCCATTCAAAGATCGGCTCGAAGCTCATGCCGCCGGGCGAAGGGGTGTCGATGCGCAGGATGTCTGCGATGCCATCGCGGTCCAGGTCGATCTCGTGCACCAGCACGGCAGTGTTCTTGCGCTGGGGCTTGTCCCGGATGGGCGGGTCGGCGGGCTGCATCCAGCTCGTGGCGTATCGCCGGGTCTTCACCTTCACCGCGTCAGGCGGCAGCTTTCCGGGCAGCACCAGGCGGGTCAGCACCTCGGCACTGTCGGACAGCTTGGCATAGCCGCGCACGGGCTGGGCTTCTTCGCCAGGGTCGTTGAACCCGCGGCCGGGGTAGTGGCCGCCGCAGTAATGGTCTTCGTTGCTGATGTCCCAATAGCGCTGGCGCACGGTGTGGGCCCCCACCAGGCCCTGGTGGGTAATGGCATAGAGGGTCAGCGCAGGGGCAAAGGCCTGGTCGGCAGAGCCCACGTCCCAGAAGCCGGTGATGTATTCGATTTCAGGCCCATTGTGGCGGTTGAACCGGCCCACGGGCGCCCCGGTAGGAATGACGCTGATGCGGGCGCCCGCCACGGCAGCCAGGCCGTCGGCATCGGTCTCATGCAGCAGGGCCACGCTGGTGTGGCTGCGAAAGTACGACGGGGCAATCGTCGGCAAGGTCGGCTTGGCGGCCAAAGGGGTCACGGCGGGAATGTGGTCCACGGCACGGGTGGCCAGCTTCAGGTCGTCCAGCGGGTTGACGGGGCGGCCCCGGTCGATCTCCTGCTCGGGCCGCAGCACCACGCCAGCGCGCATGAGCTTTTTGGCGGCCTCCCATTCAGGACGCATGGGGTACTGCACCGGCATTTCATGCGCGTGGCTCTTGACCAGCGCGGGCAGCTGCAGGGCTGGCGGACGCGGCAGAGCGTTGCCGTAGGCGCGCAGGCGGTTGGGTGACGGTGCCACCCAAAAGGCGCGGGCCGCATCCTTGCCCGCCTGGGCCAGGGTGAGGGGCTGGTCGGCCAGCAAATTGCAGGCGATGTGAGCCTGGAGCGGCTCTGCCAACGGGGGACCCAGGCGGGCATCGCCCGCATAGAGCACGGCGCACCAGCCATCGCGCTCGGTGAGCTGTTGCAGCACGGTGTTGGCGGGTACTTGGGCGACGATGCGGGCCTGGGATTGAGCCGACTCGCGCAGGTTGACCCACGAGCCTTGCACATAGCGCTGCTTGGCGGGTGCTACAGCCGGGGCCTGGGCCCACGCGCTGGCGCCCGTCAGCGCGGCAACCGCCGCAGCCGCTATGGCGACCGCTAACGCGGCGGGAACTCGGAAGCGTTGCTGGGCTTTCGATGTTGTGCTCATGTGTGTTGACTCCCTTCGCGATGGGCGTCAGTATCGCCCGCCCGGGAGACCCACTCCGGTCGGGCCCGTCGGCCTGTCTGAAGCACACAGCCCGCGAGCCCACACTCAAGGCAACGACTTCACACCCTCAAACGCCGCATTCAAAGCAGCCTCAGCCGCCAGGAGCCGCTGCCGCGCTTCGCCCGACCACACGCGGTCTTTGGCCAGGGTGTCCTTGGCAACGGTCGCCATGCGCGTGACCTCCTGCGGCTGCGGCCCGCCTGTGCCGGTGCGGGTGGTCACCATGTCTGCGGGAGACAAAGCGCGGCGGAATGCGGCTTCACCCAGGGGCAGACGCTGGTCCTTGAGGTCGTATTTCTTGCCCGCTTCGCGGTAGATGCGCACGGCTTCGGCGTACGGAAAATCCTTGGGGCGAATGTTGCGCTCCTTGGCAAACAGCACCACATCCGACGCAAAGTGGTGCCCCACCCGGAACGGCACGCCATGGCTGCGTTGCAGCGCTTCGGCCAGCTCCATCGAGGTGGTCCACTCGGATTCGAGTTCGTCCAACGCGCGTGCGGGGTCGATGCGCAATGAGTCCAGCACATCGGCAAACTGCTGCAGCATCTCCACGCCCTGCACAAAGGTCTTGGCGCTGGCCGGGCTCCAGGTGTTCTTGTAGTCGATCATGCCGGGCGTGACGTTATGCGCCCGCCACAGCGACGCCTGGGCTGAGGCCACCACATCGCTGGCCTTGGCCCGCGTGTTCTGGATGATGCCGGGGTTGGCCTTTTGCGGCATGGCGCTGCTGGTGTAGGTCTTGCCGCTGGCCAGCAGCAGCCAAGGCCGCGTCTGGTGGTACTGGGTGTGCACATCCTGCATGAAGGCCCCCACGCGGATGGCGGTGGAGCTGGCGATGGACGTGGCTTCGATGGGGATGTCGTAGGTGCTGATCTGCCCTGCATCCAGCGAATTCACGATGAGACCGTCGAACCCCAGCAACTGCGCCAGGCGCTCGCGGTTGATGCCCCAGCTGGAGTTGGACAGCACCGCCGTGCCCATGGGGCTGAGGTTGATGCGGGCGTAGGCCTCGCGAATGCGCGCCGAGTCGCGCGCGAACGAGTCGGCCCAGGCCATCAGGTAGTGCCCATAGCTGATGGGCATGGCCTGCACGCCATTGGTGTAGGCGGGCACATAGGTGGCGGTGTGGGCCTGCGCCGTGTTGATGAGCCGTGCGCGCACCTGGTCCAGCGCATCGGCAAAGTCCAGCATCTCCAGGCGCAACTGCGCGGCATTCAAGGTGGAATGGATGTCCTGGCGGCTGCGCCCGGTGTGGATCAGCGTTGCCTCGGGGCCCACGGTATCCGTGATGATCTTCTCGACCTGCAGCACATCGGTGGGGCGCTTGCCACCCGGCGTAGTGGCCTGGGTGATCGAATGCTCAACGCCGCGCGCGATGCGACCGGCCTGGGCCTTGGGGATGATGCCTTGCTCCACATTCACCACGGTCGATGCCATGTTGATGCGGCCGAACCAGTAGAACGTGTCTTGCGACTTTGCCAAGGCGCTGGTGGCTTCCCCTTTGACCACCCCCTGGATCTTGGCCACCTGCGCCTGGCACTCGGCCGTGGTCTTGCACGCGGTGTCGAGGGTATCGGCGGCGTTGGCCTGGCCCATGGCGAAGATGGCCGCCATCACCGGGGCGATGAGGAAACGGGACGGGCGCGAGGTGATCTCGCCCAAGGTGGGGCGCTGCAATGACGGCATGAAGTTTTGTCTCCTGAGTTCCTGCGCACTGGCTTGCACACGGTACGGGAATAAGATTCGTTAGTTGAATGACCCCAGGGCAGGCTCGCGCCCAACCGAAGGCAAGCGATGGTTGCACAGCAGGCAACACAGGGCCAATGCTTCTTTTTCAACATGATTCAAATTTTGAATACCCCATGCCAGACCTGACGCCCTCCGTCCTGTTCAATCGCATCCTGGGCCGTGTGCGCCTCAAGCACCTGCAGTTGGCGATTGCGATTGCCGATTTGCAAAGCCTGCACCGCGCGGCCTCTGCCATTGGCCTGAGCCAGCCCGCAGCGACGCATGCGCTGGCGGAGCTGGAGAGTTCTATGGGCGGCGCCCTCTTTGAAAGGCACGCCAAGGGCATGCGCTTGACCCGCCTGGGTGAGGCGGTTCTGCCACTGCTGCGCGCTTCGCTGGTGCCCCTGCAAGCGGCTGCTGGCAACGCGGCGCTGATGCAGCAAGGGGCAGCGTCCGCGCTGATCCGCATCGGCAGCATCGCGGCGGGCATCAACGGGTTGCTGACGGCCGCCATCCCGGTCTATTGCGCCCTGCACCCCAGCGCCGCCATCGATGTGCACGAAGTCACCATCGACAACCTGCTGGAGAGCATCCAGGAAGGAAGCCTGGACCTGGCGATCTGCCGCGAACCGACCCCGCTGCCGCAAGGGTTTGAGTTTCATGCCGCGCTGCCGGATGAATTCGTCATTGCCTGCCGCCCAGGCCACCCGCTGGCTCAACAGACAACCGTCACGGCCGCCGAGCTGCTGTCACAACGCTGGCTGAGCCCGCCACTCACAGGGCTGGGCCCACAACAGGTGGATAGCCTGTTCGACGATTTGGGCGGGGTTCCGGAACTGTGTCGCGTGTCGAGCCGCTCGACGGAAATCATCTACGCCATGCTGGCGGAAAGTGACATGCTGGTCTGCGTGCCAGCGAGTCTTTTACGGCCCTTGGTAGAGCGCAAGGATCTGTCGGTTCTATCGTGGAAACCGCAGAGGGTGGGGCCGCTGGGAGTATTGGTCAGAGCGGATGTGTTTGCAGACAGCGCGCATCCTTGTCGTGCGTTTATTGAGTGCGTGATTTCTGTTTGGGATGACAGTGGCAGATCGTCTGATCTGCCGACTTTCGCTGAAACTCACCTAACATCTCGCGCTATTGCTACATACCGCATCGAGGACCATTGATGGTCGCATAGCATTGGGTGCGACTACATATATTCAGGCATCACAGAACAACACCCGATATGTCCCGCGCCTCAAATATTTTCCTAAGCTCAATCGAAGACGCAAATACGCTTCTTGCTCATTTCGACACCCTTCATAAGCAGAACGCGGAAACTGCCGAAGTCTTAAAACGGGCGGGCCTTGTCATGGCTCTCACAGCTTGGGAGACGTACGTTGAAGATAGAGCGCTCGAGGCTGTAGCCGCGAGGCTCAAGGCGGTGAACGGCAGCCCAATCGGCACCTTTGTCAACAACAAGCTCAATGAGGAATTGAAGCGCTTCCACAACCCAAATTCAGAGAAGACGCGCAAACTGTTCCTCGACTATTTGCAAGTCGATGTCTGCGCTGGCTGGAAGTGGCTGCACTACGATCCGGCTACCGCAAAGAAAACGCTCGATGAACTCATCGGCCGCCGGGGTGATGCGGTCCATCGCTCGAAACCGGTTTCCACTGGAGCGCCAGCGCCACACCTGGTCAAACGCGACGACTTGGAGAAAGCGATTCGGTTCCTGAAGGGCCTCGTAGAGGCCACTGACCGTGCGCTCGAAGGAGAGTGACGGACGCACCGCTCACGCGGCCAAAGCAGGCTCCGCCTCCACCACCCGCGCCAGCAGCGCGCCGCTGTAGCGCGCAGGCAGTGGGAGCCACACACGCACGGGGCTGCCCTGGGCGACCTGCACGGGCTGGCCTTCCACGTTGCGCATCTCTTGCAGGCGCACCGTAGTGTTGCCACTGGGGTGTACTACTTCGATCAGGTCTCCCACGGCAAAGTGGTTCTTGGTTTCGACCTGCACCCAGTCGCCTTGCAGGCCCACTTCCGCCTGACCTTCAGCTCCCAGCACCTCGCCCACGTACTGGCTGCGCTGCGTGGCGGAGTGGCCGCTGATGTAGTTCTGGTAGTCGTTGCTGGGGCGGCGCTCCAGCAGGCCGCCGGTGTAGCCGCGGTTGGACAAGCCTTCCAGCTCGATCAGCAGCTCGGGGTTGAAGGGGCGACCGGCCACGGCATCGTCAATCGCGCGGCGGTAGACCTGGGCGGTGCGGGCCACGTAGTACAGGCTCTTGGTGCGGCCTTCGATCTTGAGCGAATCCACGCCGATCTGCGCCAGGCGCGCCACGTGCTCCACCGCGCGCAGGTCCTTGCTGTTCATGATGTACGTGCCGTGCTCGTCTTCCATGATGGGCATCATCTGCCCGGGGCGGCCGGCCTCTTCGATCAGGTAGACCTTGTCGGCCTTGGGGTGGCGCTCGCCGTTGCCGGTGGTCGATGCGAAGGCCTGCTCGGCCTTTTGCTGCGCGGCTTCGAAGTTGAAGTCGCCTTCCATCTTCTGCGCAATGGCTTCGCCCGTGGTGGGGTCGATGTCGGCGTCGTGCGTGGCGTAGTTCCAGCGGCAGGCGTTGGTGCAGGTGCCCTGGTTGGGGTCGCGGTGGTTGAAGTAGCCGCTGAGCAGGCAGCGGCCCGAGTACGCGATGCACAGCGCGCCGTGCACGAACACTTCCAGCTCCATGTCGGGGCATTCCTGGCGGATTTTTTCGATCTCGTCCAGGCTGAGTTCGCGCGAGAGGATGATGCGCTCCACACCCATCTTCTGCCAGAACTTCACCGCCGCCCAGTTGGTGGTGTTGGCCTGCACCGAGAGGTGCACCACCTGCTCGGGCCACTTTTCCTTGACCATCATGATCAGACCCGCGTCGGCCATGATGAGGGCGTCGGGCTTGCAGTCGATCACGGGCTCGATGTCGCGCAGGTAGGTGCGGATCTTGTCGTTGTGTGCAATCAGGTTGCTGGTCACGAAGAACTTCTTGCCGCGTGCGTGCGCCTCGTCAATGCCTTGCTTGATCTGCTCCAGGCGGAACTCGTTGTTGCGGGCGCGCAGGCTGTAGCGCGGCTGGCCTGCGTACACGGCGTCGGCACCAAAGTCGTAGGCGGCGCGCATTTTGTCGAGCGAGCCAGCGGGCAGGAGCAGTTCGGGGGCTTTGAGGGTGGTCATGTGGTGGCCCAATCTAAAAATCGTCGGGGGTCGGGTTCAGCGGGGCATCAGGGGCAGGCCCGCGAGCATGCCCACGGCCTGCGCAGGCAGTTCTTCGGCGTCAAAGGCCTTGTCACCATCGGCGTCGGCCACGCCGTTGGGTACCAACCCCTTGAAGTCGAACTGGCGCGGGTCCATGAAGTGCGAAGGCACCAGGTTGCGCAGGGCCACGGCCATGTTCTCGATGCGGCCCGGGTAGAGCTGCTGCCAGTCGCGCAGCATCTGGCCGATCTGCTTGCGCTGCAGGTTCTCCTGGCTGCCGCACAGCGTGCAGGGGATGATGGGGAATTGCTGGATCTGCGCCCAGCGTGCCAGGTCGTCCTCGGCCACGTAGGCCAGCGGGCGGATGATGAGGTGGTCGCCGCGGTCGCTTTGCACCTTGGGCGGCATGCCCTTGAGCTTGCCGCCGAAGAACATGTTCAAAAAGAAGGTCTGCAGCATGTCGTCACGGTGGTGGCCGAGCGCGATTTTTGTGCAGCCCAGTTCGTCGGCCACGCGGTACAGGATGCCCCGGCGCAGGCGGCTGCAGAGGCTGCACATGGTTTTGCCCTCGGGGATGTGCTCCTTGACGACGCTGTAGGTGTCCTGCGTTTCGATGTGGAAGGGAACGCCCACCTGGGTCAGGTATTCAGGCAGCACATGGGCCGGAAAGCCGGGCTGCTTCTGGTCGAGGTTGACGGCGATCAGCTCGAACTTGTGGCCGTTGCGCTGCTGCAGCATACGCAGCACGTCGAGCAGGCCGTAGCTGTCCTTGCCGCCCGACACGCACACCATGACCTTGTCACCGTCTTCGATGAGGCCGAAGTCAGTGATGGCCTGCGCGACCTGGCGCACCAGGCGCTTTTCGAGCTTGAGCGCGGCGTGGGCGGCGGCTTTTTGAGCAGCCTCGTCGGCAGGTGCCGTGTCGGCGGGCAAGATAGCGTTGTCGATCATGGTGGGCTGCCTGGAACGGCACTGCGTTGCCGCACTTCAGAGCGGCAACAATTGCTATTAATTAGATAGCACCTGACGCTTGACCATCAAGCGCCAGGTACCAATTTTCCTACAAACCGTTCATTCAGCGCGAATCTCTCACCCTTGGGTGGGCGTTGCAAAACCCGCAGCGCGCGAAACCGGCGCGGCCCAGACCAAAGGCCGCCGCGCAAGGGCCGCCCCGCCGCGCTGGCGGCGTCCCCCTTGGGGGAAGGCGCCGCAGGCGACTCAGGGGGGCAGCTACTCTAGGCTTCTGCTGGGTAGAACATCTTGCGGGTGGGCACGTTCTCGACTGCCTTGGCGATGGCGCCGATGTGGTCCGGCGTGGTGCCACAGCAGCCGCCCAGAATGTTGACCAGCCCCTCGGCCGCGAACTCATGCACCAGGCGGCTGGTGATTTCTGGCGTTTCGTCAAAGCCGGTGTCGCTCATGGGGTTGGGCAGGCCGGCGTTGGGATAGCAGCTGATGAAGGTGTCCTCGGCCACGCGGTTCAGCTCCTGGATGTAGGGGCGCATCAGCGTGGCACCCAAGGCGCAGTTCAGGCCTATGGCCAGCGGGCGGGAATGGCGCACGCTGTGCCAGAAGGCCGTGACCGTCTGGCCCGAGAGGATGCGGCCCGAGGCATCGGTGACGGTGCCGCTGATGATGAGCGGCAGGCGCTCGCCGCTGTTTTCAAAGAACTCGTCGATGGCGAACAGCGCGGCCTTGGCGTTGAGCGTGTCGAAGATCGTCTCGACCAGCAGCACGTCGGAGCCGCCCTCGACCAGCGCTTCCACCTGCTCGTAGTAAGCGGCGCGCAGCTGCTCGAAGTCCACATTGCGCGCGCCGGGGTCGTTCACGTCGGGGCTGATGCTGGCCGTCTTGGGCGTGGGGCCGAGGGCGCCTGCGACAAAGCGGGGCTTGTCGGGCGTGCTGTACTTGTCACAGGCGGCGCGGGCCAGCTGGGCAGATTTCAAATTCATCTCGCGCGCCAGGTGGGCCATCTTGTAGTCCTCCTGCGCGATGGTTGTCGCGCCGAAGGTGTTGGTCTCGATCAGGTCGGCGCCTGCAGCCAGGTAGCGCTCGTGGATGTCGCGGATCACATCGGGCCGGGTGATGCTGAGCAACTCGTTGTTGCCCTTCACGTCACGCGGGAAGTCCTTGAACCGGTCGCCCGCCCCATCCGGGCCGTTGTAGCCTTCGCCCCGGTACTGCGCCTCGCCCAGCTTGAAGCGCTGGATCATGGTGCCCATGGCGCCGTCCAGGATGACGATGCGTTGGGCGAGGATGTCGGGCAGTTGCGCGGCGCGCGTGTAGGCAAGCGTTTTCATCCCCCGATTGTAGAAAGCCCCCTGGGGCTGCCGGTGGCCCAGGGGCTTTCTCACCCACACACGAGCGTGTAGCGTTGCTTGGCAAGTCGCGTTGCCCCCAGGCGGTCATAGAAACGGATGGCGCCCTCGTTCCACACGGGCGTCTGCCACTGCATCGCCTCGCAGCCCAGCATTTGGGCGCGGTGCTGCACAGCGGCCATCATCTCTGCGCCCCGGCCGCAGCCACGCGCTTCAGGCTCCAGGTACAGGCAGTCCAGATGCAGGTAAGAGCGCGCGGCGAGAGTCGAATAGTCCAGCGTGGCGCTGGCATATCCCACTGCCTGCTCACCCCAATAGCCCAGCCAGGCGAACAACCGCCCCGCCTCCAGCCCCTGGGCCAGCCGGTGGGCATGGCCGTCGGCGCTGTACGGGATGCGCTCGTACGCCGCGTGGGCGGCGCACAGGTCGGCCAGCGCGGGCGCGTCAGCGGCGCCTGCGGCGCGCAGGGTCCAGCCGGTGCGATGCGGCGGATGGCTCAGCATGCGCACTCGATGGCGGGGCCGGCCGACGGCATGGCGCCGCGCTCCGGGCCGGTGGCCACAGGCTGGCCGTCGCGGATCCAGAAGTCCAGCCCGCCCAGCATCTCCTTGACCGTGAAGCCCAGCCGCGCCAACTTGTACGCGCCCCGGGTCGAGCCGTTGCAGCCGATACCGTCGCAATACGTGACGTAGACCTTGCTGCGGTCAAGGTGCGCCGTGCTCTGCTCGTCCATGGTGCGGTGGGGAAAGCTGATGGCGCCCGGCACATGGCCCTGTTCGTAATGCGCCGTGGAGCGGGTGTCGACCACCACGATGGCGTCGATGCCGTTGCGCAGGTCTTCGGCCACGTCCCAGGCATCGGCGTGGTAGCTGAGCTTGGCGGCCATGAAGTCCCGCGACTGCTCGGGGCTGGGCGCGGGGAACGCCAGGACAGCGGAGGCGGGTGCGGAGACGGGGGCGGCGTGGGTCATGGAAAAGTCCTCTCGTGTGGCTGTGTGGTGTTGCGATGGGATGAAGTGTCCGACGATTTGGCCTGATTGATAATGCCAATCATCCGTCACAAATAAGACCAATTACCGATGAAACCACGGCTGTTGCTCACGCTGCTGGAGGACGCCCACGGAGGCGGCCGCCGCGAGCGCCTGTGCGCGGCGCTGCGCGAGGCCGTGCGCACCGGCCAGGCCGTGTTGGGCGAACGCCTGCCCTCCACCCGCGATCTGGCGCGCGACCTGGGTCTTTCACGGGTCACGGTGGAGGCGGCCTACGCCCAGCTGGAAACCGAGGGCTACCTGCACCGGCATGTCGGCCAGGGCAGCTTCGTGGCCATCGACATGCAGCGTGCCGGGGCGGCGCGGTCCCGGGCGGGCCGTATGGCCCCGGCGGCGGCACTGCCCGCGCTGTCGCGGCGCGGGCAGCGCATGGTCGATACCGGCGGTTGCGCCGAGCCCGACCGCGCCCGCGCGTTCGTGGCGGGCAGCCCGGACCTTGGGGCCTTCCCGGTCGATCTGTGGCGCCAGCTGATGCAGCGCCGCCTGCGCCAGGACGCTGGGCCCCTGCTGTTCTACGGCGACCCCCAAGGCCTGCCCGCACTGCGCGAGGCCATCGCGCGCTACCTCGCGCAGTCGCGCGGCGTGCGTTGCCATGCGGGCCAGGTGCTGGTGCTGACCAGCTCGCAACAGGCCCTGCAGCTGCTGGCCGCGACGCTGCTGGACGAAGGCGATACCGTCTGGATGGAGGACCCGGGCTACGCAGGCGCGCGCACCGCGTTCCACGCCAGCGGGGCCCAGGTGGTGGACATGCCGCTGGACGGCGAAGGCGCCCAGCTGGTGCCCACCCAGACGCCGCCACGCCTGATCTACCTCACGCCATCGCACCAGTTCCCCACCGGGCGCGCCATGTCCCTGCAGCGCCGCCTGGCCTTCATCGACCACGCACAGGCCACGGGGGCCTGGCTGATCGAGGACGACTACGACAGCGAATTCCTCTACGACCACCAGCCCACGCCCGCCTTGCAGGGCCTCGACGCGCACGGTCGCGTGCTCTACATCGGCACGTTCTCGAAGTCCTTGTTTCCTTCGGTGCGGCTGGCCTACATGGTGCTGCCCGAACCGCTGGTAAAGCCTCTGGTGACCGCCCGCACCATCTACGACGGCCACCCTTCGCAGCCCATGCAGGCGGTGGCGGCCGACTTCATGGACCAGGGCCACTTTGCGGCCCACCTGCGGCTGATGCGCCAGCTCTACCGCAGCCGGCGCGACGCCCTGCTGCAGGCGCTGCACACCCACCTGCCCTGGGCCGCGCCCCTGGACAGCCGGGGCGGGCTGCAGATGGCCGTGCGGCTGACCGAGGGCAGCGAGCAGCAGCAAACGCGCCGCGCGCTGGCGCGCGGCATTGCAACCCCCAGCCTCAGCGAGCTCTACCATGCAGCGCCTCCCATCGCGGGATGGCGGCTGGGCTTTGCCGCCATCCCGCCTGAGGTGATCGAAAGCGCTGTCCGCGCGCTGCGCTGACCCCCAACCAGCGGCGCAGGCCCGCAGCGCACAATACGGGCCTTGCATCGCACGGTTCGTCGCACGGGCCCGCACACAAATTTTTGGCTTTATTGGCGTCCAGCGCAGGTGGGTCCAGCGTGGGGCGCTCTCATTTTCAGAGTATTCGCTTGGTGTCTCGCCCGTCTTCCGTGTTGTCCCCTGCCCAGTCTGTCTTGCAGGATGTCTTCGGCTACGAACAGTTCCGCGGCCCGCAGCAAGCCATCGTCGAGCATGTGATTGGCGGCGGCGACGCGCTGGTGCTGATGCCCACGGGCGGAGGCAAGTCGCTGTGCTACCAGGTGCCGGCCATCGTGCGCCAGCAGCAGGGGCGCGGGGTGACCATCGTGATTTCGCCGCTGATCGCGCTGATGCACGACCAGGTGGGCGCGCTGCACGAGGCGGGGGTGGATGCGGCGTTCCTGAACTCGACGCTGAGCTACGACGAGACCCAGGACGTGGAGCTGCGCCTGCAGACCGGCGACCTCACGCTGCTGTATGCCGCGCCCGAGCGGCTGAACACGCCCCGTTTCCTGGGCCTGCTCGACAGCCTGTACAGCGGCGGCCACCTGAGCCTGTTCGCCATCGACGAAGCACACTGCGTCAGCCAGTGGGGCCACGATTTCCGCCCCGAATACCGCGCGCTCACGCTGCTGCACGAGCGTTACCCGCAAGTACCGCGCATTGCGCTCACCGCCACGGCCGATGCGCTCACGCGCGAGGACATCGTCGAGCGGCTGCAGCTGGAGGATGCGCGGCTGTTCATCAGCAGCTTTGACCGGCCCAACATCCGCTACCGCATCGAGGAAAAGAAGGACGTCACCACGCAGCTGCTGCGCTTCATCGAGCGCGAGCATGCGGGCGAGGCGGGCGTGGTGTATTGCCAGTCGCGCAAGCGCGTGGAAGAGCTGGCCACCACGCTGAGCGACGCGGGCATCACCGCCCTGCCCTACCACGCGGGTCTGGACACGAAAGTGCGTCAGAAGAACCAGGATCGCTTCCTGCGCGAGGAAGGCATCGTGATGGTGGCCACCATCGCGTTCGGCATGGGCATCGACAAGCCGGATGTGCGTTTTGTGGCCCATGTGGACATGCCCAAGAACATCGAAGGCTACTACCAGGAAACGGGCCGCGCGGGCCGCGACGGACTGAACGCCGATGCCTGGATGGCCTACGGCCTGAACGACGTGGTCAACCAGCGCCGCATGATCGACGAAAGCCCGGCCGGCGAGGAGTTCAAGCAGGCGCTGCGCGGCAAGCTCGACGCGCTGCTGGCGCTGGCCGAGGCCACCGACTGCCGACGCGTGCGGCTGCTGGCGTACTTTGGAGAGCAGTCCACACCCTGCGGAAACTGCGACAACTGCCTGAACCCACCGGCGGTGTGGGACGCCACGGATGCGGCACGCAAGCTGCTCTCCACCATCTACCGCGTGAACCAGGCCAGCGGCATCAGCTTTGGCACGGGGCACATCATGGACATCCTGCGCGGCAAGAAGACCGAGAAGGTCGCGCAGTTCGGGCACGAAAAAATCTCCACCTTCGGCATCGGCGCGGACCTGACCGAGCCCCAGCTGCGCGGCGTGCTGCGCCAGCTGATCGCCACCGGCGCGTTAGGCCTGCAGAAGGTGATGCTGGACAGCGGCCACAGCTTTGACACGCTGTGCCTCACCGAGGGTTCGCGCGCGGTGCTCAAGGGCGAGGTGCCGGTGCAGTTGCGCGAGTCGGTGTCATCCGCACCGGCCAAGCGCACGCGCACCCGCAAGGGCACGGGCAGCGCGCCGCCCGCCGCGGCCGCCAATCTTGGCCCCGATGCGCAGGTGCGTTTCATCAACCTCAAGGCCTGGCGCGCCGAGGTGGCACGCGAGCACAACCTGCCTGCGTATGTGATCTTTCACGATGCCACTTTGGCCGCGATTGCCGAGCGCAACCCCGGCACGCTCGACGACCTGCAGGGCATCAGCGGGATGGGGGCGAAAAAGCTGGAGGCGTACGGGGCAGACGTGCTGCGCGTGGTGCGCGCGGGGTAGCCCCGCTGCCGCGCTTTGCTGCCCCGCGATGCGATGCGTGCGGGCCTACGTGAACAGATCCTTCGCGCTCAGGCGCCCGACGCCGCCCGCGCCCGCAGGGCCCGGATGCCTTCTGAAAAACGCCGCAGCGTGGGCGTGCTGTCGCCCGGTGGCACCATCAACTCGATGAGCTGAAAGCGACCGCGCTCGGCAAACGCGGCATCGAGCGCCGCCTTGAACTGCGCCCGCGTGTGCACCCGGTGGCCGCGCCCGCCCAGCGCATCGGCGGCCTGGGCCAGGTGCCAGTCGCCCAGGGCGGCGCAGCGCGATTCGGTCTGGAAGGCGCGGATCATTTCCCAGGTCTGGTTGTTGAGCACGATGGCGATGGGGTCCAGCCCCAGGCGAGGGCAGTTGCCCAGCTCCCAGCCCGTCATTTGAAAGGCGCCGTCGCCCACCAGGATCAGGCTGCGCTGGCCCGTGGCCACCTGCGCACCGATGCCGGCCGGCACGCCGAAGCCCATGGACGCGTAGTAGCCCGGCGCCACCAGCGGGGTGGGCAGCAGCTCCATCGCAGCAAACAGGCAGTCGCCAATGTCCGCGACGATGTTCATGGGGCCGTGCGCGCGGATGCGGTCGTTGAGCGCGCGGGAGAGGTCGGCCGCACACACGGGCGCATCGTCGGCCACCAGGCCTTCGGGGCAAGTGGGCGGGGGCGGCAGGGCGCGCGGCGGCTTGGCGCCTGCGGCCGGGGCGCGGGCCAGCAGCGCTTCCACCAGCGCGGCCAGCGGGATGTTCGGGTACAGGTGGTGGCCCACGCGCGCCTCGCGGTGCGCGGTGATGAGCGCGCGGCGAAAGTCCATGCGCTGGGCGCTCACACCAAAGTTGCTGTCCGACAGGATGGCACCCAGCATCACGGGCAGGTCGGAGTCGTCGAGCAGCGCGCTGGTCTCGGGCGCGCCCGCCACGCCCAGGTAGGTGCCGTGCAGCTGTACGCCGGAGTGCACGCCCTCCTCCGCCAGCAGGCCCCGGCCCATGAAGGTGGTGAGCACCGGCAGCTGCAGGCGCCGCGCGAGTTCGGCCACGCGGGCTTCCAGGCCAAAGCGGCGCACCTCCACGTCCACCACCAGCACGGGGCGCTGGGCTGCCTGGATGCGGGCCATCCATTCGTCGGCGCACTCGGCCACGGCGGCTTCATTGAAGGGGCTGGGCGGCAGCAGGGGCACCTCGGCCATGGGGTGCAACGTCATGTCGCGCGGCACCTCGATGAGCACGGGCTGCGAGTATTCGCGGCAGCTGCGCAGCACGCGGGCCAGCTCGGCGGGCGCGGTGGCAGGGTCGGACAGGCGCACCTGGTCGCAGGTGATCTCGCGGAAGATCCGCCATTGCGAATCGACATGGCGCACCTGGTGGTGCAGCACCAGGCCCGAGTGCGCCTCGACCTCGCCGGGGCAGCCGGCCAGCACCACCAGCGGCGAGCGCTCGGCATAGGCCCCCGCCACGGCGTTGACCACGTTGAGCGCGCCCGCGCCGTAGGTGACGGCCACCACGCCCAGGCCGCAGTGCATGCGCGCGGCGGCATCGGCGGCAAAGCCCAGCGAGGGCTCGTGGCTGAGCGTGACCAGGGGCAGGATGCCGCTCTCCTCGATCTGCTTGAACAGGGGGAGGATGAAGTCGCCGGGGATGCCGAAGATTTCGCGCGCGCCATGGGTTTTGAGCGCGTGCAGCAGCTGGAGGCCGAGGGGGGTCATGGACGTGTTCCTTGCGGGTGATGCCGGTGTGCGGCGGTGGCGGATGATCCACGCGGCGTGACCAAGGCGGCTCTGATGCGCATCAAACCCAGCGACTCCTAGCGCGAGTTCGCAGATTCGTTCTTTTTTCGACCTAGAAGCGCAACAAATCTGCGCGAAGCACCGACCAAACCCGGAGCCCCGCCCGCTCAGGCCCGGCGCAGCGTGAAGGAGGGGAACCACGCGGCCAGTTGCTGCTGGTGCGCCGTGGTCAGCGCCCAGGCCGGTGCGCCAGGTGCGCGGCATTCCTGCAGCGCCCAGCGGCGCACGCCGCGCGCGGCCAGGGCCTGGGCCAGGTCCAGCAACTCATCCACACCAAACAGGCCCGCGTGCCAGGTGGTGCGGCATTCGTGGTCGGTGCCATAGGCCAGAAGCACCTCCAGCCCGGCCCAGGCGCGCGCACCGCTGCCGGGCGTGGCGGTGATGGCGTTGTAGCGCTGCGGCAGGGCCTTGATGTCCAGACCCACCCAATCGAGTTGCGGCAGCAGTGCCGCCAGCCGCTCGGGGTACATGCCGCCGGTGTGCAGGGCGGTCTGCAGGCCCAGGCTGCGCACTGCGTTCAGCGCCGCGCCCAGGCCCGCCTGCAGCGTGGGCTCGCCGCCCGAGAAAACCACGCCGTCCAGCAGGCCGCGCCGGCTTTCCAAAAAGGCCAGCGCCTGCGCCCAGGGCAGCGAGGGCGGTTCGGTGGCATCGAGCAGTTCGGGGTTGTGGCAATAGCCGCAGCGCCAGGGGCAGCCCTGGCAATACAAAACGGCCGCGAGGCGGCCGGGGAAATCGATGGTGGTGAGCGGTGTCATGCCGCCCAGCCGCAGCGCCGCGGCTGG
The DNA here is from genome assembly GCF_964252975.1 of Acidovorax sp. LjRoot38. Classification (NCBI taxonomy): domain Bacteria; kingdom Pseudomonadati; phylum Pseudomonadota; class Betaproteobacteria; order Burkholderiales; family Comamonadaceae; genus Acidovorax; species Acidovorax sp. LjRoot38. Next base: position 452,274 of record NZ_CAXUPT020000002.1, on the reverse strand, counting down.
CGGCGCCTCAGCAGGCGTTGCTTCCACCACGCGTCTGCTCTGAAAAGAAGCGGCGCTCGGCGTGCTCGCCCTGCTTGCCCGTGTTGAAGCTGGCCACGGGGCGGTGATAGCCCATCACGCGGGTCCAGACCTCGCAGGGCTGGCGCTCGTCGTCGGTGAGTTGCACGGCGGCGGCGCTGGAGATGGCGGTGTGTTCGGTAGCGGAGAAATGGCTCATGCCGGGGTCCTTTCAGGGGTGGAGGGAATGGTTTGCTTCTGTTTTGATAGCTGCTTGCGCTTGACCATCCAGCGCCAGGGCCACTTTTTGCTCAAGATCTAGGCGGCCAGACGCCGCCGCTTGGCGTCCAGCCGCTCTTCGTCGCAGCGGGGGCAGAACGGGTGCTCGCCCGCCAGGTAGCCGTGCGTGGGGCAGATGGAGAACGTGGGCGTGACGGTGATGTAGGGCAGGCGGAAGTTCGTCAGCGCGCGCCGCACCAGCTCGCGGCAGGCCACTCCGCTGGAGACACGCTCGCCCATGTACAGGTGCAGCACGGTGCCGCCGGTGTATTTGCCCTGCAGTGCCTCCTGCCGCATCAGCGCCTCGAACGGGTCGTCGGTGAAGCCCACGGGCAGTTGCGACGAGTTGGTGTAATAAGGCTGCTCGGATGTGCCCGCCTGCAGGATGGCGGGCCAGCGCTTCTTGTCTTCCTTGGCGAAGCGGTAGGTCGTGCCTTCGGCGGGCGTGGCTTCCAGGTTGTAGAGGTGACCGGTTTCTTCCTGGAAGGCGGTCATGCGCTCGCGCACGTGGTCGAGCAGGCGCAAGGCAAACGCATGGCCCCACTCGCTGGTGATGTCGTGCTGGTCCGCCGTGAAGTTGCGCACCATCTCGTTGATGCCGTTCACGCCCAGCGTGGAAAAGTGGTTGCGCAAAGTGCCGAGATACCGCTTGGTGTAGGGGAACAGGCCCTGGTCCATCAACCGCTGAATCAGCTTGCGCTTGGTCTCCAGGCTTTGTTTGCCCAGCTCCAGGAGGCGGTCCAGCGCGGCAAACAGACCGGCTTCATCGCCCGCATGCAAATACCCGAGGCGTGCGCAGTTGATCGTCACCACGCCCAGGCTGCCCGTCTGCTCGGCGCTGCCGAACAGGCCGTTGCCACGCTTGAGCAATTCACGCAAATCCAGCTGCAGGCGGCAGCACATGGAGCGCACCATGTTGGGCTCCAGCTCGGAATTGATGAAGTTCTGGAAGTACGGCAGGCCGTACTTGGCCGTCATCTCGAACAGCAGCTGCGCGTTCTCGCTCTCCCACGGGAAATCCTTGGTGATGTTGTACGTGGGGATGGGAAAGGTGAACACCCGGCCCTTGGCGTCGCCCGTGGTCATCACGTCGATGTAGGCGCGGTTGATGAGGTCCATCTCGGCCTGCAGGTCGCCGTACGCAAAGGGCATCTCCTGGCCCGCGATCACCGGCACCTGCTCGCGCAGGTCGTCGGGGCAGGTCCAGTCAAACGTGAGGTTGGTGAACGGCGTTTGCGTGCCCCAGCGCGAGGGCACGTTGAGGTTGTAGACCAGCTCCTGGATGCACTGGCGCACCTGCGCGTAGTCCATGCCGTCCTTGCGCACGAAGGGTGCCATGTAGGTGTCGAACGACGAGAACGCCTGCGCGCCCGCCCACTCGTTTTGCAACGTGCCCAGGAAGTTCACGATCTGCCCCACGGCGGAACTCATGTGCTTGGGCGGCCCCGCCTCGACCTTGCCTGGCACGCCGTTGAGCCCCTCGTGCAGCAGCGTGCGTAGCGACCAGCCCGCGCAGTAGCCGCTGAGCATGTCGAGGTCGTGGATGTGGAGGTCGCCGCTCCTGTGCGCCTCGCCGATCTCGGGCGTGTAGACGTGCGACAGCCAGTAGTTGGCCGTGACCTTGCCCGCCACGTTCAGGATCAGCCCGCCCAGCGAGTAGCCCTGGTTGGCGTTGGCGTTCACGCGCCAGTCGGCGCGCGTGAGGTATTCGTTGATGGAGCTTTCCACATCCACCAGCGTCTGCTTGTCGGCGCGCAGTGTGGCGTGCTGCTCGCGGTAGACGATGTAGGCACGCGCCGTGGCCAGGTGGTTGGCGGCGATCAGCGTCTGCTCGGCCACGTCCTGGATCTGCTCGATGGTGGGGGCCTCGCCCTGGAAGCGGTGGATAAGCACCTTGGTGACCTGGGCGGTGAGCAACGCTGCTTCGGCGGCGCCGTATTCACCCGAGGCCTGCCCGGCGCTGGCCAGCGCGGCGCGGATGCGTTCGGCATCAAACGGAACGCGCTGGCCGCTGCGCAAAACGACTTCGCGGGGCAAGGTGGCAAGGGTGGACGCCATGGGTTCGACCAATCTGTGGAACGGATTAAAAACACTACCTATGGTGTCCACGATACCCATCAAACACTATAGGTAGTTTGATTCAACACAATCGAGGCGGTAAGCAGGGGTAAAAAAATGCCGGCACAGGGGCCGGCAGAAAGGAAGGTGCCGTCAGGCCCTACCGATGGATCAGAGGTGCATGCGCAGGCATGCAGTGGGGTGCAGGAGGGTGCTGCTCAATGGCAGGCGGTGGCTTCTTCCTCCTCGATGCGCGGATAGAAGTCATGGTCTTCGCGCTGCATGCGCTCGAACACACGGCGCAGCACCACGTTGGCCTCGTTGCGAAAGCCCTGGGCATCGCGGCGCACGCCCTCGGCGGTGTTCCAGCGGCGTGCAAACGCATCGTAGGCGCTGGCGATCGATGCCATCTCGCTTTGGTACTGGCGGCCCAGGCGCGCCAGTTCGGCGTTGCCGCCGCGCTGCAGTGCGGGGTACAGCACCTGGTCTTCCACGGCCAGGTGCAGCTTGATGGTGCCGCTCATGGCCACGATGCCCTGCGCGATGGCGCTGGCATTGGCCTCCACGCCCGCCTGGGCCAGGGCGCGCAAGGTGGCGATGCTGCGCAGAATGTCAGTGTGCTGGTGTTTGAATTTGTCGAGGTTCATGGTCAGTCCTTGTGGGCAAACGGTGTGTGAGCGCGGTGGCCGCTTGTGGCAGCCGCCGCGCACAGTCCATTTCAGCGACGGGCCTGTGCCAGGTAGGGGCCCGCTTGCGCCGGGGCGCGCGAGCCGAACAGCCCGCTCACCACCTGCCAAGCCATGGCCAGCGCGCCGACGATGAAGACCACGTCGCCAAAGGTGCGCACCCAGCGCAGGGTCCGCATGAAGGGTTGCTGCATGAAGGCTTCGCCCCGTGCGTACCACAGGCCTTCGCTCACGCTGGCGTGGAACTGGAACAGTCCGATGGGCAGCAGGCTGGTGGCAATCATCAGCACCAGGCCCGCGTTGAGCCACCAGAAGCCCGACTTCATGAGCCGCTCGCTGAACACCAGCTGCGGGCGGATGTAGCGCAGCACCAGCAGCGTGAAGCCCAGCGCCAGGAAGCCATACACACCGAACAGCGCAGCGTGGGCATGCACCGGCGTGGTGTTGAGTCCCTGCAGGTAATACAGCGCAATCGGCGGGTTGATCATGAAGCCGAAGACGCCCGCGCCCAGCATGTTCCAGAAGGCCACGGCCACGAAGCACATGAGGGGCCACTTGAGGTTGGCCATCCACTTCGCGCGGTGCTGCAGGCGCCAGTGTTCCCAGGCCTCATGGCCCAGCACCACCAGGGGCACCACTTCCAGCGCGCTGAACGATGCGCCCACGGCCATCACCGGCGTGGTGGTGCCGCTGAAGTACAGGTGGTGGAAAGTGCCGGGCACGCCGCCCAGCATGAAGAGCGAGGCCGAGGCCAGGCTGGCGGCCGTGGCCATGCGTGGCGACACGAGGCCGAGCGTCGAGAAGATGAAGGCCAGCGCCGTGGTGGCGAACACTTCAAAGAAGCCCTCGACCCACAGGTGCACCACCCACCAGCGCCAGTACTCCATCACCGATAGGTGGGTACGCTCGCCGTAGAAGAAGCCCGCACCGTAGAACAGGCCGATGGCCACCACCGACGCTGTCAGCAGCGCCAGCAGGTTCTTGTCGCCGCCGGGGGTGCGCAGCGCCGGCACGATGCCGCGCAGCATGAGCACCAGCCAGAAGGCGATGCCGGTGAACTTGCCGATCTGCCACAGGCGGCCCAGGTCCACGTATTCATAGCCCTGGTGGCCCAGCCAGAAGTTCCACTCGGGCGGCATGATCTGCGCGATGGCCAGGTAGTTGCCGACGAACGAGCCCACCACCACCACGACCAGCGCCCAGAACAGGATGTCCACACCGAGCTTCTGCCAGGCCGGGTCCTTGCCGCCGTTGATGAGCGGCGCGAGGAACAGGCCGGCTGCCAGGAAGCCCGTGGCGATCCAGAACAGCGCGCTCTGGATGTGCCAGGTGCGCACCAGCGAATACGGGAACCACTGTGACACGTTGATGCCGTAGAACTGCTGGCCTTCCACCGTGTAGTGGGCCGTGAAGCCGCCTAGCAGCACCTGGAAGCTGAACAGCGCCACGATGAGGAACAGGTATTTGCCCAGCCCGCGCTGGGAGGGCGTGAGCGGCACGCGCGAGAGCGGGTCGTGCTGGGGTGGCGTGGGTTCCACCTCGTCGTGCTTGCGCAGGAAGGACCAGCCCCACACGAGGAAGCCCACGCCCGCCATCATCACGACCACGCTCATCACCGACCAGACCATGTTCTCGGCCGTGGGCTTGTTGCCGATCAACGGCTCGTGGGGCCAGTTGTTGGTGTACGTCGCCGTGGTGCCGGGGCGCTCGGTGGCGGCGGCCCAGGCCGTCCAGAAGAAGAAACCCGTCATCTGCGCGCGCCGCTCGGCGCTGGGCAGGGTGTTCTCCTTCATGGCGAAGTGCTCGCGGGTCTTGTGCAGCGCGGGCACGTCGCTGAAAAGCTGGTCGTAGTACAGCGCGGTCATCGCGATCGCGTCGGCCCGCACCGAGGACACCGTGGCCACGCCCGTCTCGGGGTTGTAGGTGTTGGTGCGGTACTCGGTCTTCATGCGGTCGCGCAGCACGGCCTGGGCGGCGGCGTCGAGCTCGGCAAAGGGCTTGCCATGCGCACGCTCGGCGGCGACGTCAAGCCAGTTGAGCAGCTCGCGGTGCAGCCAGTCGGCCGTCCAGTCAGGTGCCTGGTAGGCGCCGTGGCCCCAGATGGAACCCAGCTGCATGCCGCCCACCGACTGCCAGGCGGTCTGTCCGTCGAGGATGCTGTCGTGGGTGAAAAGCACTTCGCCCCCTGCAGTGGCGATCTTCGCGGGGATGGGCGGCGCGGTGCGGTAGACCTCGGCGCCGTAGTAGCCCAGCAGGCTGAAGGTGACGATGAGCACGCCGATCAGCGTGAACCAGAGCTTGCGGTAGTTACCCATGGCGGGCCTCCTGCTTCAACAGAACAACAACGAAGGGGCAGCGCCAGCGTGCGCTGGCGGCGTGGGGTCGGGGTCTTGTGGTCATGGCTTTTTGGAACGAGTGAATCGGTGTCACTGACCACATCGCAAGCGCCGGGCCAGGGCTGCAGGCCTATCAAATCAACCACTTACACCGGTCATGGTTTTTTTGACCCTTCTCAAATGGGGTTTAATTCACCCATTGAAGGTAAATATCACCATGGACCATAGCCCCCTGCTGGCCGACCTGGCCACCGACCTGCCCCAGGCTGTGCGCCTGCAGCGGCTGGTGGACCACCTGCGCACCCGCTTTCACTGCGGCGCCGTGGCCCTGCTGCAGCTGGAAGAAGACCACCTGCGCCCCGTGGCCGTGGAGGGACTGGTGCGCGAGGCGCTGGGCCGGCGCTTTGTGGTCAGCCAGCACCCCCGGCTCGCGGCCATCCTGGCGCGGCGCGAGGTGACCTGCTTCGACCACGACAGCACCCTGCCCGACCCCTACGACGGCCTGCTCGACACCCTGGTGGGCGAGCCCCTGCCCGTGCACGACTGCATGGGCGTGAGCCTGTGGGTGGACGGCAAGGCCTGGGGCGTGCTGACGCTCGACGCGCTGCAAACCGGCACCTTCGGCGAGGCCGCACGCGCCGCGCTGGCCGACTGCAAGGTGCTGGTGGAGGCGGCCGTGCGCATCTCGCGGCTGGAGCGCGAGGTGCAGGCGCTGCGCAGCGCCCCCCACACCCGCAGCGCTGACGACGAGCGCACCACCCGCGCGGGCGATGGCGACATGGAGATCGTCGGCCAGAGCGAACCCCTGCTGCGCCTGCTGCACGAGCTCACGGTGGTGGCGGGCTCGGACCTGCCCGTGTTGTTGCTGGGCGAAACCGGTGTCGGTAAGGAGCTGTTTGCACGCCTGCTGCACCGCCAGTCCACGCGCGCTGCCCGCCCGCTGGTGCACGTGAACTGCGCGGCGCTGCCGGAGTCGCTGGCCGAGAGCGAGCTGTTTGGCCATGTGCGCGGCGCGTTCTCGGGCGCGGTGGCCGACCGGCCGGGGCGCTTCGAGGCGGCTGAGGGCGGCACCCTGTTCCTCGACGAGGTGGGCGAGTTGCCACTGGCCGTGCAGGCCAAGCTGCTGCGCACGCTGCAGAACGGCGAGATCCAGCGCCTGGGCGCCGACCGACCGCGCCGCGTGGACGTGCGCGTGATCGCCGCCACCAACCGCAACCTGCGCGAGCAGGTGCGCGACGGCGCGTTCCGCGCCGACCTGTACCACCGGCTGTCGGTGTACCCCGTGCCCATCCCGCCGCTGCGCGAACGGGGCAACGATGTGCTGCTGCTGGCAGGTCGTTTTCTGGAACTGAACCGCGCGCGCCTGGGCCTGCGCAGCCTGCGGCTGTCTGCCAGCGCGCAGGATGCACTGCGCCGCTACCCCTGGCCCGGCAACATCCGCGAGCTGGAGCATGTGGTCAGCCGCGCGGCGCTCAAGGCCCTGAGCCGGGGCGTGAGCCGCGCCGACATCGTGACGCTGGAGCCCGCGCTGCTCGACCTGGACGCCGACGCCGCCAGCGTGGCCCCCACCGCCCTGGATGCCGGTGCCCCCGCTGTGGCCACCACGCCGCCCACCCCCACCACCGCCGAAGGCCCGCTGCGCGACGCCGTGGATGCCTGCCAGCGGCTCGCCATCAAGCAGGCACTGGCACGCCACCAGGGCAACTGGGCCCAGGCCGCGCGTGCGCTGGAGGTGGACGCGAGCAACCTGCACAAGCTGGCGCGCAGGCTGGGCATCAAATAGGAGCGATTCACAAACTCCCCTGGCGTCGTTGTTCCGTCTTGTCGTACCGCTGATGCTGCCTGCGACGGAAGGCCTGGCCAGGGCCGCTGCGCTGAGTTTTGTGAGTCGCTCCAAGAAACTTCAAAAATGATAGCACCTAGCGCTTTCCATATAAGCGCTACCGGCCTATTTGATGCCAAATCACACATCATCGGGCGCCTGCGAACGCCGCTGCGCCACAATCGGCCCATGCTGACCCTTCAAGACATCCGTGATGCCGCCACCCGCCTACAAGGCCACGTGCTGGACACTCCGTGCGTTGAATCCAAAACGCTTTCGCAAATCGTGGGCGCGCAGGTGTTTCTCAAGTTCGAGAACCTGCAATTCACCGCCTCGTTCAAGGAACGCGGCGCCTGCAACCGGCTCACGCTGCTGACGGACGCTGAGCGCGCACGCGGCGTGGTGGCCATGAGCGCGGGCAACCATGCGCAGGGCGTGGCCTACCACGCGCAGCGACTGGGCCTGCGCGCCGTGATCGTGATGCCGCGTTTTACCCCCGGCGTGAAAGTGGAGCGCACGCGCGGTTTTGGCGCCGAGGTGGTGCTGCATGGCGATACCCTGGAAGAGGCACGCGCCCACGCCTACGCGCTGGCCGATGCGCAGGGCTTGACCTTTGTGCACCCGTATGACGACGAAGGCGTGGCCGCCGGCCAGGGCACGCTGGGCCTGGAGATGCTGCAAGCCGTGCCCGACCTGGACACCCTGGTGATCGCCGTAGGCGGCGGCGGGCTGATCTCGGGCGTGGCCACGGCGGCCAAGGCCCTCAAGCCCGGCATCGAGATCATCGGCGTGCAGACCATGCGGTTCCCCGCCATGGTGAACGCCGTCAAAGGAACAAGCCATCCACAGGGCACATCCACCATCGCCGAAGGCATTGCCGTGGGCACGCCAGGCAAGATCACGCAGGAGATCGTGAAGCGCCTGGTGGACGACCTGGTGCTGGTGGACGAGGGCGACATCGAGCAGGCAGTGCTGATGCTGCTGGAGATCGAAAAGACCCTGGTCGAGGGCGCTGGTGCTGCGGGCCTGGCTGCGCTGGTGCGCTACCCCGAGCGCTTCAAGGGCAAGCGCGTAGGCCTGGTGCTGTGCGGCGGCAACATCGACCCGCTGCTGCTGGCGGCGATCATCGAACGCGGCATGGTGCGCTCGGGGCGCCTGGCGCGCATCAAGGTCAGCGCGCGCGATGTGCCCGGCGTGCTGGCGCGCATCACCGCCACCGTGGCCGACGCGGGTGCCAACATCGAGGAGGTGCACCACCAGCGCGCCTTCACCATGCTGGCCGCGCAGAACGTGGAGATCGAACTGGTGCTGCAAACCCGGGGCAAGACCCATGTGGATGAGGTGCTGGGGCAGTTGCGTACGGCGGGCATGCAGGCCGATCTGATCTGAGCGACAGCAGGGTTTTGCGCCCTGAAGGGACAGTCGCAGCTAGAATTGCGCAAGTTTTAAGCATCTGGAGCCCACCATGTCCGACCACAACACCTCGCACGCCCCCGCAACACCATCGAACGACCCCGTGGAAAACGTGGTTCACCTGGTCCCCGTGGTGCTGCCTGTGGTGGGTGGCATCATGATGTTCCTGCTGGCCTTTATTGCCGTGACGATGGCCTGAACGCTTCTGCGGCCGTCACCCACAGCCCCGCAGCGCGGGGCTTTTTTTCGTCCCGCACCACCCCCTTATCCCGTCTGAACTGGAGAACCCCATGAGACCCGGACACGCACTCGTTTTATTTTCCGGCGGTCAGGACTCCACGACCTGCCTGGCCTGGGCGCTGGAAAACTTTGCCCACGTGGAAACCATCGGTTTTGACTACGGCCAGCGCCACCACATCGAGCTGCAAGCACGGCAGACGGTGCTGTCATCGTTGCGTGCACAGTTCCCGCACTGGGCGGCCAAGCTGGGGGACGACCACATGCTCGACCTGGCGGTGCTGGGCCACATCAGTGACACGGCGCTGACCAGCGACACCGAAATCCAGATGACCGCTGCCGGCCTGCCCAACACCTTTGTGCCGGGGCGCAACCTGCTGTTCTTCCAGCTGGCGGCTGCCGTGGGCTACCGCCGGGGCCTGCACACCCTGGTGGGCGGCATGTGCGAGACCGATTTTTCGGGCTACCCCGACTGCCGTGACGACACGCTCAAGGCCCTTCAGGTGGCCGTGTCCCTGGGCATGGGCCAGCGTTTCACCTTCGACACCCCGCTGATGTGGCTGGACAAGGCCGAGACCTGGGAACTGGCCCGGTCCCTGGGCGGACAAGCGCTGGTCGATCTGATCGTGAACGACTCGCACACCTGCTACCACGGTGTGCGCGACACGCTGCATGCCTGGGGATACGGCTGTGGCACGTGCCCGGCCTGCGCGCTGCGCAGGAGCGGCTACGAACGGTGGAAGGGCGGTTCGGCCAGCGTTTGATGCGAGGGAGCGGGCAAAGTCATGCATAACCTCATGTTTTTTTTGCATGGTTTTGACCCCTGTCTGACAGACAAAAGGGCGGCAGGTTCATAAAATTGACACCCCAGCCGACCCGCGGAATCCGTGGAACTAGCCTCCACCCGTGGGGCTGACACACGCTCCCGCCCGCCGACTGAGCACGAAAGCCGTTTTTTCAAAGGCAGCGCTCAGCACCGCAACTGCGCCAGGCCTCGCCGTGACCCGCCCGGTCCGCTTCCTTTGAAAAAACGTTTTTTCAACTTAGGAAGCTCCCCGATGAACGCACCCACGATGCAGGGCCTGAACCTCAACGCCCCCGCTTACGTCAAAAACGCCCGGCTGCTTGCCTGGGTAGCCGACATGGCCGCCCTGTGCAAACCCGACACCATTTACTGGTGCGATGGCTCCAAGGAAGAGTACGACCGCCTGTGCCAGCAGCTGGTCGATGCCGGCACCTTCAAGAAGCTCAACCCCGCCAAGCGCCCCGGCAGCTTCTTGGCTTGGTCCGATCCATCGGACGTGGCCCGTGTGGAAGATCGCACCTACATCTGCTCGGCCGCCAAGGAAGACGCTGGCCCCACCAACAACTGGATGGCTCCCGCCGAAATGCGCGCCACGCTGCAGCCCCTGTTTGACGGCTGCATGAAGGGCCGCACCATGTACGTGGTGCCCTTCAGCATGGGTCCGCTGGGCAGCCACATCGCCCACATCGGCGTGGAGCTGACCGACAGCGCCTACGTGGCCGTGAACCAGCGCCTGATGACCCGCATGGGCAAGGCCGTGTACGACGTACTGGGCGTGGAAGGCGAATTCGTGCCCTGCATGCACACCGTGGGCGCACCCCTGGCCGAAGGCGAGAAGGACACGACGAGCTGGCCTTGCAACCCCAAGGTCAAGTACATCGTCCACTACCCCGAAACGCGCGAGATCTGGTCGTACGGCTCGGGCTACGGCGGCAACGCGCTGCTGGGCAAGAAGTGCCTGGCCCTGCGCATCGCGTCCACCATGGGCCGCGACCAGGGTTGGCTGGCCGAGCACATGCTCATCCTGGGCGTGACCAACCCCCAAGGCAAGAAGTACCACGTGGCAGCGGCCTTCCCCAGCGCCTGCGGCAAGACCAACTTCTCGATGCTGGTGCCGCCCGAGGCGGGCTTTGCCGGCTGGAAGGTCACCACCATCGGTGACGACATCGCCTGGATCAAGCCCCATGCCGACGGCAAGATGTACGCCATCAACCCAGAAGCGGGCTACTTTGGCGTGGCCCCCGGCACCAACATGCACACCAACCCCAACTGCATGCGCAGCTTGGACAAGGACGTGATCTTCACCAACGTGGCCCTGACGGACGACGGCGACGTGTGGTGGGAAGGCATGGAAAAAGACACCGGCAAGCTGCCCGACCATCTGATCGATTGGCAAGGCAAGGACTGGACGCCCCAGATCGCCAAGGAAACCGGCGCCAAGGCTGCCCACCCCAACTCGCGCTTCACGGTGGCTGCCACCAACAACCCTGCGCTCGACCCCCAGTGGGACGATGCCAATGGCGTGGCGATTGATGCCTTCATCTTCGGCGGCCGCCGCTCCACCACCGTGCCGCTGGTGACCGAAGCCCGCACCTGGACGGAAGGCGTGTACATGGCTGCCACCATGGGCTCTGAAACCACCGCTGCAGCCTTTGGCGCCCAAGGCGTGGTGCGCCGCGACCCCTTCGCCATGCTGCCGTTCTGCGGCTACAACATGAGCGACTACTTCCAGCACTGGCTGAACATGGAAGGCCAAATCGCCGCCACCGGCAAAGCGCTGCCCAAGGTGTTCTGCGTAAACTGGTTCCGCAAGGACGAAGCCGGCAAGTTCGTCTGGCCGGGTTATGGCGACAACATGCGCGTGCTCAAGTGGATGATCGACCGCATTGAAGGCCAGGCCCAAGGCCAGGAAACCATGTTCGGCGTGGCTCCGCAGTACGCCGAAATCAACTGGACGGGGCTGGATTTCAATGCCCAGCAGTTTGCTGCCGTGACCAGCATCGACAAGGCAGCCTGGGCCGATGAGTTCAAGCTGCACGATGCCCACTTTGAGCAGCTGGCTTACCACCTGCCCCCGGCTTTGCTCGCCACCAAGGCTGCGCTCGAAAAGCGCCTGGCAAGCTGATTCCCGGATCTTCTCAGTCCTGACAACCGCCCCTTCTGAAAAGGAGGGGCGGTTTTTTTGCGCTTGTGGATGCGGATACTGGATCAGCGCGATCTGCCCCGCGGCCATGAAAAAAGCCGTGGCGAACACTCGCCACGGCTTCAAAAAATCCGATCACTGCACGGTGGACCGTGCATCATCTTCTCAGTAGTACTTGCGGATGTCTTCCACGGTGGCAATGCCCATGGCGTGGTTCAGTTCGGCCATGATGCGGGGGTCCTTCACAGCCACTTGCCAAGTACGCTCGTCATCCGCAGCGCGGCGGCGGGCTTCGGCCCAGCCGAGGGCGGCCACACGCAGGGCAGCACCGGCACGGCGTGCGGGGGCGGTCAGCAAAGCCAGGGCCGCAAACGCGACCAGCCACAGCACCATCCAAGCCGCGAGCAGGTGGCCTTCGCTCCAGGTGTCGATGACCTGGTTGGCCACTACCAGCAAGGCCGATACCACGGCCGCGAGCAGAAGCGTGGCAGCGCCACGGGCGCCATCAAAGTTGGCGGCTACGCTCTTGAGGGCGGCAGCGGCGTTTTCGGCGCGGACAACGCCGGGGTGTTCGGTGGGGTACTCAACGTGTGCAAAGCTGGTCATTTCGGTTTCCCTTTTCTAACGCTTGTGGCGAGATTGCCGGGCGATGGAGTGATATTAGGGTTTACCCTTTGCATGTTCAAGTTTATATTTTGAATCATTGATATTCATATTGATGATGAATTGACCATGACCCCCTTGAACTTCCGCTCCTTGGACCTGAACCTGCTGCGTGTTTTCGACGAGGTCATGGCCGAGCGCAGCCTCACACGCGCAGCGCACAAGCTGTCCGTCACCCAGCCTGCCGTGAGCAACGCCATGCGGCGCCTGCGCGATGTGCTGGGGGATGAGTTGGTGGTCCGCAGCGGCCAGGGCGTGGAGCCCACTGCGCGTGCGCTGGCCCTGTGGCCCCCTGTGCGCGAAGCCCTGGCCCACCTGCAGGAATCCCTGGCGCCGGGACACTTTGAGCCCGCTACGGCCGAATCCACCTTTGTGCTGGCCATGGCCGATGCCACGGCCGCCACCCTTGTCCCGGCCCTGGTCGAAATCATCGAGCGGGAGGCGCCCGGCATTTCGATCCGCGTCTTACCCCTGACCACGCGCGACCCCCGCCGCCTGCTGGACGAAGAGGCGGCCGACATGGCGGTGGGCTATTTCCCAGCGGTGCTGGCAGACCTGACCGCCCGCGCGCAATCCGGGGGCGCAGTGGCCTTTGAAAGCCGCCGCCTGTACGACGGTGAATACGTGTGCGTGATGCGGCAAGGCCACCCTCTGGCCGATGCGCCCCTGACGCTGGACACCTATTGCGCCGCACGCCACATGCTCGTGAGCTTCTCAGGGCGCCCCTTCGGCTTCATCGACGAGGCCCTGGCATCCCTGGGCCGCGAGCGCAAGGTGGTGATCACGGTCAACCAGTTCTTCACCGCCGGGCGCGTGGTGTCAGGCTCGGACCTGCTGACCGTGCTGCCCCGCCACTTTGTTCCCGTGACCGGCATTGCCGACGCGCTGGTGCAGCGGGCCCTGCCGCTGGACGTGCCGCCCGTGCATGTGGACGCACTCTGGCGCCGGCGCGGGCCTCAGCAGGCCGCGATGACCTGGCTGCTGCACGCCCTGGCGCGCTCGGCGCGCCGGACTTTCCCCGAGGAGTGAGGCGCCCAGCCTGAACCCGTAGACTGCGCCCAGCATGAATATCCAGCTTTTGTCCGATCTGCACCTTGAGGCGCATCCCCACTTCGTCCCCGAACCGGCCCCTGGCGCCGATGTGCTGGTGCTTGCCGGCGACGTGGGTTCCTACCAGGAAGGCTCGCAGCTGGGCGACGAAGACTTTGGCCTGGCCCGGTTTTCACCATTGCCCGGGGGCGCAGGCTGGCCCACCCCCGTGCTTTTTGTGCCCGGCAACCACGAATACGATGCACAGGATTTCGACGCTGCCCACGAGCGGCTGCGCCGCACCTGTGACCGCCTGGGAATCACCTGGCTGGAGCGCGAGACCGTCGAGCTTCAAGGTGTGCGCTTCGTGGGCACCACACTCTGGAGCGATTTCGATGCACTCGCAGACCATGAAGGCAGCACCGACCTTGGCAGGCGGCTGAAACTGCGCGACAAGGCCTTTCGTGCAGCGAACTTCTACCTGCGCAAGACGGGCGGCACCCGCCACGCAGAGCCTTTTCTGGCCGAAGCCATGCGCGACCACGCACTGGTCTGCCAGCAGTGGCTGGCGCAAGCACTTGCGGTGCCTTTTGAAGGCCCCACGGTGGCCGTCACCCACTTTGCACCCAGCCTGCGCAGTGCCGATCCACGCTACGGACTGGTGCCCGGCACTGCGGGGTTCTGCAACGCCCTGGACAGCTTGTTGCCCCACGCGCAGCTGTGGCTGCACGGCCACCTGCACGCCCCGAGCGACTACACGGTGCAAGGTTTTCACGGCGACGGCACCCCCTGGCAGTGCCGCGTGGTGGCCAACCCCCTGGGCTATGCGCGCAAAGGCGAACAGGCGGCTTTCAAGGCGCAATGCTGCATCCCCGTATGATCAAGAGACGGGGCTCTGCCGCCCCGCAGCGCAGAAGAAAAACATGACCCAGGTCAAGACAACAGAAGTCCGCGCACGGTAGTCTGACCCAACCCTATTCCGGAGAACACCATGAACATCCTGCTTGCTGTCGATGGCAGCGCCTACACCAAAAAAATGCTGGCCTACCTGGCTACCCATGAGGAGCTGCTCGGTGGCAACCACCAGTACACCGCGCTCACCGTGCAGGCCCCGCTGCCGACACGCGCGCGCGCCGCTCTGGGCAAGGAAGTGGTGGACAGCTACCACGCCGAAGAGGCAGAAAAAATCCTGTCGCCCGTTTGCAAATTCCTGGCGCGCCATGGTGTGGACGCCAAGCGTGTCGTCAAGGTGGGCGCCGTGGGTGAGAACATCGCCAAGGTGGCTGACAGCGGCAAGTTCGACCTGCTGGTGATGGGCTCCCACGGCCATGGAGCCTTGGCCACCCTGGTCATGGGCTCGGTCACCACACAGGTGCTGGCCCATTGCAAGGTGCCATTGCTGATCGTTCGCTAAGCCGCATCACAAACAGCCCGGCCCACCACCAAAGCCCTGCTCCGGCAGGGCTTTTTTTTGCCCAAATGAAACCAATCGGTTACAACATAACTTGTTGGTTTACTTAGCGACCAATTGGTTATACATTCTCGCTGCGCCCATCCTGGCGTGTCATTTCCATCGAAACCGAGGAACGACCCATGAAAAAAACCCTGATCGCATTGGCCCTGACCGCAGGCGCCACCTTCACCGTGATGGCCCAGGACATCGTCGATACCGCCGTGAAGGCGGGTAATTTCAAGACCCTGGTGGCGGCCGTGCAGGCGGCGGGCCTGGTGGACACCCTCAAGGGTCCCGGCCCCTTCACGGTGTTTGCGCCCACCGACGAGGCTTTCGCCAAGATCCCCAAGGCCACCCTGGACGGCCTGCTGGCTGACAAGGCCGCACTGACCAAGGTGCTGACCTACCACGTGGTCCCCGGCAAGGTGATGGCCAAGGACGTCAAGGCCGGAAAGGTCAAGACCGTGCAGGGCCAGGAGATCACCGTGTCCACCAGCATGGGCGTGATGGTGGACCAGTCCAAGGTCATCGCGACCGATGTGGCTGCCAGCAATGGCGTGATCCACGCCATCGACACCGTTCTGATGCCCAAGTAAGCCCGCGGACTAACCGCTCGTCCTTTCCACCACCATCCACTAGCGAGGAGAAGCCCCATGAACACCGCATTCAACCGCCGTACCGTCTTGCTGGCCGCCGCCGTGGGCGCCGGCGCCACGTTGTTGCAGGCCTGTGGCGGCGGCGACGATGAGCCCCAGCGCAACATCGTCGAAGTCGCCCAGAACAATCCTGACCTCAGCATCCTCGTCGAAGCAGTGGTCGCCGCCGGTCTGGCGCCCACTCTGAGCACCGGCATGCTCACGGTTTTCGCCCCGACCAACGCCGCCTTTGCAGCGTTGCTCAGCGAGCTGGGCGTGACCAAGGAGGCCCTGCTGGCCGACAAGCCCCTGCTGACAGCGGTACTGACCTACCACGTGCTCGGCAGCAGGGTCCCGCGTGCAGACGTTCCCCTGGGCAAGGCCATCACGCCCGTGTCAGGCGGCTTCTTCAAGATCGAGTCGGCCAACGGCCTGAAGATCACCGATGGTCGCAACCGCGTTTCCACCATCACGGCCACGGACATCCAGGCCAGCAACGGCGTGGTGCATCTGGTGGACCGCGTGCTGCTGCCAGCCAACAAGGACATCGTCGCCACCGCCTCGGCGCTGCCGGACTTCAGCATCCTGGTGGAAGCCGTGGTGGCGGCCGGCTTGGCCACCACCTTGCAGGGAGCCGGCCCGTTCACGGTGTTTGCGCCGACCAACGCCGCGTTTGCAGCGCTGCTGGCCGAGCTCGGGGTGACCAAGGAAGCCCTGCTGGCGGACACTGCGCTGCTGACCACGGTGCTTACCTACCACGTGGTACCCGCGCGCGTGCTCAAGGCCGAGGTCCCTATCAATACCGCCATTGCCACTGTCCAGGGACAAACCTTCACGGTGAACGCAAGCCTCGTGATCACCGACCAGAACCTTCGCACCAGCAACATCACCATGGCCGACGTGTTCACCAGCAACGGTGTGATCCATGTCGTGGACAAGGTGATCCTGCCCAAGTAAGCCGGTGGCTGTGAGCCCCGTGAGCCCCACGCAAGAAAGCCCGGCATGCCGGGCTTTCTTTTTTGGGTGCGTACGAAACGCTGGAAAGGAGACGCGACTACCGCGCTGCCAGCCCGTCGAAACAGGTGCGCACCACCAGATCCACGATTTCCGCATCGGAATACTGGCCGCCTTCCTTGAGAAAACTCACCACCGGGTCGCAGGCGCGCGCATACAACGTGTAGAGCACCACCAGCGGCGGCAAGGTGGGGCTGATCACGCCCTGTGCCTGGGCCTGGGTGATCCATTCACCAATCTGGTCGCTCACGGCCACGAGGCCGTTGAGGTAGTCCTTGTTGGCCATCAGCACCGCGCGCAGCGTGGAGTTGCGGCTGGGCAGCAGCGGCATTTCGTTGCTCAGCAGCCGCTCCAGCGACCAGCGCACCAGCGCATGGAGCTTTTCAAGCGGAGGCATTTCACTGGGCAGATCTGCCAGGTAGGCCTGCACACGGCCCAGAATCTGCACCATGGCGGCGCTGCACAGCTCTTCCTTGCTGCAGAAGTGCTTGTACAGACTGGCTTTGGCAATGCCCACGGCATTGGCCACGTCGTCCATGGTCATGGCATCGAAGGCCTTTTCGCCCAGGAGCTGGCAGGTGGACTGGAGGATGGCATCCTCGCGCGCCTGGTGCATCTGCTCTTTGAACGAAACTTTGGGTTGCGGCGTTTGCATGGCTTGTATTTTATACATTGCAGTAAAAAAATAAATGACTAAGTTGCAATACAACTACGTCGTTCACGTTTTACCCCGCAGGAATCATGCCGCAGGCGCTTCCAGCGTCCGCGCGGCGGTGGCGGTCAGGGCCGCCGTCAGGGCGTCCAGCACGGCCGACTCCAGGTTCCAGCAGTGCCAGTACAGCTGGATGGGCAGAGAGCGGCCCGGTGCCAGATTCACCATGCTGCCGTCCGCCAGCGCCTCGCGCGCCATCAGCTCGGGCATCACACCCACGGCCCAGCCTGCGGCCACGGCGCGCATCTGCGCCTCGGAACCCGGCACGAACAGGTGATTGAGTGCCACGCGCTTGAGCCCGAATGCACGCGCCACAAACTCGGCAGCCATGTCGTCCTTGCGGTTGAACGACAGGAACGACACCTCGCGAAAGTTGTGCGGCGTGAGCCCCTGGGGCAGGTACTGCTCCGCATAGCTGGCCGACGCCACGGCCACGTAGTGCATGGCGCCCAGCGGCACCATCTTGCACCCACGCAGCGCTTGCTTGAGCGTGGTCACACAGCCCAGCACCTGGCCTGAGCGCAGCCATTCCTGCGTGAAATCCTGGTCGTCCACGATGATTTCCAGCGGCAGGCGCTGGCGCACCAGCTCGTGCAGCGCGCCCATCGCCCAGGTGGCGATGCTGTCGGCGTTGATGGCAATCGAGATGCGCTCATCCTCGCGCGTGCCGCCCGGGGCGCTGGGCGCCAGCTCGTGCAGGTCGCGCTCCAGGTCTGCGCGCAGCAGGCGCATCTGCTTGGTGTGCTTGAGCAGCAGCTGCCCGGCCGACGTGGGCCGCAGGGGTCGGCTGCGCACGATGAGCACCGAGCCCACCTGCGCCTCCAGGGCGCGCAGGCGCTGTGAGACGGCCGACTGTGTGACGTTCAGGCGCTGCGCAGCGCGCTCGAAGCCGCCCTCTTCAACGATGGCGGCAAGGCATTCCAGGGCGGCGGGATCGTAGGTGCTCATGGTCTCGGGCTCGAACAAAAGAGGGTTGTCTCTACCGCACCGTTTATTAGGTGCGCTGATGTTTTTGGAGTAAGTTTAATTTTGCTTTTAGTTGAATGCAATGTCGCGCACACTGCGCCCCATCGTGTCCCGCACTGGGGCGGGTGGCACGCAAAGGCTCACAAGGCATTACGCATATGAAAACCATTGTTCTCGGCGCCGGCATCATCGGCATCAGCACGGCGTGGCACCTGCTTGAACGCGGTCACGAGGTCATCGTGGTCGACCGCCAGCCCGATGCTGCGCTCGAAACCAGTTTTGCCAATGCAGCACAGATCTCGGTGAGCTACTGCGAGCCCTGGGCCAACCGCGAGGCGCCGCTCAAGGCGCTCAAGTGGATGTTCGACAAGGAAGCCCCGCTGCTGTTTCGCCCGCAGATGGACTGGCAGCAGTGGCGCTGGGGCCTGCAGTTTCTGGCGCAGTGCAACGACGCCGCGTTCGAGCGCAATGTGCAGCAGATCGTGGCGCTGGGCGCCTACAGCCATGCCGCGCTCAAGGATCTGGTCAGCACCACGGGCATCGAATACAACCGGCTCGAACGCGGCATTGCCCATTTCTACACCGACCAGAAATCCTTTGACGCCGCCGGCCACGCGGTGGAGCTCATGCGCAAGCACGGCGTGCAGCGCCGCCTGGTCAGCCGCGATGAGCTGCTCAAGATTGAGCCCGCGTTCAAGGCCTACGGCGACAAGATCACCGGCGGCACCTACACCAGCACCGACGAAAGCGGCGACGCCCGCGTGTTCACCCAGGAGCTGGCCCGCCGCTGCATTGCACGCGGCGCGCAGTTCCTCTACGGCCACGATGTGCTGCGCCTGAACAAAATCGGCAATGCTATTGATTCAGTAGCTGTCATGCCAAAACAGACAAGCGCTGGCGGCAAAAAAGACTTCATATTGAAGGCCGACGCCGTCGTCGTCGCCTGCGGTTCCTACAGCGCGCCGCTGCTGCGCGGCGTGGGCGTGGACCTGCCGATCTACCCGGGCAAGGGCTACAGCGCCACGTTCCCGCTGCTCAAGCCCGAGGGCGCGCCCATGGTCTCCACCATCGACGACGGCAAGAAGATCGCCATGAGCCGCCTGGGCAACTACCTGCGCGTGGCGGGCACCATCGAACTCAATGGCTGGGACCTGACGCTCGACAGCTCCCTGGCGCGCGCACGCTGCCACATGCTGTCGCGCCGCATCGAGGCCATCCTGCCCGGCGTGTGCGACACCCGCACGCCCGAACAAGGCGGCGACCCGCAGTACTGGACCGGCCTGCGCCCGGCCACCCCCACCAACATCCCGTTCATCGGGCAGACCCGCGTGGGCAAGCTTTGGGTGAACGCGGGCCACGGCACGCTGGGCTGGACACACGGTGCAGGTTCGGGCAAGGCGCTGGCCGAGCTGATCAGCGGCGAACAGCCCGCGATGAACTTCGGCTTCCTGGGCCACCAAGGATCTGCACGGCGCGCATCGGCCACGGCGCTGGCCGCCTGAGAGCACCCACACAGCCTGCAAGGGTTGGGTGGATCCATCACACCAACCCGCTCGTTGCGCGGGCACTCAGGTGGCCAGCGCGAGTCCGCCGTCCACCCGCAGGTTCTGCCCGTTGATATAGCCCGCCCCTTCCGAGGCCAGGAACGCGATGGTCGCGGCCACTTCGGCGGCCTGCCCATACCGCTGCAGGGGCACGGCGGTGCGGCGCTCTTCCCACACGGGCAAGGTGTCGATCCAGCCCGGCAGCACGTTGTTCATGCGGATGTTGTGCCGCGAATGGCTGTCGATAAAGATCCGTGTGAACGAAGCCAGCCCGGCGCGAACCAGCGCCGATGTCGGAAACAGCGCGCTCGGGTCCACCGCCCAGGCTGACGACAGATTCACGATCACGCCACCACGCTGCGCTTGCATCAAGGGGGCCACCAGCCGCGTGGGCCGGATCACGCTCTGCAGATAGGTGTCCGTCCCCTGCAGCCACCGCTCATCCGCCAGAGACAACAAAGGCGCGCGCGGCTCATGGCCGGTGCTGTTGATGAGCACATCGACCCGGCCCCAGCGGGCTTGCGCCAGATCCACCAGGCGGCCCAGATCCGCCAGGCACTGGCTGGACCCCGTGACGCCAACGCCTCCGAGTTCCTGGGCCAAGGCCTCGCCTTTGCCCGACGACGAAAGAATGCCGACCTGAAAACCATCCTCTGCCAACCGACGGGCGGTGGCAGCGGCAACGCCGGTGCCGCCCGCGGTGATGAGCGCTACTTTTTCTACTGCCATGATCGTCCTTGAATGCCGCACACCGGCATCTGGCAATTGTTCCGCATCATTCTTGTGTTGGACGACCGGACGGAGCAGCCGCCGTGCTTCGATCCAGTAGAAAATCTACACCCATGACCTCCCCGTTGGGGCCTACGCCCTCTCTCAATGCGCTGCGAGCGTTCGAAGCCGCCAGCCGCCATCTCAACTTTCGGCTGGCCGGGCTGGAGCTCGGCGTGACCCAGGGCGCCGTGGCGCAGCAGATTCGTGCGCTGGAGGCGGAGCTGGGCCTCAAGCTGTTCGAGCGGCACCCGCGCACCCTCGTGTTGACCCACAACGGCCAGCGCTATGCCACCAGCGTGCGGCGCGCGTTCGAGATGCTCGCCGATGCCACACAGGGCCTGCGGCCCGAGCCCCTGCATGTGACGGTCAGCGTCACCCCGACCTTCGCCACCAAGTGGCTCATCCCACGGCTGGCGGACTACACGCGCCTTCACCCTGGGGTTGATCTGCGGATCCTGGCGACCGAGCACCTTTCGCACTTTCAGACCGAGGCCGTGGACCTGGCGGTGCGGTACGGCCGCCCCCCATTCGGCCCGGGGCTCACGGCCGATCTCCTGTTCGAAGAGTGCCTGGTGGCGGTGGGCAGCCCGCTGTTGCTGCGCCGCTCGGGGCCACCCGGCACCGCGGGTGACATCGGCCGCTACGTGCTGCTGCACGACTCCCAGTCTCCATGGGCCGACTACCTTGCGCAGCACACGCCGCCCGCTCCCGGGGCTTCAGATCCCACACCGCAGGCCATCTGGTTCAACCAGACGACACTCGCGATCGACGCGGCCCTGACCGGCCAGGGGCTCGCGCTGGTGCAGAAAGATTTTGTGGCGCAGGACCTGTCCACCGGTCGGCTGGCCAAGGTGTTTGAGGAAGAAGCACACACGGGCGCCGGCTACTACCTGGTGGCTCCGCGCAAGCAACGCGCACCGGAAGTCGTTGCGGGCGTGAGGGCTTGGCTGCGAAGCCAGGCCGGCGCATAAACCGCAAAGACCGCACGCAGCGCGGATGCTCTGGCCCCCTTCAACCCCGACCTGCCAGCCCGGCCGGGGGGGCCAGGTAACGGGCCGGAATCTCCAGCACATGGAATCCGCCCGCCAGCAGCACCACCAAACAAACGGCCAGCAGCCAGCCCGCCAGCATGGCCCCCACCAACGCTCGCGCCCGCAGAGGCTCTGGCAGGTTCCAGTACAAAGCGCAACCCACGTGCGTGCCCAGCGCGAATACTGCGAAAAAGTAGTACGGGCCAAAGAACCACTGCCAGGGCGGTGTGTGCATGCCCGCCGCTGCAAACTGCAGGTTCGTGTCCACGCCCTGAAACCGGCCCGCCAAGACGGCCGTCACATGGATCAACAGGAACAGCGCCAGGTAGCCCCCCGAGATGGCCTGCATCCACGCCACGCCCCCACGGCGCCGGCCCCGCCCGCGCCACAGCAAGGTGAGGCCGCTGCCCATCTGGAACAGCAGGCAGCCAAGCAGCACGCCTTCGACCAACGGCTGGCGATAGATCAGGCGCAGGGCTTGCAGCACGGATTGGTGCGCTGCCGCTCCGGCCAGCCCCGCCAGGTGGCCCAGCAAGTGGGCCGCCAGGAACGATGCCAGCGCGATGGCACTGGCGCGGTGCACGGCCCGCAGCGCAAGGCGCTGGCGCCATGCCCAGGTGCCAGCCAGGCCGATGGCGGCGGCTCCCAGGGCGAGTTGGCTGGTTGCGTGCATGAAGGTTTCCTCCGGATGTTGCAAGGGACTGGCGGCAGAATAGGCAGCAGCGCCGTCTCCGCCTACTCGCATTGCGCTCAGGTTTTCCATGCCCCCTGCCTCCTCCGCCCCCCGCCGTTCGCCCCGCCAGGAACGCTCGCAGTTCACAGTCGATGCCATCTTCGGAGCCGTCGCACGCATCGTGGCCACCCAGGGCGAGGACGCGCTCACCACCAACCGCATCGCCGAGGTTGCGGGTGTTTCCGTGGGCTCGCTCTACCAGTACTTTCCCAGCAAGGAAGCCATCCTCCTGGCCATGCTCGACCAGCACTGCGACCGGGTGATGCTGGAGCTGGACGCCCTGCTCGCCCAGGCCCGCACCGAAGGCTGGACGCCCGAGCAGCAGGTGCGCGGGTATGTGCGCCACTACCTGCAGGCCTTTGGCGGCGGCCCCCAGGAAGGGCGCGCACTTGCCCGCCTGTCGTGGAAGCTCGACTACCGCGCGTCCGTGCTGATCTCGGTGCGCGGCGCCAGCGAGCGGCTGGCCCTGCACCTGCAGCGTGTGGCGCAAGAGCAGCAGATGCCCGCATCCTCGGCAACCCAGCTGTTTGTGCTCACCCGCGCCTTCATGGGCGCGGTGCGGGCGGCATCGCTGGAACAGTCGCCCTTGCTGGACAGCCCCGAATTCGAGCAGGCGCTGGTGGAGCTCTGCATCGCAACCCTGGCCCCCGGCACGGGTCTGGGGGGCGGCGCTACGATGGCACCATGACCACGCCCACCGCACCGCACTACCTCTTCCTCACCACCTCCACCCGCGAACCAGGCCACACCGGCAATACCGAATGGCTGGCGCGCCAGGCCGCCGCCGCACTCCCTGCCGGTACTGCGCAAACCTGGCACCACCTGGCCCGCATGAACCTGCCGCCCTTCGTGGACCAGCGCCACACCTCGGGTACCTATGCACCGCCCGAAGGCGACATGAAGACCTTGCTCGACGCCACGCTGGCAGCCACGCACATCGTCTTTGTGGCGCCGGTTTACTGGTACAGCATTCCCTCGCCGCTCAAGACCTACCTGGACCACTGGAGCGCGTGGATGCGCGTCCCCGGCCTGGCCTTCAAGGAGCCGATGGCCTCCAAGACGCTGGCGCTTGTCACCACCAGCGGCGATCGCACCAAGGCCCAGCCCATGATCGATTCCGTGGCGCTGTGCGCGCAGTTCCTGTCGATGACCTGGGGCGGCGCCCTGTGGGGCAAGGGCGGGCCACCGGGCGCGGTGCAGGCCGATGCGCAGGCGATGGAGGCAGCCAGCCGTTTTCTGCTGACACCGGCCGCAGATTGACGGCTTAGCGATCCAGCGACCCGTGCTGGGCCAGGATGCCCAGCCATTCGTGCAGCGCCAGGCTGCTGTCGGCCAGCGCGGAGGCGCGCGGCAACACCCGGTACAGCTTGCGCGCCTGCCCGCCCTTGAAGCCCATGGGCGCGGGCAGCACCTGCAGACCGGCGCGCTCGAAGGTCTTGGCCGCGCGCACCATGTGCCAGCCGTGGGTGACGAGCGCAATGCGCTCGATGCCAGCGGCCTTGAGCAACACGGCAGATCTTTCGGCGTTGCTGCGGGTGTCAAGGGATTCCACCTCGGTCCACCGCACCCGGCCCCTGAACTCACGCTCCACCACATCTTTCATCACCAGCGCTTCGGCCCGCGTGCCGCCGGTGGAGCCCCCCGTGGCCAGGATGGGAAGCCCGGTCTGCTGCTGCAGGTACACGGCGTAGCGCACCCGCTCACGCGCGCCCCGGCTGAGCACGTCCACGCCGTATTCAGGCGCCACCGTGTCGGCGCCGCCGCCCAGCACGACGATGGCCTGCACCTTTGACGAAGGCAAGTCCTTGGGGACGACCGCCGGATAGCGCTCCAGGCTGCGCACCAGCGCGTCCGACACCGGCGGCCAGGACAGCACCAGCACCGACAGCAGTGACAGCACCACCACCGTGATGCCCGTGCGGCGGTGGTAGCGCGCGATCCACAGCCCCACCAGCGCCAGCAGGATGCTGGACACCGGGGGCAGCAGCAGCGCAGACAGTATTTTTTTCAGGGCAAACCACATAAAACAAGAGGAGCAATCAGACCCGCGCGAACCCGCCCGGTGGCGCCAGGGCATGGCAGGGAAAAAGAAACGTTTGAAGGGCCGAAAAATCGGCTGCGCCGGGTGGGGCGAACTCAGTGCAGCACCCGCCGCTGCGCCAGAAAGTCCAGCAGCGCGGCATCGAAACCCTCCGGGTCCTCCAGTTGCGGCCAGTGCCCGATGTGGGGCAACAACACCGTCTGCGCATCGGGCATCACCTGGGCCAGGGCCTCCAGGGCAGCCGGCGGTGTGCAGCGGTCGAGCTCGCCCCCCACCAGCAGCGCGGGTATGGCCAGCTGCGCCAAGGCAGAGGCTCCGCGATCAAACGTGGACAAGGCCTCCAGCGCGCGCCGGTAGGCCCCTGGATACACCTGGCCCAGCGCGTGGCTGGCCAGCCGCACGCCTTCGGGCAACGCACCGGTGCCGATGAACTGGGGCACCAGCGTCTGCGCCAGCTGCTCCATGCTGCCACCGGCGTCCAGCGCCTTCAGGGCACCCAAGCGGGGCGCCACCCAGTCATCCATGGCCTGCGCATCCAGCGCTGGCCCACCTGCACAGAGCAGCAGGCGGCGCACCTGCGACGGGCTGCGCACGGCGGCCTCCAGCGCCACCATGGCGCCCATGCCATGCCCCACCAGGGTCACAGGGCCTCCCTGCAGGGCATCGATCAAGGCCAGGCAGCTCTGCGCCAGCGCCTTGAAGGTGTACGGCTCCACGGGCGCGCTGCGGCCATAGCCCGGCATGTTCCAGGCCACGGCGCGGTAACCGGCCGTGGCCAGCGTTTCCACCTGGGGGGCAAAGGTGAGGTGGTCGCCATCGGCGTCGTGCAGCAGGAGCACGGTGGGGCCGGAGCCCAGGGTGGTGAAGGTAGGTAGGACGGCCATGCGGTGGAAAAACCAGTAAACCCCGCAACAGCGCGGTGGTGGGTGGCGCCTGATAATAGTTGCTCCCCCATGCTGCCACCGCTGGCACCGCTTTTGTGAACCCTTCGCTCCCCCGCCCCACCCTCGCCCTGCCACCGAGCTTCTCCACGCGCGAGTTTCGCGATGCGCTGGGCATGTTTGCCACGGGCGTGACCATCGTCACGGCCCGCACGGCTGCGGGCGACCTGGTGGGGCTCACGGCCAGCTCCTTCAATTCGGTGTCGCTGGCACCCCCGCTGGTGCTTTGGAGCCTGTCACACGGCGCCAGCACCTTGCCCACCTTTGCCGATGGCTCGCACTACGCCATCCACGTGCTGGCCGCAGACCAGAAGGCGCTGGCCGAGCGTTTTGCCACGCGCGGCATCGACCGCTGGGCAGGCCTGGAATACCGGCCCGGCATCAGCGGCGCCCCGCTGCTGGCCGGGGCAGCCGCCACGTTCGAGTGCTTCAACCGCAGCCAGTACAAGGAGGGCGACCACACCATCTTTGTGGGCGAGGTCGAGCGCTGCGAACACCGAGAAGGCATCTCGCCCCTGCTGTACCACGGTGGCAAGTTCTACACCGAGCACCCGCTGTGACGACCCCCACCGTGGTCGTGCGCCACGTGAACATCGGCCTGGCCCGGCGCCTGAAGGTGGGCGAGCGCTCAGTGCTCACTGCCATCGGCAAGGCCCCCGTCACCGGCCCCGTGGCCGTGGGCCCGCTGGGGCTGGCGGGCGACGAGCAGGCCGACCTGAGCGTGCACGGCGGCCTGGCCAAGGCGGTGTATGCCTACCCTGCCGCGCACTACGCGTTCTGGCAGGCCCAGCGCCGCGAGCGGGGCGTGAGCCTGTTCGACGAGGCACTGCCGCCGGGTTTTCTGGGAGAGAACCTCACCATCGACGGGCCGCTTGAGCACGAGGTGTTTGTAGGTGACGAGTGGCATTTCCCCGATTGCGTGCTGCGCGTCACCGCACCGCGCGAGCCCTGCTTCAAGTTCACCGCCGTGATGGGTTTTGCCCAGGCCGGCCGCGCCATGGCGGTGGCAGGCTGCTGCGGCTACTACCTGGCGGTGGCCCGGCCTGGCACCATCGCCGCCGGGCAGACCGCCACGCTGGTCGCTGGGCAGCGCGGACTAAGCATCGCACAGGCTTTTGCAGGCAAGTTCGCCAAGCACGCACGCTGACCCCACTGCGGCACCGGTCGCGCGCCGCACTCCGCCCAGGCTATTCCGCGGTCACCAGCTGGCGCGCCTGCGCCTGCAGCTGTGGGAACACCTTGCCCACCAGCTGCAGCTGCGCCGCCATGAGGCTGTGCGCGCTGGGCGCTGCCGGTACCGTACCCCACTCGCGCAGCACCTGGGCCACTGCCGGGGCGCTGTGGGACTTGCGCACCCGGCCTGACTGCTGCGCGCGCTCCAGCTCCAGCGCCAGTTGCTGCAGGGACGCCAGCAGGCTTTGCGCCAGTTCACGCGTGGCCTCGTCCATGGGCCGGGCCGCCGCACCACCGCGCTGGGCACCCAGGGCCGACAGGTAGTTGAGCTGGGTATGCGACAGGCACAGGAAATGCCCCACCACCTGGGCGTTGCCACGTACATGCAAGGGCTCCTTGAGCATGGCGCTGTACGAGTTGGACAGTGCGGCATCCGCATTGTGGGCATTGCGCCGGGCCAGGCGGTAGGCCAGGTGGTCGCACTTGCCGCCCTGGTACTGCGCCAGGATCTCCCGCAGGTACAACGCCTGGGTCTGCAGCACCTGGGCGGCCAGCCGGGGCCAGTGGCGCGACTGCCACGACGGCAGCACCAGCCATGAGGCGACGGCGGCGATCACGCAGCCCACCACGGTATCGAGCAGGCGCGCGGAGATCACGCCACTGGCCGCGCCCATCTGGTGAAAGCTGAGCAGCAACAAGGTCGTGACAGCCGCCGTGGCCAGGGTGTAACGGGTGTGCCGCGCCCCAAAAAACACCGCGCCGCCCAGCACCAGCAAGGCGGCCTGCACCAGCTCGCCCGGAAACAGCTGGATCACCGCCCACCCCAGCGCAAGCCCCATGGCGGTGCCCTTGGCGCGCTCCATCAGCCGCGTCTGCGTGGCCGCGTACTGCGGCTGGCTCACGAAAACGATGGTCAGCAAGATCCAGTACCCATGCGGATCTGCCGTGGCCTGCATGATGGCAAAGCCCACCATAAGGGACAGGCTCAGCCGCAGGCTGTAGCGCAGCCAGGGAGACTGCAGCTGCCACTGCGAGCGCAGGCGTGTCCAGGCATCGCGCAGGCTGCGGGGCTCGCGGTCAAACAGTGCGTGGTCCACCGCCACTTCGGCGTTGCCAGCTGGCAGCGCCAGCGCACCGGCAAACACCCCGGCCAGCGCGGCCAGGTTGCCGGCCAGCGCCTGCAATGACCGCAACGCCCGGGACTGGGCAGGAAGGGGCGTTGCACCGCCAAGCTGCGCCTGGGACTCCAGGTGCGCCACGGCGGCCTGCATGTCCTCGATGGCGCGGGCCGTCACGCCCCAGTGCTGGGGCACCGACTGCTCCTCGATGGCCACCGACAGCTTGAGCGCCTGTTCGCCCAGCAGCGTGAGCACGCGCTGGCAGCGGTACAGCACGTCGCTGTGAAAGAACGACTGGGCAAGCAGGTCGTAATGCTCGTGGGACGAACTCACGCGCTCGTGCACGTCCTGCGCCGCCAGGTACTGGTGCATGGCCGTTTGCAGCCACAGCGGGGGTGCGCCCGCACCCATGCGGCTGATCAGGCTCTCCTTGGTGGCGTTGAGGGCGTCCACCACGCGGCCGTTGTGCAGTGCCAGCGCCATGCGGCGGCGCTCCAGGTCCACATCCCGCACCGGCTCCAGCAACAGCGCCTTCAGGCGCAGATATTCGCCCAGCATGGCATAGAGCTTGGCCAGGCGGTAGCGCACCGGCGCACGCGGCAGCACGGCATGCCACAGCACCGACACCACCCCGTACCAGGCCGCGCCCCCCAGCATGCGGGGGATGGCGTCGCCAGCGCCCGCACGGCTGCTGTGGGCGGCCAGCCCCGCATAGATAAACAGGATGAGCGAGCCAAAGGCAATGGCGCGGTAGCGCTCGCTCAGCGCTCCCAGCATGGTGATGCCAAAGGACAACAGCGCCATCACCCCCATCAGCACCCAGGGCCAGGACACCGCCGCCCAGACTGCCCCCGCCATGAGGCCAAAACACGCCAGCGCCAGGCACTGCGCCCGCAGGCGTCCGCGCCAGCTGTCGTCGGTTTCGGTGAGCGCGCTGGCGATCACGCCCAGCAGCACCGGCATCAACTCGGCCTGCCAGTCGGCCCACCAGCCATAGGCCAGCACAGCGGCTAGGGCAACCAAGGCGCGCGCGCCGCGCGTGACGCCTTCGTGGTTGCGTGCACGCTGCCAGCTGAGTTTCCAGGTTGTGTCCAAAGGAGCCTTGTTGCCGAGAGATTAGGGATTACCCTAGTGCATCTAGCAATTGTCAGGCCAAATCAGGCCACGCCGGCCCAAAAAAACCCTGCCGCGCAGGGTTGCGGGGCAGGGTCTGGGGCGACACCGGGGCACGATGGGAGTGCGTGGCCCGGTGGCAGTAGCTGCCTATCGCACGGTATCAGGCAGCTCGATCTTGACCTCCAGCACCTCCAGGTTGTCCTGGCGCTCCAGGTGCACCTTGAGGTCTTCGGGGTTGATCTTGACGTACTTGGAGATCACGGCCACCAGCTCGCGCTGCAGCGCAGGCAGGTAGTCGGGCTCGGCGGCGTTGCGGCCGTTGCGCTCGTGCGCCAGGATGATCTGCAGGCGCTCTTTGGCGACGCTGGCGGTTTTCTTCTTCTCGCCGAGCAGGAAGGACAGGAAAGAAGCCATGGCTTATTTGCTCCCGAACAGGCGTTTGAAGAAGCCTGGCTTTTCCGCATCGATGAAACGCAGCGGCTTGTCGGTGGCACCCAGGAAGCGGTCGATCACATCCTTGTAGGCCTCGGACACATCAGTGCCCTGGGCATGGATGGCGGGCGTGCCCTGGTTGGACGACTGCAGCACCACTTCCGACTCGGGAATCACGCCGATCAGCTTGATGCGCAGGATGTCCTGGATGTCTTCCAGGCTCAGCATCTGGCCGTCCTGCACGCGGCTGGGGTTGTAGCGCGTGATGAGCAGGTGCTCCTTGATGGGCTCACCGCCTTCAATCGCACGCTTGGTCTTGCTGCCCAGCATGCCCAGGATGCGGTCGGAGTCGCGCACTGACGAGACTTCGGGGTTGGTCACCAGCAGCGCCTCATCGGCAAAGTGCATGGCCATGAGCGCGCCGCTTTCGATGCCGGCAGGCGAATCGCAGACGATGTACTCAAAGCCCATCTCGGCCAGGTCCTTGAGCACCTTTTCCACGCCGTCTTGCGTGAGCGCATCCTTGTCGCGCGTCTGGCTGGCGGCCAGCACGAACAGGTTGTCGCACTGCTTGTCCTTGATGAGCGCCTGGTTCAGGTTGGCCTCGCCGTGGATCACGTTGATCAGGTCATACACCACGCGGCGTTCGCAGCCCATGATGAGGTCGAGGTTGCGCAGGCCGACGTCAAAGTCGATCACGGCAGTCTTGTGGCCGCGCAGGGCGAGGCCGGTGGCAAAGCTGGCACTGGTGGTGGTCTTGCCCACGCCACCCTTGCCGGAGGTCACGACGACGATTTTGGCCATGTGTTGCTGATTCTCTGTGGGGTTGGTACGAATGAAATGGGAACTCAGGCAAGCGGCTCGATGATGAGCTTCTCGCCGTCGAGCCGCACCTGGGCGGGCTTGCCACGCACATCGGCGGGCAACTCGGTCTCGGTGGTGCGGTAGATGCCCGCGATGGAGACCAGCTGCGGCTCCAGGCAGGTCGAAAAAATACGTGCTTCGGTGTTGCCCCGCGCGCCAGCAATCGCACGGCCGCGCAGCGGGGCATAGACGTGGATGTTGCCGTCGGCAATCACCTCGGCGCCAAAACTCACCACGGCCATCACGACCAGGTCGGCGCCGCGCGCATACACCTGCTGGCCGGAGCGCAGGGGCTTGTCCACCACCACGGTGCCGGGGCCTGGCATGGGCACTTCGCGAACGACCTCCACCTCGCGCACGACTTCACGGATGACCTCGCGCACCTCGGGGGCGGGGGCCTCGGCACGGGCAGGCGGTGCATCGGGCGCTACCGCCAGCCCTGCGGCGCGCGCAGCGTCCATCTGGGCGGGGTTGCCGCCGCGCACGGCCACGGGCAGGGTGCTGCGGCGGCGCAGCTCGGCCACGATGGCGGCAAAGTCGATGGGTGCCTCGGCCTCGCGCACGGCAGCCAGGTCGATCAGCACGGGGTCGTTGTCAAAAAAGCCCGGGGCGTCGGCCACGCGCTCGGCCAGGTCGGCGGCGAACTGCGCGGCGTCGGTGGTCTTGAGCACCACGGCCACCACGGGCAGCGAGGCGCTCTTGAGGTCAAAGCTGGTGCGGGACTGCGCCGCCGTCGTAAGGGCCATGAATGGGGTGTGGAAAGGAGCGCGGGAACCGTTTCAGAAGGCGCAAAGTGTACCGTGGGGCCACGTAAGCGCTTGTTCACGGCGTGTTTGCACTGTTCGCGCGCCCTCACCCACAAAAAAGCCGGGCGTACCCGGCATTCTTGCTATTGCCAGGGTTCCCCGGCTTAGTTGCGGTCAGCGCGCATGGGGCGGGTTGTCGCACCGCCGGAGCCCGACATGGTCCTGTCTGTGGTTACGGGGGCTGCAGCGGCAGGTGCTGGAGCGGCTTGCGTGGTCGCCGTCGCGGCGCCCCCACCGCCAACGCCCGTGGTGCCCATCGGCGTGCCTTGCGAGCTTTGCTGGCCGGCGCCCGTGGCAGCGTTGGGGCTTGCGGTGGTGGGTGGCGTGCCCTGCGCCATAGCGGTGCCCACAACGGCGACGGCAGCCAGGCCCGCGAGCAATGTCTTGAGTGTGTTCGATGCAGTCATGTGGAGACTCCTTGGTGTGTGGTGAATTTGGAAATCGCCAGCAACATCGCCAGCTGTACCCAGGCTAGTTGTTTGCGGCTGGCGCCACGTCAGCTTGAGACCGGAGCGCGTGTCGGACAGGGACGGGCCTGCACGGTGTGGGTCTTGCCATCGCAGTCCGAAAACACCCTGTTCAACAAGCCCGCACACACCGTGGGTCAATGGGCATCACTGCGCAGGCAGGTCATAGGCGCCAAAAAAAGCGGCTGCCGGTTGTGTCTCGGGCAGCACGTACACCACAGCGCCCGTGCCACGCACCAGGGGGCTCAGCACTTTTTCGTAGAAAGAGACGGGAAGGTTGATGCAACCGAAGGAGATACGGTTGTCTGCGGCGGTGCTGGAGGCCAGCCGCTCCAACCGACGCTCGGCTTTGACGTTGGCCCGCACTCGGTGCATGGAGACCGCCGCGTCGTAGTCCACCCAAACCACGTCTTCGCCATTGGCGTTCAAACCGGTTTCGGCAACGAACCGGCCTGCGGGGGTGGTGCGTTCTTCGGGCAGTACCTGGCCGACGGGCTTGTCCCCCACGCCGGGAACGGTGTGGTCGCCGATGGCCGACCCCATCAGCGCGGGGGCCGCGCCCTGGAGGGCACCGTCGCGGTCAAACACATAGACCTTTGCGTGAATTTTGTCGACCACCACGACCGCGCGGTTCTGGTTGTCACCCGAGTGCAAGGCCCACGCCGCGATCTGGCGGGCTTCGGCCGAGGCGGGCTCCTTACCGAACTGTGCCCTGCGCGGTACCTGGGTTGGCTGCGGCGCTGGCGACGCGACCTTCGCGGGTGATGTGTCTACAGGGTTCGCCAGGTCGGCGCCCAAGAACAGCGCTCCTGTGGTCTGCGATGGCTGCTGCATCGCTGGCCACAGCCCCATAAACCCCAGCAGCAGGACAACCAAAACCAGCAGTGCAGCGCCGGACAGCAGCCGGTCCTTGTGCCGTCCATGCCTTTGCCCTTCGCTCCTTGGCGTGGCGCGGTCCGGATCTGTGTGGGATACGTTCATGTTGGATCTTTGAAGGGCAAAGGCAAGGGCTTTCGCCGCAGGGGGGTGCAGAGTTGGTGCGTACCCGAAAGCCACACACTAACCAGATCACCCGCCTGGCAGCGTCCGCCAAACGCGCAACCGCTGTAGGACCAACTACCCACGCTTGGCGTTGCCTGTCGTCGCCGCGGCGCTGCGCAGGGCCAGAAGGTCACGGCACACAGGCGATCTGAAGCGCAAGGCTTGCCTTTCAGAATCGACCGATGTCCCTGTCTGCCCGCAAAACCCATATCGACGCCCTCGCCATCTCGCTGCTGCTCGCGTGCTGCATGTTCTGGGGATTCCAGCAGGTGCTGGTGAAAGCCACGGTGGCCGAGGTGGCGCCCGTGTTGCAGGCCTTTGTGCGCTTTGCGCGGGCCACCGCTGCCGTGGCGGTCTGATGCCTGTGGCGCGGAGTGCGGCTCTCGGCGGCTGCCCGCGCCGGGCTTCTGGCCCGGGCGCTGTTTGCGTGCGAGTTTGCATGTTCCAGAGTGCAAGGCCCAGTTGTCGATATGCCGGGCGTCCGTTGAGGCGCGCACGCCACCCCATTGCGCCATGCGCTGCGCTGGCGCAGGATGCCCCGCTGCTCCTGGCAGCAGCGGCCACACCATCAGCAACCCCAGCGCGGCAGTGCTCTAAAGGGCGTTGCATGGCGCCCGGACGCCGCCAGCCGCCCCACCCTGGCTGTTGTAGGACAACGATGACACATCAGATCCGCAACTGGATGGTGTAATCGCAGCGCTGTACGAGCCTGTCGACGATCTCCAGCCCAGCCCGTCACACCGCGCGCGCCATCGTTTGAAATGGAGAGCCGAATGTTTGATACGTCCCCAGCCTCCAGGAACTTTCCTGGACTATTCCGCGCCATGAATCCTCTGCAAACCGCTTGGTTACTGGGCTGCGCCACGATGGCCCTGGTTGGCTGCGGCGGAGGCTCCGACGACACCACACCGCCCCCTCCTCCCACCGCCCCCGTGGCAGCGCCCGCGAACTTCGCGATCGCGGTGGAATATGGCAGCCCCCAGTTCCGCTGGAGCCCCACGCCGGGGGCGACCCGCTACGAACTGCATGAAGACCCGGACGGACAAGGCCCCCTGCCCGAAGCGAAGGTGGACGATTACACCGAGACGTCCCGGGCCGGCTTCCGTTACCAGCAAGACACATCGCAAAATTTCGTCGGTGCTCTGGCAAACACCCCCACCCCCGTATCGGCGCGCCTCAACGCCATCTACCGCCTGCGCGCGTGCAATGCAGGCGGATGCGGTGGGTTCACGGATGCCACGCCCTTTGACATCGCCAAGGGCATCAGCTACGAATTCCCCTCCGGGCGCGCACCGCTCCTCACCTCGGCCAGCGCCTACGGACGCTACGCGATGGTGTCCAGGGATGGGCTCACCCTGGCGCTGCGCGGCGCGAGTTTGGGCGCGACCACCACCACGCTCGTCTTCGCACGCAGCAGCACCAGCCAACCCTGGCAGCAGCAGGCGTCGTTGCAGTCCGGCACCTATTTCGTCGACCAGATGCTGCTGTCGGCTGACGGCGGCACTCTGGCGGTTCGGTCCATGAAGCAGGTCTGGGGCGATTTGGGCTCCCGCGTCGTCGCCGATGCGGTCTACGTCTACCAGCGCAGCGCGGGTGCCTGGAGCCAGCAAGCCCGCCTGGACGCGGCCGGTGCGCCGGCGGGCTGCCCGCAACCCTGCCAGGCCGAAATCGCCGATCACATGGCGCTGTCGACCGATGGCAACCTGCTGGCCGTCTCGGCGGTCATCCCCGCCGCAGGCAGCGGCGGTGGTGCCTCTGCGTCCAGCGCCGTGTTCACCTACGCCCGCACCGGGACCACCTGGGCGCCACAGGCCGCCCTGAATGCGGAAGGCACCTTTATTGCGTCGCTGGCCCTGTCGGGAGACGGCAGCACCCTGGCCGTGACCGACCGCGATTTGCTGCGGACTTCCGCCACGCCCCTGGTGCTGGTGTTTTCGCAAAATGGCGGTGGCGCCTGGACCCAGCAGGGGCGCATTCCAGCCACCCTGTCCGTCTACTCGCCGCCCATCTCGGGAGGACCCGAGTACGGGGCCATGGCGCTGTCCAGCGACGGCAGCACCCTCGCCCTCAACACCGCCAACGTGGCGGGGCAGGGGGTGTGCGGCGCCGCAGGGCCGGGCAGCACCGAAACCCAGCGCATTGCGCTGCTGTCGCGCGCAGGCGGCACATGGCAACTCCAAGGGCAGGCGGTCATGCCCCGCGCACTGCCCTGGACGCCCTGGGCCCTGGCCAGCGACGGCAATGCGCTGTTCTTAGGGGGCGCGATGTTCACGCGCAGCGCCGGCGCCTGGCCCTGCCCCTGACCGCGACCCCAACGACCCACCGCGCCATGGCCCTCTCTCGCAAGCCCCACCTCGACTCCCTCGCCATCTCCCTGCTGCTCGCGTGCTGCATGTTCTGGGGCTTCCAGCAGGTGCTGGTCAAGGCCACAGTGGCCGAGGTGGCGCCCGTGTTCCAGGCCTTTGTGCGCTTTGCACTGGCCACGGTGGCGGTGGCGGCCTGGTGCCTGTGGCGCGGCGTGCGGCTGTCGGCAGCGGCCGAGCCCGCCGGGGCGGCCCGCGCCGGGCTGTTGGCCGGGGCGCTGTTTGCGGGCGAGTTTGCGTGTATCTACCTGGGCCTGCAGTACACCACCGCCTCTCGGCTCACGGTGTTTTTGTATGCCTCGCCGTTCTGGGTGGCGTTGCTGCTGCCGCGCTTCATCCCCGGCGAGCGGCTGCAGGGCTGGCAGTGGCTGGGCCTGGCTGCCGCGTTTGTGGGCGTGGGGCTGGCGCTGGGGGACGGGTTGCTGGGCCCTGCCAATGCCGCCCTGCCCCAGGCATGGCTGGGCGATCTGCTCGGGCTGGCGGCCGGGCTGATGTGGGCGCTGACTACAGTGGTCATCCGCACCACGCTGCTGGCGCGCGTGGCCCCGGCCAAGCAACTGTTCTACCAGGTGAGCGTGAGCACGGCGGTGCTGCCAGTGCTGTCGCTGGGCCTGGGCGAGGCCTGGGTCTGGCAGTTCAGCGTGTTTGCCTGGGGCTCGCTGCTGGTGCAGGCCCTGGTGGGTGCGTTTGTGAGCTACCTCGCCTGGATGTGGATGCTGGCGCACTACCCTGCCACCAAGATCTCGGTGTTTGTGTTTCTCACACCCGTGTTTGCGCTGCTGTTTGGCGCGCTGTGGCTGGGCGAACCGGTAACGCCGGGGCTGGTGGCGGCACTGGTGTTGGTGGCGGCGGGCATCGTGCTGGTGAACCGGCGGCCTGCGGTGGCGTAGTACCCGTGACAAAAGGGTTTGCATAAAAATACGGCCTAGCGCTTTATTAACAAGCACTTAAAGCTACTATTTTTATAGCAATTCTTTTGCAGGCGGGTGTCGTCAGCCCACCAGACTCAGTGCATACCGCGTATCCAGCAACACCTGAATGCGCGCACCCAGCGCGGCGCCTTCATCGTCCTCAAGCCGTGTGAACTGCTGGGTCCAAGCCTCAGACTGCGCAAAATTCGGGAACCGGGGTGGTTCGCCCCACAGCCAGTCCGGGTGCGTGGCCCTGGGGCTTCGTCCAATCACATGCAGGTGCATCTTGCGGTGCAGCGCGGGGGCTTTCGGCCCCTGGGGATGGGCCAGTGGGTTCAGCGCGTTGTTGCCCGCCTCCCAGTAGTTCAGGCAGCCACCGGCAAGCTGCGGCAAGGTGTCGAGCATGGCCCGGCCCGTTGCGGCTACCAGGCACGACCAATGCGCCAGCTCTTCGGGCGTCAGCTCGCTGCGTTCCCAGACGGGACGCGGCGGGTGGACCAGCACATGCCCGCCATCGCCGCGGTGGTTCATGGGCCGCGCGGGGAGGTCGACCGTGCCACCGGCACAGCGGATCAGGGTGGTGTGAATGTTCAAGGGCAATTCTCCAAGGCAGAGGTTTGTGAAAAGGGGGCGGTGGCCGCTGCGTGCCTTATCCATCGCCGCGAGGCGCCCAGCAGGCGATGGCCGTGGCCGACAGCAACAAGGCTGCGACGCCATACACCCAGGCGGACGGCGCAATGGGCAGCAGCACCCCCGCCAGCACCGGGCCCACACCGGCACCCAGGTCCCGCCAGACCGACCGCGTTGCCAGGGCCTGGATGCGCCCCGGCCCCGGTGTGCGGCGCGCGACCAGCGGCGGCAACAGCGGCAGCAACAGGGCTCGCAAAATCACGATGGCCAGTGCGCTGGTCCACAGCCACCCCAGGCCAAAACCCACCAGGGCCAGCGACGTGAGCACGGCGAAACCCACGAGCAGCACTTCGGCGCCATAGCGCTCGGCCAGGTCGCCACCCACCGCACTCAGCACGATCTCGGCCAGGTAGCGGACCGACAGCAACAGCCCCGCCACGACTACCGGATGGCCCGGCAGCACATCGCGGCCCAGGTACGACAGGCCGATGATGAACAGACCGTCCAGCACCAGCCCCTCGACGAAGGAAAAACGGTCCAGGCGGCCCGGCAACTTGCCCCAGCGCTTGGGCGGTGGCGGCAGAGCATGCGGCTGGGCGGGCAAGTGCCGCGTGGCCAGCAAGGCGCACAACGCAACAGCCGCAAACGCAAAGAAGATGGCCCGGGGCTCCCACCAGAGCGCGCAGACACCCCCCGCAGGCAGGGCCAGCATGGGCCCCAGCGCTGCAAAGGCGCGCGACTGTCCGGCGCGTCGCGCTGCGCCCAGAGGCTCGGCCGTGGCCAGCGCCTGCGTCGCGAGGTTCAGCGCCGCAAAGGCCAGGCCCCACAGCAGCCGCAGGCCCAACAAGGCGATGAAGCCGCTGAGGGTGGCGTACCCCAGCGCACACGCGGCGGCGGCCAGCACGGCCAGCGAGCAGGTGAGACGCTCGCCATGGCGGGCATAGAACCGCGCCACCGCCCCATAGCCCGCAATGCGCACGAGGCGGTTTGCGGCCAGCAGAATGCCCGCCTCGAACAGGGTGACGCCAAACGCCGGGGCAAACATCGGCAGCAGCAGGTAGAGCACCGTGTCCCCGGGGAGTGACAGGCCCAGCGCCAAGGCGGCGCGGCGCGAGTGGAGGTCTGAGGCAGAGGGGTTGGCTGGAGGCTGTGGCATGGCCCGCATGGTGCGCGGCGGTGCCCGGCGCGACAAACGATATTGCTGCGCCCCATGCGTGACAAAATTGCACGCATGTCACCCCGCCTGCCCCCGCTCAACGCCGTCCGCGCCTTTGCGGCGGCGGCGCGCCACCAGAGCTTTACACGCGCTGCGCTGGAGCTGCATGTCACTCACAGCGCCATCAGCCGCCAGATCAAGGCGCTGGAGGAGCACCTGGGCGTGGACCTGTTCGAGCGCAAGACGCGGCAGGTGCTGCTCACGGCGGCGGGGCATCAGTTTCACGCGCAGGTCGGGCCTGCACTCGCGCAGATCGGCGCCGCTGCCCAGTCGCTACGGGGCGATGCCGGGCTGCGCAGCGTCAAGATCAACGTGCGGCCCAGCTTTGCGGTGCGCTGGCTGATCCCCAGGCTGCCGGGTTTTGTGGCCCAGCACCCGGACATCGAGCCCCAGGTCATCACCAGCACGCTGGCACCCGACCACGCGGCCGAGGCCTTCGACCTGGCCCTGCGGCGCGGCCCGCGCGGGTGGCCGCCAGGCATGCAGATCCACCCGTTTCTGGAAGACGAAGCGCTGGTGGTGGGGTCGCCGGCGCTGTTCGCCCAGCGCCCGGTGACGCGGCCCGAGGCGTTGTCGTCCCATGTGCTGCTGCTGTCCAAGTCGCGCAGCAAGGACTGGGAAAGCTGCAAGAAGCAGGTGAACCTGCCAACGCTCCAGCCCGCCAGCTGCCTGCAGTTTGACCACCTGCACTTCGTGCTGCAGGCCGCCGTGGATGGGCTGGGCTTTGCGATGGCCCCGGTGTCGCTGATTGCCCACGACTTGGCCTCGGGGCGACTGGTGTCGCCCCTGCCCAGCTTGCGGCTGCCGCTGACCCGGCACTACTTCGGCACGGCCCCAGACCCGTCGCCGGAGACACAGTGCCTGGTGCAATGGCTCCGGCAAGAGATGGACGCCCTGCAAGGTGCACTGCCGCCGCCAGGGCCGGGGCGCACAGCGCAACATTCAAGTCAAAACAAGCCCTAGCGCTTTACCATCAAGCGCTAAAAGCTATACTATTTGTAGCAAAAAGCGTTATTCGCCGTCGCTCATCCACCGTGCCGTGCCCGACACGCGGATGGAGCTGCCCGCCACCGGCCCTATCTCGGCGCGCAGGCGCGAGCGCATGCCCATGTCCTCGCCCTGTACCACATCGATGGCGCCGCCATGCGGCCAGCCCAGGTCGCGCAGGTAGCCCGCCAGTGCGGCCGTGGCGGCGCCCGTGGCCGGGTCTTCCAGCACGCCGCCCGAGGCAAAGGCATTGCGGGTGTGCAGCAGCCGGTCCGACTCCACCCACACCAGCACGATGGTCACCAGCTTGGCGTTCACCA
Organism: Acidovorax sp. LjRoot38; assembly: GCF_964252975.1. Classification (NCBI taxonomy): domain Bacteria; kingdom Pseudomonadati; phylum Pseudomonadota; class Betaproteobacteria; order Burkholderiales; family Comamonadaceae; genus Acidovorax; species Acidovorax sp. LjRoot38. The sequence continues at coordinate 413,521 of NZ_CAXUPT020000002.1, read as the reverse complement.
TCAGCGTGCGGCCGGCGTCCAGCGCGTAGTGCATGGCCGCCAGCGCCGCACGGCTGCGCAGGGCCAGCACCAGGTGGTCGGCACCGCCATGGATGAGCGCGGGCGGGATGCGCGGGTCCAGATCGGCCGCGCTGAGGCCAAAAAGGGCCAGCGCGTCGGCCAGCAACGTGGCAGGCACAGGCCCGCTGCGCGTGGGGGGCGACTGCAGCGCCGCCTGCACCAGATCGCCCTGGCGGCGGCCTTCGACCGTGATCTCGGCCTGGCTCAGCGACAGCGCAAACACGCCGTCGCCCTCGCGCTGCGCCAGTGCGGCGCCCAGGGCAATGGTGGCGTGGCCACAAAAAGGCACCTCGCTCTCGGGCGAAAAGTAGCGCACCTTCCAGCGGCCATCGTCCAGTGGGGCGGCAAACGCGGTTTCAGAAAAGCCGACCTCGGCAGCGATGCGCTGCATGTCGACGGGGGCGGGCAACTCGTCACCGATCCACACACCGGCGGGGTTGCCGCCCCGTGTGCCGTCGGAAAACGCTGCGATTTTTTGGAGCGCCATGGTGTTCAACATTCAGAACGACAGGACAGGAGATGGCAGGGCAGCCAGTGGCTCAGAGCTTGGGAATGCGAATCCGGCTGATCATCAACGAGCCCGACACCGCAAACAGCAGCACCAGCGGGTGCAGCGTAAAGCCGCCAATGATTACCTTGCCAAACCACAGGCTCTCGCGCACAGCGCCCAGGTAGGCGGCCAGGGCCATCAACGCCACCAGCATGATCGAGGTGGGAATCGGCGTGCCTTCAAAGTATTTGACCTTGCCGTCCTCGCCCGACAGGGTTTCGGCCGTCACGTTGTAGCGCGCCAGGCGCGACACGCCACAGGCCACGAAGTAGGCCAGCACGATGCGGTCATACAGGCCCTGCATGCCGCAGCCGTAGGCAATGATGGCGGGCGCTACGCCGAAGGAGATCACGTCGGCCAATGAATCCAGCTCGCGGCCCATGGCCGAACTCTTCTGGCGCCAGCGCGCGATGCGGCCGTCCAGCACATCAAAGATCAGCGCGGCCAGCACCAGGGCGCACGCAAAGTACACATGCAGCACGTCGTTCGTTTCCAGGTACGACATGACCGAGAACAGCGCGCCCACGCCGCAGACCGCGTTGCCCAGCGTGAACCAGTCGGCGAGGTGGAACTCACGGATCATCGAAAAACGTTTGGGCGGCTGCGGAGTGTTCATGGAGGGAAGGCGCGCGGCGGGGCGCGCAGTGGCAATCAACAAGGTCCATTATGGGTGTGCCGCAGCACCACCCGGCGCTGAGAGCTTGCGGACGGTCTCGCAGGGGGTCCTGAACCCTCTCTGACATCTGCGTGACTGCTTTTGCGCCGGCACACAGACAGACTGTGGCCACGCGGCGGGCGCAGGCGGGTAGGACGATGCCGCATCCGCCCCCCGTCGGTGACCGACCCGCAGCCCCATCAGACCCGAGACCCGCCATGCGCCTCCCACAGATGCCCCCGCTCCACACGCCTTTCTCCCCCGGTCCCCCGGTGCGCAGCCTGCAGGATGTAGAACGGCATGAAGCCCGCCCTCTGGCCGAAGCGCTGCCAGTGCAAAGCACCTACGAAATCTTTGTGAATTCGGCGGCGGCGTTTGGCGACAAGACTGCGCTGAGCTTTTTGCCCACGGCCGACCCCGCAGACGAACCCATCCGCTGGTCGTATGCGCAGCTGCTCACCGGCATCCACCAGACAGCCAACCTGCTGCACCACCTTGACGTGGGCCCGCAGGATGCCGTGGCCGTGCTGCTGCCCGGCTGCCTGGAATACCACCTGGCCCTGTGGGGCGGCGAGGCGGCGGGCATCGTGCAACCGCTCAACCCCATGCTCACCGACGAGAAGATCGCGGCCATGATGACCCTGGCGGGTGCCAAGGTGCTGATTGCCTATGGCGGCGAAGGTGATGTGGGCTACTGGAGCAAGGCGCTGCGCCTGCGCGCCCTGGTGCCCACGCTCACCACCGTGCTGCGCGTGGCCTCCCACGATGAAGCCCCTGGTTCCGCAGGCCCGCTGCCCGACGGCGTGGTGGACCTGGCTGCGCGCCAACAGCACCCCGGCGACCACCTGGTGAGCGGTCGCCGTATCGCAGCCAGGGACATCGCCGCCTACTTTCACACCGGTGGCACCACCGGCGCGCCCAAGCTGGCGCGCCACAGCCACGGCGCGCAGGCGTTCACCGCCTGGGGCAGCGTGCAGATGCAGGGCATACGGCCCGAGGACGTGGGCATCAACGGCTACCCGCTGTTCCATGTGGCAGGCGTGCTGCCGGGCTCGCTCGCGGCGCTGTCGGCAGGCGTGGAGACCATCATCCCCACCACCGGCCTGTTCCGCAACCGCGAGGTGATTGCCAACTACTGGCGGCTGGTGGAGCGCTACCGCTGCACCTACCTGTCGGCCGTGCCCACGGTGCTGGCGGCGCTGGCCAATGTGCCGCTGGGCGGCGCCGATATCTCCACGCTGCGTTACTGCCGCACGGGTGCGGCCATCCTCGCGCCCGAGCTGGCGGCGCGCTTTGAGCGCCTGTTTGGCCTGCACATCCACGAAAGTCTGGGCATGACGGAGATGGCGGGCATCTCCACCATCACCCCGCCGGGCGTACGCGCGCCCGCAGGCTGCGTGGGCTGGCGGTTGCCCTACACGCAGCTGCGCGTGGTGGCGCTGGATGCGCAGGGCAATGCGTCCGACCAGAACCTGCCACCCGGCCAGCCGGGCATGGTGCTTTTCCAGTCGCCCAACCTGTTCTCGGGTTTTCTCGACGCAGCCGACACGGCCAAGGCGTTTACCCACGATGGCTGGCTGGCCACCGGCGACCTCGGCTTTGTGGACGACCAGGGTCGCCTGCACCTGAGCGGTCGTTCCAAGGACCTCATCATCCGCAGCGGCCACAACATCGACCCCAAGGTGATCGAAGACGCGCTGGGCGCCCACCCCGCCGTGCAGCTGTGCGCCGCCGTGGGTGCGCCCGACGCCTATGCGGGCGAGCTGCCCGTGGTCTACGCCACGTTGGTGCCCGGAGCACAGGCCGTGACCGAGGCCGAACTGCTGGCCTTCACCGCCGAACGCGTGGACGAGGCCGTGGCCCGCCCGCGCTGGGTGCAGGTGCTGGAGACCATGCCCGTGACCAACGTGGGCAAGATCTACAAGCCCGAGCTGCGCCAGCGCGCGGCCTGCCACACGGTGCAGGCGCTGGTCGATGGGGTGTGCGGACCAGTCACGAACGGCCTCCGTCCCCAGGTGCAGCCCGAAGGCGACAACGCGGTGCGTGTGGCTGTGGCCCCCTGCGCGCAGGCAGACGTACTGGCCGCCCGCCTGCGCGAGGTGCTTGCGCCCCTGCCAATCACCGTGCGCATCACCACCGCCCCCGCCGCAGGGAGCCCCCAGGCCCCATAAGCCCATGGCGTGACAGCCAGGCCCCGGCCCGCCACCATGCACGCGGAGCCCGCTGAGTGAATTTTTATAACCATGACAGGAGACAAACCCATGCCCTTCCACCCCCTGATGTCCCGCCGCACCTGGCTCGGCGCCGCTGCGCTGGCCGCCGCCTGCACTGGCACGACCGCCTTCGCGCAGGCCTACCCCAACAAGCCCATCAAGATCGTGGTGCCCTTTGCCGCAGGCGGCGCCACCGACGTGCTGGCGCGTGTGCTGGCCGAGAAGATGGCCGTAGGCCTGGGCCAGCCCATGGTCATCGACAACAAGCCCGGCGCGGCCGGCATCATCGGCACCGACGCGGTGGCCAAGGCGGCGCCCGATGGCTACACGCTGCTGCTGGGCCTGAGCAACTCCATGCTCACCAACCAGTTCCTCTACACCAAGCTGCCCTACAGCCCCGAGAAGGACATCGCGCCCATCTACCAGATCGCCATCGCGCCGCTGGTGCTGGTGGCGCACCCGAGCGTGACCGCATCCACGGGGCCCGAACTGCTCAAATACGTGGTGGCCAACAAGGGCAAGGTGGCCTATGGCTCGTACGGCACGGGCGCGTATCCGCACCTGGCCGGGGCCTACATGAGCCTCACGCAGAACGCCGACATGAGCCACGTGGCCTACCGCGGCGAGGCGCCCATGGTGCAGGACCTGCTCGGCGGCCAGATCCAGATCGCGTTTGCCAGCGCGCTGCAGGTCAAGCCCCACATCGAGGCGGGCAAGCTCAAAGCCATTGGCGTGAGCGGCGAGCGCCGCATGGGCACCCTGCCCAATGTGCCCAGCCTGGCCGAACAGGGCCTGAACGACGAGGCCTACCGCGTGGCGGGCTGGCTGGCGTTTGGTGCCCCCGCAGGCACGCCGCCCGCCATCCTGGAGCGCATTGCCGACGAGGTACGCAAGACCACGCAGCTGCCCGATGTGGCCCAGCGTATTGCGGCAATGGGCTTTGATGTGCAGAACAGCTCGCCCGCGCTGTTTTCCGCCGCGATTGCGAAGGAACGGCCGGTGTGGGAGCGCTTGATCAAGGCGTCCGGCGCGAAGCTTGACTAACCCCCTGAGGCGCTGCGCGCCTTCCCCCTGAAGGGGGACGCCGCCAGCGCGGCGGGGCGGCCCTTGCGCGGCGGCACTGGCATGGCGTCACGCCCTGAGGCGAGCAGTCAGGAGAAACAGGGCGGCTGGAACCAAGGACGGCCAGGCACCCCACGGATAGGAAAATTTCAAATAAAAACAGGCTCCTGCGCTTTTCCCCAAATCGCAGGTAGCTATGTTTTTTGCATCGACTTCGCCCGCTGCGCCGCAAACGCCACATACCAGTCCAGGCACCCAGGATTCGCCATCGCGTCCTTGTTCACTACCTTTTCGATCGGCTGGCCCAGCAGCAGCTTCTTGATGGGCAGCTCCTGCTTCTTGCCGCTCAAGGTGCGCGGCACCTCGGCCACGGCAAAGATGTCGTCGGGCACAAAACGCGGGCTCAGCGCCGTGCGCACGGCGCCATTGATGCGCGCGCGCAGGGCATCGCCGAGCACGTTGCCGGGGCGCAGCACGACGAAGAGCGGCATGTAGCTCTCGCGGCCCAGGTATTCCAGGTCCACCACCAGGCTGTCGAGCACTTCGGGCAGCGATTCGACCGCGCTGTAGATCTCGCTCGTGCCCATGCGCAGGCCGTGGCGGTTGATGGTGGCGTCAGAGCGGCCATAGATCACGCAGCCGCCGTTGGCGCCGATCTTGAGCCAGTCGCCATGTCGCCAGACTGCTCCCATGCTCGCGGGGCCATCGCCACCGCCGGGCTGGCGGCCGTGGCCTGCGGGGTACATGTCGAAGTAGCTCGACAGGTAACGCGAACCATCCTTGTCGCCCCACAGGTAGAGGGGCATCGACGGAATCGGCTGCGCGCAGACCAGCTCGCCCACGGCGTCCTGCACAGGGCGGCCCTCGGCGTCCCAGGACTCCACGGCAGCGCCCAGCATGCGGCATTGCATCTCGCCGGGCACCTGCGGCATCTCGCGGTTGCCGCCGATAAAGGCGCCGCAAAAATCCGTACCGCCCGAGATGTTGTTCCACCAGATATCGTGCGTACCAATGGCCTCGAACTGCGCCGTGCCCCACTGCTGCACCTCGGGCGACAGCGGCGAGCCAGTGGTGCCCAGCGCGCGGATGCGCGTCAGGTCGCCAAAGTCGGCCAGCGTGATGCCCGCCTTCATGCAGTTGGCAAAAAACGCCGCACCCGCGCCGAAAAAGGTCACGCCCGTTTCGGCCGCAAAGCGCCACAGCACGCCCCAATCGGGGTGGTCCTTGCTGCCGCCGGGGTTGCCGTCGTAGATCACGCAGGTGGTGCCCGAGAGCAGGCCGCTGAGCTGCGCGTTCCACATCACCCAGCCGGTGGAGCTGTACCAGTGGTAGCGCTCGCCCAAACTGTTGGGTTCGTAGCTGCAGCCGATGTCGTTGTGCAACACCTTGAGCTGCAGCGCCACCAGCACCGTGCCGCCATGGCCGTGCACGATGGGCTTGGGCAGGCCGGTGGTGCCGCTGGAGTAGACGATCCACAGCGGGTGGTCGAACGGCAGCCACAGGGGCTCGAACGCTTCAGTTTCAGCATCATTTTTAGCTGTAGCGCTTGTCCAGCTTGCGCAACCAGCTATCGAAACAGAAGCATTCAGATTACCCAGCAACACCACATGCTGCACGCTGGGCAGGTCGGCGCGCAGCTCGGCCAGCACGCCAGTGCGGTCGTGGTCACGCCCGCCGTAGGTCACGCCGTCCACGGCGATCAGCACCTTGGGCTCGATCTGGCGGAAGCGGTCGAGCACTGCGTGCGTGCCCATGTCGGGCGCGCAGATGCTCCACACCCCGCCGATGCTGACCGTGGCCAGGAAGGCGACCATGGCCTCGGGCACGTTGGGCAGGTAGGCGGCCACGCGGTCGCCGGGCTGGATGCCCTGGGCCTTGAGGTGCAGCGCCAGCGACGCGACCTGGCGGCGCAGCTCGGGCCAGCTCAGCTCGCGGTGCTGGCCTTTTTCATTGCGGCTGATGATGGCGGGCAGGCCTGCGGCGTGGGCGGCATCCACATGCCGCAGCGCCTGGCGCGCGTAGTTGACCTGAGCGCCAGGAAACCACTGGGCGCCGGGCATGGTGTTTTTGCCCAGCACGGCGGTGTGGGGGGTGGGCGATTCGATCTGGAAGTAGTCCCACACGCTTTGCCAGAACGCATCCAGCTCGGTGGTGGACCAGCGCCACAGCGCGTCGTAGCTGTCGAACTGCAGGCCGCGCTGGTCGCGCAGCCAGTTCTGGTACAGGCGGATCTGGGGGATGTAGGGCGGGGTTTGGTGTGTTGTCTCCATGGCGACGCAGCGTACCAGTGGCACGGGGTGCAGGCCAGCCAACCCCGTCACCCGGTTGACAGCAGGGTGAAATGCATATTTCGCACATTCGTGCTAAATTTCGCCCCATGGATGCCAAGACCCAGAAATCAGAACTCACCCGCGCGGCCATTGTGGGCGCAGCGCTGGACCTGGCTGCGGCCGAAGGGCTGGAGTCGATCACGCTGCAGGCCGTGGCCGACCGCGTGGGTCTGTCCAAGAGCGGCGTGTTCTCGCGCGCCGGCTCGCGCGAGGCGCTGCAGAAGGCGGTGATCGAGGAGTTTGGTCGCCGCTTCCTGGCCGATGTGTTTGTGCCCGCCATGCAGCACCCCAAGGGCCTGCCGCGCCTCCAAGAAATCGTGCGCCGCTGGATTGCCCGCACGCGCGATGTGGAGGCTTTCACCGGCTGCATCTACACCGCAGGGGCCTTCGAGCTGGACGACCGCGAGGGCGAGCTGCGCGACCTGCTGCATTCAGAGATCACACGCTGGCGAGCGGCACTGCGCCGTACGGTGATCCAGTCCATCGAGGCCGGCCACCTGCCCGCCGACACCCCGCCCGACCAGCTGGTGGGCGAGATCTATTCCATGATCATGGGCTTGTTGCACGACGTCCGCTTCCTGCGCGATCCGCAGGCAGTGTCACGCACCGAGGCGTCCTGGGCGCGCCTCGTCAAGAGCTACCTCCCTTCCCCCGCCTGAGACGCGGTGGTGTGACAGGGAGACCTCTTGTTTTTTATGTCCCAATTTCGCACAACCGTGCGAAGAAAGGAACCACCATGTTGATCATCCTGGGCATTGCCGCCATTGCGGCCGCAGTGGGCGCCATCCGGTCGCTGCGCAGCACCCTCACCAGCCTCCCGCGCAGCAACCGGGACTGGGTCTTTTTCTGAGGTGCGCGCCGCGCGCCCCACTCCATCCCTTCAGGAACCCCACCATGAACACCTCCTCTTCATCCACCGCCCTGCGGGCCACGTCCAGCTTCTACGGCGAACACCCCGCCATGCGCCTTGTGCGCCTGACCCTGGGCGCCACCGAGCGACTGTGGCCCGCACTGGCCGTGCGCGTGGCTGCGCGCCTGTTTGGCACGCCCCTGCCCCTGCGCAAACCCGGCCGCCAAGCCGTGCCGCCCGGCCACTGGCGCACAGAGCGCTGGCCGTTTGAAGACGCCGAGATCACGCTGTACCTGCCCCAGGCCCAGCCGCATGGCCCCACGGTGCTGCTGCTGCACGGCTGGGGCGGCCATGCGCGCCAGATGCTGCCGCTGGCCGATGCCCTGACCGCGCGCGGCCTGCGCCCGGTGCTGGTGGATATGCCCGCCCACGGCGGCAGCCGAGGCCGCGTGAGCAACCTGCCGCAGTTCGCCCGCGCCATCGAATACGCCACCGCCCGCCTGCACGCACAGGACTCGGCGCCCCATGCCGTGGTGGCCCATTCGCTGGCTGCCAACGCAGCGGCGCACGCGGCCAGCCGGGGCCTGGCCACCCAGCGGCTGGTGTTGCTGGCACCACCCGCGTCGCCTCACGAATACACGCGTCTGTTTGCGCAGGTGTTCGGCCTTTCGGAGCGCACGCGTGCCGCCCTGCAGCGGCGCATCGAAGCCCGAGAAGGCATCCTGATGCGCCAGTTCGAGCCCCCGGCTGTGGGCCCACGCATCGCGCTGCCCACGCTGGTGGTGCACGACCGGGGCGACCGCATCAACCGCTTTGCCGATGGCGAGGCCTACCGCGACCACATCCCGGGCGCCACGCTGCTGGCCACCGAGGGGCTGGGGCACCGCAAGATCCTGCAGCAGGTAGAGGTGCTTCAGTCGGTGGTGGACTTCGTGGCGAGCTAGTGTCCCGAATTGGAAATTCGTTTCATAAAGACGTCGAGAATCGCCGCCATGCTGCGTTGCAAATCCTCGCGATAGCACCGGCTATCGCTGTGGTTTGCGCCTTGCCTGACGACGATTTCGACATCTTTATTTCATCAACGAACTTCCAACTCGGGACACTTGGTGCCGGTCAGCCCAGACCGCTGAGCGCTTGTGCCAAGTCCGCGCGCAGGTCGCGGGCGTCTTCCAGCCCCACATGCAGGCGGACAAGGCGACCCTCATCCGGCAGCGCTGCCAGGTGGCGCTGGTCATAGGGCACGGCGGGCAGCACCAGGCTTTCGTACCCGCCCCAGCTGGTGCCCAGGCCAAAGAGCGCAAGCGCGTCGATGAACGCAGCAAATGCGGCTTCACTGCAGGGCGCCAGCTCAAAGGTGAACGGCCCCGCGGCGCCCGAAAACTGCGCGCGCCAAAGCGCGTGGCCCGGGTCGGAGGGGAGCGCCGGGAACAGCACGCGCCGGACCTGCGGCTGCTCTTGCAGCCACTGGGCCGTCGCCAGCGCGGTCTGCTGGTGCCGTTCGAGCCGCACCGCCAGGGTGCGCAGGCCGCGCAGCGCGAGCCAGCACACATCGGGCGCCGCGTGGGCGCCGCTGCGGTCGCAAAAGCGCCGGGTGCTGGCCAGGTCTGCGTGCGAACCCGTGATGAGCCCCAGCATGAGGTCGGAGTGCCCGTTGATGTATTTGGTGGCCGAATGGATGGCGATGTGCACGCCCAGGGCGTGGGCGTCAAAAAACACCGGCGTGCCCCAGGTGGCATCCACCGCCACCGGGATGTGGCGCTGGCGTGCCGCCGCGCACACGGCGCGCGCGTCCAGCATCTCCATGGTCAGCGACGCGGGGGTCTCGATGTAGACCAGGCTGGTGTTGTCCCGCAGGTAGGGCGCGATGTCGGCGCCTTCCGGAAAGTACTCGACGGTGGTGCCCTGCGGCACCAGCTCCTGGTCGCAGAAGATGCGCGTGGGCCCGTACACACCCTGGTTCAGCAGCAGGTGGCAGCCCGGCCCCGCATGGGCACTGAGCACGGCCACGATGGCCGCCAGTCCGCTGGCTGTGGCCAGGCAGGTTTCTGCGCCCGACAACGCGGCCATGCAGCGCTGCAGCTCAAACGTGGTGGAGGTGCCCGAGCGGCCGTAGCGCGGCGAGTCGAACACGGTCTGGTGGTGCGCGTGTTTGTAGGCAGCCAGGGTGTCGAACACGACGGTCGAGGCCCGCACCAGCGGCGGGTTGATGGCCTGGACGGGGTGGGCCGTCTCGCGGCCCGCATGGACAAGGAAGGTGGTGGTGTGCATGGGCTGGGGGCGGGTTTTGGGGAAGGAGTGGGGAGGAGGTGGTTTCATAATAGGACGGCATGTCAGCACCAGAACGCCAACAAACATCGCCAGGGCGCCAAGACGCCGGCCTGTGGGCCACGCTGGCAAAAACGCACGCGGCCGGCACACTTTTGCCAGCGCACCAGCACCGCAGCGGCCAGCTGGTGTTTGCCACGCGGGGCGTGATGCTGGTGGAGACACCCCACGCGCGCTGGACCGTGCCGCCGCAGCGGGCGCTGTGGGTGCCCCCGCACCACGCCCATGCGATCGAAATCCTCTCCGCCACCGACCTGCGCACGGTGTACTGCCAGCCGGCGCTGGTGGCGCAGTGCGCATCGTTTGCGCGCCGGGACGAGGTGCACGCAGTGATCGCGTCGCCGCTGATCCAGCAGCTGGTGCTGGGGCTCTTCAACGGCGGGTTCGACCACCCCACGCGGCAGTTGATGGTGTCCCTGCTGCTGCATACGCTGCAGCACACGCCCTGCCTGCCCACCCACCTGCCGATGCCTGCCAGCGAAGGGCTGCGGCGCGCGCTCGCGCTGTTGCTGCAGGCCCACCAGTGGCAGCTCTCGCTGCACGAACTCGCGGCCGAGGCCGCGATGTCCGACCGCACCTTCACCCGGCGCTTTACGGCGGAAGCGGGTCTGAGCTTTCGCGCCTGGCGCCAGCGTGCGCGCATCATTGCCTCGCTCGATCTGCTGGCCTCGGGCCGCCCGGTCAAGGGCATCGCACACGCCCTGCAGTTCGAGAGCCCCGCCGCGTACATCGCCTCGTTCCGCACGCTGCTGGGCTGCACACCGAACACCTTCCGCCAGGGACAGCACGGCGACACGCACCCATAGCCCCCGTACAGGCAGACCCTGCCCTGGGGCGGCACTGGGTGCCGGGAGCCTCCTCTATCATTCGCAGTCCGCAGCCCTGGCGCTGCCCGACACACTCTCCGATCCGCCCCCACATTCTTCCGATGCATCTCCTCATGTCCGCCTGGCCTGCCCTGGCCCTGCTGCTGCCCGCCCTGGTGCTGGTGTCGGCCATCTACTTCCTGGCCAAGGGCGACCGCAGGGCGTTTGCGCAGCTCCTGGCCCTGCTGGCCTGCTGGGTCATCGGTGCGTTGCTGATGGAGTTCTTCATCTTCATGGCGGCACGCATGGCACGTTCGGGCAGCGCGGCCATGCCGGTGCTGGGCACGGGCACACGCCAGCTGCTGGAGACCATGGCCAGCCCGCGCTCCATCGCCGCACCACCGCTGTCGCTGGCCGCCATGGCGGCCTACAGCGTGCTGGCGGCGTACCTGTGGGTGCTGGTCACCTGGGGGCTGCACCTGCGCGGCAAGCCAGCGGGTGGCGCCCGCAAGAAGCCCGCCAAGGGCGCGCGCAAACCGGCACGCTCGTAACGCACCATAATTTTTGATTTTTTAAGGCCCTAGCGCTTATCCCGTATCATTTTTTAGCTATTTAATTTATAGCATTCAGGCACACTGCCTTGATGCAGGGCAAACCGCCGCGCGGAGTGCCCGCCCACAATGGCAAGCCCCACCCCACGGTTGCAGGGTGGATGCCGGGCTGCTTCGCCCGGTCTTCTTGCCATGACCTCCTCCTCACACAGCGACGTTCTCATCGTCGGCGCGGGCCCTGCGGGCCTGTCGCTGGCCATTTCCCTGGCGCAGGCCGGGTTCACCACCACCGTGGTCGAACAGCAGTCTGAGGCCACGTTGGCCCACCCCGCGCCCGATGGCCGCGAGATCGCGCTCACCCACCCCAGCGTGGCCACACTGCAGCGGCTGGGCACCTGGGCCGGCCTGGCGCCACACGAGGTGGGCACCATCCGCGAAGCGCAGGTGCACGACGGCCCGCTGGGCCAGCGCAGCGCCCTGCAGCTGGGCACCCAGGGTACGGGGCTGGAGGCTCTGGGCTTCATCGTGCCCAACCACGCACTGCGCCGCACGGCCTATGCCGTAGCGGCACGCACACCGGGTGTCCGCATCGTGACCGGCGCCCAGGTGGTGCGCGTGGCCACGCAGTCCACCCATGCCGAGCTGGAGTACCTTCCCCAGACTCCCGCCGGTGCCCCCAGCGATGGCCCCGCGCCATCGCCACAGCGTCTGCAGGCCCCGCTGCTGGTGGCGGCGGACAGTCGCTTCTCGGCCACGCGGCGGCAGCTGGGCATTGGCGCACGCATGACGGACTTTGGCCGCACCGTGATCGTTTGCCGCATGCGCCATGCCCAACCCCATGGCGGCGTGGCGCACGAGTGTTTTGGCTATGAACGCACGCTGGCGGTGCTGCCCTTGCCCAATGACCCCCAAGAGGGGCATGCGCTGTGCTCGGTGGTAGTCACGGCGGGCACTGCCGACGCAGGTGCGCTGATGGCCCAGAGCCCGCAGGCCTTCGCCGCTACGGTGCAGGCCCAGCTGGGCGACCGCCTGGGGCCTTTGCAGCTGGAGGGCGAACGCCACGCCTACCCGCTGGTGGCCGTGTATGCACAGCGTTTTGCAGACCACCGCTGCGCGCTGCTGGGCGACGCCGCCGTGGGCATGCACCCCGTGACGGCGCATGGCTACAACCTGGGTCTGGCCGGTGTGGAACGCCTGACAGCCGCCGTGGTGGCGGCCCGCAGCCAGGGCCACGACATCGGCAATGGCGAAGCCCTGGCCACCTATGCGCGGGCGCACCACCGCCACGCATGGCCGATGTACGAGGGCACCAATGCCATCGTGCGGCTGTATACCGACACGCGCCCCGTGCCGCGCCTGCTGCGGCAGCTGGTGCTGCAGGGCGCCCGGCGGCTGCCGCCGCTGCAGGCCGCCATCGTGGGGCAGCTGACGGGCAAGGCGCCGGTGTGGGCGCAGCTGGCGCGCTCCTAGGAGCGTGCTGCCAAGCAGCCACCGGTGAGCAGCTTTACGCGCCGTCCACGCCGAGAGTCGCCATGCCATACAGCGGCGCCCCCAGCCACGGCCACCACAACGTTTCCAGCACCACACCCGGCCAGCCATAACACTCCGACACGCTCTGCTGGCGCAGCAGCGCCAGGCGCGGGTGTGCGGCGGCCAGCTCGTCCATGCTGCCCACGCCCCAGTGGAACTCCGCCCCCGTGGGTCCCACGCTGGCGTGCTGCGCCGCGCGGCCCACGGCACGGTGCGTCATGACATCAATCACCAGGCGCGAGCCTTCCGGCGCGCACTGCGCAAACTCGCGCAGCACGGCCTGCACCTGCGCGGGCTGCAGGTACATGAGCACCCCTTCGCAGACGATGAACACCGGCTGCACGCCCGCGCCATCGCCCTCCCCTTCCTCCTTTGGCAGCCCCAGCCGCTGCCACCAGCCAGGCTGCGTGATGTCCACCGTGGCATGGCGCGTGCGCGGGCAGCGCACCGGCAGCAGCTCGCGGCGCAGGTCCATGACCTCGGGCAGATCAGCATCGAGCCACTGGTTGGCGCCCGTATCGAGCCACTGAAAGTGGTGCGACAGGCCACAGCCCAGGCTCACGCCGCCAGCCTTCGGGTGCGCAAGGAAGAAACTGCGGCCCGCATCCTTGATGGCGCGCGTGCGCCACAGTACGTTGAGCACCGTGGGCAAGTCGTCCAGGCACGGTTCCACATCGGCACCCAGGCGCTCCACCAGGCTGGTGGCCACCACGTCGTTGCAGGCCAGCCAGGGAAAGTAACGGCTCCCGCGCGCGCGCGCTGCCAGCGGGATCAGGAGGGTGCTGGGCACGGCCCGCAGGTGGGAGCGCTGCAGCAGGCAGGGGGTAGCGGAGTCGGAGGCGACGGCGCCATCCCCCGCGTTCTCAGGGTTGCGCTGCGCCGGGGCGGCGGCGGTGCGGGCACGGCGTCGGGTTGGGGGCGGATGCGGCTGCAAGGTCCTCTCCTCCTGTGGCCACCGGGTGCCACGGCTGGTTGGTTGTTTGCGACGGGGCCCACCAGAACACAGGCCTGCGCCATTGTGAACGGGTTGGAGTGTGGTGCGGGGGATGGGCTGGGTGCGTGAAGGGACACCATCACGCCCTCCATCCGGCGCTGCCGCTGTGTCAACGCTCCATGATCCGCGCAAACGCAAGTGGCCGCCAGAGCCTGCGTGGGGTGTTCTTGATGGATCGCAAGGGCGTGGCTACACTGCGGCCCTTCACCATCTGGGTACCGCTTCATCGTACTGCCCGTGTCACTCGGTACAAGTGACAAACGGGCATGTTCGGCCAAGGTGCCCCATGAATCCAAACCTATCGGCCTGGCTGCTCGTCGCAGCCAGCGTCATTGCAGAAGTTGCCGGAACCGTCGCGCTCAAGTACTCCGATGGCTTCTCCAGACTCCTCCCGTCAGGCATGGCAGCTGCGTGCTACGCACTCGCCATCTGGCTCATGGCCGTTGCCATGCGCCAGCTCGACATGGGCCTCACCTATGCAGTCTGGGCGGCCAGCGGCACGGCGGCCGCAGCCGTGGTGGGGATGGCGCTGTTTGGCGAGCCAGTGGGTGTCATCAAAGTAGTGGGTCTGGTGTGCGTGGTGGGAGGCGTTGTCATGCTCCACCTCGGAAGCCCTCAGTGATGGCTTCTGGTGTTGATCAAGGCCCACACCAATTCCACCCCGGCCGTCAGCAGATCGCCCGTGAATGAGCTGTCGCTCGCATCACTGGTGCTGGTGAACGCGCGCTTTTGCCGCTCGCGTTCGGCGCGGCTGCGGTCGCGCTCCAGGGCCACCAGGGCGTCGCCGATGTCCACCGAGGGGGTGGCGTGGGTGGTGCGCTCGCTGCTGGCCTTGGCGTAGCCCTCCATGGCGCGCACCACGGCGTCGGGGTCGATGAGGGAGAACGCGGCGCGGCAGTAGGGGCAGGCGTGGTCCTTGCGGATGTCCACGGGGGCGCCGCAGCTGGTGCAATAGATGGCGCCCACGCGTTTGGCCAGGTCGTCGATCTCGGGGCGCGTCATGTGGCGCACAAAGCCTTTTTCGACCATGAAGGACGAGAAGGTGCTGAAGCGGCCATGCAGGCGCCCGCAGCGGTAGATCATGTAGCGGCCGCTGCGCACCACGTCGAAGCCTTTGGCCAGGCTGGTGTTGCAGCGCGGGCAGGCCATGCGTTCTGCCAGGGGCTGGTGCTGGTCGGTGCGGTGTTCGTGCAGCAGGCGGAACAGCTCGACCACCGACGGGGGCGCGAGCTTGAGGTTTTCGTGCCTGTCAAACCACAGGCCCTGGCAGGCAAAACAGATGTCCAGTTCCAGCGAGTGCCCCTGGTTGCTGGTGAACCGGTGGGCCTGCATGGGCTGGCGGCAGTTGGGGCAGGACGGCTGAGAGTGCATGGCGGCGGTGCCCACAAGGGGCAGAGCGGGGTAGGCCCAAATGCTAACCCGGGGCACGGCGGGCGCCCGGCGAAAGAGTTGCAGCTTCGCGGCATTGCCTCACCCATCCACTAGCATTCGCGCCTCAACAACAAGGAACCGACAAGATGGGATTCATGAACTGGCGCACAAAAAGCGCTGAAGTGCTGCAACAAGGTGGGGTGATTGGGCCCGATGAGCGGCTGCCCTGGCCGCAGACGGCGGTGATGGGGGTGCAGCACGTGATTGCGATGTTTGGGGCCACGGTGCTGGCGCCCATCCTGATGGGCTTTGACCCGAACGTGGCGATCTTGATGAGCGGCGCGGGCACGCTGATCTTCTTCCTGGTCACGGGCGGCAAGGTGCCCAGCTACCTGGGGTCGAGCTTTGCGTTCATTGGCGTGGTGATTGCGGCCACGGGCTACGCGGGCAAAGGTGCCAACGCCAACATTGCCGTGGCGCTGGGCGGCATCATTGCGTGTGGCCTGGTCTACACGCTCATCGGCGCGCTGGTGCAGGCCATTGGCACGGGCTGGATCGAGCGCTTCATGCCGCCCGTGGTCACGGGCTCGGTGGTGGCGGTGATCGGGCTGAACCTCGCGGGCATTCCCATCAAGAACATGGCGGCCAGCAACTTTGACAGCTGGATGCAGGTGGTGACCTTTGTGAGCGTGGGCCTGGTGGCCGTGCTCACGCGCGGCATGGTGCAGCGCCTGCTGATTCTGGTGGGCTTGATCGTGGCGAGCATCATCTACGCGGTGCTGACCAATGGCCTGGGGCTGGGCAAGCCCATGGACCTGTCCGCACTGGCCAACGCCGCATGGTTTGGTTTGCCCAACTTTGCTGCGCCGGTGTTCGAAGCCAATGCCATGCTGCTGATTGCGCCCGTGGCCATCATCCTGGTGGCCGAGAACCTGGGCCACATCAAGGCCGTGACGGCCATGACGGGCCAGGACCTGGACCGCTACATGGGCCGCGCGTTCATTGGCGACGGCGTGGCCACCATGGTGAGCGGCGCCGCAGGCGGCACAGGCGTGACCACCTACGCCGAAAACATTGGTGTGATGGCCGCCACCAAGATCTATTCCACCGCCGTGTTCTTGCTGGCGGGCGTGTTTGCGCTGGTGCTGGGCTTTTCCCCCAAGTTCGGCGCGCTGATCCAGACCATTCCGCTGCCGGTGATGGGCGGCGTGTCCATCGTGGTGTTTGGCCTGATCGCGGTGGCGGGCGCCAAGATCTGGGTGGACAACAAGGTGGACTTTTCGCAGAACAAGAACCTCATCGTGGCGGCCATCACCCTCATCCTGGGCACGGGCGACTTCACGCTCAAGTTCGGCCAGTTTGCGCTGGGCGGCATCGGCACCGCCACGTTCGGGGCGATCCTGCTGTACGCGCTGCTCAACCGCAAAGCGGCGTAATCTGCGGGTATGGGGACGCCGGACCGCATTTGTAAGGGTTAACCCTTAATTTGTAAGGAACGAAGGCTAGCATCCTGGGTTTTGTCCACAGGGCCATCCGCTCACCGGGCGGGTGGCCTTTTTCTTTTTGCGGAGTTTGTCCATGTCCCTGGCCGATCGGGTGCTGTACCCCGACTTTCTCTCCCGCACCATGTCCGCCGATGAAGCGGCCGCCCTGATCCCTGCCGGCGCCCATGTGGGCATGAGCGGATTCACCGGCGCGGGCTACCCCAAGGCTGTGCCGGGCGCGCTGGCCCGCCGCATCGAAAGCCTGAACGCGCAGGGCCATGGCTTCAAGATCGGTCTGTGGACGGGGGCCAGCACCGCGCCTGAGCTGGACGGCGCACTGGCCCAGGTGGACGGCATCGAGATGCGCCTGCCCTACCAGTCCGACCCGACGGTGCGCCGCCAGATCAATGCGGGGCAGATGCAGTATGTGGACATCCACCTGTCGCACGTGGCGCAGTTTGTGTGGTTCGGTTTTCTGGGCAAGCTGGATGTGGCCGTGGTCGAGGTGGCGGGCGTGTTGCCCGACGGGCGGCTGATCCCCTCGTCTTCGGTGGGCAACAACAAGACCTGGCTGGACCAGGCCGACAAAATCATCCTGGAGGTGAACGCATGGCACCACCCGGGGTTGGAGGGCATGCACGACATCTACTACGGCACCGATGTGCCGCCGCACCGCAAGCCGATCCCGATGACACGGCCCGACGAGCGCATCGGCGAGCCCTATCTGCGCTGCGACCCGAGCAAGGTGATCGCCGTGGTGATGACCAACCAGCCCGACCGCAACAGTGTGTATGCCGCGCCGGACGACACCTCCAACCGCATTGCGGGCCACATCATCGAGTTCCTGCAGCACGAGGTGAAGAAGGGCCGCCTGCCCAAAGACCTGCTGCCGCTGCAGTCGGGCGTGGGCAACATCGCCAACGCGGTGCTGGCGGGGCTGAATAACGGCCCGTTCGAGAACCTCACGGCCTACACCGAGGTGCTGCAGGACGGCATGCTGGACATGCTGCGCTCGGGCACGCTGGCCAGCGCATCGGCCACGGCGCTGTCGCTGAGCCCTGCGGCCATGCAGGACTTCAACGAGCGCATCGACTATTACAAGCAGCGCATCGTGCTGCGCCCGCAGGAGATCAGCAACCACCCCGAGCTGATCCGCCGCATGGGCCTGATTGCGATGAACGGCATGATCGAGGCCGACATCTACGGCAACGTGAACTCGACCCACATCATGGGCTCCGCCATCATGAACGGCATCGGCGGCTCGGGCGACTTTGCGCGCAATGCCTACCTGTCGATCTTCATGACGCCGTCGCTGGCCAAGAACGGCAGCATCTCCTGCATCGTGCCCATGGCCTCGCATGTGGACCACACCGAGCACGATGTGCAGATCCTTGTGACCGAGCAGGGTTTGGCCGACCTGCGTGGGCACTCGCCCTCGCAACGGGCGCAGATCATCATCGACCGCTGCGCGCACCCCGACTTCCGCCCTGCGCTGCACGACTACGTGGCCCGCGCCAAGCGGGGCGCCGTGGGCCAGCACACACCCCACCTGCTGAACGAGGCGCTGTCGTGGCACCAGCGGTATGTGGAGACGGGCAGCATGCGCGCGCCAGCGGGCCCTGGCAGCACGGTGTAAAGAGGACACCCCCAGGCCTGCCAGGCCTTTGACAGCCAATTGCCAGCCTGGGTAGATAAAATCAGGGTTAACCCTAGGTCTATCGACCTTCCCCAGTCCACCCTCCACCAGCCACCATCCGGGGCTGGTGGCTTTTTTGCCTGCGAGTTTTTTTGACCATGCAACGCCGTCAGTTCACCCAATCCCTTGTGGCCGCCAGCACCGGCCTGCTGCTTGCCACCTCTTCGCGCGCCGTGGGCGTGCAGGACCCCATGGACGCCAAGAGCGTGACCATTGGCTGCTCCATCGGCATGACCGGCGCACTGGCCAGCCTGGGCAAGGAATTGAAGCAAGGGCTGGATGCGGGCATTGCACAGGCCAACGCCAAGGGCATCCATGGCCGCGAGATCAAGCTGCTGGCACTGGACGACGGCTACGACGCCGCGCGCTCCGAAGACAACGTGCGAAAGCTGATTGCCGACGCCAACGTGGTCTCGCTGATCTCCTGCATGGGCACGGCCAACAACCAGCGCATCCTGCCGCTGGTGGACGAGGCGCAGATCCCCTATGTGGCCCCACAGAGCGGTGCCACGTCGCTGCGCAAGGCCGAGTACCGCTCGGTGTTCCACGTGCGCGCCAGCTACGCCGACGAAGCCCAGCGCCTGACGCAAAAGCTGGTGTCCATGGGAATGAACGACCTGGCCATCGTGTACCAAGACACGGCGTTTGGCCGCGAGTTTCTGGCGGACGTGAACAAGGCCATGGCAGCCGCCAAGCAGCCCGCGCCCAAGGCTTTCAAGCTGGATGCACAGGGCGCGCAGGTGCCCGATGTGGTGGGCAAGGCCGTGGCCGCCAAGGCCGCCGCTGTGCTTCTCGGAACCGCAGGTGACGTTACCGCCACACTGGTCAACGAGTTCAAGAAGGTGTCGTCCAGCACGCCGCTGGCCGCCACCAGCGTAGCGCTGTCGGGCGACAACCTGCGCCAGCTGGGCGGCAAGGCCTCGGGCATTGCACTGTCGATGGTGCTGCCCGACGCGGCCCGCACCAGCGTGGCCGTGGTGCGCGACTACCAGAAAGCCATGCGCGCGCTGGGCTACCAGGAGTTTTCGGCCCGCAGCTTTGAAGGCTATGTGAATGCCCGCGTGCTCACCGAAGGCCTGGAACGCGCCGGACGTGAGCTCACCCGCGCCAAGTTGCGCAGCGCACTGGCCGGTATCCGCAGCAGCGACCTGGGTGGCCTGTCCATCGACTACGCCGGCGGCGCGCCGTATGTGGGCTCGCGCTTTCTGGACCTGGGGGTGATGGGCGCCAACGGCAAGTTTGTGGGCTGAGGATTGATCGTCCGAACCATGCCGTGTCAGCTGTGCTAGGCGTCTGTGAGGCCCTTTCCTTGGACCGACTATAGAGGGTTGTTGTCTGGCAATTGCTTCTGCATGCACAGCATCTATCCGCTGCGCATACTGCACAATGCCCCGGCCGAAGAGAGGGAGAAACTTCGGCTCCACACAAGCCTCTGTGGTGTGTCACCGCCGAGGCCACGACCATCTTCAGTGATCGATTGCATGAAAAATCTCGCATTGTTGACCTTGCCTCGGATGATTGGGGCCGCCCTGGTGGCGTGCAGCTTTCAGGTGTATGCGCAGGCCCCCATTGACGTAAAAATCCTGGGCGTGACTTTTATCGAGGCCCCTCCTGGCAGAGACAAAAATCTGGTTCCGTTTGCTGCCACCGGCGACATGGAAAAGGTGGAGGTCAACGCTATTGCCACCACGCGCTCCGGTCTTTTCACCCAGTGGACGAACTCGTTCTTTGACAAAGGCGACGTGCGAGTGACGGCGGTGTTCCCCGACAAAACCACCCAGAGCCTAGGTCAGGCGGACATCGCCAGCTTTCCGAAATTTTCAACCGACGCTCGCTCACGCAGCTTCGCACTGACCCTCAACCGGCTGCCCGACAAGGCGGTGACCGGACTGATCTTCGAAGGGACGGTCCCCCTCAGCGTGGCCAAGCGGACCACAAAAGCGGCCCAGGCTTTCGACCCGGACCGCCCAGGCCCCATCAAGCTGGGCGGGGTAGACATCAAGCAGTTCAAGGTGGAGGGAAAGAGCGTCCAGTTCCAGGGCAATGACACGCTGTTGCGCATCAAGACGCTGTCCTTCAAGCTCTCCTCCGGTCAAGTGGTGCAAGCCGAGCGCGGCGCATGGGCGCGTATGAACAACGAACACCAGCAAACGTGGAATATCGACACAGCCTTTACCCGCGGCGAACTGCAGGCCGAGCTGTACGAAGACATGGAGACCGTGCGCCAACCCGTGCGTTTTGTCATCGGCCGCCCCTGGTAACGCCGCTTGCGTAGTGAGCGCACTGACAGAAGGCATACAGCAAAGCCGAGAGCGTACATAGGAAGCTCCACCTGCTCACCGCGGGCCATAGGCACAATCGCGGCTCGTACTGACCCGGCTCTGACGCCCGTTGAACACCATGCCCATCTGGAAAAAACCCATCGACCTGGCCCTGCTGGAGGCCGCCAACCGCAACACCGCCGTAGAGCACCTGGGCATTGAGTTTGTCGAGGTGGGTGACGATTTTCTGCGTGCACGGGTGCCCGTGGACCACCGCACCGTGCAACCCTTTCGCCTGCTGCACGGCGGGGTCAGCGTGGTGCTGGCCGAGTCGCTGGGCTCCACCGGCGCCTACTACACCCTGCCCGAGGGCTACCGCGCCGTGGGCCTGGACATCAACGCCAACCACCTGCGCTCTGCCACCAGCGGCTGGGTGACCGGGACGGCACGGCCCGTGCACATTGGCCGCACCACGCATGTGTGGCACATCGATATGCACAACGAAGCGGGTGAGCTGACCTGCGTGTCGCGGCTGACGATGGCGATCCTGGCACCGAGATAAGGTACATCCCCCTGAGGCACTGCGTGCCTTCCCCCTTCTCTCGAATCGCAGGCGCGATTCGGGAAGGGGGACGCAGCCCTCGCTGCGGGGCGGCCCTTGCTCGGCTGCCCTGGCCTGGTGCGCGCCAGTTGCAAAAGGCAGTGAAAATATGAGGAAAATTGGCCGCTACCGCACGACCATCAAGCGCAAGCAGCTATCTATTCAGTAGCATTCTGCTGCGCCAGACGCTCGCTTTTCCAGTACACGTCATCGCCACCGTCCATGCGGTTGAGCACGCGGGCGAGCACGAACATCAGGTCGGACAGGCGGTTGAGGTACTGCCGGGGTGCGTCGTTGATGGCCTCTTCGTTGCCCAGCGCCACCACCACACGCTCCGCGCGGCGCGCCACGGTGCGGCAGACATGGGCTTGCGCGGCGGCGCGGGTGCCTGCGGGAAGGATGAACTCCTGCAGCCGGGGCAGCGCCGCGTTGTGGTGGGCCAACGCCTCGTCGAGCGCCAGTACCGCCTCGGCCTTGAGCAGTTCGTAGCCGGGAATCGACAACTCGCCCCCCAGGTTGAACAGCTGGTGCTGTACCTCGACAAGCAGCTCGCGCACATCGGCGGGAACGCGCTCGCACAGCAGCAGGCCGATGTGGGAGTTGAGTTCGTCCACGTCGCCCAGAGCATGGATGCGCAGGCTGTTTTTGGAAACGCGTTGGTTGTTGCCCAGTCCGGTGGTACCGGCGTCGCCGGTGCGCGTGGCGATCTGTGTGAGTCGGTTGCCCATGGGGTGCCTCGGTAAGGTGGAGCGCAGGTGGCAGGGGCGCCGCATGCGGTGGAAGAATTCGCAGATTCTCCGCCACCCAGGCCTACTGGGGTGAGAGGGGGCCTATCACCCTGCTCTCCGCACAAGAAGCCACATTGCGATATGGCTTCACCGTGCTCCGCGCTGCCCAGACAGACCAACGCCCCTGCCATCACATGCAGGGGCGTTGGTTCGAACCCGTTGGCTACGCACGGCCCAATCAGTGGGTCATGGGGGTGCGGTTGAGCTTGTCAATGTCGGCGGTGGATACGCCCGTGTTCGTGGGCTGCAGGGTGTTCCAGGCGTTCGCATGGTAGGTGTCCCACTCCTTGCGCGACACCATCCCGTCGCCATTGCTGTCCATCAAGCGTGCATTGACACGCGTCTGTGCGGTGGCTGCGGCCTTCCCGCCTGCTGCACTGGGGTTGATCTCGGCCACAGGGGCGGCACGGCCGTCACCCGCGGTGGGGTTGGCGGGTGCAGCGCTGCTCTGGCTGCTGCGCATGTCCACCTTGTTCTGGGCATTGGCAGCCGCAGCGCCGCCCGATGCGGTGGGGTTGACTTCTGCAGGCGGACGCGCGGTGACATTGGCGGGGGCTTGTGCCAAGGCGGCGGTGCACGCCAGTGTGGCCAAAGCGGCGAGGATGGTTTGCTTTTGCATGAAAGGCTCCTTCGATAAAACACCAGAACAAGCGAATTGCTTGGATTCATTGTTTTGGCGCGCACGTCCGTCGCTTGTAGGACGTACACGGGCCTGCCGGTCATCCTGCGCACAAGCGCCACCGTGGGCATGCCGCCTTAGCCTCTCTCACCGATGCCAGGGCTGCAGGCAAACTGCGAGCTACTTCTGGCTACATCCACCCGCAAAAACTACATGTGCCGGTACTGCCGGGTTACACCACGCTGGGAAATGTTGACCTGGGCAACAGCAGGCAAGAGTGCTGGCCTTCACCACCGTGCTGCGGTGCAATGCAACCCTGTTCAACTTCGAAGGAGCTTAGCTTCCATGAAAGCACTGCAACGACGCACCTATTCGTTCGACACGCGCAGCGTGATGCTTTTCGCCGCCATCTCCCTGGGCGGCGCGGGCGCATTGCAAGCACAGACCACTTCGGCATCCCCCCAGCCCGCCCCAGCCAGTAAAACGGCACCCCAGGCGGACTCCAAATATTCGTATGGCCCCGGCACCGGCAACCCATCGAGGGCGGCCACCACGGCATTCAACCGCGCAGACCTCGACAAGGACGGCCAGCTGACCGAGAAGGAAGCGACCCAGCTGCCGGCCATCAGCCAGCGCTTCAAGGAACTGGACAAGGACCAGAGCGGCGCACTGTCACCCTCAGAATTCGAGAAGGGCCTTCTGTCCTGATTTTTTTGTGAGGCGCCTGGGCCTGGCACGGTACCAGCCTCCGGGTGGCCTCTGGGATGTAGCGGGCCATTGGGGCCTGCGGGCCCGCCTGCCCTGGAACTCTCCAGACCGCAGGCGGGCTTTGTTTTGGGTCAGTCGTGCAGCGACGACAGGAACTGCTGCAGCTCCGGCGTCTGCGGGTTGCCAAACAGCTCGGCGGGCGCACCTGTTTCATGCACACGGCCCTGGTGCATGAAGATCACGCGGTCACTCACCTTGCGGGCAAACGCCATCTCGTGTGTGACCATCATCAGTGTCATGCCTTCAAGTGCCAGCGACTCCACCACGCGCAGCACCTCGCCCACCAGCTCTGGATCCAGCGCCGAGGTGATCTCGTCGCACAGCAGCACCTGCGGCTCCATGGCCAGCGCGCGCGCAATGGCCACGCGCTGCTGCTGCCCGCCCGAGAGCTGATCGGGCATGGCGTCAAACTTTTCGGCCAGACCCACACGTTCGAGCAGCTTGCGCGCCTGCGCTTCTGCCGTCTTGGCATCACGCGCCTTCACCAGCGTGGGCGCCAGCATGATGTTGCGGCCCACGCTCAGGTGCGGGAACAGGTTGAAGCTCTGGAAGATCATGCCCACCTGCTGGCGCAACTCCCGCATGGCAGCGGGGCTGTCGTGCATGAGTTTCTTGCCGTTGACGCTCAGAGCGCCTTCCTGAAAAACCTCCAGCCCGTTCACGCAGCGCAGCAGCGTGCTCTTGCCCGAGCCGCTTTTTCCGATGATGGCAATCACCTCGCCCTTTTGCACTTTGAGATCGATGCCCTTGAGCACTTCGTTGGTGCCGTAAGACTTGCGCAGGGCCGTGATGTCCACGATGGGTGGATCGCTCACCACGATGCCATCGTGGGCGGGAGTGGGGGTAGCCGTGGTGGCTTCAGCGGCGGTTGCCATGGAGTTTCCTTTCAAGCGATTGCGCCACCAGGCTTACCGGAAAGCACAAAACAAAATACAGCAGGGCGACACAGGCGTAGACGAGGAAGGGCTGGTAGGTGGCGTTGGAGATCATGCTGCCCGCCTTGGTCAGCTCGACAAAACCAATCACCGAAGCCAGCGCCGTACCCTTGATCACCTGCACCAGAAAACCCACCGTGGGCGGCACCGCAATGCGCAGCGCCTGCGGCAGCACCACATGGCGCAGCTGCTCGCCAAAGCTGAGTGCCAGGCTCTGCGCGGCCTCCCACTGGCCCTTGGGGATCGAGGCCACGCAGCCGCGCCAGATCTCGGTGAGGTAGGCGCTGGTGTAGAGCGTAAGCGCCACGGCCGCGGCCGTCCATGGTGAGGTCTTGATGCCAAAAAGCGCAATGCCGAAATACGCCAGGAACAGCTGCATGAGCAGCGGCGTGCCCTGGAACACCTGCACATAGGCACCGATCAAACGCTCGGTGCCACGCACCTTGGACAAGCGCAGCACCAGCAGCAGCAGGCCTACCAGGCCGCCACCGATGAAGGCGATGAGGGACAGGGATACCGTCCAGCGCGCCGCCAGCAGCAGGTTGCGCAGGATGTCCCACAGAGAGAACTCGACCATGGCGGCTTACCTCCCGACCAGGAAACGTGCACCCGCCCACATCAGCAGGCGGCGGGTGAGCATGGACAGCACCAGGTACACGGCAGTAGCCAGGATGAAGGCCTCGAAAGCGCGGAAGGTGTTGCTGGAGATGAGGTTGGCGGCATAGCTCAGTTCGGGCGTGGAGATCTGCCCGCACACGGCCGATCCCAGCATCACGATGATGATCTGACTGACCATGGCAGGCCACACCTTTTGCAGCGCGGGTGGCAGCACCACGCGCCGGAAGGTCTGGCCCGGCGTCAGCGCCAGACTGTGCGCGGCTTCGATCTGGCCGCGTGGCGTGGCCTCGATGCCCGCGCGGATGATCTCGGCCGAGTACGCGCCCAGGTTGATCACCATGGCCAGCACGGAGGCGAACTCGGGCGAGAGCTTGAGCCCCAGCGCGGGCAGCCCGAAGAACAGGAAAAACAGCTGCACGATGAAGGGCGTGTTGCGCACCAGCTCCACATAGCTGGCCACCGCCCAGCGCAGTGGCAGTGCACGCGGCCCGAGGTTGCGGGCGCGTGCCCAGGCACAGGCAGTGCCCAGCAGCAGGCCCAGCACGGTGCCCACGATGGTCAGGCCAATGGTCCAGAGCACGCCGCGCACCAGCAACGGCCACGAGGACAGCACGGCAGAAAAGTCAAGCGCAATCAGCATGGTGCGAATGCCCTGTGGCGCTTGTCACGCCACGGTCCTGTTCGGTTCTTTCAGCAGGGGCGAGAACAGCGATTACAGGGGCAGATCGCCCGCAGGGCGGCCCAGCCACTTGCTGGACATCTTGTCGATGTCGCCGGATTTGCGCGCCTCGGCAATGATTTCGTTCACACGCAGGCGCAGCTTGTCCTCGCCCTTGGCCACGCCGATGAAGTTGGGACTGTCTTTCAGCAGCAGCTTGTATTCGGTCTGCAGGTTGGGGTTCTTGACCATGATGGTCCCGGCCGTCGATGCGCTGGTGGCAATCGCCTGCGTCTGGCCCGACACGAAAGCCGAGATGCTGGCCGCGTGGTCTTCAAAACGCTTCACGTCCACGCCGGGAGGCGCGACCTTGGCCAGTTCCTGGTCTTCCATGGCGCCACGCGTCACGGCTACGCTCTTGCCCGTGAGGTCGGCAAAACTCTTGATGTTCAGGCTCTTGCTGGCAAACACGGCCTGGAAGAACGGCGCATAGGCCGCAGTGAAGTCGATCACCTTTTCGCGCTCGGGGTTCTTGCCCAGCGTGGAGATGACGAGGTCGGCCTTCTGCGTCTGCAGGTAGGGGATACGGTTGGCGCTGGTCACGGGGATCAGCTCGACCTTCACGCCCAGCTTGGTGGCGATGTAATTGGCCATCTCGACATCCAGGCCCTGCGGCTTGAGGTCCGTGCCGACAAAGCCGTAGGGTGGGTAGTCGGTGGGAATGGCAATCTTGATTTCCTTGGCCTTGAGGATGTTGTCCAGCGCGTTCTGCGCGTGGGCGGCAGGCGCCATCAGGGCGGCAGACAGGCCTGCGGCGGCGAACACGCCCAGGGTCAGGCGGCGGGTGGACGAGGTGACGGTGCGGACGGTGGTCATAGCAGGGCTCCTAGGTAGGTGGATGCGTCGACAGGGGCGTCTGGGTCAGACGCTGGGGGGGTGGAACTCTTGGGGGCAGCGCGGGGCTTGCGCGCGCGGGCTGGTGGGGTGGCTTGTGCAGGGCTCTTGCGCACCGGTGCCAGCGCATCGCGCAGCCCGGCCAGCGGGTCGCTGCTGGCCTGCAGGCGCAGGGCCGACTGCACCGTGCCGATGTGCTCGGACATCAGTGCTTCGGCGCGGGCAATGTCGCCTGCCTCCAGCGCCTCGACGATGCGCACGTGGTCGGCGCAGCTCTGCGCCGCATCGTGCGACGACTGGTAGAGCATGGCGATGAGCGTGGTGCGCGCCGTGAAGTCGCGCAGCGTGTCGGCCAGCAGGCTGTTGCCCAGGCATTCAGCCAGGCATACGTGGAAGTCGCCCAATAGAAAGCTGCGCATGCCCACATCAGTGCCCGCCAGCGCGGCCTTCTCGCGCTGCAGATGGCTTTTGAGCTGGCGCAACGCGGCCTTGTCCACCACCTTGAGCTGGTGCAGCAAGCCCAGTTCGATCACGCGGCGCGCCTCGAAGGCCTCGCGCGCTTCGTCTTGCGAGGGCTCGATCACATACCAGCCGCGCCGGGCGCTGACGGTGACGATGCCCCGCGTGGCCAGCCGCGTGAGCGCCTCGCGCACGATGGTGCGGCTGCAGTCGAACAGCATGGCCAGTTGCTGCTCGCCCAGGCGGGAGCCGGGCGCGAGTTTTTGCGCCATCACGGCTTCGATGATGCGGTTGCTGATCTCGGTGGCGGTGGTCATTGCCTGCGGTTACGCAGGTTCCGTGCCAACTGGTATACAAGCCGAATGCACCAGTCTGGCGCACGGAGGCTGTGCACCGGGCGGTTCCCTGGCACCACGGACACACCACTTTGCATGCAAGTGGTGCGCGCACATCACAAGCGGTGCACGCGCGTGCCCGAAAAGTTGGAAGGGAATGGAGAGAGAAGAACGAGAAAGAAGGCTGGGCACCCGGCTACGCCAGCCCCGCAAGGCGCAGCAGCCAGGGCAGCAGCAATCCGCCGCCCACCGCCACCGGCACTGCCGGATGCCACCACGGCCAGCGCACCGTGCGGCGGTGGCCCAGCGTGCCTTCCACCACCGCCTGGCCCGCCAGCAACACCAGCCACACCAGCAACAGCACCGCGCCCGGGTTGGCGGCCCAGGCGGCCGCCCAATCGCCCTGCACCAGCGCCGCACACGCGTGTGTGCCGCCACATAGCGGGCAGGGCATGCCCGTCAGCGCGCGAAACCCGCAGCCCAGGCCCAGCCCGCCCTGCCCCAGCCACCATGGCGTGGCGGCCATGGCCAGTGGCCAGCCCAGGCCGAACGCCAGCCGCAGCCGCCGCGCATCCCTGTCCAGCGGTTGCCAGGCTGGCGCGCTGCCCGCTGGGGCCAGCACCGGGCGGGGCTCAGAGGGGAGGGAGCGCCACCGGTTCATCGCCCACCAGCTGGCGCGCCATGTAGTAGGAGCCGATGGTGGACAGCGGCAGCGTCAGCAGCGCGCCCACGCCACAGAGCAAAAAGCCCAGCGAACCCACGATGCCCAGCACCAGCGAACAGAAAAACGCCGAGCCCAGGTTCTTCGTCACGATGCTCCAGGCCTGGTTGAAGGCGGCCACACCATCGCGCTCGCCGCGCGCCACGAGGAACAGCGCCACCGGGGGCAGGGCCATGACCAGCAGACCGGGGATGAAACACAGCATGAAGCCCAGTGACACCACCAGTGAACTGATGAGCCCGGCCACGAACGCGGGCACAAAGTCGTCAAAGCCCCGGAAGATGTCGCCGATCTGCACCGCCTCGCCGCGCGCCTCGCGCTCGATCATGCGCATATAGCCCACCACCATGGGCCCGGCCAGCAGGCCCGCGCTGATGCTGGCCACCACCATCACCAGCAAGGTGCACACCACATGGGTGATGGCGTTGTTCTTGAAGATGCCCCAGGCACCCGACAGGCAATCCCCCACATTGGCTGAAGCCATGGCAACCCCTTCTGTTTGAAGTCGTCAACAAGACGCCGGACCAGTGTAGCGAGCCACCGCTCCGGCATCTACCTCTGCAGCTACCTCGGCGGCTACTTTGTCAGAGAAGACCGTCCCACAGCGAGCGCCGCACAGGTTCCGGGTGGGGCGCACACGCGGGCGACGCCACACCGAACCGCTGAACCAGCGGTTGCGCGCCCGCACACGGCGCCCATCCGGGGTCGCCCCTTTGTGCAAACGCCACCCAGTGCCGGTGCATGGTTGCGGCCAGCGCGGCGGGTGGCCTGGGCCCTGTCAGTTCCTGTCCCGTGGCGGTGTGGAGGTTGCCGAACACAAATGGCAACTCCACCCCATGCGCCGCCCCCAGGCGCCCTCGCCATTGCGGCGAAGGCCAGGCGAATTCGTAGGCATGGGCACCGCGGGCCCAGCGGCTGGCCAGTGCGGCAATGCGCTGGGCGGGCACGCGGTAGTAGAAGTCGGACTGCAGGGCACACAGCAGTTCGCCGGGCGTTTGGTGTGTGGGCGGCAATGTGGCGCGCAGGGCCTGCACCGCGTGCGCGCCCAAGCCCACCTCCTGCGCAAAGGCCAGCACCTGCGCCTCGGTCACGCGGTCCATCGCGCCGCCCGGCACGTGGTACAGGCGCATCTCCTCGGCATTGCTGCCCACCAGCACCTGCAAGTCTGGCGGGTGCGCCGCCCACTGCTGCGCCAGCGCCTGCAGCGGCGATGCAACAAGCACCTGCCCGTCCACCACGGGCCGCAGGGGAAAGAAGTTGCGGATGCCCAGGCCGTGTTGCTGCCGCAGGGCCGGGTCTGCCGCGAGGCGGTGCACCGCGTGCAGCACGGCTGGCCGGGCTGCCGCACCCAGCGCAGCCAGAGAGGGCGCCACCCCCACCAGGGCGGCCACGGCGCGGCGCGCAGCGGCGGCCTCTTGCAGCGTCTGGCAGGCCACGCTCGGGCTCTGCAAGATGGCGCGCAACAAGAGCCCACGCGATGCGGGCATGCCCAGCACACAGGCCAGTGCGCCCGCACCGGCCGACTGGCCGAACACCGTGACCTGCGCCGGGTCGCCGCCCCAGGCGGAGATGTGCTCGCGCACCCATTGCAGCGCGGCCAACAAGTCCAGCAGGCCGCGATTGGCGGGCGCTGCGCCGCCCCGCGAACCAGCCTCGTCCTCGAAATGCAGGAAACCGTCGATGCCCAAGCGGTACTGCAGCGACACAAACACCACGCCCTGCCGGGCAAATGAAGCCCCGTCGTACAACGGCTCGCTGGCCGCCCCGCGAAAGAACCCGCCGCCATGCACCCACACCATGACAGGCAGGCGGGCACCGGGCTCTGCAGGCGGGGCCCATACGTTCACGGCCAGGCAGTCTTCGCCTCCCAGCATGGGCGCATCCGCACGCGCGGTGCGGGGCAGCTGCGGTGCCATCGGCGCAAACTCGGTGGCATCGCGCACGCCAGGCCACGGTAGCGCTGGCACCGGCGCCGCAAAGCGCAAAGTGCCGCGCGGCGCCTGGGCATACGGCACACCCCGGAACACGCGCACGCCCTGCTCCCACAGGCCGCGCAGCTGCCCGCCGTGGGGCAGCGTAACCAGCGGCGCCGCTGTGCTCGTATTCATTCCGTGGCCAGGCCCAGCTTGTCGATCAGCGGGCGCCACACTGCCGCATCGCGGGCCGCCCAGGTGCGGGCATCGCCTGGTGTGGAAGTGGTCAGTGTGACGTTCATGGCTTCCAGGCGGGACTTGTACTGCGCATCACCACCACGGCATTTTTCGGTGACGGCATTGAGCCGGTTCAGCAGCTCGGGCGAGGTGCCTGCCTTGGCCACTACCGCAATCCACGCGGGGCGCGCCAGATCGCTGGCGGCGGGCAGGGCTTCGGCGATGGTGGGCACATCGGGCAGCAGCGCCGAGCGCTGCGCACCGAACAGCGCCAGCGGCACCAGCTTGCCCGCCTTGACCTGCGCCGCCGCCGTGCCAATCACCAACGTCATCGCGTGGATCTGCTGGCCCATGAGCGCAGTCAGGCCCGCGCCCTCACCCACAAAGGGCACATGGGTGCCGGGCACGCCCAGCTTGTCCACCAGCGCCGAGGTCAGCAGGTGCGCAGGGCTGCCTTTGCCTGGTGAGCCAAAGTTGATGCCGCCGGGCGTGGACCGCGCCAGCTTCTGCAAATCAGCCAGGCTGGCGATGCCCATGCCGGGCGGCACGGTCAACACCAGGGGCGACGTGCCCAGCACGGCCACACCATCAAAGTCGTGTTGCGGGTCATACGGCGGCTGCTTGTAGACATAGGGCGTGATCGTCATCTGCGACATGCCGATGCTCAGCAGGCTGTAGCCGTCGGCGGGCTGGGACTTGAGGTAGTTGATGGCCAGGATGCCATTGGCCCCGGGCTTGTTCTGCACCACCACGGCCTGGCCCAGCTCGCGCGCGGCGCAGTCGGCCCACACGCGCGTCATCGCGTCCGAGCCGCTGCCGGGCGGTTGCTGGGCGATGAGCTGGATGGGCTTGGTCGGATAGCCGCCCGGCTGCTGCGCCAGGGCGCCACCGGCCAGGCAAGCGAGTGCGGCGAGCGCGAGGAGGCGCGGAGCGCGCATGGAAGCCGAAGTCATGGTGTGTCTCCTGGTGATGTTTTAAGCGAGGGATGCCTGATCGGCGCGGCGTGCAGGCAAAGACGGGTCAGCGGCGGCGCGTGCGCACCTTCGCGGGCGTGGCCGCAGAGGCTGCTGCGGCCTCGCACCGGTTGGCGATCCAGTCGGCCAGGCAGGCCAGCTGCGCCTGATGGACGGCATCGGGCGCTGATGGCTGTGCAGGCGCAAACAGTTGCAGCATCCCCAGCCCGCGCAGCGACGACAGCACCAGGCCCAGCAGGCCATCGCGGTCGGGTTCTGCCGCCAGCTCGGGGAAGGCCGTGAAGAAGCCTTCGTGCATGCGCGCCTGCACACTCTGGCGCAGCTCGGCGATGTGGCCCAGCACCTCGGGCTGGTTGCGGCAGCCCAGGTAGATGTTCCAGGCCACGATGAAGCGCGGCTGCGCATAGACCAGACTCCACACCGCCTGCACAAACTTCGCGGCCCGTTCGCGCGCGGGCAGCGCGGGGCTGGGCCAGAGTTCGCCCGAGCGCACGGTGGACTCGATCAGCTCGCTCAGCACATTCATCATCAGCACCGCTTTCGACTCGAAGTGGTGCTGCACCGCACCCGAGGTCATGCCCGCCGACTTGGCCAGCTCGTGGATGGACATCTCCTCCAGGCTGCGGTGCTGGATCACGTCGATGGCCGTGGCAATCAGGTGCTGGCGGGTGGCGGCGCTGCGCTCGGCATGGGTGCGGCGCACCCCGGCCTTGGGGGAAACACGGTGGTTCATGGCGCTTTCACAATATACATTTCGAACGTAATGTATTTATGCAGGCGCCGACCAACAAGCCCGTGAATACCCGCATCCCCGCACAGGCCCAAGTTGGATCACCCAGAGCCCTTGCACGGGGCCGAACCTAGAATGCTTCTCACTGACCGCACCCACCGGAGACACACACCATGAACGCCCCCACCGCTGCCGCCCACCTGCTGCCCGAAATCAAGCTGCGCGACGTACCCCAGGCCCTCATCGATGCGCTGCAGGCCCGCTTTGGCGCGCAGTGCTCGCTGGCCCAGGCCGTGCGCGAGCAGCACGGGCGCGACGAAGGCTCGCTGCAGGCCCCGCCGCCCAGCGCCGTGGTGTTTGCCGAAAGCACGCAGGATGTGGCCGATGCGGTGAAGCTGGCCAGCCAGTACGAAGTGCCTGTGATCCCTTACGGCGCGGGCTCGTCGCTTGAAGGCCACCTGCTGGCCGTGCAGGGCGGCATCAGCATCGACGTGAGCCGCATGAACCAGGTGCTGAGCATCAACGCCGAAGACCTCACGGTGACGGTGCAGCCCGGCATCACGCGCAAGGCCTTGAACGAAGCCTTAAAGGACACCGGCCTGTTCTTCCCCATCGACCCCGGCGCCGACGCGAGCATCGGCGGCATGTGCGCCACGCGCGCCAGCGGCACCAATGCCGTGCGCTACGGCACCATGCGCGAAAACGTGCTGGCGCTGGAGGTGGTGACCGCCAGCGGCGAAGTCATCCACACCGGCACCCGCGCCAAAAAGAGCAGCGCGGGCTACGACCTCACGCGCCTGCTGGTGGGCAGCGAAGGCACGCTGGGCATCATGACGCAGATCACCGTGCGCCTGTACCCCCTGCCCGAGGCCGTGAGCGCGGCCATCTGCTCGTTCCCGAGCATCGAGGCTGCCGTGCGCACCACCATCCAGACCATCCAGCTGGGTGTGCCCATCGCCCGCGTGGAACTGATCGACCACCACACGGTGCGCATGGTGAACGCGCACAGCAAGCTCAATCTGCGCGAAGAACCCATGCTGCTCATGGAGTTCCACGGCTCGCCCGCCAGCGTGAAAGAACAGGCCGAGATGGTGCAGGACATCGCCAGCGAATTCGGCGGCCAGGCCTTCGAATGGGCCAGCACGCCCGAAGAACGCACCCGCCTGTGGACCGCCCGGCACAACGCCTACTTCGCGGCCGTGCAAAGCCGCCCCGGCTGCCGCGCCATCAGCACCGACACCTGCGTGCCCATCAGCCGCCTGGCCGACTGCCTGCTCGAATCCGTGGACGAAGTCGAAGCCAGCGGCATCCCCTACTTCCTCGTCGGCCACGTGGGCGACGGCAACTTCCACTTCGGCTACCTCATCGACCCCAACAGCGCCGAAGAACGCACCAAGGCCGAAGCCATGAACCACACGCTGGTGGCCCGCGCCCTCAGCATGGGCGGCACCTGCACCGGTGAGCATGGCGTGGGCATCCACAAGATGGGCTTTTTGCTGGACGAGACCGGCACGGGCGCGGTGGACATGATGCGCGCCATCAAACGCGCGCTGGACCCGAAGAACATCCTGAATCCGGGGAAAATTTTTGCGCTGTGAGTGGGCCGCCTCGTGAACGGGCTCGCTGACTGGCGCGGCTCGGATTGGAGGTTTTTTGGCACCTGGCGCTTGTCTGAAAAGCGCGAAAAGCTATTGTTTCTATAGCATTTGTGGTGCACGGCTCGCTTTCACGCCCTCGATCTGTCCCAGCGCTCCGCCCCGCTCCCATCGGTTGCTGGAAGCGGCACGCTGGAACCGTGCAGCGTTGGTTGGCCGCATGAAGAGCTTGCGCGCCTCTGTGCCGGTCGTGCTGGTCGGTATCGGTTTCTCGGCGGCTGTCGGCGCGTTGGCACTGGGGGGTCCTGCCGCCTGGATGGGCTTCGACCACCTGCCTGTGGCCCGGCATCCAAACGGCTGAACTCCTTGTGCACATCACTCCCACTGCGGTGGTGTACTGGCTCGTGCCCGAGGGCGGGGCCCCGGCCTACCTCCTGCACGTACTGACCGGAGCTTTCGTCTCGTGGGCCGTGCTCTTTGCGCTTGCGGCGTTTGCAATTCGGCGTGACGCCAGGGCGCTCCTCATGCGCAGATCACAGGCTCCTAGAATGAGGCAATGATCAAGTACTCCTTCCCAGCTGCGCCGGTGACTTACAGGCCTCCAGCAAACACCCCCGCAGTCCTGGCCAATGAGTTGATCGACTACCAGGCATGCCCGTTGTGCGAGAGCAAAGCCTTTCGTCCGCTGCGCAGTGCGGACTGTTCCCACCACCCTCGCTACAGCCAAGAACTCTCTCGCACCATGCATTGGAGCCAATGCGCGGCGTGCCAGCATGTTTTTCGCAGCGGCTACTACACCGAAGCAGCGCTGAATATCGTTTTCCGTGGCACCAACGAATCCCAGGTGGTGGGCTATGACCTGGAGCGGCAGCGCTATGTGTCTGCGCAGATGATTGAGAAAGTGCTGCCCTACCAGACCGGCGGCACGTGGCTGGACGTGGGGTTTGGCAATGCATCGCTTCTGTTCACGGCGCACGAGTACGGCTTCGAGCCTGTGGGCCTGGACCTGCGTCCGCAATCGGTGGAAGAGTTGCGCCGATGGGGCGTGGCAGCCCATTGCCAGGATGTCAAAGGGTTCGAGCTGTCGCGCCCCGCCAGTGTGATCAGCATGGCAGATGTGCTGGAGCACATGCCGTATCCCAAGGTGGGCCTGCATGCCGCCCACCGACTGTTGCAACCGGGTGGCGTGCTGCTGATCTCCATGCCCAACTCGGGCTCCATGGTCTGGAAGGCACTGGATGCCAGCAATGCGAACCCGTACTGGGGTGAAATCGAGCACTATCACAACTTCGACCGCGACCGCCTGTATGCATTGCTGGCCGAATGTGGCTTCAAGCCCGTGCGCTATGGCATCAGCCAGCGGTACCGCGTCTGTATGGAAGTGATTGCGGTGAAAACCTAGGCACGCGGTACACACAACGCGCGCCCACGGTCGGCATGGCCCACGGAAGTCCTGACCAACTTACCCCTGCGCGAAGCACGCCGCAGGGCGTGTACCGACTGTGATGCGATGGCCATTGGACACGCAGGAGGGGCCAGAATGCGCGGCTCGTCCTGTTGCAGACGCTTCCTGGTGAGAAAACCATATGCAGGCCCCCCATCCCACAAAACACCGCTTTCGCATTGAACTTGTCGCCGAACACCAGCATGCATCACTGGTCGACCTGCTGTGCGAACTGCACGCCTTCTACAACCAAGGCGCCACACCCCCTCGGCAGGTGGTGATGGAGCATCTTCGCCAGAACCTCTTGGCGCCCGGCTCCGCCCAGCGTTTGCTGGTGGCTTCGCGCAGCGATGGCGTTGTGGTGGGCCTGGCGGCCTTCTCGCTGGTGTATTCGTTGGTCGAATTTGCAGAGGAGCAGCGCAGACACTGCCAGCTCAAAGAGTTGTATGTAAGTTCGGCCTCAAGAAGCCAGGGTGCGGGCCGGGCGCTCATGCACGGGCTCGCCCGATATGCCATGGAACACGGCTGCCGCCGCATCGACTGGCCTGTGAAGGCTTCAAACGCCCGGGGAATCCTGTTCTACGAAGGCCTGGGTGCCGAGCGCGTGGCCGAACGGCTGAGCTACCGGCTCACGGAGCCCGCACTGGGCCGGCTGGTACTCGAAAGTGGATGTGCCGACGTGCGGTCTGCGCAGAGCTAAGCTGCACTGAACATTGGAGATCTCCACCTTGTTTCGCTCTTTCGTACTCCTGCTGTCCCTGCTGGGCAGCGCCGCCTTCGGCGGGTTGCTGCTGGTATCGCTGCTGCAACCTACCTGGATTGAACACGGTGCGCGCGAGCTGATCCGCCAGCAGATCGAGCACAAGACGGGCGAAAAGCTCCGGGCCCTGGACGAACGCTTTCTGAGCGCCCAGGCGCGGGTCTTCTTGCGCGGCAAGGAGCAGGAGATCGACGCCGCGCGCAAGGCGCTGTCTGCGGGCCTGCCCGCCCGGGTCGCGGCCATTGCGGCCGAGATGGGGATTCCGGCGTGCGAGTGCCGCAAACGGCGGCAACAACGGCTGGAACTGCAGATTGGCACCGCACAGCAGATGCAGGCCCAGCTCGATGCGCTGATCCGCAGCGCCTACATGGACACGGCCGAAAAGCTGTTGCGCGAATTGCGCATCTTCAGCGGTGCCAATGCCCTGGCATTCGCCCTGCTGGGCCTGGCCGCATGGCGGCGACCCCACGGTGCCGGTGGGGTATCGCTGGTGCCGGCCACCGCCACCCTCCTTCTGGCCACACTGGCAAGCAGCGCCATCTACCTTTGGGGCCAGAACTGGCTGCACACCGTCGTGTTCGGCAGCTACGTGGGCTGGGCGCAGCTGGCATACATCGCGCTGATGTACGCGTGGCTGTGCGATCTGCTATTGAACCGGGCGCGGATCAGCCTGCACCTGTGCCAGGGCAGCATGAGCGGCGCTGTGTCCCCTTGCTGAAGGCTTGCCCCTCCTGCGGATCTCTCACGCCTCCGCATCCGCCGCCGGTGGGTGCTGACCCGGCAGCAAATCTGGGTGGCAGCCCCCTTTCTCCTGCGCTGGTGCAGACCACCACAGTTCGAAACGCGGCCATGGCGAGGCTTGCCCGGCAGTACGGCCGTCGTAGCCGGGAGCGCAGGCTCCCGTCAGGTGTGCACTGATCGTGAATCTGCGGGAGCCTGATTGCGGTCGTGCATGCCGTAGTCGCGCACCACGGCGGCAACGCGCAGGCGGTAGTTGTCGAAGATCCGCTCGCGGCCTGCTTTCTGCGTGGCGCGGTGGGCTTCCATCTGGCGCCATTGCGCCACCGCTTCCTCATCACGCCAGAACGAAAGCGACAGCAGTTTGCCGGGTGCACTGAGGCTCTCGAACCGTTCGATGGAGATAAACCCGTCGATCTGCTCCAGCAAAGGCCGCAACGCAGCGGCAGCGCCCAGATAAGCGTCCTGCTGGCCCGGAGCGGGCTGTACCTCGAAAATGACGGCCATCATGCACTGATCTCCAGTGGGTGTGCGGGCAGGTCCAGCGTGCCTTCCACGCCCTGCGTGAACGTGCGCTCCTCGCGCAGGATGAAGCGCTTTTCCTGCGCCATGGCGAAGTTGGCACGGCCTTCGGGGTCGGAGCGCAGGCGGGCGCGGTAGGCCTCGTAGGCAGCCAGCGACTCAAAGCCGATGAGCCCCCAGGCCTCGTAGTTGCGGCCCTCGTGCGGCAGAAAATAGCCGATCAGGTGGCCCCCGCAGCGCGGGATGATCTGGCCCCAGCGGCGCGCGTATTCGGCAAACAGCTCGCGCTGGAAGGGGTCGATGTCGTAGCGGATAAAGCAGGTGATCATAGTGTTCAGAAGTCGTTGGTGGACAGGGCTTCACGATAGGCGGTTGACGTCCTTCGATGGTTCGCCCAAGATCGAACCATGAAAGATGGCCCCCACATCGCGCGCATTGCCGCGCTCATTGGCGACAGCGCGCGCGCCGAAGTCCTCACGGCCCTGATGGCCGACCGCGCACTCACGGCCACCGAACTGGCAGCCGTGGCAGGCGTGACCAAGCAGACCATCAGTGCCCACCTGGCCAAGCTGCTCGATGCGGGCCTGCTGACCGTCGAGCACCAGGGCCGCCACCGCTACTTCCGGCTGGCTGATCGCGATGTGGCGCACCTGCTGGAATCGCTCATGAACGTGGCCTTCCGCGCCGGTGCCGTGCGCCTGCGCGCAAGCCCCCGGGAGCCCGCGTTGCGCCGCGCGCGCATGTGCTACGACCACCTGGCCGGCGAAGTGGGCGTGCAGTTCTACGAAGCCCTGGTGCGCCAGGGGCTGCTGCACGCCACGCCCCAGGGTGCAGCGGTGACGCCCGCAGGCGCGCAGTGGTTTGCCCAGGTGGACATTGACACCACGGCACTGGCGCAACAGCGGCGCATGCTGTGCCGCCCTTGCCTGGACTGGAGCGAGCGCCGCCACCATCTGGGCGGCGCGCTGGGCGCTGCGTTGCTGCAACGCCTGTTCGACGGCGGATGGGCGCACCGGGCACAGGGCTCGCGCGTCGTGCACTTCACCGCCAAGGGCGAACTGGCGCTGCGCCAGTGGCTGGCAACCAGCCCAGAAGCACCACCATCCACCGCCCTTCGCGGCCCCGAACAATGATGAAGACCTTGCTGCTCTTCATCGCCACCGCCCTGGCTGAAATCGTGGGTTGCTACCTGCCCTGGCTGTGGCTCAAACAGGGCAAGCCGATGTGGCTGCTGCTCCCTGCAGCGCTGAGCCTCGCCCTGTTCGCGTGGCTGCTCACGCTGCATGACACCACAGGCGCGGGGCGCGTGTATGCGGCCTATGGCGGGGTCTATATCGGCGCAGCGCTGGCCTGGCTGTGGATAGTCGATGGCATTCGGCCCACCGTCTGGGATACGGCGGGCGTACTGGTCGCGCTGGCGGGCATGGCGATCATCATGCTGCAGCCTGCGCGCTAGGGAGCCTCTGCGTGCCCACCCCCACGGGCCGCGCGCGCCACTGCAACCCCTTGTAACAACCTGCTCATTTGCAACGTCGTGCTTTATAAGCAGGGCCTTCTTATCTTCAAAAGATTGTTCATGCGCACTTCAAATGAGACAGTTTCTTCTGCCCTTACGCGCCGCCACTTTGCTTTGTGGATGACAGTCTCAGGGCTTTCTCTTTCTGCTTGCGGAGGAGGAGATGGTTCCTCGTCACCGGCCCCTACGCCCGCACCGCCTCCGGCACCTGGGTCGGCCTCGCTCAGCCTGTCGGCCGGCGCACTGGGGGGGGCGGGTTTCCTTGCAGGCACCTCGACCGACGCCCGGCTGCCGGTGTCAATGACTGGACACGCCTTCGACAGCAAGGGAAACCTCTGGTTTGTCGGCTGGAACTCCTCCGAACAGAGGGTCGGAAGGGTTTCTGCCGACGGCACGCTGTCGTACTTCGCCCTCAGCCCACAGAAGGGCGACATATCTGGGGTGGTCGATGCACAGGACCGTTATCTGATCGCCCATACCGTGCACAACACCACAGGCGTACTGGTTTCGCTGTTCAGCAACGAAGGACTGGTCACCTTGGCAGGCCAGTCGATTGAAGGCCCGCTGCAGGACGGCAAAGGCCCTACGGCCCGGATCCGCAGCTTTGAAAGCCCGCTGCTGGCCAGCGACGGCTTGGTGTACTTTCTAGACCGCCCGTCCAATGCTTTGGGCTATACGCTACGCGCCGTGAGTCAAGATGGCACCGTGACCTCGGTGCTGCCAGTGCCCGACAACAGCCGCTTGGTGGCCTCCGCCACAGGTGCGGTGCGCCGGTTCACCGACGATGTCCAGAACAGCCGTGTGGAATGGGCTGAACTGACGCTGTCCCCCTTGGGCGGATATTCCTGGACTGTTCTGTCGCACAGTTGGCAAGGGGTGGGGCATCCCGAGCCATTCGCCCCCGTCAAAGGTGCGGTGGACACGTATTGGGCATTCGACTCCGCCTCCAACACCCTGGCCCACTACGCATTGGACGGAACGCGCTCAGACATCTGGCCAATGCCGGGATGGGTAAGTACAGCCGTCTCCAACCCCACCAATGGCAACTTGGTAGCGAGCGGCTCAGCTGAGCCAGAGGGCGCGCAAACCACCGAGAGCCCTGGCGTGCTCTTCGTGCTGGACCGCATGAAAGGGGC
This sequence comes from Acidovorax sp. LjRoot38, assembly GCF_964252975.1. Lineage (NCBI taxonomy): Bacteria > Pseudomonadati > Pseudomonadota > Betaproteobacteria > Burkholderiales > Comamonadaceae > Acidovorax > Acidovorax sp. LjRoot38. The sequence goes on along the minus strand of NZ_CAXUPT020000002.1, from coordinate 373,822 downwards.
CAATGCGGTAGCCCGACCCTGGGTCGGCCTGTCCGAGCAACGCGGGTATGTCGATGGCACAGGGGGCGCAGCCCGCTTTGACTTTGTAAGAGGTGCGTACGCCACCGCCGATGCATCGGGCCCCATTTATGTAGCTACGCTGGCGGAAATCCCACTGCAAGGCACTCCGCCAAACCGGACCACGCCCACGCCTCTGCGGGTTATTACGCCCGCAGGCCAGGTGACGTCCCTGTCGAGCACGTTCTCGTCCGGCTACCAACACCTGGCCAGCGCGTACGGCTACCTGGTCACCCACAACCCAGCCAACAACACGCTGCTGCGCGCCTCCAAGAGCGCAGGCAACTCGGCCTGGGAAAGCTGGGTGACAAGCCCGCTTTTTGCGGGTGTCTCAGGGTTGAAGGTTCTGCGGACCGACTCCACAGGCCTGCTGTGGTTTGCCACCCGCACATTGCCTTTCGTGTTGGATTCGCGGCCCTACGGATCCGGCACCTCACTGATCGGCACTGTCAGCGCCAGCGGACAGGTGCAGGTGGTCGTTGGCGACCCGCAACTCATCCACACGGCTGCCAGCTACCCGCCGCTGGACCAGCGCCCTTGGTACATGGATGTGACAGACATCGCGTTCGAAGGGGGTAGTTCGCCCGTCTGGTGGGTGCTGTGCAACCGGCCCGTGCTGTCGGAGGAGCGCACGCGCCTCGTCGGCTCTGTGCCAGAGCTGGTACGACTCGAAGGCAACAACCGGCAGTCGTTCGCCCTCCCCTCATTCAACGTACAGAGCTTCATCTCCGGGCACTACCACCAACTGTGCACCCTGCCCAGCCGCCCTGGCGAGGTCTTCCTGTCCAGCGCATGCGGCGTCTACCGCTTTACCGTGGCCAAAGGCCTGGAATTGCTGGCAGGGCAAAACCAGCCCACGCCGGTCGGCGTGCGCCTGGGCTCCTTGCCCGCCAGCCTGAACCTGGTGAAGTTCATCAGCCCAGGCCCGGATGCCAACAGCCTGTACGTCGGCAGTGAAAACAGCGTGTTGCGGCTGAATCTGCCAGCGTAAGAGCGCCGCGAAAGGCCGTCCGTCAGCGGCCAGCCTTTCGCCCCCCTGCCCGTCAATTCACCTTGATCAGCCGCCAGTCAATCCGGTTGTCCGGCCGCTGCACCAGCTCCACGTTTTTCTTCATCGCCCAGGCCAGCATCTGGTTGTGCAGGGGGATGTGTGCCACGGTGTCGTTCTGCAGCTGCAGGCCTTCGGTGAGCAAGCGGTTTCGCACGGGCAGGTCGGTTTCGGTCTTCACACGGTCGACGATGTAGTCCATGCGTTCATTGGTGTAGCGGCCCAGGTTGTAGTTGCCGTCGCCGCCCGTGGTCTTGGTGCGGACGAGTGATTGCAGGGTGTACAGCGCATCGAAGGTGGGCACGCCCCAGCTGAGCAGCGCAATGCTGGCCTCGTGCCGCTGTGCCATGGGGTAATAGGTGACCGCTGGCAGCGTGCGCAGCTTGGCCTTAACGCCGATGCGCGACCACATGGAGGTGATCGCCTGGCACAGCTCTTCGTCCTGCACGATGGCGTTGTTGCTGCAGGCAAAGTCCACCTCGAAGCCGTCTTTGTAGCCTGCCTCGGCCAGCGAGGCCTTCGCGGCATTGGCGTCAAAGGGCAGGCGCTTATCCACGGCTTCCGTCCAGCCATTGACCAGCGGCGACACGATGGCTCCGGTGGGTTTGGACATGCCGCGCATGGTCACGCGCTGCAGCGTGGCGCTGTCGATAGCCTGGTAGAGCGCCTTGCGCACGCGCAGGTCCTTGAGCGGGTTCTTGCCCTTGATGTTGCTGCCCACCAGCTCTTCGCGGAACTGGTCCATGGCGAGGTACACGGTGCGGTTCTCCACCATCTCCATGACCTTGAGGGCGGGGTTGGCCTTGATGCGGGCCAGGTCCTGGATGCTGGTGTCGCGCACCATGTCCACTTCGCCCGACAGCAGTGCGGCGATGCGCGTGGCTTCGGACTTGATGGGGGTGTAGGTGATCTCCGTGACGTTGCCTTCGGCCTTGCCTGCATTCCACCAGTGGGGGTTGGCCGTGAACACGATCTTCTGGTCGGGCACCCATTCCTTGAGCACGAAGGGCCCTGTGCCCATGGCATTGCGGTGCGAATAGGTTTCGTCCTTGGCCTTGATGTCCTTGGGCTCGACCGAGTTGTTCTTCTCGGCCCAGGCCTTGCTCATCACGCGCAGCTCGGTGAGCTGGTTCAGGATCACCGGGTTGGGGTTCTTCAGGAAGATGTCAATGGTCTCGCCGTCTACCTTGGCGATGCGGTCCATGCCCTGGGTGTAGATGGAGTACGTGGAGGTCTTGCTCATCGCGCGCTGCAGCGAATAAACCACGTCATCGGCCGTCATGGCCGAGCCGTCGCTGAACTTCACCCCCTGTCGCAGCTTCACGCGCAGCTGCGTGGGGCTGACCTGCTGCCACGAGGTGGCCAGCAGCGGCTCGACCTTGAGCGTGCGGCTGTTGAACATCACCAGCGACTCATACACAGCCGCATGGATGCCATTGCCCAGGGCGCTGTTTTGCGAATGGATGTCCATGGTCTGGATGTCGCTGGAGCCTGCCCACTTGAACGGTTTTGCCGACGCGGTGGGAGCAACGGTTGCCAGGGCCAGGGTAGCGGCCGCAAGCAGGGAACGCTTGAATTGCATGGCGAAATTTCCTTGATGAAATAGGAGAAGGGCAATATGCAGCAGGAAACAGGCCAGCCCAAGCCCCCACGCGCCATGTGTGGCACCGGCGATGCAAGCCCCGTGTCGGGACCGATTGCGCGCCGGGTGCGGCTGGGATAAAAGGGCCGTGGCAGGCCGGTGCACCGGCTACGGCACTGACCGCACCGGGTAGCGCACGCCATCGCGCTCAACGCCCACCTGCAGCAGGTTGATCACCCCCATCACGTCGTCCACCAGCCACACGGCTTTCTCCAGCGCCTCGGCCTGCGCCTGCGACTGCACACAACCCATCAGTGTCACCAGCCGCCGCTCGCCCAGAACCCACACACTGGTGTCGTCAAAACGCCCATCCTGCTGGATGTAGCGCTGCACGCGCGGAATGATCTCGGCGTCGTACAGGTAGGAGTTGGGCAACCGGCAGCGCCCCACACGGTGGCAACTACCGCCGTGCTGCGAGCGCACATGGGCCAGCTCGCGGACCTCGGCCTCGGTGTAGAGCGGGCCTTCGGGCACGGGGCAAGCCGGGATGGCGCTGGTGACCTGCACAAAGGGGTCGTTGAAGGCATTGGTGCGCGGGGCGGGGTTGCCAGCCACCTGGGCAGCGGTCAGGAATGGGGCCATGGCGACGGCCACCAACAACGCCATGACGAACCGGCGGAACACACAAACACGGCGCATGAATCGTTCCTTCCTGAAGATGGTCACAGCGCGGCTACAGCACGATCTGGTACCGCGCAAACTCTCTGCTGCCTTTGCGCACACAGTCGTTCAGGGTAAAACCAAAGCCCTCATACAGCCTTCGCAGCGGTTGCCGGTCGGCCACGCAGTCCAGCCGCAGATAGCGCAGGCCCAGGCTGCCTGCGTGCTGGCACCCAAATGCCAGCAGTGCCGTAGATACCCCCTGCCCCGCCCAAGCACGCCGCACGGCCAGCTTGTGCAAGAACGCGGAGGTGCCCGGTTCAGCGTCCGGCCAGAAGACTGGGTCTTCGCGCTGGAAGCGCACCACACCCACTACCGCTTCGCTCGCTTTGGCGACCACATACAACCCGCCATCCACATCACGCTGCACGCTGTCATCTGTGAAATCAGACACGAGCCAGAGCGGAATTTTTTGATCGACCAACCACTGCGCGGCCTCGCGCAACACGGCAGCAATGGCAACGGCGTCTGACGGGCGGGCGATTTCGGTGCGCATACAAAAGCGGTGTTGGCCTGCAGACAGGGTGAAGCTGCACAAGATGATGGGACGAGGCGTTGACAGCGCTGACGGAATGAATCACGCCCAGCGCAATTGCTCACATATTTATAGCTGCCAGCACTCATCATATAAGCGCTAGCAGCCATTTTTATTCAAATTTTAGTCATGAAGCGTCGTCACGCAATCCCCAGCCCGCGCCCCGGCTTTGGCCCGCCGCCTACGATGTCCTGACCATGCACGCAAGCGACCTGATCGTCCACCGCTCCGAAGGCCTGTATTGCCCGCAGGGCAATTTCTACATCGACCCCTGGCGGCCGGTGGAGCGGGCCGTGATCACGCATGCCCATTCAGACCACGCACGCATGGGCTCGGCCCACTACCTGGCGCACCACGACAGCGCGGGCACGCTGCGCAACCGGCTGGGGGCAGACATCGCGCTGCAGACGCTGGCCTATGGCGAGGCCATTGACCACCAGGGTGTGAAGGTGTCGCTGCACCCGGCGGGCCACGTGCTGGGGTCGGCCCAAGTGCGCATCGAGCACGGCGGCCAGGTGTGGGTGGCCTCGGGCGACTACAAGCTCGAAGACGACGGCACCTGCACGCCGTTCGAACCCGTGCGCTGCCACACCTTCATCACCGAATCGACCTTTGGCCTGCCGATCTACCGCTGGCCCTCGCAGCCCACGCTGTTTGCCGACATCAATGCCTGGTGGGCGGCGAACGCAGCGGCGAGCAAGGCCAGCGTGCTGTATGCCTATGCCTTCGGCAAAGCGCAGCGGCTGCTGCATGGGGTGGACGCCAGCATCGGGCCCATCGTGGTGCATGGCGCGGTGGAGCCGCTCAACGCCGTGTACCGAGCGGCCGGTGTAGACCTGCCACCCACGCTGCGTGTGACGGACCCGGGCCTGACCAAGGCCGACCTGAAACGCGCGCTGGTGCTGGCGCCGCCCTCGGCCGCCGGCACCCCCTGGCTCAAGCGCTTTGGGGAGTTTTCTGACGCGTTTGCCAGCGGCTGGATGCTGGTGCGCGGCGCACGCCGACGCCGGGGCGTGGACCGGGGCTTTGTGATGAGCGACCACGCCGACTGGCCCAGCTTGCAAAAAGCCATTGGCGCCACGGGCGCGGAGCGCGTCATCGTGACGCACGGCAGCACTGCCGTGATGGTGCGCTGGCTGTGCGAGCAAGGGCTGGACGCCCAGGTGTTCGCCACCGAATACGGCGCCGATGACAACGAGGACGATGCAGGGGCGGCGCTTGAGGTGACAGGTAGCACACCCACACCTGAGGCAGCCGCATGAAGGCCTTTGCCCAGCTGTTCCAGGCGCTCGACGCCACCACCGCGCAGTCGGCCAAACTCGCGGCGCTGGTGGCTTACCTGCGCGTGGCGCCGCCCGCCGATGCGGCCTGGGCCACCTACTTTCTCGCAGGCGGCAAACCCCGCCAGATGGTGCCGACCAAGCGCCTCAAGGTGCTGGCACAAGAGGCCGCAGGCCTGCCCGAGTGGCTGTTTGAAGAAAGCTACCAGGCCGTGGGCGACCTGGCCGAAACGCTGGCGCTGCTGCTGCCGCTGCCCACCCAGCCCACCGAACTGACACTGGCCGAATGGATGGCCCAGCTGCTGCCCCTGCGCGCCCTGCCGCAGGGTGAGGCCGATACCCGTCTGCGCACGCAATGGGACATGCTGGCGCCCGAGCAGCGCTTTGTGTACTTCAAGCTCATCACCGGCAACTTCCGCGTGGGCGTGTCGCGCCTGCAGGTGACGCAAGCGCTGGCCACGGTGAGCGCGCTGGACCCCAAGCGCATTGCGCACCGGCTGATGGGCTACACGCAGATCGGCCGGCAGCCCCAGGCCAGCGACTACCAGGCGCTGATCGCGCCGGTGGACGACGATGCCAATACGCAGGATGCCGCCGATGCAGGCCAGCCCTACCCCTTCTTTTTGGCCCACCCGTTCAACCAGCTCGTGGCCGACATGCCCGCACTGCTGGGCACGCCCGGCGACTGGCTGGTGGAATGGAAGTGGGACGGCATCCGTGCGCAGATCGTGCGGCGTGCGGGCGTGGTGTGGATCTGGTCGCGCGGGGAGGAGCTGGTGACCGACCGCTTCCCCGAACTGGCCGAGGCCGCGATGGCGCAGCTGCCCGATGGCACGGTGGCCGATGGCGAGATTCTGGTATGGCTGCCCGATGAGCCCCAGCCCCGCCCCTTTGCCGACCTGCAAAAGCGCCTGGGCCGCAAGACCCTGGGCCCGAAGCTGCTGCGCGAACTGCCCGCGGTGCTGGTCACCTACGACCTGCTGGAGCACGCTGGGCAGGACCTGCGCCAAGAGCCGCAACAGGCCCGCCGCACGCTGCTGGAGGCCACGCTGCAGCCGCCCAATGACACCGCCATCGCCCCCCCGCCCCACAAGGCCCTGCGCCTGAGCGCGCTGCTGCACGGCTCCGACTGGGCCGACCTCGCGCGCCAGCGCGAGGCCGCGCGCAGCATGGGCACCGAGGGCTTCATGCTCAAGCACCGCAGCGCCCACTATGGCGTGGGCCGCACCAAGGATGTGGGCGTGTGGTGGAAGTGGAAGATCGACCCGATGAGTGTGGACGCGGTACTCATCTACGCCCAGCGCGGCCACGGCCGCCGCGCAAGCCTCTACACCGACTACACCTTTGCCGTGTGGACCGGGCCGCAGGACGACCCGGACCGGCAACTGGTGCCTTTTGCCAAGGCCTATTCGGGCCTGACGGATGCCGAGATTGCGCAGGTGGATGCCATCATCCGCAAGACCACGCGCGAGAGCTTTGGGCCCGTGCGCAGCGTGGACGCGACGCTGGTGTTTGAGCTGGGCTTCGAAGGCATTGCGCGCAGCCCGCGCCACAAGAGCGGCATTGCGGTGCGCTTTCCGCGCATGCTGCGCTGGCGGCAAGACAAACCCGTGGCCGAGGCCGATACTTTGCAAACGCTGATGGCACTGCTGCCTGGGCAGGACGCGGCCGCATGAGCACGACGCGCCGCCCGCGCAAGCCCCTGCCCCCGGTGGCACCGAGTGCCGCAGCCGCCTGGATGGCGGCGCGCGGGTGGCAGCCCTTCGGCTTCCAGCAAGACGTGTGGCGCGCGATGGGCGAGGGCCGCTCGGGCCTGCTGCACGCCACCACGGGCGCGGGCAAGACCTATGCGGTGTGGCTGGGCGCGCTGCAGCATCTGGCGCAGGCAGATGCTGCACCACCACCCGAAGAAGCCCCCAAAGTCCCCAACCCCCGCACCGCCCTGCGCACGCGCCGCGCTGCGGCACCGCCCCTCACCGTGCTGTGGATCACGCCCATGCGTGCACTCGCTGCCGATTCGCTGCGCGCGCTGCAGACACCGCTGCCCGAACTGGCCCCCACCTGGACCAGCGGCCTGCGCACCGGCGACACCGCCAGCGGCGAACGCGCCGCGCAAGTCCGCCGCCTGCCCACGCTGCTGGTGACCACACCCGAAAGCGTGTCGCTGCTGATGGCCCGCGCCGATGCGCGTGAGCGCCTGGCCAGCGTGCGCCTGGTGGTGGTGGACGAATGGCACGAACTGGTGGGCAACAAGCGCGGCGTGCAGGTGCAACTGGCGCTGGCGCGCCTGTCGGGCTGGAACCCGGCGCTGCAGGTGTGGGGTATGTCGGCCACGCTGGGCAACCTGGAGGAGGCCCTGCACACCTTGCTGCCGCAGCCCGTGCCGGACACGCCACAGCCACCGCCCGCCGTGCTGGTGCAGGGCCGTATCGACAAGCGGCTGGAGGTGCAGGTGATGCTGCCCCCGCGTGCCGACCGCTTTGCGTGGGCGGGCCACATGGGGCTGAGCCTGCTGCCGCAGGTGGTGCGGTCGATCGAAGCGGCAGCGTCCACCTTGGTGTTCACCAACACCCGGTCTCAGGCGGAGCGCTGGTACCAGGCGCTGCTGGAGGCACGGCCCGACTGGGCCGGCACCATCGCACTGCACCATGGGTCGCTGGGGCATGAGGTGCGCGACTGGGTGGAGCGAGGCCTGAAGGCCGGGCAGCTCAAGGCCGTGGTGTGCACATCGAGCCTGGACCTGGGCGTGGACTTTTTGCCGGTGGAGCAGGTGCTGCAAATCGGTTCGGCCAAGGGCGTGGCGCGGCTGGTGCAGCGTGCAGGCCGCTCGGGCCATGCGCCGGGGCGCAGCTCCAGCATCACGCTGGTGCCCACGCACAGCCTGGAGCTGGTGGAGGCAGCCGCTGCGCGCCACGCACTGGCGCAGGGCCGCATTGAAGACCGGCACACGCCGCGTGCGCCGCTTGACGTGCTGGTGCAGCACTTGGTCACCGTGGCGCTCGGCGGCGGCTTTGTGCCCGATGCGCTGCTGGCCGAAGTGCGGCGCGCACCGGCCTATGCTGCCTTGGCCGACAACGACTGGCAGTGGGCGCTGCAGTTCGTGCGCCAGGGCGGCGCATCGCTGGCCACCTACCCGGACTTTCACCGCGTGGTGCCCGACGACGAAGGTGTGTGGCGCGTGCCCGATGCCCGCCTGGCGCGCCGCCACCGCAGCAACATCGGCACCATCGTGAGTGATGCCAGCATGCAGGTGCAGTTTGTGAGCGGCGGGCGCCTGGGGTCGGTGGAAGAGAGCTTCATCGCCCGGTTGCGCAAGGGCGATGTGTTCATGTTCGCGGGCCGCCTGCTGGAGCTGGTGCGCACTCAGCAGATGACGGCCTATGTGCGCATCGCCCCCAAGGGCAGCGCTGCGCTACCGCGCTGGAGCGGAGGACGCATGCCGCTGTCGAACACGCTGGCCGATGCGATGCTGGAACAGCTGGCGCAGGCGGAGCGCGGCCAGTTCACCACGCCCGAGATGCGCTGCGCCCAGCCACTGCTGGAGCTGCAGCAGGCCTGGTCGGCCCTGCCCACACCCAGTCGCCTGGTGGCCGAGACCCTGCACACGCGCGAGGGCTGGCACCTGTACCTGTACCCACTGGCAGGCCGCCTGGTGCACCTGGGCCTGGCCGGGCTGCTGGGCTGGCGCGCGTCGCAGCAGGTGCCCAACACCTTCTCCATCGCGGTCAATGACTACGGGCTGGAGCTGCTGTCGGCCAAGCCCGTGGACTGGCCCGCGCTACTGCCGCGCCTGATCGGCGAAGGCACGCACACCACCATCGGTAGCGGGCTCGAAGATGAAGTGCTGGCCAGCCTGAACGCCACCGAAATGGCGCGCAGGCGCTTTCGCGAGATCGCGCGCATTGCGGGCCTGATCTTCCAGAGCCACCCCGGCGAGCAGCGCAGCAGCCGCCAGCTGCAGGCCTCGTCGTCGCTCTATTACGACGTGTTTGCGCAGTACGACCCCGACAACCTGCTGCTGGCCCAGGCCCGTGCCGAGCTGCTGGCAAACGAGCTGGACATGGAGCGACTGGCCCGCACGCTGCGCGGCATGCAGGCGCAAACCCTGTCCATCCATGCCCTCACGCGCCCCACCCCGTTTGCCCTGCCGCTGATGGTGGAGCGCTTTCGCGAGCGCCTGAGCATCGAGACCCTGGCCGACCGGCTGGCGCGTATGGTGCAAGCGCTGGAGCAGGCGGCCGACGCCACCACGGGCACCCACCTGGCGCAGCACCCTGTGCAATCCACGGACATGGCGTGGGACCTCCCTGAAGGCTCCGCGACCTCGGCACGGCGCACGCGCCGAGACCCGGCCGGGGACAGCCCTCGCCGCGCCCGCAGACGCCACGGATTCTGAGCACCATGACCTCGCTGGCCACCCCCACGCCCACCATCAGTGCGCACGCCATCACCCTGCCCTGCGGCACCGCGCTGCAGCTGCTGCCCCAGCGCGCCCTGTGGTGGCCCGCTGCCCGCATGGTGCTGGTGGCGGATGTGCATTTCGGCAAGGCAGCCACCTTCCGCCGCGCGGGCCAGCCGGTACCGCATGGCACCACGGCCGACAACCTGGCGCGGCTGGATGCGGTGCTCGCTGCCACCGGCGCCGACCACCTGGTGTTTCTGGGCGACTTTCTGCACGCACGCAGCGGCGCGGCCGATTCGCTGTGGCAGCAGTTGCTGCCCTGGCGCCAGCGCCATGCCCGTGTGGCGATGACCCTGGTGCGCGGCAACCACGACCTGCATGCGGGCGACCCACCGGCCACGCTGGCTCTGGCGCTGGTCAACGAGCCCTGGTTGCCTCGCGCCGATGTGCCGGTGCTGGCCTGCCACCACCCGCAGGCGGTGGCAGGACACACGGTGATCGCCGGGCACCTGCACCCCACGCTGCGGCTGCGCGGCCCGGCGCGGGATGCGCTGCAGGCGCCCTGCTTTGGCTGGGGAGATGGGCAGTTGGTCCTGCCCGCCTTCGGGGCCTTCACCGGCACGGCGCCCGATACGCTGCCCACGCGCTGGGCGCGGTTTGCCGTCCTGCCTGGCCGCGTGGTGGCTGTTCCAGGGGGCCTTTCATAGGGTGTACAGGGGGTGGCGCGCTGCCGCCAACGCGGTCAAACTGCAGAGCGCCGCAGGGTGATTACCACCTATTTGGTGAAAAAAAGTGCCCCGGGCTTATGATAATTTTGCATTGTGAGATTCGATTGCAAAAACAGGGGTTCCAGACAGCCCCGAGCAAGGAGAATCAGAGAGCATCCGCGTTTGGCCCCGCTGTGACCCAGCCGGGGGCATTTACATACTCTGTTTCGTGAGACAAGCCATGACGACCCAGCAACCCACCATCATCTACACCCTGACCGACGAAGCCCCCCGTCTGGCCACGGCTTCCTTCCTGCCCCTGATCCGCACGTTCGCCGCGCCTGCGGGCATCAACGTGGTGGAGTCCGACATCTCGGTGGCCGCCCGTGTGCTGGGTGAGTTCCCCGAGTTCCTGAAGGAAGAGCAGCGCGCCCCCAACACCCTGGCCGAGCTGGGCAAGAAGACGCTGCAGCCCGATGCCAACATCATCAAGCTGCCCAACATCAGCGCATCTGTCTCGCAGCTCAAGGCAGCTATCGCCGAGCTGCAGTCCAAGGGCTACGCCCTGCCCGACTACCCCGACCAGCCCAAGGACGACAAGGAAAAAGAGATCAAGGCCCGCTACGGCAAGTGCATCGGCTCCGCCGTGAACCCCGTGCTGCGCGAAGGCAACTCTGACCGCCGCGCGCCCAAGGCCGTGAAGGAATACGCACGCAAGAACCCGCACAGCATGGCCGAGTGGAGCCAGGCCTCGCGCTCGCATGTCTCGCACATGCATGCTGGCGACTTCTACCACGGTGAAAAGTCCATGACGCTGGACCGCGCCCGCGACGTGAAGATGGAGCTGATCACCAAGAGCGGCAAGACCATCATCCTCAAGCCCAAGGTCAGCCTGCTTGATCGCGAAGTGATCGACAGCATGTTCATGAGCAAGAAGGCGCTGCTGGAGTTCTACGAGAAGGAAATCGAAGACGCACGCAAGACCGGCGTGATGTTCTCGCTGCACGTGAAGGCCACGATGATGAAGGTTTCGCACCCCATCGTGTTCGGCCACTGCGTGCGCATCTTCTACAAGGACGCGTTCGAGAAACACGCCAAGACCTTTGAAGAGCTGGGCGTGAACGTGAACAACGGCATGGTCGATCTGTACAGCAAGATCGAGACGCTGCCACAAAGCCAGCGCGACGAGATCAAGCGCGACCTGCACGCCTGCCACGAGCACCGCCCCGAGCTGGCCATGGTGGATTCGGCCAAGGGCATCACCAACTTCCACTCGCCCAACGACATCATCGTGGACGCCTCCATGCCCGCGATGATCCGCAACGGCGGCAAGATGTGGGACGCCAACGGCCGCCTGAAGGATGTGAAGGCCGTGATGCCTGAATCGACCTTCGCCCGCATCTACCAGGAGATCATCAACTTCTGCAAGTGGCACGGCGCGTTCGACCCCAAGACCATGGGCACGGTGCCCAACGTGGGCCTGATGGCCCAGCAGGCCGAGGAATACGGCAGCCACGACAAGACCTTCGAGATCGCTGAAGACGGCGTGGCCAACATCACCGACCTGGCCACGGGCGAAGTGCTGCTGAGCCAGAACGTGGAAGCTGGCGACATCTGGCGCATGTGCCAGGTCAAGGACGCCGCGATCCGCGACTGGGTGAAGCTGGCCGTCAACCGCGCCCGCAACTCCGGCATGCCCGTGGTGTTCTGGCTCGACTCGTACCGCCCGCACGAAAAGGAACTCATCACCAAGGTGAAGATGTACCTGCACGAGCACAACACCGTCGGCCTCGATATCCAGATCATGAGCCAGGTGCGTGCGATGCGCTACACGCTGGAGCGCGTGATCCGTGGCCTGGACACCATCAGCGCCACCGGCAACATCCTGCGCGACTACCTCACCGACCTGTTCCCCATCATGGAACTGGGCACCTCGGCCAAGATGCTGTCCATCGTGCCGCTGATGGCCGGTGGCGGCATGTACGAAACGGGCGCGGGCGGCTCTGCCCCCAAGCACGTGCAGCAGCTGGTGGAAGAAAACCACCTGCGCTGGGATTCGCTGGGTGAGTTCCTGGCGCTGGCCGTGTCGCTGGAAGACCTGGGCCTGAAGACAGGCAACGCCAAGGCCAAGATCCTGGCCCAGACGCTGGACGCCGCCACGGGCAAGCTGCTGGACAACAACAAGAACCCCAGCCCCAAGACCGGCCAGCTGGACAACCGCGGCAGCCAGTTCTACCTGGCGCTGTACTGGGCGCAGGAACTGGCCGCACAGACCGAAGACGCCGAGCTGGCCGCCAAGTTTGCGCCCCTGGCCAAGCAGTTGACCGACAACGAGCAGACCATCGTGGCCGAGCTGGCGGCCGTGCAGGGCGCACCTGCCGACATCGGCGGCTACTACCTGCCCGACGTAGCCAAGCTGGACGCCGTGATGCGCCCGAGCGCCACGCTGAACAAGGCGCTTGCCTCCGTCAAGTAAGCAGAGGCGGCGGGGCGGCCCCGGCCGGGGCTGCACCCGGTGTGAGAAGACAGGTGCTCTGACTGTGATTTTTTGGAGATATTGGCACCTGGCGCTTATCTAGCAAGCGCGATCAGCTATGAATTTTGTAGCACCTTGACACAAGCCCCCGCTGTTCCAGCGGGGCCTTTGTTTTTTGCGCTGGCGGCCGGTTTACGGCCTCTCGCGCTCAGCCACCCGGCTGGCCAGCGGCGCAGGCACATAGCCGGGCAGGAAGGCGCAGCCCTTGCCAAATGGGGGCTCCATGCCTGCGCACTGCCGCGCAATGCCCTCGGGCGTGGGCTTGTCGCCCGTGTCCACCCAGCGCAGCAGCGCCGCCAAAAGCGTGGGGTAGGTCGGGTCGCTCAGGTAGCTGTGGGTGTTGTGCTGGGTGAAGGTCTGCACCAGGCGCGCCGCGCTGCCGCCCTGCGCCATGGTGGCCTTGAAGGCTGCATCCAGCTCGACGAAGGCGGTGGGGTCGTCCACGCCTTTCACGGTGAGCACAGGCACGGGAATGCGGCCGGTCAGGTCCGTGTCCTGCGCGAAGCGGGCCACGGCCGCAGGGTCGGCGCGGTAGCGCAGCACGGCCGCGTTCAGGGCGGCATCGTCGGGCGAGCCCCGGTACAACACCCCCTGGTTGCCAAACGGACTCGCGCCGCCCGTGCGGTGCTGCACCACGTCACGGAAGTGGAACGTGGCCCAGTTCATATGGCCCTGGATGGAATTCGCAGGGATGCGTATCACATCCACGATGGTCTGCACCTTGCGCTGCTGCTCGGGCGTGCGCTCGGCAGCGGGCTTGTTCAGGGCCAGGCATTCGTTCAGGCGCGCTGACAGGTCCGCCTGCGTCATCGCAGCGTCGGCAGGCAGGCCGATATTCAGCGCGTACTGCGGTTCGGTGGGCCGGGGGTGGTTGTTGCACAGGTACTGGTAGACCACGCGCAGGTCGGTGCGGAAGTCGTAGGACCGCGTGCCGCCTGCCAGCACGCCGCTGGTGAGCAGCACGGCGTCGTAAGGGCGCTTGCCATCGGCCGTGGTCTGGAACATCTCGGCCCCCTTGGCCGCCACGCTGGCGCCCCAGGACTGGCCGTGCAGCACCGTGCGCTGCGGCTGCGCTACGTGCTGCACAAAGATCTGCCGCAGGCGCTCGGTGTCCTCGGCCGCTGCGCGCACCTCCACGCCGCCCTGGCGGAAGGTGCTGCCCGCCCAGGCGTAGCCCGCACGGACCATGATGGACCAGCGCGTGAGGTCTTCGACCGACCGCTCCATCCTGGGCGCACCCAGCGCGGGGCCCCCGTGGGCATGCAGCACGAGGTGGCCGTTCCATTGCTGCGGCATGGCGATCAGGTAATACGCACCCGCCGAATCCTGGCCCGACAGGCAGCGGGCGATGGGTGCCAAGTCCTTGGGGCAGGCCGCAGCCACGGGGGCGGCCTCGGCCTTGGCAGAGACCGCGCTGGCCGCTGGTGCACTGCTGGGTGCCATGGGCGCACAGGCGGCCACCGCAAGGCACGCCAGGCCCAGCAGGGCCAGGCGGGGCAGAGGCAAATGGGGTTGCGGGGCAGTCATGGTGGATGTGTCTCCTTGAGGATTCTTATGGGCCGTTTCAAACCGGATGCCGCTGCATCGTAGAAACCGGCTTTCAATACGTCAAATAGGCAAAAATGCCCTGGGCGATACGATTTGCATATGAACATCCTGCCATCTGCACCCGACCTCTGACATGGACATCCGCCAGTTGCGCTACTTTCTCGCCGTGGCCGAAGCCGGGCACATGACCCGCGCGGCAGGGCTGCTGGGCATGGCCCAGCCACCGCTCAGCCAGCAGATCAAGGCCCTGGAAAACACGGTGGGCATGGTGCTGTTCAAGCGCCATTCCAAGGGCGTCACGCTGACCGAGGCGGGGCAGACACTGCAGGCCGATGCCGCCCGCCTGGTGCATGACTTCGACGCACTGCAAAGCCGCATGCAGCTGCTGGCCGAGGGCAAGACCGGCCGGCTCGTGATTGCCTTCACCAGCTCGGCCGCCGCCCATGAATTCACCCCGTTTGCCTTGCGGGAGTGCCGCGCCCGCCACCCCGGTCTGGTGCTGGAGATTGGCGAGAACAACGCCGCCGAGATCACCGAGGCCGTGGCCGATGGCCGCCTGCACTGCGGCCTGCTGCGCGTACCCGTGGCGAGGCCTGCTGGCCTGGTGTTCGATACGCTGCAGCACGAGCCCGCCATGGTGGCCCTGCCCATCGACCACCCACTGGCACAACGCCAGCGGCGCGGCAAGCCGCTGCCCATCCAGATTGCCGACCTGGAGGGTGAGCCCATGATCCTGGTGCGCCGCCCGGGCGCGCCCGGCCTGTATGCCAACCTGCTGGCGCTGTGTGCCGAGCAGGGCGTGCGCCCCCGTGTGGTGGCCGAGGTGGCGCGCATGCTGACCAACCTCAACCTGGTGGCTGCGGGCACGGGCATTTCCGTGGTGCCTTCATCGATGCTGGGCGTGCACCGCCACGCCATTGCCTACCGGCCGTTGGTGGATGGCGGGCGGCTGAATGTGCCCCTGACGCTGGTCTATCGCGCCGAGGACAACGTGGGCCCGACAGCGACCTTCACCCGCTTGCTCCAGACGCTGGCGGGCGAAAAGCATCCGGCGGCCACCACGGAGCACCCCCAAAAAAAGGTTGCCCGGTAGTCCACCCGGCAGCCTTCATCAGTATCAGCGCAGCCCCTGCTCTGGAGCCGCCACCGATCACATTGCGCAGCTCAGTTGTTGCCCAGCGCAATCCCCTCCCGGCGGGGATCGGCGCCGCCGGCATAGGTGCCCGCACCTGGGTTGCGCGACAGCAGGCCCGCATTGCCGTTGGACCGCACACCGTTGAACACCGCTCCATGCAGGCCGCTGGTGAAGGAGTCGGTCTGCGCCACGGTGTGGCCGCGTGCCTTGAGTCCGTCGCGGATGGCAGCGGTGTCGATGAGCGAGCCCTTTTCGATGGACGTGGTGGCGTTGGTCTGCGCACCGAAGTTCGGCAGGTTGATGGCCTGCTGGACGTTCAGGCCCCAGTCCGTCATGCCCAGGATGGTCTTGGCGGTGTACTGGATGATGGCACTGCCTCCTGGCGAGCCGACCACACCTTCGAGGTCGCCCGTGGTGGCGTTGAAGATGATGGTGGGTGCCATGGAACTGCGGGGGCGCTTACCAGCCTGCACGCTGTTAGCAATGGGGTTGCCTGCCGCGTCGGTGGCCGTGAACGAGAAGTCGGTGAGCTGGTTGTTCAGCAAGAAGCCGCGCACCATCTGCAGGCTGCCGAAGCCGTTCTCGATGGTGGTCGTCATGGACACGGCGTTGCCTGCGTTGTCGATGATGGACATGTGCGTGGTCGATGGCAGAGCCAGTGAGCTGTCCTTGCCCGTGGCGCCCGTGACACCCGGCGGGATGCCGGCCACCGGCACGCCCATGCTCTTTTGCAGGCTGATGAGCTTGGCGCGCTCCTTGAGGTAGTCGGCATTGATCAGCCCGGCCTGGGGCACGTTGACGAAGTCAGGGTCGGCCACATACAGCGCGCGGTCGGCATAGGCCAGGCGATAGGCTTCGGACACCAGGTGCACCGAGTCCAGCGTGTTGGGCTTCATGGCCGCCAGGTCAAAGCCCTGCAGCATGCCCAGCGTCTGCAGCACCGCGATGCCGCCGGAGCTGGGCGCGGGCATGCCACACACGCGGTACTGCACACGGTAGACGCCGCACACGGGCTCACGCACCTTGTGGGTGTAATCGCTCAGGTCATCGAGCGCGAGCTTGCCGGGGTTGGTGGGATGGCTGACCACCTTGGCCACGATGTCCTTGGCGATGTCCCCCTTGTAGAACGCATCGGCACCGCCCGCTGCAATGGCCTTGAGCGTGGCTGCAAATTCAGGGTTCTTGAGCAGCGTGCCCGCCGCCTTGGCGGTGCCGTCGGCGTTGAGGAAATAGCTGGATCCGGGCTCGCCCTGGGCCTTGATGCGCGCGGCCGACCCGGCAATGGACACACTCATGCGCTGCGAGATCGCAAAGCCGTCTTCGCTGAGCTTGATGGCGGGCTCGAACAGGTCCTTCCAGGGCAGCTTGCCGTGGGCCTTGTGCGCGGCTTCGAGCATGCGCAGCACGCCCGGCGTGCCCACCGACAGGCCGCCGTCCACCGCCGCCAGAAACGCCAGCGGCTTGCCATCGGCGCCGATGAAGAGGTTGGGCGTGGCGGCCTTGGGCGCGGTCTCGCGGCCGTCGTAGGCCAGCAGCTTGTTGGCGCCCTTGTCGTAGTGCAGCATGAAGGCGCCGCCACCAATGCCCGACGACTGCGGTTCCACTAAGTTCAGCACCATCTGCACCGCAATGGCGGCATCTGTGGCCGTGCCGCCCTTGGCCAGGATGTCGACACCTGCCTTTACCGCCAGCGGGTTGGCCGCCGCCACCATGTCCTTGTTGGCATAGCTGATGGTTTTGGGCGTGTAGCCCGAGGGCGGCTCGGGCGGCACGTACTGCTCGGCGGGCTCAGGCGTGGCCACCGGGGTGGTGGGGCCGTCACTGCCGCCACAGGCGGCCAGCACGGCCAATGCGGCAATGCTCAGTCCCAGGGCGTAGGGGTTGCGTCGAAAAACAGAAAGCGACATGGATGAAATCCTTGAAAAAAGGGCGACGGGAGGGGCCAGGAACGGCGTGCCATGGGGAGACAGCGCACCACGCACCGGGTGGATGCACGGTGCGAAATTGCGGGGACTTGACGCAGATTCCGTGCCAACGATGCCTTGACAGTATGTAACGACAGCCCTGAAAAAACTTTGCTTTTATGCCCTGATTAACGCCCAATAAGGGAAACGATTTCTCACATATCCCTTGAAACAGAATCTGGATTCCATTGACCGCCAGCTGCTGGCGATGCTGCAACACAACGCCGAGACGCCGCTGGCCGAGCTGGCCGAGGCCGTGCACCTGTCCAACACGCCCTGCTGGCGGCGCATCCAGTGGCTGCGTGAGAAGGGCTACATCACCCGCCATGTCGCCCTGGTGGACCCGCGCAAGGTGAATGTGGGTGTGACGGTGTTCGTGGCCGTGAAGACCAACCAGCACCACCAGCAATGGTTTGACACCCTGCGGGATGCCGTGATGGGCATCCCCGAGATCGTCGAGTTCTACCGCATGAGCGGGGATGTGGATTACCTGTTGCGCGTGGTGGTGCCCGACATCCGCGCCTACGATTCGGTCTACAAGCGGCTCACGCAGGCCGTGGCGCTGTCAGACGTGAGTTCGAGCTTTGCGATGGAAGAAATCAAGTTCACCACGGCGCTGCCGCTGAACTATGCGCAGTAGCGGCCACCGAGGTGACCGTCTGCGCACAGGCACTGATTAGTACTTGCCCATGTAGTCGCGTTTGCCCAGCTCCACACCGTTGTGCCGCGCAATGGCATAGGTCGCGTTCACGTGGAAGAAGAACTGCGGCAGACCGTAGTGCAGCAGGTAGTGCTCGCCGACGAACTGTTTTTCGCGCGGCGTGCCGGGCTGGATGGTGATCTGGCGTGTGGCGGCATCGGCAAACGCAGCCTCTGGCAGGCCTTCGACAAACGTGAGCACGGTGTCGATGCGTTCATTCAGGTCGGCGAAACCGGGACGCTCGGCGTCGGGGAAGGACGGCACCTCCACCCCGGCCAGGCGCGCCGCCACGCCCTTGGCAAAGTCGCAGGCAATCAGCACCTGGCGCGCCATGGGGAACATGTCGGGGAACAGCCGGGCCTGCAGCAGGGCATCCGGCTCGATCTTGCGCGCCGTGGCATGGGCCTCGGTCTTGGCCAGCACGTCTTTCAGGGAGCCCAGCATCTGGCGAAAGACGGGGATGCTGGCGTTGTAGATGGGGTGGGTCATGGGGTGTCCTGGAAATGGTGTGAGGCAGCAGCAGGGGCCACTTGTTGCCCCATCGCCGGGCCGCATTGCAACACACCCCACCCAGGCTTGCAGCTGAAAGGTCAAGCAGGCCGCGACTGGGCCAGTGCAATGGCCGCCTGGATCGCTGCGCGGGCCTGGGGGCTGTTCTTCCAGCAGGTGGAGCCCACCATGGCCGAGGCCGTGGAAACAATGTCCAGGGCATTGGCCTTGCCCAGATGCGCCAGCGATTCAAAGCCCATCTGTTCAAGCCGGGCGACGACGGTCGGCCCCACGCCCTTCACGTTGAGCAAGGCGCGGCGTTCTTCAAGGGGAAATGGCATGGCAGGAGTATGCGGGAGCCTAAGAGTTGTCGGACTGAGAGATCGTCGGCTGCAAATCGACCGCGACGATATTTAACGTCCACCCCCGCCCCTGCGCCTCATCGCCAGCACTCCGAAAGCCACCGCCACACCAAAAACCACGTGCACCACCAGGCTCGGCAGCACCACGGCCAGCCCCAGGCTCCAGGGCAATGGGTCACCAAAGTAGATCGGGAGCGCCAGCGAGTTGACGGTTGCGTAATAGAGTGCACCGTAGACAGCACCCACACCCAGCGCCCCGCCTGTGACCATACGGTGCAGTGGCAACACTACCAGGGGAAGGGCAGACACCCAGCCTAGAACCAGGTGTTGAACGAATAGCGCGACGGGCCCGGGCTGCGCAAGGTACAGGGCCGCAAACTTGGGGCCGTAGTGCCCGACGCGCATCTCCAGCAGCCGAAAGAGCCAGCCCGCCGGCATCATGGCCAGCGCAGCGAAGGTGCCCGCCGCGATGGATTCCAAAGCAATCTTGCGCATGGGTGTGTACGAAAAGGGCAATGAAGGGTTGGTGACCAAAAGCAGCAAGCTCCGTTGCGGCCAAGCCCCGGCTGGGGCTACCGGCGCGGGGCGCGCGTTCAGCCTGGCATTAGAACGCGTTCGACCTGTCTCTCGACAGCCTCGCCAGCGCGGCGGGAGTGCCCGTAGCTGCCCCAGCGTCCTTCAGACCGCCGTCGCCAGGGGCCTGGCAGCCCGTGCCGCAACCCCCACCCCCACCAGCGCCGCCGACACCACACTCAGCGCCAGCGTGAAGGCCGAGCCGTAGAAGATGCCCGAGGTCATGCCGTGGTCCAGCATGGCGCCAAACACCGGGGCGGCCAGGCAAAAGCCCAGGTCCAGACCCGAATACACGGTACCGTACACACGGCCCGTGGCGCCCGGGGGCGCAGCGCGCTTGATCAGCATGTCGCGCGAAGGGCCGGCCAGGCCTGTGCCAAGGCCAGCCACCGAAGCCACCACCACGGCTGCCATGGCGGGCAGGAGCCCCAGGCCCACCACCACCAGCAGCGCGGCCGAGCCGAGCAGGCACACCGAGATGATCTTCTCCAGCCGCTGCACACGCCCCACCAGGAAGCCGCCGATCAACATGCCCACCGCGCCGCACAGCATGTAGCCCGTGACCACCATGGCCGTGATGCTCAGCGGCAGGCCATACATGGACTGCAGCGCCGGGCTGGCAAAGCTCTGGATGGCACTCAGGGCGCAGGTGCTCCAGAAGAAGAACGAGAAACACAGCCACACCGAGGGCAGCTTGAGGAAGGCCATGGGGTGCTCGGGCTTGGCAGCCCCTGCCCCGCCCTTGGCCTGGTGCGCCCAGGCGCCCTGGCGGTCGTCCAGCGCATCGCGGTTCCAGACCATGATGGCCAGCACCACCAGGGCGAACAGCCCACCGCACAGGCAGGCCGTGCGCCACGAGCCCGTGGCCGTGGCAATGCCCGCCATGAACACGGGCGCCGTGGCCCAGCCCAGGTTGCCGCTGATGCCGTGCACCGAAAAGCCATGCCCCAGGCGCTGCGGCGACACGCGTTTGTTCAGGATCGTGAAGTCCACCGGGTGGAACGGCGCATTGCCCAGACCGGCCAGCGCGGCCGCCAGCAACAGGCCCCAGTAGCCCTGCGCCGTGCCCGCCGCCAGGCCCGCTGCTGCAAAACTCGACAGCGCAAAAAACATCACCGGCCGCGCGCCCACGCGGTCCACGATGAAGCCCGACAGCGCCTGGCCCACGCCCGAGATCACAAAAAACACCGACACCAGCAGGCCGAGCTCGGAATAGCTGAAGCCAAACTCGCCGATCAGCCACGGGAACAGCGGCGGCAGCAGCATGTGGAAGAAATGCGAGCTGCCATGGGCCAGGCCAACGAGGCCGATGGTGCGGGCGTCCTGCCGCAAGGGCACGGGGTTGGCGGTGGCGCCAGAGGATGAAGCGGTCATGGGCTTGATCTTAGGCACGCAGGCTTCGGCAGGTTTACGATAGGCGGCCAACTTCTATCGCAAACATGCCAAACCCTGCCGCCGCACCCGCCCCATCCCCCGAGCCGGTGGTGGAGCACTTTGCCGCCCAGGTTGTGCCCCGTCCAAAAAGCGGGAGCTCGCGCGGAGCGGGGCGCGGGATGTCGTACGTGGGCTCGCTCACGCCCGAGCTGTTTGTGCCTATCCCCGCCCGCCCGGTGCGCGCCAAGCTGCGCTGGCTGGCAGCCGACACCCAGGTGATGCCCCACAGCCACCCCTGGGCGCAGGTGGCGATCTCCACCACGGGCGTGATCCGGCTCACGGTGAACCACGGCACCTACATCGTTCCGCCGTCGCGCGCGCTCTGGATTCCACCCGGCGTGGAACATGCCGTGACCATGGTGGAAGACGCCGACCTGCGCACGCTGTACTTCCACCAGCCGCGCGGCCGGTGCGGCCCGGGCGCCCTCGGCGGCGATGGCGCCGGCCCCAGTCATCGCGGCGAAGACGATTCGGCCGCCTGGCGCCAGTGCCGCGTACTGGAGGTGTCCGACCTGCTGCGCTCGCTGGTGCGCGAGATGCCCACCACGCCCGACGGCGGCCCCGCTCTCACGCCCGCCCAGCGGCTGCGCGAGCAGCACCTGAGCGCCCTCATCCGCGATGAACTGGCCCGCGCCGCCGCCGTGAAGCTGGGCGTGGACCTGCCCCAGGACAAGCGTCTGCGCCACCTGTGCGAGGCCGTGCTGGCCGACCCCACGCGCCATGAAACACTGGCCGACTGGGCGCAGGACACCGGCGCCAGCCCGCGCACAGTGGCACGGCTGTTCCGTTCCGAACTGGGCAGCACCTTCACCCAGTGGCGCCAGCAGGTCATCCTGGCCAAGGCCGTGTCGCTGGCTGCCGGGCGCATGCCCATGGGCCAGATCGCCGCCGAGCTGGGCTACAGCCCCAGCGCGTTCAGCGCGATGGTGCGCAAGTCGGTGGGGCAGCCACCGGGGCGGTTTCTGGGGCAGCAACACCCGGCGCCTGAGCAATAGAGGCTGTGCAAGGCTGCACCACCGGCCTACGCGCGCGTGAAAGGGCTCAAAACGGCGCGCTCCTGACGCGCCAACGGCGTCTTGTCCTTCGAACTTGTCGCTGCCCGCCTACGTTTGGAAACATGTGTTGCGCCCACAGTGAGTTCATCCCTAGCACCAGGTTTGAACCCCATGACAAAACAGATTCGCCACCATGTGGCAGCCCTTTTCCTGCTTCTTCCCATCGCCAGCGCCCTGATGGTCGCTCCAGGTACGGTCATGGCGCAGCCCGCCGCCCCTGAATTGCGATCACTGCAGGTAGCGACAGACGACGGTCTGCGGGCCGGCGCCGACCTGCAGTTCACGGTAGAAGGCACACCGCGGGGCAAGGTTCAGCTCCGTGTGGCTGGCGTGCCCCGCGCCATCGTGCTGCAGGAAACCGAACGGGGCGTGTACACGGGCAGCTACACAGTCCGCCGCCAGGACCGGCTCAACGAAGGCAGCGCCGTGCGCGCCACGCTGAAGGTGCGCAACCGCACCATCACCAGCAACTACACGCTTCCGGCCAACATTGGTGACCGGAACGTGGTGGCCGCACCGCCACCCGGACTGAAGATCGACCGTTTCTCGGTCGCCCCCATTGACAAGATGGAGCCCGGCGCGGAATTGCGCTTTACGCTGAACGGCGCGCCCGGAGGCCGGGCGGATTTCGACATTCCCGGTGTCATCGACAACGTGCCGATGCGCGAGGTATCGCCCGGCGTGTATGAGGGCGCGTACACCATCCGCCGCATGGACAACTTGGCGCCATCGCGGCCCACGGTCGCCACCCTGCGTGTCGGGGACCGCACGGTTTCGTCAACCCTGACCCAGCCTTTGATCGCCGATGCCAAGCCGCCGGTGATTCGCCACGTGTCGCCGCGCGACGGGGAAACGGTCCCGCGCAGTGCGGCCACTTCGGTGTCCGGCACGTTTGATGACGTCGGTGGTGTGGGTGTAGACCCCAAAAGCGTTCGCATCGTGATCGCGGGTCGCGATGTCACGTCCGCCTCGCAGGTCACGCCGCAGTTTTTCACCTACCGCGCTGACCTGCCCACCGGCCGGTATCCGGTCGAAGTGACCGCCCGGGACCTGGTGGGCAACGGCATGCGCCAGAACTGGACCTTCAACATCGCTTCGCAAGTGAATGCCGCGCCCACCACGGTGCAGCTGCAGGTGACCAGCCACGCCAACCATGCCACAGTGGACAGAGGCGCCGTGGTCGTGCGCGGCCGCACCGTGCCTGGCGCGGTGGTGGATGTCAAGGTGAATGCGGTCGGCACGCTCGTCGGCGCGTTTGGCCTGAACCAGGAATTGCTGTCGCAGCGTGTGCAGGCAGATGGCAACGGTGACTTCTCGTTCAGCTTCACATCGCAAATACCGCTACCCGGCACACGCTACGAAGTGACGATGAACGCCGAAAGGGGCGGCATGGCCCCGACAGAGACCCAGCTGGTGCTGTTCCAGAAATAAGGCGCTGCCGGCACCTCGGCGGTGACGCGAAATCGCCGACTACCCATGGACCCCTCGCGGGTCCATTTTTTTGGGCGGAGCCTTTGCGGCCTGCCACCCGGGCATGGGGGCGGCTGATAGCCCTGGCCTTCGGTCTTACGTGTTGATCACCGCCAAAGCCACTGCGCCAGTGGGCGCCACCCCTTTTTGATAGAAATAGCCCCCTAGCGCTTGACCATAAGGCGCTTTTAGCTATTACTTTAGTAGCATCTTTGAAATCCCGGTGACTGCCTCCCGCAGAAGCCGGAGGTAATGTACGACCCGGAGACTGCGCGGTGAAAGGAACACCCGCTGCAGCGTGCACATCCCCATCCACCTCACTGCACCCCCATGACCACCGCCCCACCCCGCCGCGATGACATCCACAGCTACGAGCCCCGCCTGGGCCACGGCCTGCCGCACGACCCGTTCAACGCCATCGTGGGGCCGCGCCCCATTGGCTGGATTGCCACGCAGAACGCGCAGGGCGCCACCAACCTGGCGCCCTACAGTTTTTTCAACGCCTTCAACTACGTGCCGCCCATCGTGGGCTTTGCCAGCATCGGCTTCAAAGACACGGTGCGCAACGTGCAGGAGACGGGCGAGTTCGTGTGGAACCTGGCCACGCGCGATTTGGCCGACGTGATGAACCAAAGCTGCGCCGCTGTGCCGCCCGAGGTCAGCGAGTTCGCGCTGACGGGACTCACCCCCCTGCCCTCCACTTTGGTCGCACCGCCGCGCGTGGCCGAAAGTCCGGTCACCTTTGAATGCCGCAGCACGCAGATCCTGCAGTTGCAGGGCGTGGACGGCGTCCCGGTGGACACCTGGCTGGTGCTGGGCGAGGTGGTGGCCGTGCACATCGACAAGGCGCTGCTCAAGGACGGGGTGTACGACACAGCGAACGCCGGCCACATCCTGCGCGGCGGGGGCCCGGCCGATTACTTCACGGTGGGGCCGGAGCAGCTGTTCAGGATGTTCCGGCCCCGGTAGCGGGTGCCACAGCTCAGGCTGCGGCCTTGTTCTGCACCAGGTCCATCGCAAACCGCCCGTGGCCCACGGACCAGTCCGAATAGTCGTTCTCGTGCATGAAGATGAACACGTCTGCCGGGGCCACGCCCGCCATGGCCTGCAGGTTGCGCGCAATGGCAGCGTAGAGGGTGCGCTTCATCGCGTCGCTGCGCCCGCGCCGCAGCGTGATCTCGACCACCACCACGCGGTCGGAGCGTGCCACGCCGTTGAAGGTGGGGCTGCAGGCAAATTCACCGGGGGCGTAGCCAGCCACCAGGTTGAACAGCTCGTCCGGCGGCATGCCGATGGCGTCCACCAGGGCCTTGTGAGTGCCTTGCACGATGGCATCGCGCGTGGCGGCGGGGGTGTCCTGCGGAACGTTGGTGCGGATAAAGGGCATCGGTTTTCCTATGTTCATTCAAATCAAATAAAGACATTCAAACCAGCGCTTGCCAATTTGCAAGCATTTCAAGCAGCTATCGCTTGAAATTCCATCTATTTTTGCTATCAGTTTCTTGATTGAAAAGCGATGATTTGGCTGAATTTATGTGCTCTAAAATCACATAGATGAGCCACCGCCTGCCCCCACTGAGTGCCCTGCGCGCGTTCGAGGCCGCCGCCCGGCTGGGCCGCATGACGGCGGCCGCGGACGAGCTGGCAGTCACGCCCGGCGCCATCAGCCGCCAGGTGCGCCAGCTGGAGCAGCACCTGGGCGTGGCCCTGTTTGACGGCACCAAGGCCCGCCCTACCCTCACCCCGGCAGCGCATGTGCTGCAGCCGGTGCTGACCACCGCCTTTGCCCACATCGCCGATGCGGTGCGCGAGGTCAGCGACCCCAGCCGGGGGCCGCTGGACGTGGCCTGCTTCAGCACCTTCACCGTGAAGTGGCTGATCCCCCGGTTGTTCGACTTCCAGGCGCAGCACCCGGGCATCGAGGTGCGCCTGCGCACCACCGACGCAGGCACCGGTGCGGGCCGCATGCACGGCGACCTAGCCATCACTGCCGAAGAGGCCACCGGGGCGTGGGATACCAGCAAGGAACAACGGTTGTTCCCCGAACACCTGGGCCCGGTGTTGAGCCCCGAACTGGCGCAACGGGTGGCGCTGCACCAGCCCGCCGATCTGGTCGACCCGGCCCTCGCTCCCTTGCGCCTGCACACCCGCACGCGGCGCAATGCCTGGGCCATGTGGGGGGCAGCGGCGGGCGCTACCGTGCCGCTGCCCACGCCTTCACAGGCGGGGCCCGAGTTCGAGCACTACTACTTCACGCTGGAGGCCGCCGTGCGCGGGCTGGGCATTGCCGTGGCCCCCTGGCATCTGGTGATGGACGACGTGTTGGCGGGGCGGCTGGTGGCCCCGCTGGGTTTTGTGGCCTCCGGCTATGACTACGTGGTGCGCCGCCGCACCAGCGGCCCCCTGCCCCGGCTGGATGTGTTCTGTGCCTGGCTGCAGGCGCAGGCTCTTGCCAATCCCGTCCCTCCCGGGCCGCAAGGGCCACCGTCGGGCTGAGGGTCCGTTTTTTTACCGCATCGGCAGCAGCGGAGCTGGCTGCTGCACAAGGCAACTTTGCCACAGGCGGTCTTAGAACCTGTTCAAAATCTTTTCGGGGATCGCATTGGAGTGCCATCGTGATGGACGTGGACGCTTCGGATGCGCCGCATGGGCTCATGCCCATGCAAGCAGCTGAGGTGTCCAATCGCCCGATTTCACTCCAACCCTGCGGGCAAGTGCCTTGCCGGGCGGTCTGCGGCGTTGCGGCGCTTGCCAATAGCCAAGCTATTGGCTGCACCCCGCGCCTTGCATCCCATCCCGGCAAGGTACTTGTGCGACCCCGAAAAGATTTTGAACAGGTTCTTAGGTCTGCTGGCGCCCGCGCCAAAAGCGCAAGCAGCCATCAACCCAATAGCAAACTGTCTGCGGTGCGATCCTGGCTCAGGGAACGCCCACTGATGGCAACAGCATCAGCGGCCGGTCCAGCAGCGGCGCGCACAGCCCTGAGGCCGGGTTGCGCGCCCATTGCTCGATCCAGGCCCAGACCAGCTGCACGCCGTCTGTGAGCGGCCCCGCACCGCGCTGCAAGCCGTGGTTGGCGCCGTCCAGGCGGCGCGCGCAATAGGGCACGGTGCGCAAGGAGGCCAGCTCTGCAAAACGCTCGTAGGCCGCAAGGGGCACCAGCGCATCGTCGCCACCCCACACCTGCAGCAACGGCCAGGGGCTTCGCACCAGCGGCAGGGTCAAGGACCAGTTCCACAGGTCGCGCCAGTAGCCCAGGCTGCGGCCCTGCGCTACGGCGCTGTCGGGGCTGCGTCCAGCCACCACGCGGCCCAGTTCCTCCCAGTCGGCTTGCGCCCCCAGGCGCTGGGCTTGCAGGGCTCCCGCCTCCTGCGGATCAAGGCCACTGGACGCCAGCACCACCAGGCCCGCGAGTTGCGGAACCTCGGGCGCCAGGGCGGGCAGCAGTTCGGCGCCTTCGGAGATGCCCACCAGCAGTTGCGGCAGCGCGGGTGCGCCTTCGCGCGCGCGTTGCTGCGCATCGGCCACCAACGCCGCACGGGCGTGGGCCAGCCAGCTGGAGAGGCGGTCTTGCTGCACGAAGTCGCGTGCGCAGTCAGCGGGCGCCGTGCGCGCCTGCGGGTCCACGCCGGGCTTGTGCAACACCAGCACCTGGGCATGCAGCAGGCCGGCAAAGTAGCGGTCGGCAATCGGCCCCATGCCCGCGCAGCCGGAGCCGGGGATGACGATCACGCGATAGCGCAGCGAGGCGGTGCGCTCGCTGCGCGTGAGGGCCAGGAGCGTGGCGCCATCAGCGCCTGGCAAGGGCCGCAGAGCAAAGCGCTCCGCAGGGGGTGGCGTCTGGGTGGCTGCAGAAGCCTCCTGTGCATTGGCCTGTGCAGGCGCCGTGGGCGTCTCTGTGGAAGCCTCCGGCCCGTACACATTCACCAGTGATTCAGACGCGGCCGCCGCATAGAACGGCGGGGGCGAGGCGCAGCCACCCAGCACCACGGCAATGACCGTGGCGACGAAAAACGCCAGCACCGGGCTGGCCAGGGGCCGCAAAGGTGCGGCAGAAGCAGAAAGGTGTTTTACGTTGAGCACAGGCCACAGTCTGGCATGACTGCGACCACCCCGGGCGCTGCACCTGCTACGGGTGCGCCGCCCCGCGCGAGATGCCGAGCAAGAGGCGGCTGCCTCCGGCGGTCGGTACCGAGCGGCAGCGCCTCTGGGGGTTGCCGCCCCTGCTACTTCAAGATGAGGACTTGCTCAGGCTGCTGGGGCTGCGGCATGGGCATGGGCTGGCCGCCCTGTTGGTAGACCACGGGCGGGCGCACGCCGCGCGACAGGTTGGCGTCGGTGTAGCCCAGCTGCATGGCGAGCTGCTGGTACACGTCCTGCGCGAGCGACAGCGAGGTTTCGCGCATCACCTTGGCGCGGTTGGGGGGGGCGATGTCACCACGGATCGACAAAATCTTGGTGTCGTTGCCTTCGCCCTGGGCAGAGAACGCGGCCTTGATCTCGTAGGTCTTGGTGTTGATGAGCGAGAAGTCGGCCAGGAGCTGCAGGCCGTACTGGCGCGTGGCGCTGGTGGTGCCTTGCAGGGGCGAGAGCGCGTCGGTGAAGTCGATGCTGGAGACCACGCCGAACAGCACGTAGTCGGCGCCGTTGAACTCGCCCTTCTTGATGCGGCTGATCACGTCGTTGACCTGGGGCTGAACCTGCGGCGTGGCCATCTTGCCGCCCTGCACCTGGTTGAGCACCTGCTCGGCCTTGCTCGGCTGGGGCTTGCCTGCGTCAAAGCCCTTGCCCTGGATCAGGCGGAAGTACGTGCCCTGCAGGATGGCGCCCTTGATGTCGTTGGTGTAGCCGCCCAGCTCGCGCTGCTCGATGTAGCTGTAGCGCCCGGCCACGTAGGTGCCGCTGGCCTGCTCGGACGCCTGCATCGAGTGGCTGCCCGAGTGCGAGCCGCCACCGCCATAGGGGCCGTGGCTGTAGCCACCGCTGTGGCTGCCGCCTGCGCTCATCTGGCTGCTGCGCTGGTAGGTGCCGGCCACAAAGTATTCGGACACGCGCTGGGCATAGGCCAGGTCGGTCACGGCGATCTTGGGCGCCGCGCCCGGCTGCTGCGCCTGGGCGCCCGTGCCCCAGGCCATGGTGGTGGCGGCGATCACGGCCAGGGCCGTGTGCAAAGTGGTTCTGCGTTGCATGGTGTGCTCCTTGTGAGCTAACGGAAAGTCATGAATTCATCGAGCGATGTGGCCTCAGCACCGACATCCTTCGAAACTGGCGCGGCCCAGGCCAGCGGCCGCCGTGCAAGGGCCGCCCCGCCGCACTGGCGGCGTCCCCCTTCCCGCGCGCAGCGCGAGAGAAAGGGGGAAGCGGCGCAGCCGCTCAGGGGGTTACCTCTTACTCGTCTTCCGGATTTCCTTTTCGTCCTGCCACTCGATCGTGCCTTCCTGCACATCAAACAGCTTGAGCGTGAACTTGTAGTACACGTCCTTGGTCGCGTTGTTCTGCTTGACGATGCTGGTCAGCTCGCCTTCCATGCTGTACTTGGCGGCCGTCATCTGGCCGACCTTGGCGGTGGTGCCTTGCTTGTACAGACCGCTCTGGTTCTGGCGCTGCAGCTCGTCCACACCGGCCTGCATCTCGTTGATGGAGCGCACGAAACGCACCTTGCCCGACTTGACCAGCGAGGTCTGGATCGAGTTCATCACGTTGGTGGTGTCGATGTATTCGCTGGTCTTGTTCTTCACGGTGGAGATCGTCACCGTGGGGCGGCCCTGGAAGATGCCGGTTTCGAGCAAACCGCCGGTCATCTTCTCGGCAATCATCTGCAGGTCGGTGGAGCCGAATTCGTTGGTCACCAGCTCGACGGCCTTGGCATCGCCGTAGTTGACCTGGCGGTCAAAACGCACGGTGGGCGAGGACAGGTTCTGGCAGGCCGACAGGGCCAGGGTGCTGGCCGCAAAGGCCAGGACCAGCGCGCTGCGCTGGATGCGGTTCTTGGTGTTCATGTTGGTTTACTCCTCACTCAAACAGGGATTGGCGCGGCGCGATCAGCGCGGCTCCACATTCATTTCCAGGCGCAGATCGACTGCCGCAGAGGTGGGCGCCACGCTCTTGACTGTCTGCTGGCCCAGGCCGAGCACGCTCATCTGCTTCCAGGATTCGCCATCGCCCACCTGGTTGCCCACGTTGTCCAGCCACTTGAAGCGGTAGAACACGGTGCGGTCGGTGCGGCCCATGTTGGCCATGTCGGCCTGCACCACCAGGATGTCGTTCTTGCGCACGATGCGCATCTCGCGCACGGCGATGCTGTTGGCTTCGCCACGCAGGGCGACCTTGGACGCCACGGCCAGCGGGGTGGCCGGGTCGTGCAGCTGGGCGCGGGCAGCGGTGGCCAGGGTCATCGCGAGGACCGCGCACGCAACTGCGGGTGCGGCGGCAGCAAGGGCAAAACGGGTTCTCATGCCAGAGGCTCCTTGAAAATGGGACATGTTCGGTTTCAGTTCTTGGCGGCAGGCGTGGCCGAGGTGGACTTGACCGCCGACTTGGGCACCGAGCGCGTGCGGGTGGTGGTGGTCGTCGTCGTGCGCACGGTGGTGGCAGGCTCTGCGGCGGGCTGCGGTGCCGCCGCCACGGTGGGCAGCTGCCCCAGCATGGCCACGTCGCCGGTCAGCACGCTGTTTTCATACATGCGCAGGGGCACCAGGGCGTACTGGCCGTCGATCTTGATGGGCTGGGGCAGCTGGCGGCCGTTCACGCTCACCACATGCTCGCCGGGCGGCAGGTAGCCACGGGCCACATACACGCGGCCGGGCAGCATGCGCCACATGCGGTCGTCGGCCTGCTCGGTGGCCACCGAGGCGGCCGCGCCGATGATGCCGCCGATGAGGCCGCCGCGCTTTTGCAGTTCGTTCTGCAGCACGCCCTTGGCCACGGCGCGGGTGAAGCCACGCAGCACCATGCCGGGCATTTCGTCCTTGAGCGCGCGGCGCGCCATCACGTTCACGTCCACCACTTTTTCCAGCTTGAGGTCGGTGCCAGCAGCGGAGATGGTGGTCAGCAGTGGATCGGAAGACGGCTCGATCACGGGGTAGGAGATGCTGGCCGTGACCAAACCACGGCCCGTGGGCACGGGAATGGTGAAGGCCTTGGGCTTGCGCGCCGGGGCGTCACCGGCTTCGACGATGAAGAGCACGTCGGTCATGCGCTGGCGGCGCTTCCAGGTGAAGCCCGTGCGCGTGTCCAGGCCGCGCAGGCCTTCTTCGAGCACGCCGGTTTCGGGCTTGAGCTCGATGGCCTTGCGGTAGCCGGGCGCGGCCAGGCCAGGCTCGTTGAGCATTTCGTACAGAAAACCGGCCAGGTAGTGCGAAAGCGCGTTCTGGTAGCCGTTCTTGAGCGCCAGCACTTCGGGATCGTTCAGCGTCTCGACGGGGTAGCCGTTGAGTTCCTTGCCGCCAGAGGTGGCGCCCTTGGACTTTGCTTCTTCTTCAGCGGCCAGGGTCTCCTTGGCGCGGAACTCGGCAATGATGGCTTCGCGCTCGTGGGTGCGCTTGATGTCCACACGGGCGTTTTCAAAGTCGCCCACGGCCATGCGGTTGAGCGCCAGGCGCGTGGTCACCCACACCTTTTCATAGTCCTGGCCCTCGTAGACCTTCAGGCGTTCGCTGATCAGTGCAGCGCCCACGGTGCCCATGAGTTTGCTGGGGTTGGTCTTGGCGGTTTCTTCCCATTCCTTGACCTTGTTGTCGGCCAGCAGGAAGGCGTTGGTGCTGTCGGGGTAGCGGCGGTCCATGCGCAGCAGCTCGCCGCGTTCCATGTTGTAGAGCAGCGCGGTTTTTTCTTCTTCGGTCTTGGCCGTGCTTTCGAGCTGGGCGATGGCTGCGGGAATGCCGCCGCTGCGGCCGGCGTTCTGCATGTCGGTCGCCAGCTTGTCGTGGCTCTGCATGGTGGCGCAGCCCGTGAGGGCGGCACTCAGGGCCAGTACCCACAGAAGGCGCGGGCGGAAACGGGATGGATGGGCGGTCATGAATGCTCCTTGCAGATCGGTCGGTGGTGCACCAGAAAACCCCGGCCATGTCCACGCGCAAGACGGCACCGCACTGCAGGCACACCCGTCAGAGTGGTGCGCCGCAGAGGCTGGTGGGGCCTGCAGGATGGGAAGTCCGGACAAGGAAGGTGCTGGCGGCCGGTGCGCCCCCTCCCGGCGCGTTCACGTGCTGCTGGCAGCCCCCTCTGGCTGTGAGTTTCTTGGTAGTTTTGTATGGGGTTGTAGCCAGGGACGCAATGTAGCAAAAGCTTGTATCTTTTCTGTAACCGTGGCGAACGGCTCAAATCGCAATCCAACAGTGCCATTTCATGCCTCGACGCGGTTCAGGGGCATGCGGTACAGCCACACCACGCGGCCACCGGGCGCACGCAGCTGTGCACAGGGCAGAACGCCGGGTACCGCAAATTCCAGGCTCACCAGCCATGCCCCGGTTGCCAGCTCGGCCTGGGCCTTGGCGGCGGCGCGGGCCATGCTTTCGGGCCGTTGGAACAGATAGACCATGCGATAGGGGCTCCAGTCCTCGGCCCACATGTCGGCGCGCCGCACCCGGGCCCAGGGGCACCGCAGGGCGCACAGCAGGCGCAGGGGCCAGCTCCATTCGATGCCCTCCAGCTGTGCGGCCGGGTAGGCGTGGCGCAGCGCCTTGAGGCCATCGCCCACGCCGCTGCCCGCATCCAGCACGCGGGCACCCAGCGGCAGCGGAGCCTGCGAGGCCAGCGACTGCAGCGCATGGTGGGGCGTGGGAAACAGCGGCGCATCGCGCCAAGCGTTCAGGGGGTAGACCAGCAGCAGCAGCGCCAGCGGCACCAGCCAGGCCCAGGTGGGCAGGCTGGCCGCACCCAGCAGCGCCAGCGACAGCGGAAAGCCCGCCGCAATCAGCCCGCGTCGCCACCAGCTGTCGCCCAGGACACTGGCCGCCGTCCCCAGCAGGCAGGCGACCAGCAAGGCAGCCACGGGGGGAACCGCGCGCTGGAGCGCCACAAAAATCAGCCACGCGCACGCCCACGCGACCAGCGCGGGCAGGGGCCAGGGCATGCGCAGGGCCAACATGGATTCTTAACGGCCCAAAATGCCGCGCAGCAGGTTGACGGGGTTCACCACGTTGCCCGCGTTGCCGGATTCCGCACCGCCGTCGCCAGCGGGCTGCTGGCCGGTCGGCGCACCGCCCATGCCGCTCGAATAGGCACCGCCCGAAGCGGCCGGCGGAGCAGCCCCCATGCCCCCGCGCCGCGCCTGCATCTCCCCGCCCAGCATGGCCATGGTGTGTGATTTCACACGCACGCGCACGGCCCATTCGGGCTCCCACGCGGCCTTGGGGTCCGCCGGACGCGGGGGGTGCACGATGTGGCTTTCGCCGCCATAGGCCATCATGCGCAGCATGGGCGTGGCGTCACGCCCGCCGCCCGCAAAGATGCCCTGCGGAATGGCGCACTGCGTGGTTTCGGGCTGCAGCAGCACACGCTCCTTGAGCCAGCGGTCGATGGTGGCGGGCGACAGGTAGTCGAACAGGCCCATGCCCGTGTCGGGCGTCTCGGCGCTGGACCACATGATGAGGTCGTCCCCGCTCTGCGACATGGCGTGCAGGTAGTAGGCACGCGCATTGCGCACAGGCTGCCAGCTGGTGCCCATGCTGTCCTGCGGCTTGCCGGTGGTGCGCAGGTCGATGGCGGGCATGAGGTCTTGTGCCGTACCCAGCGTGAACTTCATGGACGCAGGCACACCGTCGCCGCGCACCTGGTGTTCGCCCACCAGCGAGCTGTCCCGCGACAGGCTCACCTGGTTGCGTTCGTTGGGGTACAGCGCATAGGCCGGGCCCACGCGCGGCCCCCGGTCGGGCACGGCGCGGCCGGCAAAGGCCTGTGCGTAGTCGGTCGGCTTGGCGCGCGCCAGATCGATGACGCGCGGCTGGCCCGCACGCACCGAGGCGCCGCAGCCCCAGTACAGCAGGATGCGGCCCTTGGGCTGGTGCTGCTGGTATTCCTGCGGCACCTCGCCCGGCTCGGTCTGGGTGGGCTGGGCACGGGGCGGGATCAGCGGAAGGGATTCGCCCATGCGCATGCCAGGCGGTATGGCCTGGCTGGCTTCGACGCCGGGGCGCAGGGTGTTGTGCAAGGCGATGTCGATGACACGCGGCGGCATGATGGACATGGCGCGGGCGTGGCCATAGGACGTGTTACCACCACCCGCCCTGCCCTGCGCGCCACCGCCCATCCCCCCCATCAGGCCGCCGAGCATGCCGCCGCCACCGGGCAGGCTGTCCATCTCAGGCATGCCCGCCATGGTGCCGGTGGAGACATCCATCCACAGCTGGACTTTGGGGGCTTTGGTGGTTTGGGCCTGGGCGCCCAAGCTGGCGATGCACAGGCCAATGGCCAGGCAGGCGGGGGTCAGGACGAAGCGCAAAGAGGTCATGGGGGTCTGCTCCAGGAGATACATGGATCACCCGGCAAACCATCGTGGGCCACAGGGCGGCACCTTCGCCGCCCTGTGAAGAGGCCTTGCGGTCAACCCGGGTGTGTTGAACGCAGCGCAGTGTAGGCCCCGCACAGACGCATTTTGCCTGCGCAAGTTACCTGTGGAAACCGTTTGTGTGCGCTATTTCACGCATGTTTGCGCGGCGACAGCGCCGCGCCCCGGACCAACGGTCGATCAGCCGCGCAGGCGGTCGATCAAGCCATTCAGAGCTTCGAGCGAGCCGAACTGAATCGCCAGCTCGCCCATGTCCTCCACCCGGCCGTGGCGCTTCACGCGCTTTTTCACGCGCACCTCGACCTCGGCCATGAGCAGGTCCGAGAGTTCTTCTTCCACGCGCTTCAAGTCGCGCGACTTTTCCTTCTGGGGCTTTTGCGGCACCAGGCTGAACTCGGCGCCGATCTTCTTGACCAGGGCCTCGGCCTCGCGCACCGACAGCTTCTTGGCCGCGATCTGGTTGCCCGCCGTGATCTGCGCAGCGCGGTCCAGCGACAGTAGCGCGCGCGCATGGCCCATGTCGATGTCGCCCGCCATCAGCATGGTCTGCACGGGCTCGGCCAGGTTCAAGAGGCGCAGCAGGTTGCTGGCCGCGCTGCGCGAGCGGCCCACGGCCTGCGCGGCCAGCTCGTGCGTGAGGCCAAACTCCTTGACCAGGCGCTGCAGGCCATGGGCTTCTTCCAGCGGGTTGAGGTCTTCGCGCTGGATGTTCTCGATGAGCGCCATGGCGGCCGCCGACTCGTCGGGCACGTCGCGCACCAGCACCGGCACCTCGGCCAGGCCCGCCAGGCGCGAGGCGCGGAACCGCCGCTCGCCCGCGATGATTTCGTACTTGCCCGCGTTGTCCCCACCCGTCAAGCGCCGCACCAGGATGGGCTGCATGATGCCCTGGGCCTTGATGGACTCGGCCAGCTCGTAAAGCGCACCCTCGTCCATGCGCGTGCGGGGCTGGTACACGCCGGGCACCAGCTCGGACAGCGGCAGGCTGCTGGGCAGCCCGGCTTCGGCCGCCTGGGCCTGCTCCACTTTTTCTTCGACCTTGGGGCCCAGCAGGGCTTCCAGGCCACGGCCGAGGCCCTTGGGTTTTTTGGTGACCATGAAATGCGTCTCGCGAAAGGGAAAAAGGAATGGGAAGAATCAGCGGTCGATGATGACCAGCATGCCATGGCTGCCGGGCGCGACGGCGTGGGGCACACCCGCGGGCACGATGAACACCTCGCCCGCATTCACCTCGGTGACCTGCCCTTGCAGGTCCAGGCGCATGCGGCCGTCGAGCACCAGCAGCGCCTCGTCAAAGTCGTGCGACTCGTCGGGGTAGGCGGCGGCGTCCATGCGCAGCACCTTGACGTTGGCGCCTGCGGCCTGGCCCACGATGGTGGAGTTCCAGGCGCGCGGCAATTGGTCGGCGATGGCGGACAGGTTGATTTTGGTCATAGATCGGATCACTGAGAAACTTGGTAGCTGACGGCTACAAGGCGCACCACGCGCCACAAGGCCCAGCGGCTCATGCCGGGTTGGCCAGCTGCATCAGCCAGCCGTGCCCCTCGTCCCAATCGCCCAGGCCCGATTCGGCATTGATGTGGCCGCGCTCGCCGTAGTCGATGAAGCGAGCGCCCCAAGCCTGCGCCAAACCCTCAGCGCGCTCCAGGCTGCAATACGGATCATTGCGGCTGCCCACCAGCAGCGCCGGGAACGGCAGGGGCTTGCGTGCAATGGGCGCCCAGCCGTGGATCTGCGCGGCCAGATCGGGCCGCTCCACATCGCCCGGTGCCACCAGCAACGCACCCAATACGCGGTGCGCGTTGGCCGAATGCGTAGCCCACCACGCGGTGAGAACGCAGCCCAGGCTGTGCGCCACCAGCACCACGGGGCCGTCGGCATCGACCACGGTTTCTTCCAGCCGCGCCGACCAGTCACCGCGCAGCGGGCGCATCCAGTCGTGCTGCTCCACGCGCTGGTAGCCGTGCACAGCCTCCCAGCGGCTTTGCCAGTGGTCGGGGCCGGAGTTCTGCCAGCCGGGCAGCAACAGGATGTTGGATGCCTTCATTACTATCAATTTAATAGCTGTTAGCGCTTTTCCATCAAGCGCCAGGTGCCATTTTTGCCATGGAAGATGCAGCAGCAGGCATGTTTTTCACGCGGTCCACCATCTCTTGCGCAAACTCGACGAAGGCCTGGCTGCCCTTGGCCGCCGGGTCAAACACCACGCCGGGCAAGCCGTAGCTGGGCGCTTCGGCCAGGCGCACGTTGCGCGGGATCACGCTGTTGAACACCTTCTCGCCAAAGTGGCCCTTGAGCTGGTCGCTGACCTGCTGCTGCAGGGTGATGCGCGGGTCGAACATCACGCGCAGCAGGCCGATGATCTGCAGGTCGGCATTGAGGTTGGCGTGCACCTGCTTGATGGTGTTGACCAGGTCGGTCAGCCCTTCGAGCGCGAAGTACTCGCACTGCATGGGCACGATCACGCCATGGGCGCTGCACAGGCCGTTGAGGGTGAGCATGCTCAAGCTGGGCGGACAGTCGATGAGCACGAAATCGAAGTCGGTATCGGCCTCGGCCAGCGCGGCCTTGAGGCGCTTTTCGCGGTGCTCCAGCGCCACCAGCTCCACCTCGGCACCCGCCAGTTCGCGGTTGGCGCCCAGCACCCAGTAGCCACATTTTTCCGACAACACGGCCGCCTCTTTCACCGAGGCGGATTCGAGCAGCACGTCATACACCGTGAGGTCGAGGCTCCGCTTGTCCACGCCCGAGCCCATGGTGGCGTTGCCCTGCGGGTCCAGGTCCACCATCAGCACGCGCTGGCCGATCTTGGCCAGACCCGCAGCAAGGTTGACGGTGGTGGTGGTCTTGCCAACGCCACCCTTTTGGTTGGCAACGCAGAAAATTTTGGCCATGTGGGTGTTGCAGTCCGTGTTGTTGTTGTCGTTGTTTTATTTGGAGATGGCGAGCTTGATGCCAAAGCCGATCAGAAAGACGCCCGCCACCTTTTCCAGCACGCGGCCGATGCGTGGGTTGGCGCGCATGCGCTCGGCCAGGTGGTGCGTGAGCAGCACGGCGACCAGTCCATAGATAAACGTCAGCACCGCCACCGTCGCCGCCATCACGCCAAAGGTCAGCACCCCTTGGTGCCGGGCCGGGTCCACAAACAGAGGGAAGAACGCCATGTAAAACACGATGGCCTTGGGGTTGAGCAAGGTGATCAGGCCGGCCTGTTTAAAGTAGTGGCGCGGCTGGATGTTGAGGATGGGTTGCGCGCCGGGCTTGGCCGTCAGCATCTTGAAGCCCAGCCAAGCCAGGTAGGCCGCGCCCAACCACTGCACTGCATTGAACGCTGTGGGGTACGTGGCCAGCAGCGCCGCCACACCGGCCACCGCGGCCCACATCAACACCTGGTCACCCGCGATCACCCCCATAGTGGCCGCCAGGCCGCCCCGCACGCCGCCCTTGCTGGTGGAGGTGATGAGCGCCAGATTGCCGGGGCCCGGAATGAGCAGGAACAACACAATGGCGGCGACAAAGGCGCCGTAGTCTGCGATGCCGAACATGATCTCTCCCGGTGTGCTGGACGGGTGCGCAGATGGATGCACCCGAAGTGAGGTGCCGAGTTTACGCGACCACCCCGCCCCGGCCGCTGACAAGCTAGCGGCCGACGGTCAGACCGGCTTCATCCAGATGATGCAGCGCTCGGCGTCGAGGCCTGGGACGGTGAGCTGTTCCACGTGAAACACCGACACATCGGTGGGCAGGGCCGTAATTTCATCCTCGGGGTGCTTGCCCTTCATGGCCAGCCAGACCCCGTGCGGCGCTACCAATGCAGCCCGCGACCAGGTCACAAAATCGGGTAGCGAGGCAAAGGCGCGGCAGCTGATGATGTCAAAGGGGGTCGTCAGCGTCTCGACCCGTGCGTGCACGCCATGCAGGTTGCGCAGCTTGAGGGCCACCGCCGCCTGCTGGATGAACGCAGCCTTTTTGCCCACGGTGTCTACGCAGCTCACATCCACATCCGGGCAGCAGATGGCAAACACCACACCGGGCAAACCTCCGCCCGAGCCGACGTCGAGCAAGCGCACAGCGTGGTGGCCCTCCCCTGCAAGCACAGCAACATGGCGGCGCAGCGGCGGCACAGCGGCCAAGCTGTCCAGCAGATGGTGCGTCATCATCTCCTGCGGATCGCGCACCGAGGTCAGGTTGTAGACCTTGTTCCACTTCTGCAGCAGGGCCAGAAAATCCATCAACAGGGTAATCTGGGCGTCGGTCAGACCCAGGGCCAAGGCATCGGCCCCTGCCTGCAGCTGTTGGCGCAAGCTGTCGTTTGTCACTGCCATCGTCATGCCGCCACTTCCCCTTCTGCCTTGGCAGCCGCAGCCACCGCAAACTCCTTGAACCCGCCCTTCTTGAGATGCACCATCAGCAGCGAGATCGCAGCCGGCGTGATGCCCGTGATGCGCGAGGCGTGGCCCAGGGTTTCGGGCCGGTGGCGGCTGAGCACCTGGCGGGCTTCGATGCTCAGGGCGGTGACTTGCATGTAGTCCAGCTCGGCAGGCAGGCGCAGCTTTTCAAAGTGCGCGGCGCGCCCCACCTCATCTCGCTGCCGGTCGATGTAGCCCGAATACTTGGCGGCAATCTCTACCTGCTCCACCACGGGTTCGCTCAAATCGCCCAGCGTTTCACGTGAAACATCGTTGGTCGCGTATTTGCCGCCATCCATGGACATCAGGTTGGTGTAGTTCACGTCCGGACGGCGCAGCAGTTCGAACAGGTTGTATTCATGCTCAATGCTCTTGCCGAGCACCCGTTCAGACTCTGCCGCAGGCAGGCTGCGCGGGTTCACCCAGGTGGCTTTCAGGCGTTCTGTTTCACGTGAAACAGCGTCCCGCTTGCGGCTGAACGCATCCCAGCGGGCGTCATCCACCAGGCCCATTTTGCGACCTGCTTCCGTCAGGCGCATGTCCGCGTTGTCCTCGCGCAGTTGCAGGCGGAACTCGGCCCGACTGGTGAACATGCGGTAGGGCTCGGTCACGCCCTTGGTGATGAGGTCGTCCACCAGCACGCCCAGGTAGGCCTCGTCGCGGCCAGGCAGCCAGGGCGCGTCGCCCCGGCACCGCAGGGCGGCGTTGATGCCAGCGAACAGGCCCTGGGCCGCCGCCTCTTCATAACCGGTGGTGCCGTTGATCTGCCCGGCAAAGAACAGGCCCTGGATCTGCCGCGTCTCGAAGCTGCTCTTGAGCGAGCGGGGGTCGAAGTAGTCGTACTCAATGGCGTAGCCGGGGCGCAGGATGTGCGCGTTCTCCAGCCCCTTCATGCTGCGCACCAGCTCGTACTGGATGTCGAACGGCAGGCTGGTGCTGATACCGTTGGGGTAGAACTCGTGCGTGGTCAGCCCCTCGGGCTCCAGGAAGATCTGGTGGCTGTCCTTGTCGGCAAAGCGGTTGATCTTGTCTTCCACACTCGGGCAGTAGCGCGGGCCCACGCCCTCGATCTTGCCGGTGAACATGGGGCTGCGGTCAAAGCCGCTGCGGATGATCTCGTGCGTGCGTTCGTTGGTGTGAGTCACCCAGCAAGGCATCTGGCGCGGGTGCATTTCTGCGTTGCCCATGAAGCTGAACACGGGCACCGTGCCCTCGTTCACACCACCGGGCATGCCGTCGCCGGGCTGCTCAGTGCACTTCGAGAAGTCGATGCTGCGCCCATCCAGCCGGGGCGGCGTGCCGGTCTTCAGGCGCCCCTGGGGCAGCTTTAGCTCCTTGAGGCGTGCCGACAGCGACACGGCAGGCGGGTCACCCGCCCTGCCCGCCGCGTAGTTGTTCAGCCCCACGTGGATCTTGCCGTCCAGGAACGTCCCGGCGGTGAGCACCACCGTGCGCGAGCGGAACCGGATACCCACCTGCGTGACGGCGCCCACCACGCGGTCGCCCTCCACCATCAGGTCGTCCACAGCCTGCTGGAACAGCCACAGGTTCGGCTGGTTCTCCAGCATCCGGCGGATGGCCGCCTTGTACAGAATGCGGTCGGCCTGCGCCCGCGTGGCCCGCACGGCGGGGCCCTTGGAGCTGTTGAGGATACGGAACTGAATGCCGCCCTCGTCCGTGGCCAAGGCCATGGCACCGCCCAGCGCATCCACTTCTTTCACCAGGTGGCCCTTGCCGATGCCGCCGATGCTGGGGTTGCAGCTCATCTGCCCCAGCGTCTCGATGTTGTGGGTCAGCAGCAGGGTTTTGCTGCCCATGCGCGCAGCGGCCAGCGCGGCCTCGGTGCCTGCATGGCCACCGCCGACAACGATCACATCAAATTCCTGGGGGTACAACATGGGGACACTCCGGGGCCCGGCGGGCCCGATAATCAAAACACCCGGTGCGCTAGGGTGCCCTGTCAAAGGCGCCGCATACCGGCCCTGCTGGTGGTGGGCGCACTTGGCGCCCCAGCAGGCAACCCGCGATTTTCCCACTTTGCGCAGACCGTGTCTGTTTCTACGCCCCTCACCCTCTTCCTGACCCAGGTGCTCGGCTCGCCACCGACAGCCGTAGAGACATGGTGGACCAGCGCTCAGTGCCTGCAACTGCAACGCGGCCAGCCCCTGCTGCGAGCCGGCGAGCAATGGCGGCACCTGTGGTGGGTGGAGCGCGGCGCGCTGCGGCTGTACTACCTGGACCGCGACGGGGCCGAATCCAACAAGAACTTCTTTCTGGACGGCGCCCTGTGCTGGCCCATCACCCTCACACTGCGCCAGCAACCCGTGATGTTTCACGTGGAACCAATGGAAGACAGCGTGGTGTGGGCGCTGCCCTTGCCCACCCATCCCAGTGACCCTCTGCCCAGCGCGGGCTGGGCACCGTGGACTGCGCTGGAGCACCGGGTGCTCTGCGCCCTGCTCGATGGCAAGA
The DNA here is from genome assembly GCF_964252975.1 of Acidovorax sp. LjRoot38. NCBI lineage: Bacteria > Pseudomonadati > Pseudomonadota > Betaproteobacteria > Burkholderiales > Comamonadaceae > Acidovorax > Acidovorax sp. LjRoot38. Next base: position 332,837 of record NZ_CAXUPT020000002.1, on the reverse strand, counting down.
TGCAGCGCGAACAGGAGTTCTTGCAACTCAGCGCCCGCCAGCGCTACGCCCGTTTGCTGGAGCAACACCCGCAATGGACCGAGCGCATCGCCCTCAAACACCTGGCCTCGTACCTCGGCGTGACCGACGTCTCGCTGTCGCGCCTGCGCAGCGAGATGGGGCTTATCAAAGGATAAGGCGCGGGGTGCGGGGCATCGGCAGACTGCGGGCATCGTTCTACATGCCCGCCATGACCACCATCCCACGCCCACACAACCCGCCGCCTGCCCTGCTCGTCCTCATCCCGCACGCCCTCGCCGTGTTGTGGCTCGGCCTCATGGCCGGGTTCTTCGGCACCTACAGCGCCAACGTCAACCTGGCCATGTTGCAGATGGACGGCGCCACCTACGCCACCGTGCAGTCCGCCTTCAACCGCAACGTCCGGCACGCCCTGTTCTTTGCGCTGTTCTTTGGCCCACCGCTGTGGTGCGCGCTGGCCGTGGCTACGGCCTGGCGTGAACACCGCGCACTGTGGTGGCGCCTGCTGGCCGTGGTCGGCGTGGCCTACCTGCTGGGCATTGTGTTCTTCACCCAGCAGGTCAACCTGCCCCTGAACTACACAACAGAAGCCTGGAACCCCCAGGCCCTGCCCGCCGACTGGGCCAAAGTGCGTGACCAGTGGAATGCCGCCAACCTGTGGCGTGCGCTGCTCAGCCTGGGTTGCTTTGCCACAGCGCTGGGGACGCTGGTGGGGCGGCTTGCCGGTCGCGGCACGTAGATCGCTACATCCGCCCCGAACACCGTGCAGCCACACCACGGAATAACCCTGCCCGGCCTGCCTCGCTTGCAGGATTCCTGCCGCACGCCTGTGATTCAATCGCAGGCACCATGCCACACACCACTCCCTCCCTCCTCATCTTTGCCGGCAGCACGCGCCAGCAATCCTTCAACCGCAAACTGGCCCACGCCACAGCCGCCATCGCACGCGACGCGGGCGCCACCGTCACGCTGCTGGAGCTGTCCGAGTTCGACATCCCGCTGTACAACGCCGACCTCGAAGCCCAGGGCACGCCCGCCAACGTGATCCGGCTCAAGGAAATCCTGTGGCAGCACCCCGCCTGGGTCATCTGCTCGCCCGAGTACAACGGCAGCTACACCGCCCTGCTCAAGAACACCATCGACTGGGCCTCCAGCCCGGTCAAGGGCAACCCTGACTGGCAGGACGGCGGCAAGAGCTTTCGCGGCAAGGTGGTGGGCATGCTCAGCGCGTCGCCGGGGGCACTGGGCGGCCTGCGCTCGCAAAGCCACCTGGCCCCCTTGCTCATCAACGCCGAATGCTGGCTGGCGCCCAAGGCGTTTGCGCTGGGCTCGGCGGGCAGCGCGTTTGACGACAGCGGCGCCCTCATCCAGCAAGCCCACCGCGACCGCGTGCGCGCCGTGGTCGACCAGGTGCTGTGGGCATCCAGCCGCCTGCACGGCGACGCTGCCGCTGGCCAGTGAACACCAAAATTTGAGTCAAATTGGCCTCTAGCGCTTGCCCGACAAGCACCAGAAGCTACAAAAACAATAGCAATCACCCATGAACTGCCGCCCCGGCTGCGGCGCCTGCTGCACCGCCCCCTCCATCAGCTCGCCCATCCCGGGCATGCCGCAGGGCAAACCTGCGGGGGTGCGGTGCGTTCAACTGGGGGACGATGCGCGCTGCCGCATTTTTGGGCAGCCTGAGCGACCGGCGGTGTGCGGCGGGTTGATGCCGTCGGTGGAAATGTGCGGAACCAGCAATGGGCAGGCGCTGGCGTATCTAACGCGGCTGGAGCGCCTCACGCAGCCGGGAAGTGTTGGCGAACGGGTGGCGTAGGCGGTCCTGTTTCCATCGGGCGGGGTACCCACTACTTCATCGAGTGCAGCCCAACCTTGTTGCCCTCGGTGTCCACAAAATGGGCAAAGAAGCCGAAGTCGTTGCCAATCTCCGTCTTGGGCACCACCACCGCCCCACCCGCCTGCGCTACGCGCGCCAGCATCGGGGCCAGGTCCTCTCCGCCATTGAGATACACCATCGTCCCGTTCTGCGACGGCATACCGCCTCGCCCTGCACGATGGCACCGCCCGCGGCAGTGGGGTCGGTGGACAACATACCCATTTTGGTCGGGCCCATTTCCATGGGCGCAATCGTGATGCCCAACACCGTCTCGTAGAAAGTCTTGGCGCGGGTGAAGTCGGTCACGGGAATCTCGAACCAGTTCAACGCGTGGGGCATGGTGCTCTCCTTGGAGTGAGTGAAATAGGAACCAGCACTGTGAACTCTTGCGCACTGCGAAGCAATGATGGGCTGCCAATTTACACCATTGGCTTTTGGTTTCAGTCTTGGGTAACGGCCCCTGCAGCCATCAGATTCGCAATACATTGCGAATCTGATTGATAGTTGGTCCCATAGCCTACGCAAGCTAACTCTGAGGAGTCAGCGGACTGCGCCATGCAGCTCGCTGAATCACCACCCGGTACCCGTCCGCATCCTCAAACGTGCAGCCCTGCTGGCTCCAGTACGGATTGAACGATTCGACCTCCTTGAAGCCAGCGCCACGCATCGCCTGGCAACGTTCCGTCCACGCCTGATGATCGGGAACATAGAAGACAAACAGATCTTCGGGCGTTGGCTGCGGCGTCACTGGGTGCCGGCGGCAGACGGTGAACTCAAAGTGGAAATCCGCGTCGCGGAAACCCAGCATGGTTCCATCGAAGCCATCGTGGTCCGCAAAGTGGGCGAGTTCTTCAAAGCCCAGGCCTTGCTGGTACTGGGCGACAGTGCGGCAAAGATCCAGCACGGGGCGCGCGATTCGCAGATGAATGCTCATAACTGGGGTGGTTGGTGGGAGCGGCCTCACTATAGCCACCGCAACAAGAAGACCCACGTGGAAGGACCGTGTTTTTTGGCCTGGAGTTTGGCTTGATGGCAATGCCACACCCACCGCCACCTGCCACTCCCTTCCTTCTTCAAGGCTTCGGCAGCGCCCGGTCCTCCCGGCACGCCTTCAACGGCTTCGCCGCCGCCGACGCAATGCGCACCACCCGCCTTTCGCTGCGGTCCACCACCACCTTCATGCACGCACACCCGTAGCCATAGTGGCCATTGGTTTTCTTCCACTGCGCGTCGGTGAACACAGGCCAGTCGCCTTCGGCACTGTCTCCACCCTGGATGGAGACCACCCACTCGCCATCACGGTCGGTCAGGGTGGCGTTGTTGGGGGTGGGGTTGTGAAACCAGCCGCAGCGGTTTTCCAGCGGCTGGGCAACTCCGGCAGCAGCTTGCTGTACTTGCGCCTGGGCTTGGGCCACCCACGACAGCAGCGCGAACAATAGCGTTGACACCACCGCGGCCCGGCTCTGTATCCCTACTCCACGCCGGGTTCCCTGCATGTCGGTGGTTGCGCACAACACTGCCATTTCTCGGTCCTTCGATTTAAGCTTCAAAACGGGCTTCCCGCTTTACTGACCATCATCTATAGCTATACAAACAATAGCACAACCTCAAGGACGACTACCCCTGCTGCAGTGACTGTTGCATCGGGCTCGCAGGAGCCCTTGGTACCCGTCTTTCTTGGCGGTCTGCTGCAGCAAGGGGGCGGGCAGCGTCCACGTCCGTTTGTTGCGCCCACTGCCCATTGCTCTCGCCCGGCCAGTGTTTGCGAAGGCTGGGCGCCCTGAAGTTGTTCGAACTCACGCACCATCAACGCGACCCATGTGCCGGCTCAGCGCCACCGCACTGCCCGCCGCCAGCGTCAACCCCAACGCGCCGTGCCCCACGTTGAGGTATACATTGCTGGACCGCCAGCGCCCCACGATGGGCACCGACGTTGGGGTAGCAGGCCTCAGCCCTGCCCAAGACTCTGGCGCACTGACGTCGCAAAGTCCCGGGTAGGTTTGGTCAACAGCCTCCACCATGGCCTGGACCCTGGCGGGCGCGATGTCCAGGCCCTTAGCGCCCACTTCTGCCATGGCGGCCACGCGCAGGCTGTTGTGCAGCGGTGCAAACACGGTCTTGCGCGCCAGATCCGTCACGCTCGCGCAGGGGCGCTGCACACCGGGGAGAAACGGCACCGTGATGCTGTAACCCTTGATGGGGTAGATGGGCAAATAGATGCCCAGCGCAGCGGCCAGCGTGATCGCGCGCGGTCCTGCTGCCAGCACGAAAGCATCGGCTTCGATCTCGCCCTGGTGGGTCATCACGGCGCTGATACGGCTGCGATGCCGCACAAAGCCGCTGGCTTGCACACCCAGCGACACGGTGCCGCCCAGGCGCTGCAGGCTGGCCACCATTTCCTGACACAAAAGGTGGGGGTCGGCCACGCATTCGCTGTGCGTCCACACGCCGCCGACAAAGCGCAGCGCACGCGCGCGGCGCAGGGCGGGTTCCGCTTCCAGGCATTCCTGCACGGTCAATATCTGCTGGTCACAGCCAAGTGCCGCCTGCAAACGCACTTGCCGCTCTTGCTGCCGCAACGCCTCCGCAGTGGGGCAGAGCACCAGCTTCCCGTTTTGCTCGAAACCGAAATTCCAGTCTTCTGCCTGCATCCAGTCGGCCAGCGTGGCCCGGCTGGCCTGCGCCATCTGCAGCAGCATCTCGGTGCCACGCACCGACTGCCGCACCGTGCAGGCCCTGAGGAATTGCAGGCCCCAGGCCCACTGCCGCCAGTCCCAGCGCGGATGAAACCGAACCGCCGACTCTCGCGACAGCAGCATCTTGGGCAGCGCCCAGAGCGTGGCGGGCGATGCAAAGGGCTCCACATAGCTGTAGCTCAGCTGCGCTCCGTTGGCATAACTGGTGGCCAAACCGGGGGCCGCTTCCGAGTCCAGCAGATGCACGTCAAAACCCTGCCGCGCCAGCTGGTAGGCCGTGGCACAACCGATCAGCCCGGCACCGATGACACAGACCTTCATGCCTGCCCTCGACCCGTTGGCGCCCGCCCAGGCAGGATGCGTGACACTGCGAGCTGCGCCACCGCCACATCGGCCAGCCCAACGCCCACCGACTTGAATACGGTGATGGCGGGCTCCACTGGACGCCAGGGTGCCTGGCCTGCGTAGAGTTCGGGCAGATCCACGAAGGGCGATGCGGCGCTGCGCCCTGCCCATAGCACCACCTCGCCTGCCTCAGCCAGGCTCTGCGGCTTCCACTCCACGATGATGCGGCCGGCACGGTCCATGGTGGTGTCGTCCAGTTCGCGCCCCTTGGGCGTGCTGGTTCCGATGGCCGAGACAAAAGCGCCCGGCGCGAGCCATGCGCCATCAAACACGGGCGTGGCCGAGCGCGTAGCCGTGACCACGATATCGGCGTCCCGCACGGCCGCCTCTGGCGTGGTGAAGGCCACGCGGCAGCCCGTGCTGCGGGCCAAGGCCTCGGCCCAGGCTGCGTCTCCCGCCGGGTCCACCAAGGCAATCTCCTCGAACTCAAACCATCCACACAGTGCGGCCACCTGCGCCCGGCCCTGCAACCCTGTGCCAAACAGTGCGAGCTTGCGCGGACGCGCCGCAGCCGCCTTGGATGCCACCAGCGTCGTGATGGCCGCCGTGCGCAGCCGCGTAATCTCGTTGCCGTCCAGCACCGCCAGCGGCTGGTTGCTGGCCAGATCGAACAGCAGGATGGAGAAACTGAACTGCCCCCGCACCGTGGGATAGACCTTGACACCACCCACGGTGCGGTCTGCCCACACGGCCCCCATGGTGCTCAGGCGCAGGTCATGGCAATCCGTGCGCTGGCGGCAGTGGACGGCGGCGCCACCGGTGGCCAGGCTTGCAAACGCTTCGCCCAGCACCGTGGCGACGGAGGGGAAATCAAGGGTTTCGGAAATCTGCTGATCGCTGATGAAGGGAATGCTGTTCATGTGGATAGGCTGGTACCGCCAGAAAAAGAGGGAAAGAAAGGAACAAGGCGTGCAGGGCGCGCGCCTTCAGGGAATGCCGTACTTGTTGGGGTAGCGGATGTTTTCGCGCATGTGCACGCTCATGGGAATGCGCAGCGATGCCGTGTCGAACCATTTGCGGTAGATGGCGGCCAGCTCGCCCGAGTGCATGAGGGAAAGCACCGTACGGTCCACGATCTCGCGCAGCGGCACATCGTCCTTGGGCAACATGAAGGCGTAGGGTTCCACCGTGAGATGTCTTCCCGTCACATGCAGGCGATCCTTTGCGGGTGATGCAGCGATCAGGCCGTACAGCAGAATGTCATCCTGCGCAAACGCGTCCACGCGCCCTTCTTCCACAAGGCGCACACCTTCGGCGTCGGTGGGCACCACCACCACATCCAGCGCCTGCTCCTGGCGCAGGCGCTGCAGCGTGTCCTGCGCCGTGGTGCCGTTGCTCACGGCAATACGCCGCCGCCACAGACTGGATACACCATCAAGCTGCACCGATGGGCGCGCCAGGAACCGCACGCCCGTGGTGAACAGCGTGTGCGAAAAGTCCACATCCCGCTGCCGGCCCACGGTATTGGTGTTGCCACCGCACTCGAGGTCGATGGCACCGGCCTTCAGCAGTGGGATACGCTGCGCCGCCTCCAGCGGCCGAAAATCCACGCGCAGGTCTGGCCGGCCAACGGCCTTGCGAATGCCCTCCACCACCTTCATGCAAACGTCGATCGAGTAACCCACCGTGTTGCCACTCGCATCGCGGAACGCAAACGTACCCGGCGTTGGGATGTAGCCCACATTCACCGTACCGCTGCGCACCATGCGTGCCAAGGCGCTGCCTGCCGTCTGGGCATGACAAGCCGCTGTCCCCCACAGCAATGCCGCAACGAGCGGGGTCAGCAGGGATTTCACATCCAGGATTGCAGACATGGACCACTCCTTAACAAATAGACGCTGCAGACGGACCGTGAGGCGCCGGTGAATCGCACGGACCCCGTCAACACACTGAGGGAAGAAAAACAAGGCTGGAAAGAGGCTTAAGCCTCCAGCCCAGGCGGCACAGCCCGGTGCCAGCGCGTCGCGCGCTCGAAGGCATCGCCTACCCGCAAAATGGTCGCCTCGTCAAACGGCCGCCCGATGACCTGCATGGACACCGGCATGCCCGCCCCCGTGAACCCCGCAGGCACCGCCACAGAGCAAAGATCCAGCAGGTTCACGAAGCGGCCAAAGCGCGACAGCGGCGTGGCCAACTCGTCCACCTCAGAGACCGGGATGGCGGCAATCGCGTTGGTGGGGAACACACAGACATCCACACCCTCCATGGCAATGAGCATGTCGGCCTTGGCCTGCTCCCGCAGCTTGAGCAGGTGGATGTACTGCGCCGAGCCGATATCACGCCCCAGCAGAATGCGCCGGCGCACATGGGGGTCAAATTCAAGCCCATCCTGCTCGAACAAGGGGCCCAGATTGGCGTACCCCTCGGCGCTCATCAGGCTTCCCGCCACGCGCATGGATTCGGAGCTGCTTTGCGGCAGCGCCCGGTTCACCCGCTGCATGCCCAGGGCGTCCAGCACCTCCAGCGCCCGGTCGTACGCAGCGAGCACCTCGGTATCGACATGCTCCCGCTCAGCCTCTGGCAAGGTCCACACCCGCATGCCCGCCACGGAGCGCTGCGCACCGAGCTGCGGCAAGACCTCGCGCACAGGCACCGACAGCGAGACGCCGTCGCGCGGATCCGGGCCGGAAAGAACATCGAGCAGAAGGGCACTGTCTCGCACCGTGCGGGTCAGTGGCCCCACGGTGTCGTGCGTGGGGCACAGCTCGATCAGCCCGTGGCGGCTGATCAGGCCGCGCGTGGTCTTGAGCCCCACCACCCCGCACAGCCCCGCCGGAATGCGCACCGAGCCGCCCGTGTCGGTGCCCACACTGGCCGAACACATGCCGGACGCCAGCGCCACGGCCGAGCCGCTGCTGCTGCCGCCGGGGGTGCGGTGGGTCTGCAGATCCCAGGGGTTCCATGGCGTGCCCATGGCCGAATTGGTGCCCCAGCCGCCAAAGGCGAACTCCACCGTGTGCGTCTTGCCGATCACCACGGCCCCGGCAGCACGCAAGCGCTCCACCACGGCAGCGCTGATCGCCGAAGTGCGCGGCGGGCGCGCTTTCGAGCCCGCCGAGATGGGCTTGTCCTGCACCTCGAACAGGTCCTTCACTGCCACGGTCACACCGTGCAACGGGCCCAGGCGCACACCAGCCCGTGCCATCTGGTCCAGGCCGCGTGCGGTGGCGCGGGCCTCGTCGGCATACACGTCGGTAAAGGCATGCAGCTGGCCGTCATAGCGCGCAATGCGCGCCAGCTGCGCCTCCAGCAGCGCCTCGCTTGAGAGTTCTCCGGCATGAATGGCGGCAGCCAGCCGTTCCAGCGGCGCGTAGGTTATGGATGTCATGGTGTTGTTGTCTCGGTTCATGCCGCACCCACCGTGCGGCGCCCATGGGCCAGGCGGCGTTCCAGCCACCGCGACAACATGGACAGGGGGAATGCGATCGCGAAATACAGCAGCCCTACCAGGATGAAGATGTGCAGCGGCAGGAAGTACTCGCTGGACATGGCCTTGGCCGTCAGCATCAGCTCGTTGGTGGCGATCAGCGCACACAACGAGCTGTCCTTGAGCAGCGCCACATAGCTGTTGAGCAACGGCGGCAGCATCACCCGCAGGGCCTGCGGCAGCGTGACGTAGAGGAATACCTTCCGTGGTGTCAGGCCCGCAGCCAGGCCCGCCTCGCGCTGCCCACCGTGCACCGATTTGAGCCCGCCGCGCAGAACCTCGGCCACGTAAGCCGCGCCATGTACACCGAGGCCAATAGCGCCAGCCCAGTAGCCTGACAACGTGACCCCCGCTGCTGGCAGCGCGAAATAGATGGCCAAGAGCAGCGCCAGCAGGGGCACCGCGCGCAGCAGCTGAATGAAGCCATTAGCCCCGTGCCGCAGCAAGGTCACACCGCTGCGCAGCATCCACACCAGCACGGCGCCCAGCACCAGTGCGATGACGAAGCCGATGGCCGAGAGTTCGGCCGTGACCACCGCCGCCTCCAGCAGCCGAGGCCACCAATCGACCATGTACTCGGCGTAGGTTGCAAAGAACGTTTTCATCGCGCACCCCCTGCCGTGCTGCGTTCGAGGCGCCCAAAAGCCCAGCTGATAGGCAGCACCATCGCCGCATAGAGCAGCATGGCGGTCAGGTAAATGATCGGCGTCTCGAACGTGGATGTGACCAGATTGCGCGCATAGAACATCACCTCAGGCGCCGCAATGGCCGAGGCAATCGAGGTGTCCTTGACCAGCTGGCTTGCGTAGTTGCCCAGCGAAGGCAAGGTCACGCGCAGCATTTGCGGCAGCAGCACATTGCGCAGCGCCTGGGCCGGTGTCAGGCCCACTGCCAGCGCCGCCTCGCGCTGGCCTGCGTGCAGGCAGCGCAGGCCCGCCGCGAACACCTCGCACAGGATGGCCGCGCCCACCAGGCCCAGGCCAATCACCGCAGCCGTGAGCGGCGACAGCCGCACCCCCACGGACGCCAGCCCAAAGTACAGCACGAACAGATGCGCCAGCGCCGGCACATTGCGCATCCACTCGATGTAGACCGCGATGACGGCCTGCAGCACACGGTTGTGCGCAAAGACCACCAGCAGCGCCAGCAAAAGGCCCAGGCTGGAAGCCAGCAGTCCCGCGCCCAGGGCCACCTGCGCTGCGGTCACCGCGCCACGCGCGAGCGTGAGCACAATGAGGATCAGGGTTTCGATGCCGGGCATGGTCACAGCTCCAGCCCGGCTTCCTTGCCAACCTGGCCAAGAAAGCTGCGTGTGCGCTCCGTGCGCGGCTGATTGATCACCTGCGCGGCCGGCCCCTCTTCCACGATGTGCCCGCCGTCCATGAAGATCACGCGATCGGCCACGTCACGCGCAAAGCGGATTTCGTGCGTGACCAGGATCATTGAGCGGCCCTCCTCGGCCAGCTCCCGAATCACGCCCAGCACCTCGCCCACCAGCTCAGGGTCCAACGCCGAAGTGGGCTCGTCGAAAAGAATCAGCTTGGGCTTTTGCGCCAGCGTACGCGCAATCGCCACGCGCTGCTGCTGCCCGCCCGAAAGCTGCTCGGGGTAGGCATCGGCCTTGTGGCGCAGGTGCACCTTGTCGAGCATTTCTTCAGCCAACGCATAGGCCGCATCACGCGGCATGCGCGCAGCCTTGATCGATGCCAGCGCCACGTTGTCGCGCACGGTGAGGTGCGGCCACAGGTAGAACAGCTGAAACACCATGCCGATCTCGCGGCGCTGCGGCGCCATCTCGGTGTCGGTCATAAAGCGCCAGGCGTCCTTCCCTGCAGGCACTTGCCCGATACGCTCGGATTCGAGCAGCACCTCTCCCGCCTGGGGTTTCTCCAGAAAGTTCAGGCAGCGCAGGCAGGTGGACTTGCCCGACCCGCTGGGGCCAATGAGCGAGAGCGTCTCGCCTTTTTGCAGGTTGAACGAAATGCCCTTGAGCACCTCGGCCGGGCCATAGCTCTTCTTGAGGCCGCTCACTTGAAGCAGGGGATGGTTCACATGGTTCTCCAGACAAAACTGCGGGTAGCGCGGCACGGTCTTTGCAACCGCACACGTCGATACCCAGTGCCTCCATGCTAGAAATTTCGTCCATCTGTTCATTGCAGGCCGTCGCCGCTATATTGAACGTATGCGACATACCGGGAAAACCCCATGCCCCCCACCAAAGCCCGTCCCAAAGAGCTTTCTGAAGAGATTGGTGCAAATTTGCACCAGGCCGGTGCACAGAACACAGGCGACATTGGTGCATTGATTGACCGGCTGGACGCCCCACCCCGGGCCACCCCTGCGCGGCGCAGGCCTGCGGCCACCGCGTCGGCGGCGGAGCTGCGCGTGGGCATCCTGCTGTGGCCGCAGTTCCCGCTGCTGTCGCTGGCCGGGCTGTGTGATGGCCTGCGCCATGCTGCCGACGTCGGCGACCAGAGTCGGCAGATCCGCTGCTCGTGGACCATCCTCGGGGTGCCGGGGCAATCGGTGCAGGCCAGTTGCGGAGTGGCGGTGCCGGTACAGGAATCGCTTTCTTCCGAGTGCGACTACGACTACATCGCGGTCATTGGAGGCCTTCTGTCCGCCATTCCCACCGCCAGCCCGCGTTACACCACTTTCCTGCATTTCGCGGCATCGCTGGGCAAGCCGCTGATCGGCATCTGCACAGGCTCATTCGCGCTCGCTCAGGCGGGGCTCATGGCGGGACGCCGCGCTTGCGTGCATCCTTTTCATGTGGAGGACTGGAAGGCCGCCTTCCCCGCACTGGACTACAGCACTGACTGCCACTATGTGTTCGACGGCGACCGCATCAGCTGCGCAGGTGGCATCTCCATCGTGGAGCTCACGGCCGAGCTGGTGCGCCTGCATTGCGGGCCCGACCGGGCGGCCAAGGTCATCCACCAGATGACGGTGAACCCCGCCGCCAGCAGCACCCATGTGGCGCGCCGCCATGCGCTGGGCTACGGCACCGCCGACCACGACAAGTTGCGCCAGGCCATCGTGCTGATGGAAAAGAACATTGGTACGCCGCTGGAGATCGCCGTCATCGCGCGGCTGGTGGATTCAAGCAGCCGCCAGCTCGAACGTGTCTTCCTGGCCGAGACGCGCACCACGCCGTCCGAGTACTACCGCAACGCACGGCTCAAGTACGCGCGCTGGATGCTCACCAGCACCGACCTGCCCATCATCACCATCGCCTACGAATGCGGCTTCTCGGACGCGTCGCATTTCATCCGACACTTCCAGCAGCTCTACGGCATGCCCCCGGGGCGCATGCGCAAGGCGCTTCAGGCGGCCACGGTGGAGGCCTGAAGCAGGCGGCGCCCGCCATCGCCCGGTTCTTCTTCGATGCAAAAACGCGCCACCACCGACACCAGCCGGCCAGACTGCGCATAGAGCGCTTCCGAGGCCCCGCGCGCTTCCTCCACCAGCGCAGCATTGCGCTGTGTGAACTGGTCGATGCGCGAAAGCACCTCAGTCAACTGGCGCACTCCCACATGCTGCTCGGCGCTGGCCGTCTGCACCGCAGCCATCAGTTGGGCAAACGAGTTGACGGCTTCGATCACACTCGCCGTCTGCACATGCGCGCGTTCCACCATGCTCCGGCACGCAGCGATCTGCTCGTTCGATTGCTGAATCAGCTGGCGGATCTCCTTGGCAGAACTCGCGGAGTGCAACGCCAGGCTGCGCACCTCGCTGGCCACCACGGCAAAGCCGCGCCCCTGCTCACCAGCACGGGCCGCTTCCACGGAGGCATTGAGCGCCAGGATGTTGGTCTGGAACGCAATGCCATCGATCACTGCAGTGGTCTCGGCAATGCGTGCACCATGCCCAGCCACCGCCAGCATGCTCTGCATGGCCCCATCGACGATGGACTGGCCCTCGCGCGCCACACTGCAGGCCGATGTGGCAAGCCGGTGCGCATCCAGCACCGATTGTTGCGTGTTGCCCATGGTCGCCGCAAACTGCTCCAGCGCCGCAGCCGCCTGCTGCAGCTCGGCCGACTGCATCTCGGTGCGCTCGGACAGATTCTTGGCCTCGCCAACCAGGCTGCGGCTTTGCGCAGCCACGTCCACCGATGCGCTGCGCACCTGCTGCACCGTGTCACCCAGGCCACCCACCATGGCGCGCAGCGAAGCAATCACCGAACCGGCGGGCGCCACCACGCCCGGTAGTGGTGCAGTCAACAGCCCGTCCGACACCCGGGCCATGGCCTGCGCCACGGCCCCGGGCTCTGCTCCCAGCCGGCGTGTCAGAGTGCGTACCAAGGCCACCGCCACAGCACAGCCCACCAACAACACCAGTGCGAATGACACGGCCATCTGCACCAGCATGCCCTGCAGCGCCGTGATGGATGCAGCGGCCGCCTGCTCCACCTGGCGCGCCTGGGCCTCTCGCAGTTGCGCCAGGGCCTGCAGATAGACCGCCTGCGACTGGCGCAAAGCCCCGGTCAGCATGCCGCGTGCAGGGCCGCGCGCACCGCCCTGCAGATGCGCCAGGAACTGGTCGCGGTCCTGCCGAAAGCGCGTGGCGGCCTGCCCGATCTGTGCCAGCAGCTCGCGCTCAGGGGCCAGCACCACCGCACCCTGCAGCGCAGCCATCCGGCTGTCAATGCGCCGCTGCGCCGCATCAATGCGCTCCACCTCGGTGGGCAGGTCTTCCTGCATCTCCACCAGAACCGCATCGCGCAGCGCACGGGATATAGACGACACCTCCAGCGACACCTCGTAGGCCGCACTCCACAGAGGCAGGCTCTCACTGGCAATCGACGCCACCCGCGCGTTTGCTGCCAGCCCTGCCTGCACGGCCAGCCCCAGCGCCAACGCAAGCAGCGCGCCAATGGCCGAAAAACCGAGGATCAGCGACGCGCGTATAGACAGCCCGCGCCCGGCCCGTTCAAGGAATGCCATGGTGGTTAAAAAGAAGAAAAAAGAAGATGAAGGGCCGGCGGGGCTGGCGGACCCGCAATAAAAAAGCCGCATGCTGCGCGTGGCGGGCATGCGGCGTGTCAAGGCCAGGGGGTCATGGCCTACCCAATTGGGCTCACTTGCAGGAAGGCAGCTTCCAGTCGGCAGAGCGGTCAACACCGGCACGGGCATTCTGGCCCACGGGGATGTACCAGACGTCCTGCACCAGGCCGTAGGTCTTGCCGATCTTGCGCAGGTCGCAGCTGCCCCAGAGCTTGGCGATCTCGGTGTTCACAGCCTTGACCAGCTCAGGGTTGTCCTTGTTCAGGCCAAACACCACCTGGCCCAGGCCTGTCAGTAGCGGGTAGTCGGGCGAGGAATCGGTGAAAGCATTGAATTTGACCTTCCACTGCGGGTTCTGCGAGATGGCGTACTGCATCACCGGCGGGTCGCCGATCACCGCGTCGATGCGGCCCGCCAGCAGGTCGCGCACAGCGGCGTCCGAGGTGTCGTACAGCGCCAGCTGCAGGCCGTTGATCTTGCGCAGCTCGGGGATGAACGAGAAGCCGGTGATGGTGCCGACCTTCTTGCCTTCAAGATCCTTGAGCTTGCTCCAGTCCGTCTTGTCCGACTGGGTGATGCCGTTCTTGAAGTAGTGGATGGGATCACTCAACGCCATGATCTTGGAGCGCTGCTCCGTCCATCCCATGGTGCCTGCCATCACATCCACGCGCTTCGATTGCACCGAGGCAATCGTGCCCGACCATTCCATCAGCGCGGGCTTGACCTTAAGCTTGAGTGCATCGGCAATGCGCTGCAGGATCTCGCCGTCGTAGCCGACCATCTTGCCGTCCTGGTAGCCTGTGCCAGGCATGTCGCCAGAGAAGGCGATGGTGAAGGCGCCTTTGTCCACCGTCTCCAGGGCATGGGCAGAAAGCCCCAGCGCCGACAGGCAGGTTACGGCAGCGAACGAGGCCAGAAGCCTCCTGATTTTCAAGCTTGGATTGAACATGGTGATCTCCAAAAATCCGGTTGTTCCCTCCCACCGACTGATGGGATGGAATGACTTTAGAGACGCTTTTCAGGCGGAGATTGGAGGTTCTCACAGCGCAATTGAACGGCCGCGACATCGAGGGAATTCACCAATCCCGCACCACCACCGACGATCTGTGCACCAGAGAGGGGGGCACCCCACAAGCCCGCCAGCCTGGGTCAGCCTCACCATCACGACCACCCAAGAAAATGCATCCAGATGGGCCCCACCGCTTTACCCATATGCATCAATAGCTATTTAATTTATAGCAGACGCAGCGCTGACACCCTTTCATCAACATGGGTGTCACAAACCCAAGCGCCCGGCCGTCTGGAGATCATCCTCGGACTATTCTTGAGCTGGCCATGACCGACCCTGCACCCACCGCCACCGACCCCTTCACCACCCTGCGCCCCCGCCTGTTCGGCATTGCCTACCGCATGCTCGGCCTGCGCGCCGATGCCGAGGATGTGCTGCAGGACGCCTGGCTGCGCTGGAGTCGCCAGGACCCGGCCGCGCTGCAGTCGGCCGAGGCCTGGCTGGTGACGGTGGTCACGCGCCTGGCCATCGACCGGCTGCGGGCGCTGAAAGCCGAGCGCGAGGCCTATGTGGGCTGGTGGCTGCCCGAGCCGCTGGTGGAGCTGCATGACCACACCACCGGTGATGCGCAACACCACAACACGCCGGAGGCGGCCGCCGAGCTGGCGGGTGAGCTGTCGGTGGCCTTCCTGTACGTGCTGGAGCGCCTGGGGCCCGAAGAGCGCGCGGCCTTTTTGCTGCGCCAGGTGTTCGACTACGACTACCCCGAGATTGCCGCGCAGCTGGGCAAAACCGAGGCCAGCTGTCGCCAGATGGTGCACCGCGCCAGCGAACGTGTGCAGCAGGCGCGCACACGCTTTGAGGTGCCACACGCCGTGCACCACCAGCTGCTCCAGCGTTTCATGCTGGCCGCCAAAAGCGGCGACCGCAACGCCATCGAGGCGCTGCTGAGCGAAGACGCGCAGCTGATTGGCGACGGCGGCGGCAAGGTACCGTCCTTCCCCAAGCCGCTGGTGGGGCCGTTTCGCATTGCCAATCTGTACTGGGCGCTGTTCCGCCGCCTGGGTGCGCAGGTGGCGTACCGCATGGCGCTCATCAATGGCGAGCCGGGGCTGCTGCGCTATGTGGATGGCCACCTTGAATCGGCGCAGGCATTTGTGACGGACGGGGAGCGGATTATGGCGATCTATGCAGTGCGCAACCCGGACAAGCTGGCGGGCATTCCAGCCACGCTGGGGTGAAATCCCTTGAGGATTTTTGGCGCCCAGTGTCACAACGGCAGACCTGGCAACGTCTAAGCAGTATGAAAGGCAGCAACACCACCGCCGCCTTCATGCCCAAGGTTTTTCTACCCCGAACCATTGCCACCTACATCCAAGGAACCGCCATGTCATCGACCACCCAACACACCGCCCGCCTGCCCTATCACAAGCTGTCTTCCAAAGCCTTCATGGGCCTGGTGAGCCTTTCCGAAACCATCAAGAAGGGCCCGCTGGGCGCGCGCCTGGCCGAGCTGGTGTTTCTGCGCGTGTCGCAGATCAACGGCTGCGCATACTGCATGGACATGCACTGGACCTACCTGGTCAAGGACGGCATGGACCCGCGCCACCTGAACGCCGTGGCGGGGTGGCGCGAGGCGCCGTTCTTCGGCGAGCGCGAACGCGCCGCCTTCCGCTGGGCCGAGATCATCACCGCCACGCCCCACAGCGATGCGAGCGACGAGGAATACGCCAAGCTGCAGGCGGTGTTCAACGAAGCGGAAATCTCCGAACTGGGCTTTGCCATTGGCGTGATCAACGCGTGGAACCTCATCAACGCGGGCATGCGGGCGCCGATTCCGCAAGCGGGCTGAGCACAGGCGCGGGGCTTTTCCGCAGCGCGACCCCTGGCATTACTCGATTGACGATCTGGCATCGCTCGGCCAGACTCGTCGCCACTGATGGGCCGCTGGTTCTGCGGGCGGCAATGGCCATATTGGCGCCCTGGGCAGCCCCTGCCCACCTTCGAGAAAGCCCCATGAAACCCCTGTACCGAGCCGCCATCGCCCTGATGGCAACCCTCGCGGCTGCCACCTGCGCTGCCCAATCCCCCGCCCAGGCCATCTCCACCACGCGCCAGGCTGACCGCATCACCTGGACGGCCGCGGCCCCCCACGGCGCTGCCAAGCTGCGGCTGGCGCGCCCGGATGGCACGGTCAGCGACCTGCCGTTTGCGCGCGGCCCCGTGGTGCTGGAGCCCCAGCGTGCAGGGCTGGCCGATGGCCGCTATTTTTATGAGTTGAGCCTGGAGCCCCCTGCGTCCATGGACCCTGCCCAGGCCCAGGCCACGATGCAGCAGCGCATCACAGCGGGCTCGTTCGTGGTCATTCAGGGCCAGTTGGTGGTGGATGCAGTCGAGCCAGGCGCCCCTGTGCTGCCCACCAAGACCGGCACCACCTTCACCACCAAGGACCAGGTGGTGCCCGACGACCTGATCGTGCAGGGCAGCCTGTGCGCGGGCTTAGATTGCGTCAACAACGAATCCTTTGGCTTTGACACGCTCCGGCTCAAGGAGAACAACCTCGGTATCCATTTCGACGACACCAGCGCTGGCGCCTTTCCGGCCAACGACTGGCGGATCCGGGTCAATGAGCCCATCTCGGGCGGGGCATCGTATTTCACGGTCGAGGATGCCACGGCCAACCGCCAGGTCTTCACCGTCAGTGCTGGCGCCCCCAGCAACAGCCTGTACGTCAGCTCGACGGGCCGGCTGGGCCTGCGCACTGCCACGCCGGTACTGGACGTGCACACGCTGACCGGCAACACCCCCGCCATTCGCCTGGAGCAGTCGTCGGCAGGCGGCTTCACGGCGCAGACCTGGGACATTGGGGCCAACGAGGCCAACTTCTTCGTGCGCGACGTCACCAACGGCTCGCGCCTGCCCTTGCGCATTCGCCCCGGCGCGCCCACCAGCAGCCTGGACATTGCGGCCTCGGGCGCAGTGGGCATAGGCACCGCTTCGCCCGGCGCGGCGCTGCACGTCCGGCGCACCGATGGCACGGCCCAGGTGCTGGTGCAGGAAACCAGCGGCACAATGGCCCCGCGCACGCTGCTGAACCTGGCCAACAACGGGCCAGCCGTCTTGCGCTTTACCACGGCACCGGCCACGGGCTGGGACATGACGTCAGGCACCGCGCTCACGCTGGCCACCCAGGGCGCTGGCACCCCCCAGTTCACGCTGGCGGCCAACGGCAACCTGGCAATCACCGGCACGCTGAGCACAGGCTCCAGCCGCACGCTCAAGACCGGCATCGAGCCGGTCAATGGCGCCGCCCTGCTGGAGAAGGTGCTGGCCCTGCCGCTCTACCACTGGCGCTACAAATCCAGCCCCACACAAGAGCGCCACGTCGGCCCCATGGCCGAGGACTTCCGCAAGATCTTCCAGCTGGGGCAGGACGACAAAAGCCTGGCCCCCGGCGATCTGGCCGGCGTGACCCTGGGCGCCGTGCAGGCGCTGGCCCGCAAGGTGAACGAGCGCGAGGCAGACATCGCCGCGATCCGGGCCCGCATCTCCCTGCTCGAAGCGCAGATGGCCCCAACGCGCGCTCCGGGCGCTTCGGGCGTGCCCACCAAGACCGCCACGCCCGCAGCACGCTAGGGATTGCCAACATGCCTGCCCACCATTGCTTGCCCCTCCTGACCAGGCTGCGGCCGCGCGCTGCCGCCCTGGTTGCCGCCACCCTGGCATCCCTGCTGAGCCCACCCCTCGTGCACGCACAAACCGGCAGCGAAGCGCAGCCCCCCGCCATTGCGGCACGGCTTCAGGCCACCCGGCTGGAGTGGACCCCCACCGCACCCCATGGCCGCGCCGTGCTGCGCATCGCCCGCGAGGGCGGCGCGCCCCAGGACCTGGAGCTGTCCGGCCCGCTGGTGTTGTCGCTGCAAGACCATCCCTTGCCCGACGGACGCTACACCTACGAGTTGACGCTGGCCCCCACCACCACCGCCGTGCGGCCCGACGATGCAACTCCCGTGGCGGCCAACCCCGTGGGCGCCTCCAGCGCTGCAGGGCCGAGGGGCGCCATGCTGGCCGGCAACGTGTCGGTGGCGGGCGGCGCGTTTGTGCTGCCACCCGCACTTTTGCCCCCGGGCGAAGGGGATACAGCCGATGGCCCCGCCGCGCAGTCCGCCCTATCTTCAAAGGCCGTCCGCACCCTCGGCCTCGCCACCAAAGACCAGTTGGTCGCCGACGACCAGATCGTGCAAGGCAGCATCTGCATGGGGTTTGACTGCGTCAACAACGAGAGCTTTGGCTTCGACACCCTGCGCCTGAAGGAAAACAACCTGCGCATCAAGTTTGAAGACACCAGTGCGGGCGCGTTTCCCGGTAACGACTGGCAGATCATCGCCAACGACAACGCCAGCGGCGGGGCCAGCTACCTCGGCATCGACGATGTCACAGGCAGCTTGACCCCCGTGCGCTGGCTGGCCGGAGCGCCCGCCAACAGCCTGGTTGTGGACCCGCAAGGGCGCGTGGGGGTGGGCACGGGCGTACCCGTGCTTGATCTGCATGTGCTGTCCTCCAACACCCCGGCGCTGCGGCAAGAGCAGAACAACACCAACGGCTTTACGGCCCAGACCTGGGATGTGGCGGGCAACGAAACCAATTTCTTCGTGCGCGATGTCACCGGGGGCTCCCTCCTTCCCCTGCGCATCCGGCCGGGGGCGCCACATGCCAGTGTTGATATTGCGGGCAACGGCAACGTCGGCCTGGGCACGCCGCGCCCTGCCGCCCCGCTGCACCTGCGGCGCGCGGACGGCAGCGGGGCCCTGCTGGTGGACAACACCGGCGCCGCCGCCCTGCCCCGCGTGCAGATGGAGCTGCAGAACAACGGTGCCATCGCTGCACGGCTTGCGCATGGCACAGGCACCGCGTACTGGACGCAACACGCTACGGCTTCGGCCTTCAGCCTGGCGCCCAGCGGCAGTGGCAGCAATGCGCTGTCGATGCAGGCAGGCGGCGGCCTGATGGTGGCCGGCACGCTCAGCCAGGGCTCCAGCCGCACGCTCAAACACGACATCAGCCCGGCCCCGATCCATGCTGTCCTCGGCGAAGTGTTGAACCTGCCGCTGTATGCCTGGCGCTACCTGAGCGATCTCAACGCCAGCCTGCACCTGGGGCCCATGGCCGAGGATGTACACCAGCGCTTTCAGGTGGGCGCCAGCCCCCGGACGCTTGCGCCCAGCGATGTTGCCGGCCTTGCGGCCGCCACGGTCCAGGCCCTCCACCAGAAGCTGGCCGCCAAGGATGCAGAACTCATGGCCCTGGCAGAACGCCTTTCGGCCCTGGAGCAGCAGCTCGCGCGCAAAAACGGGGGCGCGCGATGACGGCCCGCGCAGCGCAGGCACTGCGCACCGGCTTACGCCGCTTCACCACATGGATCGGCGTTGCCAGCCTGGTGCTGTGGGCCGCCGCCGCCGCCGCGCAGGACATCACCGTTACCCCGTCCAGCATTCCCACCCCCGCGCTGGGTGTGCCCTACAGCGTGACCTTTGTCGGCAACGATGGCGTGGCGCCCTACCAGTTCCTGGTGAGCGCAGGCCTTCTTCCGGCGGGCCTGAGCCTGTCGGGCACGGGCGATCTCACGGGCACGCCCACCAGCTCGGCGCCCTACAGCTTCACCATCACGGTGTCCGACGCCCTGGGGCGCGAGCTGGACCTGCTGGGTGCAGGCACCGTGACAGGTGCGCTGACCATCACCCCACCGCCCGTGCTGGTCGCGAACACCGCCTACAGCGGGCAGATCCAGGTCACCGGAGGCACCGGCCCCTACACCTTCACCGTGAACTCCGGCCCCCTGCCCCCGGGCATGACCTTGGGGCCCAACGGCCTGCTGAGCGGAACACCGACCATACCGGGGCTCTATGTCCTGGTCATCCAGGTCACGGACGCCAACGGCCTGTCCTCCACCATCACACTGAACCTCCAAGTGATGGCCCTCTCCACGGGGATTCCGGTGAACGATCCATGGATGCTGGTGCTGGCGGCGCTGGGAATGGCCTGCATAGCCCTCGCGAGGCGGAGGTAGTGCGGATCGGGATGGGCTACAAGGCGTCTTTTCTTGCCAATAGCCCGGCCATTGGCAAGAAAAGCAACGCAGCAGACCGCCCGAGACCGCGCTATCACCGACCGCAGGGAGTTATGCAGGACATTCCTGGAGGCTGTCGGACTTGGAGGGTCGAAGCGAAAATTGGCCCCAGCGAGGACAGTTTTTGCCGGATTTGCAGCCCCATAGCTCGGCTATGGGGCAAAAAGACGGTGTTCTCGAAGAGCGGCGAAGCCAAAAATGGACCGCTGTGGCCGATTTGCTGCCGACGATTTCCAAGTCCGACAGCCTCTGAGCTGGGCTGGCTGGGGCGGCGCCAGATGCGGCAGCAGCAAGGGCCCGGGCGCTGATGGCCGGGCAGGGCCAGGGCACGAAAATTCAACAAAATTCGGCCTTAGCGTTTTGTGGACGGGCGCAAACAGCTATATTTTTTATAGCAATCCGCAAAAATGCAGCACCTGTAGCCTGCCTGACAGACCAGGGCGCCCCATCGCCCTACAGTGGCGTTTCCCATTCCTCAAAAAACGGAGACACCACCCCATGCTCAACATCCCTTCGCTGCAAGAAAGCGTCAGCCCCGAAGAATGGCAACTGCGCTGCGACCTGGCCGCGTGCTACCGGCTCGTTGCGCTGTACGGCTGGAGCGACCTGGTCTTCACCCACATCAGCGCCAAACTGCCCGAATCGGTGTCGGGTCCGGGCGAGCACCAGTTCCTCATCAACCCCTACGGCCTCATGTTCGACGAGATCACGGCATCGAGCCTGATCAAGGTGGACATGCAGTGCAACAAGCTGCACGACTCGCCCTTCCCCGTGAACCCGGCCGGTTTTGTGATCCACAGCGCGGTGCACGAGGCCCGGCCGGAGGCGGGCTGCGTGCTGCACACCCACACGCGTGCCGGTGTGGCCGTCAGCGCGCAAAAAGGTGGCGTGTTGCCCATCAGCCAGCAAAGCACCTTCGTGCTGGGCTCGCTGGCGTACCACGAATACGAGGGCGTGGCCTTCCGCGACGAAGAAAAGCCACGCCTGCAGGCCGACCTGGGCGAGGCCAATTTCCTCATGCTGCGCAACCACGGCCTGCTCACCGTGGGCAAGACGATTGCCGATGCGTTCCTGTCGATGTACACCTTCGAGAACACCTGCCGCATTCAGATCGACGCGCAGGCAGGTGGCGAGTTGATCGCCGTAAACCCCCAGATCGTGAGCGGCGTGGCCCAGGCCATGCGCGTGCAGACGGGCGGCCTGGGCGGCGCCTTTGCCTGGCCAGCACTGCTGCGCAAGGTGCAGCGCGACCTGCCAGGCTGGAATACCTGAGACGTCCTACAGCCCCCGACAGCCGGTGCACCAGAAGGCCTTAACGGTGTCTACGCTGATGCCGAGGGTGACCACAAGGCCGATCTGGTTGTGCGCGTTGAGCGGGAGGGTGCCCGGAAAGATGGGCCACCCTTTGCCAGTTGGGCCGTTGTGCAGGAGCGACCATATGATCGTCCGGGACGCGACATTTATGCAACAGAGTCGCTCGGAACCGAATGCCTACTGTGCACTTAGTCGAAATACATAAAAGTCATCAGGAAAGTACTGCTTCTCAGGCGTGATATAGAGGATTAGTAACTTCGCAATCTCAGCCTGCTCCTCACGAGAGAGCCCAACAAGGCTTACGTGGCATATAAATCCACCGACATCACTTGACTTGGAAAGTCCAACATAAATGTCGTCATCACCTCGCCACCACTGCACGCCCAAAGGCAATTCAATATCTGCAATTGATTGCACTGCAGATGGATCAATTTCAATCTCTCCGTCACTCCATAAATGAATTTTTCCAGATCGATTGTTCGTTAGAGAGAAGTTCAATTGATCAAAGACAAACCGAAATTGATTAATCAACGCCGGCAAGGAGAGATTGGACCAAATTGTGTAGGTAAACGAAGCCATAACAAAATTTTAGGGAATAGGCTTTACAAAGCCGGGGCCGAGCACTTTGGTCGCCGCATCAATCACCGTCTGAGGCGTATTTGGCGCATAGTAAAAATACGCGCTAACACCCCGAGCGGTGGCGGTTTCAGAATACACCATTAGTCCTCGAACAAAGTTCCCGAGGTTATCTGCTTTGGCTGGCCCTCCCACCGCAATGAGGTTGCCAGCTGGGTCCGTCACATCAACATCTGTCTTTCCGCGTGTGGTTTTAATAATCTCCCCAGAACGAATCCCTCCAACGGCATCAGCTACAGCTTGTTCTCTTGTAGCGCCAAGTGTTTGGACGGCAGCGCCGCCACTTGGACGACCTTCAGCGCCCCCGACCACCTTGTCAACACTGCCCCCCAGCCTGTTGCCAATACCCCGGCCCAGCGCACCGCCTATCGCCACCCCTGTCTGTGCATGCAGCCCTTCTTCCGTTGCAAAGCCGGTGATGTCATTCATCACCTCTTGCCCCCACCCCCCGCCTGCAGCAGCGTCCAACGCTGCGGCTCGGGTCCACAGGCCGTTGTAGATGCTGTCCCGCCGGAAGTCCTCTCCCATGCTCGCTCGGTACTGCGCGGCGGCGTCCCGGTACTCCTGGGCACTGTAGCTGTCGGCGGGGCTGTGAGACATCTCCACCAGTTCCGTGAAGCTGTACTGTGGTGGTTGTACCTCTGTGCTGTTGCGATACTCGATCTCTTGTCTGCGAAAGTCCTCTGGCAGCATCGGCTGCGCAGTCTCCCGCACCTCGGTCTCTGGCAGCATGGGCTCGCCATCGTTGCTTTGTGCCAGCGTGCTGGTGGTGCCGTCAGGCCAGATCAGTTGGGCGGGCTCTATGTAAGCACCACTGTCATCAAAGTAACCCGCATCACCCACTGTTCCGATGGGGGCGGACGCGACCTGGATGCCTTGCGACGATGGCAATGTGGCGGGGTTGGCAAATGCCTCAACCCACTGCGCCGTCTGCGCATCCACCTCACTGGCCCCCAGGTTCCTCACCCAGTCGCTGGAAGGCCTGTCTCCCGGCTGTGCAGCTTGTCCCGGTTGTCCCTCATTCCCTACCTGGCTTTGGCCTTGCCCCTTTCCTTGCGCCCCCTGGAGCCCGTCGCCCAGCACTCCGCTCAGAAACTCGCTCGCAAACCCCGCCGCCGGGTCGTTGGTGCCCGCGATCTTCAAGGCGCTGCTGGCAGCTTTGCTCAGGAGCTTGAGCACGCTGGCCTGCTCGGGGCTGATGTCCTTGAGCTCGCCGATCTGCTGATTCAGATGATCTCCCACCCCTTGCGCGATGCTGGCCAGGGCGCTGTTGATGAAGCCGTCTTTGAATTTGCCGCCCGTGGCTTCTTGCAATAACCCCGTGAGGCCCGCCTTGCCCAGGTGTGCCAGGCTGCTCTTGGCCAGGTCGGCGCTGTCCAGCATGTCCTTCAGGCCTGTGTATTGCATGACGCTGCCTGCAATGCCTCCCGTCAGGGCCGAGCGCAGCAGGTTGCCGAAGTCGATTCCGCCAGTCATCACCGTCTGGGAGATCGCGCTGCCCATGGCCCCCATGGCAGCGCCTTGAACGAAGGTGCCAGCCCCTGCCTGTGACAGCAGGGTGCCCACAGGCGGCAAGGCCACCATGCACATCAGTGCGCTGAATGCGACGGGCAGGGCTTTGTCCAGAAAGCCCGTCGGGGCCTGGATGTTGTCTGCGCTGGTGCTCCAGCCGTTGACGGGGTCAAACCACAGGTATTCCTTGTTGATAAGGTCTGCGCTGTGTTCTGGGCTGAGTTGGGTGTAGTCCCGCAGCAGGCAGGCGTCGGGCAGGCTGGGGTCGCTGCCGTAGGGCTGGCCTTGGGCGAGCCTGAAGGGGCCTAGTGTGTGGTAGCTGGGTTCGCTGTGGGCGTCACCTTCCCTGCCCTCATGGAACACCAGGGGGTCTTGGCCGTGCATGTCGGCAAAGGCGCGTTGGGCCAGGCTGTCGCCATGGGCGTAGTGGCGCGAGAACGCTGCGGGGTCCAGTGTCCAGCGCCCAGGCTCGGCGGTCTCGCCTTGCCCGGTGCCAGGGACCCATTGTCTGCCCGGGGTGTCGGGGCCGGGGCTCTGGGTGGCTTGGTCGAGTGCGTGCAGGTATTGGTTGCGTACGCCATCTTGGGCTTCTTGCAGTTGGGTCAGCCGGGCGCCCAGGTCGGGGCCAAAGCGCGCGAGGATGCCTTGGCCGACGTCGGTGTCGGTGTTCAGGGGGCGCAGGGGCGGGCCGAACTGGGCCACCATCTCCTGGTTGGCGGGCTCGGCCAGCAGCAGTTCCAGGGCGGCGACCTCGGTGGGGCTGGCGTTGGGGGCTGCTGCCTGGGCGCCGGCAGTGCCAATGGCTGGGTTCTCGGGAGTGATCTGCAGGGGTTTGGTCTGCACCAGGTCGATACCGAGACCTGCTGCGTTCTCCGGGGTGACCAGCAGAGGTTTGGTCTGTGCCTGCACCATCAGGGCCAGTGTGGTGCTGGGGGTGTGGTCGGTGGGGGCGAAGAGGGAGGTGCTGGCCAGGGCGGGGTCAGCCTGGGGGTACTGAAGGTCGGGCTGGCCATAGCCGCCTGGGCCGCTGTCGGCAAAGGCGCCTGCGTGGTCCTGGGGCTGGTCTGGGAATAGCCCTGCGCTGCCAGGAGCGGACGGGCTGGCCAGATCGCCAGGGGCTGGCGCGTAGTTGGAGGCTGAGGGGGCGACTTGCATGGCGCGCGACTGTGCCTACAGGCATCAGCGCGCGAAACTGGGAAGGCTCCTAGCTAGGAGTGTTCCTAGCTAGGAATGACCCCTACATGGGACGGGCCGGTGTGGGCGGCGGTGAATGCAAGGAATCGGGTTACAGGGCAATCAGGGATTTCGCGATCAGCTATGAAATCAGGAGCATTCTGCGCGCGGGGAATGCAGGAGGTGGGCTGCGCGGGTTACAGATTTTTACCAGGGTGAGGGCCGCAGAGGAATGACCGAGGCCACCACGCACTGTCGGCCGACATAAAAACAGCGAAGCGCATAGCATCGACAGCTTCACCGTTTGTCACTCCTTCACGAATTCAAGGACCGATCCATGAAGCTCTACTACTCCCCCGGCGCCTGCTCCCTGTCTCCCCACATCGCCCTGCAAGAGGCCGGTTTGGCCTACACCCCCGTGCTGGCCAGCACCAAGAGCCACAAGCTGCAGGATGGCACCGACTACTACACCATCAATGCGCTGGGTTACGTGCCCGTGCTGGAGCTGGACAACGGCGAGCGCCTGCGCGAAGGCCCGGCCATCGTGCAGTACATCGCCGACCAGGTGCCCGACAAGCAACTGGCCCCCGCCAACGGCACCCTGGCGCGCTACCGCCTGCAGGAGTGGCTGACCTTCATCGGCACCGAGCTGCATAAGGGCTTCAGCCCCCTGTTCAACCCCGCCACTCCCGAGGACTACAAACCCATGGTGCGCGAGCGGCTGCTGCAACGCCTGCAGTGGGTGGATGGCCAACTCGCCGGCAAGCAGTACCTGATGGGCGACCAGTTCACCGTGGCCGACGGCTACTTGTTCACCGTGACCAACTGGACCCAACCCACCAAGCTCGACATCTCCGGCCTGGCGAATCTGGCGGCCTACCGCGAGCGTGTGGGTGCACGGCCTGCGGTGCAGGCGGCCATGAAGGCAGAAGGCCTGCTGAAATAGGGACACCCCCCTGAGGCGCTGCGCGCCTTCCCCCCGCTCTCGCTACGCGGGCAGCGGGACAACACCCTCGCTGCGGGGCGGCCCTTGCTCGGCGTTTCTGGCCTAGGCCGCGCCAGTATCGATTGGGAGCGCATAGCACGACACACGGCCAAAACTCCAGATGCGCTAGAGCGGCTTCTGCCGCCACGCCACCAGCGCCCCCACCCACAACGCGCAGGCCGAGAACACCAGCCCGCGCGCCAGGCCTCCAGGGCCATCGGCAATCCAGCCCACCACCGTGGGCCCCACGATCTGCCCCGCCGCAAACACGATGGTGAACGCGCTGATGCCGCTGGCCCACAGCGCCTGCGGCAGGTTGTGCCGCACCAGCGCCGTGGTCGATGCCACCACCGACAGGAACACCCCGCCAAACAGCAGTCCCGAGGCCAGCACCACCGGCCACGCGCCCGTGATGGCGGGCAGGATGGTGGCCACGCCCAGCAGCGCATTGAGCCGCGCCAGTGCCTCTCCGCCCCGGCTGCGGTCCAGCAGCCCGGCCCAGATGCGTGAGGACAGCACCACGGCCAGCCCCAGCAAGGCGTAGAACAGCGTCACCTCGCCCGCACCCCGGCCCTGCTCGCGCAGCAGCGCCACCACAAAGGTCATGTAGCCGATATAGCCCACGCCAAACAGGCCGTAACCCAGCAGCGCAGGGGCCAGCGCCCGCCAGCGCACGCGGTCGGGCACTGCAGCCTCCGGTGTGGTCCCGGGCGCGGCGGCCACGGGTGCAGCCAGCCCGTTCAACGCACGCGCAGGCCACAGCAGCACCGCCGTGGCCGCCATGCAGGCCAGCGCCAGCACCCACCACGCCCAGGTCCAGCTGTGCGGCGCAGGCGCCACGCCCAGCACCGCAGGCACCAGCAAGGCCGACAGGCTGATGCCCCAGCCCGTGCCGCCGTAGTACAGGCCCAGCAGCAAACCGCTGCGCCCCGGCACCTGGGCGCCCAGGCGTGCCGCCAGCAGGCCCCCCGCAATGAACACCAGCGCACTGGCACCACCGGCCAGCAGGCGCTGCACCAGCAGGGGCGCTGCCTGCGTGAAAAATCCGCTCAGGCCCATGAACACCGTGGCCATCACCGCACCTGCCACCAGCACCGTCCCCGGGGCCACGCGCCGCAACAGCAGCGGCGTGGCAAGAGCCCCCAGCAGATAGCCCAGCGCGTTCACCGTGTTCATGCCGCCCGCCAGCGTGTACGACCAGCCCAGGTCCTCCCGCATGGGCGGCAACAACAAGGCATAGGCAAACCGCGTGATACCCAGCGAGATGGCCGCACCCATCGACAAGGTCACGGCCAACCACAGACTGCGCAACGGGGAGACGAACAACGGTGCGGAAGGCGGTGGCAAGGGCATGGCAGTCCATTCTCGTGCAACGGCCCCCGCGCCGCTGGCACGACAGTCTGAGCGACCGGGCTAACACAAAACCTGTGCCCTTGTTGACGCAAGTGTGCTGCACGTTTTGCGCTGCAGCATTAAGCTGGAAGGCTGCTTTTCTTGCACACAGCCCTCAGGACACCCTCACCATGACCTCATTGTTTAAACCCACCCGCGCAGGCGACCTTCAGCTGGCCAACCGCATTGCCATGGCGCCGCTCACGCGCAACCGCTCGCCCGAGGCCATCCCCACCGACCTGGTTGCCACCTACTACGCGCAGCGCGCCAGTGCCGGCCTCATCATTTCCGAGGCCACGGCCATCAGCCCGCAAGCCCAGGGCTATGCCGATGTGCCCGGTCTGTACGGCACCGAGCAGCTGGATGGCTGGAAGAAGGTGACCCGCGCCGTGCATGACGCCGGCGGCAAGATCGTGGTGCAGCTGTGGCACGTGGGCCGTGTCTCGCACACCGACCTGCAACCCGGCAACGCAGCACCCGTGGCGCCCTCGGCCGTGCAGGCCAACACCAAGACCGTGCTCATCAAGGACGGCGTGCCCACCTTCACACCCACCTCCATGCCCCGCGCGCTCGATGCCGAAGAGATCCCCGGCATCGTGCAGGACTACCGCCACGCCGCGCGCAACGCCATTGCGTCGGGCTTTGACGGTGTGGAGATCCACGCGGCCAACGGCTACCTGATCGACCAGTTCCTCAAGACTGGTGCCAACCAGCGCACCGACGACTACGGCGGCAGCATTGCCAACCGCGCCCGTCTGCTGCTGGAAGTGACCCGCGCCATCGTCGAAGAAATCGGCGGTGGCCGCACCGGCATCCGCCTGTCGCCCGTCACCCCCGCCAACGACATCGTGGACGCCGACCCACAGCCCTTGTTCGACCACGTGGTGCGCCACCTCGGCCCGCTGGGCCTGGCCTACATCCACATCATCGAAGGCGCCACCGGCGGCCCGCGCGAGGTGGAAGGCCGCCCGTTTGACTACGCCGCCCTCAAGGCAGCCTACCGCGCCGCCGGTGGCAAGGGCGCCTGGATGGTCAACAACGCCTACACCCGCGAGCTGGCCGATGCCGCACTGGCCCACGGTGCCGACATTGTTGCCTTTGGCCGCCCCTTCATCGCCAACCCCGACCTGGTGGCGCGCCTGGAGAGCAACGCCCCGCTGAACGAAATCAACCGCGCGACGCTGTACGGAGGCGGTGCTGAGGGGTACACCGACTATCCAGCCTTGGCAGCGGGCTGAACAGCCCTGTCCACCAAGCGGCAGTCTCGCCACACAACGGTGGATACCGGCGCGCCCCAAGCCAGGGCCGCCGCGCAAGGGCCGCCCCGCCACGCTGGCGGCGTCCCCCTTGAGGGGGAAGGCGCCGCAGGCGACTCAGGGGGGGCTTCCAAGCCCTATCGGGCTGGGCGCCCGCATCACGATCCGGGTGAACAACCGGTCATACGCCGCATCGCGCGGCTTGCCCGGGGCCAGCGGGTTGGTGTTGCTGGCAAAGGCCGCATCAATGGCCACCCAATCACCGGGCTGCAGGCACTCCTGCGCCGCCGGCAGGACCACGGTTTCCTCGGTGCGCATGTGCTCCAGGTAAAAGCTCACATAGCGCTGCAGCGCGTCGGCAAAGGCCTCGCGGCGGCCATCACCCATCAGCTCCCAGCCCAGCAGCAGGTGCTGCAGCTCCCGCACCGCTGCCTCGCCACCTTCGTGGTCGCGCTCCAGCTGCGCAATGGCCTCAGCGGCCTGGGGCGCGCGCTCGGCCACCTTGGGGAAGAGCCACTGCGACTCTTTGGGGTGGTGCTGCCGTTCGGGAAACTCGTCGATGTAGAACAGCATGGCCCGCATCACGTCAAAGAACGCGGCAGGCGCATCGCCCGGGCCCTGGTCCAGCATCAGGCGCAAGGAATGGAGCACCGCCGCAAGCGACGCATGCTCTTCGCGAATGGTCCGCAGGCTGATCGACGGCATGGTGCACTCCCCAGGGTGATACGGGGTTTCAAGATTGCCACGATGCGCGCCTACACCGCCTGACGCAGATCAAGAGATACAGGGGCCACCCACGCCCCCGGCCCCAAGACGCCTCGCGCACCTGAAGCCAGGATCATCGGGGCCGTCAGCTGCGGCCCGGATACCCGATCCTCAAAGGCTGTTGCGCAACTGGATGATGGCGGCACCGACCGCGCTGGAGGCCTGCGAGAACGGGGTATTGCCCGCCAATGCCTGCTCGGCGTCCGCGTAGTTGCCCCGGTTGATGGTTTGGGCAATGGCGCCTGCCACTTCATGGAAGTCGCGGTGCTTGTCCACCAATGACTGGAAGGCAGGCAAGGCGCCATAAGACCCCTGTCCTTTGCCATGCAGCCAACGACCCAGCTCGCAGCAGTCATCGCGCCTGATCGTGTCGGCATCAAGCTGCTGATGCTTCTTGGCGGCATCGCGCAACTTGGTGCGCCACTGCGCATGGGCCTTGATGGCCGAATCAAGGTCAACACCCTGGACGGATGGAGCCGCCAGCGCCATGGATGTACCGTGCTGTAGGGCGACGGTCTGCCGCACGCCGACGGAGTGCTGGTCGTCGGCCAGATGGAACTGCTGCACCACCTGCGACAGCCGCGCGGCCTGCTCGCGAAGTGATTCGGCGGCAGCAGCGGACTCTTCCACCAACGCCGCGTTCTGCTGCGTCATGCGGTCGATCTCGCCCACCGAGCCATTCACCTGGCCGATGCCGGCCGACTGCTCGGACGCCGCTGCCGTGATCTCGCCAATGATGTCGCCCACGCGCTGCACACTGCTCACGATGTCCTTCATGGCCGTGCCCGCTTCTTCCACGTGGCGCACGCCACCGTCCACGGCCGTCACGCTGTTCTGGATCAACCCCTTGATGTCGCTGGCTGCTGCGGCAGAGCGCTGCGCCAGGCTGCGCACTTCGCTGGCCACCACCGCAAAGCCCCGGCCCTGTTCCCCCGCGCGGGCGGCCTCAACGGCAGCGTTCAGCGCGAGGATGTTGGTCTGGAACGCAATCGAGTCGATCAGGCCGATGATGTCGCCGATCTTGCGGCTGGAGGTGGAGATCTCGTGCATGCTGGCAACGGCCTGCTGCACCACGCCACCGCCGTGCGTGGCCATCTGCGAGGCCGAGGCCGCCAACTGGTTCGCCATCTGCGACGACGACGCCGTCTGCTGCACCGTGGCGGTCAGCTGCGACAGCGAAGACACGGCCTCCTGGGCGTTGCTGGCCGTTTGCTCGGTGCGCTGGGACAGGTCCTGGTTGCCCGTGGCAATCTCCTGGCTGGCTGTGGCGATGTTGCCGCTGGCATCGCGCACCTGCGCCACCAGCGCGCCCAAGCCCTGCTGCATGTCGCGCAGAGCGCGCTGCAGGTCGGCCACTTCGTCCTTGCCCTCGGCCGCAATGTGCTGCGAGAGGTCGCCCCCCGCAATCGCCTGCGCCATCCTGCGGGCGTCTTCCAACGGGCGGCAGATGGAGTTCATGTTCATCAGCGTGGTAGGCACCACCACCACCACGGTGATCAGCACGGCCAGCACAAACAGCCACTTGGTCTGGTCAGACACCTCGCCCTGCTGCTCCACCGACTTGGCCACCTCGGCGCGCAGTACGGAATCAAGCTCGGCCATCAACTTGTCGGCCTCGGCAAACTCGGCCACGGCCTTGCCGCTCATGCGGTTGGCAATCGTGGCCGTGTCATAGCCGCTGGCCTCCAGCTGGCGCGCCACGTGCGCGAACAGCTCGCGGTAGCTGTCCAGGCGCTTGACGATGTTGCGCACCACGGGGTTGTCAGAGTCTTCCTCGCCTTCCAGGAACTTGATGGCAATCTTCTTGGCCTTGTCCTGACTTTCCAGCCATTTGGCGTGCGCCGCTTTCACCGCCTCGGGCTTTTCGTAGCCAATGATCATGTCCTTCTCGAACTGGCGAATGGCCCCCATCTCGCCACGCAGCTCGGCCATGTAGCCCACCTCGGCAAACGAGTGGTCCATGAAGTCCTGACTCATGTTGTGGATGCGGAACATGCCCAGCATGCCCGCGCCCCCCAGCAGCCCCAGCAGCCCCAGCACCACGCCAATGGCCCCCAGCATGCGCAAACGTATGGTGAACTGCCGCATGAGCGAGAAGAGATTCATGATCTGTCGTCCTTCATATATTGGTATGCCTGTGCGCCCGTCGCACCTCCCCCGAGGCCACGGATTCGCAACAAATCGTTGCAGTTTGCCAGACATCGATGACCGTGTTGTACGTATTTATCACATGCGCCACCGCTTGAGTAAGAGGGCATTCGCCATCACGCTCACCGAACTCAGCGCCATCGCAGCCCCCGCCACCACCGGGCTCAGAAAGCCCAGGGCCGCCAGCGGGATGCCCGCCACGTTGTATGCAAACGCCCAGAACAGGTTCTGCCGGATCTTCATCACCGTGCGGTGCGAGATATCGAGCGCCGCTGCCACCAGCATCGGGTCGCCCCGCATCAGCGTGATGCCCGCCGCGTGCATGGCCACGTCGGTCCCATTGCCCATGGCCATGCCCACATCCGCAGCCGCGAGGGCTGGGGCATCGTTAACGCCGTCGCCCACCATCGCCACTTGATGGCGCTTGCCATCAGGCCCTTGTTGCAATGCCACCACCTTCGCGGCCTTGTCACCCGGCAGCACCTCGGCCATCACCTCGCCCGCGTCGGGGTCCAGCCCCAGGCGCCGGGCCATGGCCTCGGCCGCGCCGCGGTTGTCACCCGAAATCATCACGGTGCGGATGCCACGCGCCTTCAGTGCCGCCAGCGCCTCGCGCGCACCGGGCTTGGGTTCATCACCAAAAGCCATCAGGGCCCGAAGCGCTAACCCTTCCGTCACGCGCTGGGCCACAGCCGATACGGTGGCCCCCTCGTTCTGCAGCTGCTGTGCCCGCACCGCGAGCGCACCCAGGTCCACCCCCAGCTCCTGCATCCAGCGGAGGCTGCCCACCAGGTAGCTCTGGCCTTCCACCTCACCCTCAGTGCCGCGCCCAGGCACGGCGCGCACGTCCTGCGCGGTGGCCACGCGGATCTGCCGCTCGCCCGCAGCCGCCACCACTGCACGCGCCAGCGGGTGTTCGCTGCCGCTTTGCACCGCAGCCACCGCCGCCATCACGGCCGCATCGTCGAAGCCTGGGACCACCTCAAACGCCGTGAGCCGAGGCTGACCCACGGTCAGCGTGCCGGTCTTGTCAAAAGCCACCACATCCACCTTGTGCGCCAGTTCCAGCGCCTGCACATCCTTGATCAAAATGCCGTGTTTGGCCGCCACGCCCGTGCCCGCCATGATGGCCGCCGGCGTGGCCAATCCCAGCGCACAGGGGCAGGCAATCACCATCACGGCCACGGCGTGGATCAGCGCGGCCTCCATGCCCACGCCCATCCACAGCCAGCCCAGCAGCGTGACCACCGCCACCACCAGCACCACGGGCACAAACACGGCCGACACCTGGTCCACCAGCCTCTGAATCGGCGCCTTGGCCGCCTGCGCGTCTTCCACCAGCCGGATGATCTGGGCCAGCACCGTCTCGGCGCCCACGGCCGTCACCGCCATCACGATGCGGCCATCGCCGTTGATCGAGCCCCCCGTCAGCGCCGCGCCCACATCACGCGCCACGGGCAAGGGCTCGCCCGTCAGCATGGATTCGTCCACCTGCGTGTGGCCCTCGTGCACCGTGCCATCCACGGGGATGCGCTCCCCCGGCCGCACCACCAGCTGGTCGCCCACCAGCACCTCGGACACTGGCACATCCACCTCGCCCTGCTGGGTCAGCAAATGCACTACATCCGGCCGCAACGCATGCAGCGCACGGATGGCCGCCGTGGTCTGGCGCTTGGCGCGCGCCTCCAGCCACTTGCCCAGCAGCACCAGCGTGACCACCACGGCCGAGGCCTCGAAGTACAGGTGCGGCACATGCCCCGGGTGGTCCGTGGGGGCCGTGAGCCACAGCCACATCGACAGGCCCCAGCCCGCGCTGGTGCCCAGCGCCACCAGCAAATCCATGTTGCCGCTGAGCGCCTTGGCCGCATGCCAGCCCGCCTTGTAAAACCGCGCCCCCAGGATGAACTGCACCGGCGTGGCCAGCACAAACTGCACCCAGGCGGGCAGCATCCAGTGCTGGCCGAACAGGTCACCGATCATGGGCAGCACCAGCGGCGCCGACAGCAGCAGGCCAATGCCCACGGGTAAAAAGCCGGCCCAGGGCGACAAGTCCTCCGGAGCATCCTCCTGCCCCGCCGCACGCGGCTCGTAGCCCGCATTGCGCACCGCGCGGCGCAGCACGGCCTCCATGGCAGCGGCGTCGGCGCCCACCTGCGTGACAAAGGCAATGCGCGCAGACTCGGTCGCCAGGTTGACCGAGGCCTCCTGCACGCCCGGCACCTTGCGCAGTGCACGCTCCACACGGCCCACGCAGCTTGCGCAGGTCATGCCAGAAATGCCCAGGTCCAGCGAGTGCACAGACCCGGGCGCGGTGTTGGGGGGGGTGGTGATGGTGTTCATGGCCGGGATGCTGATCCTTGACGTGATGGCAAGGTCAAGCATTGATCTTGATCAACCCTCACACCATGAGTGTCTTGAGCGGTGTTTGACTCTGCCACGATGTCAAGCTTCAACATTCACTTGGGTCGCTTCAACGGCCCTCTTGAAAACCAACCCGAGGACACCCCATGACAACCACCACTACTTTCCAAGTTCAAGGCATGACCTGTGGCCACTGCGAACGCGCCGTCACCCAGGCCGTGCAGCAGGTAGACCCCGACGCCCAGGTCCGCATCGACCGCGCCAGCGGCAAGGTGGACGTGGACAGCAGCGCCCCACGCGAAGCCCTGGCCGCCGCCATTGCCGAAGAAGGCTACTCCGTCGCGGCCTGAGCGCCGCGCCACCATGCACCCAGCGAGGGCCACACCATGACCACGCCCCACTCCCCCCATGCCTCGCATGTGGCGCCGACCGCGCGCGCCAAGGCCGCGGCACCCCGCGCCACCACCTGGCCCGTGCCCATCGGTGTCGCTGCCCGGCGCGCAGGCATCTCGGCGCGCATGGTGCGGCACTACGAATCGCTGGGCCTCATCAACGGCGTGGCGCGCACCGACAGCGGCTACCGCCAGTACACCGAGGCCGACGTGCACGCCCTGCACTTCATCCGCCGCAGCCGCGACCTGGGCTTTTCGATGGAAGAGATCGCCGAGCTGCTGGGCCTGTGGCACGACCGCAGCCGCGCCAGCAGCCAGGTCAAGCGCATCGCGCAGCAGCACATCGACGACCTGAGCGAACGCATCGCCCAGATGCAGGCCATGCAGCGCAGTCTGAAAACCCTGGTGTCCTGCTGCAAGGGCAACGACCGGCCAGACTGCCCGATATTGGATGACCTGGCGGCAGGGCAGTCGGAACACCACGCCCCCAGGGCACCGCGCAAAACGCTACCAAATCAATAGCATTTAGCGCTTATCCATAAAGCGCTAGAGGCCAGTTTTGCTTAAAATCCGACCCACCGAGACACATCAGCCCCCGCTGGGCCGAACAGCGGTCTTGGCTTTGCTGCTCGCCGCCCTGCGTTTGGGGGTGGGCACGGCGGCGGTGTTCAGCGCAGTGCTGTCAGCTGGCCGCCGCAACACCCCGTCACACAGCGTCGCAATGCACTGCTGTGCCACCTGCTCGGCCGTGTACTCGCCGCCGGGCTGGTACCAGCGGCCGATCCAGCTGAGCGCACCTGCAATCACAAAGGCCGTGATCTTGGGGTCGCAGGGCTGGATCGAGCCCTCGGCCACGCCCTCAGCCACTAGGCGGCGGAACTCCTGGTCGATGGCGGACTTGAGGCGGCGCAGCTCCTTGCGGCTTTCGGGGGGCACCTGCTCGTCGCCCACGCGGATCAGGCACATGCCGAAGTCCATGGTGACGATGCGCGCATACACCTGCATGCAGGTCATGAGCTGGTCGATGGCCTTGCCGCCTGCGGCGCGGGATGCGTCGATGCCTTCGAGCATCATCGCCAGCCCCTTGCCCACGCACTGCAACAGGATCTCGTCCTTGTTCTTCACGTAGTAGTACAGCGTGGGCTTGGTCACGTTCAGGCGCGCGGCGATGTCGTCGAGCGAGGTGGCGTGAAAGCCGCGTTCATTGAACAGCTGGGCCGCCGCCTGCAGCACGGCGTTGCGCTTGGCCTCACGCTGTCGTTCGCGGTGCGAGACAGGAGCCCAGGGCGAAGCGGCGTCGGGCGCGTCTTCGGGCCCGGGGGCCGGGGCTGCGGATGAGGGCTTGGGGGCCGCGCGCTGGGGGCTGCTGCCGCTGCTCGTGCTGCTTTTGCTGCTGCGTCGGGTCGATGCCGCTTTGGCCTGGGGCATGGGGGGCGATTCCTCGGGAAAGTACGGATGCTGAACGGGGTGGCGGCTTCCAGAATCTACTCACGAGTAAACAGTTTACGCACAAGTAGGAAATTTCTGCAGGGGCTGCAAGAAATTTCTGTTCAGAAGCTGCGAACAACCCGTATTAGAAAGCCAATGGAGACAACCCCTTCCGGCCCCGCTGCTGCTACGCCCCTGCTCCAGGTGCAGGGGGTGACCCTGGCGTTCGGTGGCGTGAAGGCGCTGACCGGCGTAGGGTTCGATGTGCAGCCCGGCTCCATCACCGCCGTCATCGGCCCCAACGGCGCAGGCAAGACCTCGCTGTTCAACACCATCTCAGGCTTCTACCGGCCCAGCCAGGGCTCCATCCGGTTTCAGGGGCAGGACATCACGCGCATCCCGGCGCCGCAACGCGCCAAGCTGGGCCTGGGACGCAGCTTTCAGAACATTGCGCTGTTTCGGGGCATGACCGTGCTCGACAACATCAAGCTCGGCCGCCACGCGCACCTCCAAACCAACGTACTCGACGCACTGTTCTACCTGGGCCGCGCCCGCCGCGAAGAGGCCGAGCTGCGCCGCGACATCGAGGAGCGCATCATCGACTTCCTCGAAATCGACCACATACGCCACGCGCCTGTTTCCGCCCTGCCCTACGGCCTGCAAAAGCGTGTGGAAATGGCCCGGGCGCTGGCCATGCAGCCGCAGATCCTGATGCTGGACGAACCCGTCGCCGGCATGAACCGCGAAGAGACGGAAGACATGGCGCGCTTCATCCTGGACGTGCGCGAGGAGTGGGGCGTGACGGTGCTGATGGTCGAACACGACATGGGCATGGTGATGGACCTGTCGGACCACGTGGTGGTGCTCAACTTCGGCCAGGTCATCGCACAGGGCACGCCTGCGCAGGTGCAGGCAGACCCCGAGGTCATCCGCGCCTACCTGGGCGCGGGCGACGTGGGCGACCTGCGTGCCAAGCTGCAGGGAGTGACCACCGCATGACCGGCAACTTCGACTGGGCCTACCTGTTTGAGATCAGCCTCACCGGCATCGCCGGTGGCGGTCTCTACGCGCTGGCCGCACTGGCTTTCGTCATGGTCTACAAGGCCACCCGCGTGGTCAACATCGCCATTGGCGAACTGCTGATGGTGGGGGCCTACCTGTTCTTCACCTTTGCATCGATGTTCGCGCTGCCGCTGTGGCTGGCCATCCCCGCCGCGGTGCTGGGCACGGGCCTGCTGGGCGCGGTGATCGAGCGCACCATGATCCGCCCGCTGCTGGGCGAGCCGCCGATCTCCGTCTTCATGGTCACCGTGGGCCTGGCCTCGGTGCTCGTGGGCCTGGTGGAAATGATCTGGACGGCCGACCAGCGCCGCCTACCCGACTTCATGCCCACGCAGCCCATCATGGTGGGGGATGCCTTCCTCGCACCCAAGGTGTTCTGGGGCGCCGTGATTGCCATCGTGTTCATCGCGGCGGTGCTGGTGGTGTTCCGCTTCTGGCGCGGCGGCGTGGCCCTGCGCGCCACGGCCAGCGACCAGGCGGCCGCGTATTCGGTGGGCATCAATGTGCCGCGCGTTTTCTCGCTGGCCTGGGTGGCCTCGGCCATGCTGGCCGCCATCTCCGGGATCATTGTGGGGTCCATTGGTGGCATCTCGTCCAGCATGGGCGTGTTCGGTCTGTCGGTGCTGGTGGTCGTCATCGTGGGCGGGCTCGACAGCGTGCTGGGCGCACTCGTCGGCGGCATCCTCATCGGCCTGATCGAGGCGCTGGCCGGGGCCTACCTGGGTGGCGAATACAAGCTGCTGGCCACCTTCATCGTGCTGGTGGCGGTGCTGCTGGTGCGGCCGTACGGCCTGTTCGGCACCCATGAGATAGAGAGACTCTGATGCGCATCGGAACCCTCAAGGAAACCTACATCGCCGACGCGGCGCTGTTCGACTCGCGCACGCAAAAAGTGTGGCTGGCCGTGGGCGCTGCGCTGCTGGTGCTTTTCCCCTTCATGGCCAGCGACTACTGGCTCTACCTGGCCTGCCTGGTCAGCATCAATGTGGCCAGTGCCACGGGGCTCAACATCCTCACAGGCTACACGGGCCTCGTCAGCCTGGGGCAGGCGGCCTTCATGGGCCTGGGGGCTTACACGGTGGCCGTGCTGGAAACCAAGGTGGGCACGCCCTTTGTGCTCAACCTGCTGGCAGGTGGCTTTGTCGCCATGCTGGGCGGCATCGTGGTGGGCATTCCTTCGCTGCGCGTGAAAGGGCTGTACCTGGCGATTGCCACCATTGCCGCATCGTTCATCGCGCACTTCATCTTTGCCAACTGGAAGTTCACCGGCGGCACCGGTGGCCTGAGCGTGCCGCCCGCCAAGCTGTTCGGCATGGCGCTCGACACCTCGTTCCGGCTGTACTGGCTCATCGTGCCAGTCACCATCCTCATGCTCCTGGGCGCGGCCAACCTGTTTCGCACGCGCGTGGGCCGTGCCTTCATCGCGATTCGCGACCGCGACATCTCGGCCGAGGTGCTGGGCATACCGCTGCTGCGCTACAAGCTGCTGTCGTTTGGGCTGTCGTCGTTCTATGCGGGCGTGGCCGGGGGCCTGTGGGCGTATTTCTTTCGCGTGGTCACGCCCGAGAGCTTTCCTCTGCTCATGTCCATCTTCTTCCTCGCGGCCATCATCGTCGGCGGCATGGGCTCCATCCTGGGCGGCATCCTGGGCGCGGTGTTCATGACCATGGTGCCCGAGCTGCTCAAGCTCGTGGTGGACCTGATGCCCGGCGGCAGCGAACTCACCGTGTTCCTCTCGCCCGTGCGCACGGTCATCTTTGGCCTGCTCATCATCGGTTTTCTCGTCTTCGAGCCCCATGGCCTGGCCGAAGTGTGGCGGCGCGTCCGTCGTTTCTTCCATCTCTGGCCGTTCAGAAACTAACCCCCAAGGAGACACGCATGCAGCCCACCCCCACCTCCCCACGCCGTCGCACCCTACTGGCAGCCGCTGGCGCCGCCGCCCTCACCAGCCCGCTGTCGGTGCTGGCGCAAGGCGCTGAAGAGATCGTGATCGGCGGCTCCATCCCGCTCACCGGCGTGTTCGCGTTTGCGGGCGTGGGCATCAACGCGGGCATGGGCGACTACGTGAAGATGCTCAACGACGCGGGCGGCATCAAGGGCCGCAAGGTCAAGTACGTGCCCGAGGACACGGGCTACAAGGTCGATGTGTCGGTGGCTGCGTTCAAGAAGATCACCAGCCAGAACAAGGTCAACCTCTACTACGGCGACTCCACGGGCTTCTCCAAAACCATCAACCCCGAGCTGGACCGCAACGGCAACATCCTGATGGCCGGCGCATCGTTTGCCACCGAACTCAACGACCCCAAGAAATACCCCAACCAGTTCCTCGTGGGCCCCGACTACACCGAGATGTTCGGCATCCTGCTCAAGCACATCGCCAAGGAAAAGCCCGGTGCCAAGGTGGCCTTCGTGTACTCCGATTCGGAATTCGGCCGCGACCCCATCGAGTCCAGCGAAGCCATGGCCAAGCAGCTGGGCCTGTCGGTGCCCATCAAGATCATGACGCCCGCCGGCAGCGTGGACGTGTCCACCGAGGTCATCAAGCTGCGCCGCGCGGCGCCCGACTACACCATCTTTCACGGCTACATCCTCGCGCCCATCCCCGAGTTCATCACCCAGGGCAAGCAGCAGGGCATGACCAGCAAGTGGATGGGCACCTTCTGGACCATGGACAGCTCCACCGTCATGAAGATGGGCGAGGCCGCCGACGGCTTCATGGGTGTGATGCCCTACCGCTACTACTACGACACTGAGAAGGCGCCCATGCTGGAGAAGATCCGCGCGCTGCGGCCCGAGTACCAGAGCACGGCCTACATCCAGGGCTTCCTGGCCGCGATGCTGTTCACCGAGGCAGCCAAGCGCACGCTGGATGCGGGCAAGCCCCTCACAGGCCCCAACCTGAAGGCCGCGCTCAACTCCATCAAGGACTTCGACACCGGCGGGCTGATCGGCGTGCCGATCACCATCAGCGGCAATTCGATCCCCGTGGGCCGTGTGTACCGCGCCGATATGAAGGCGCAAAAAATGGTCGCGGCATCGGACTGGATCAAACTCTGAAACTGCCTGCGCCATGACCCAGCCAACCCCGGCCCACGTCCTCGAAGTCAACAACATCGAGGTCATCTACAACAAGGTGGTGCAGGCCCTGCGTGGCCTGTCGCTGGCCGTGCCACGTGGGCAGATCGTGGCGCTGCTGGGCAGCAATGGGGCGGGCAAGAGCACCACGCTCAAGGCCATCTCGGGCCTGCTGGCGCTGGAGGATGGTGTGGTGGAAAGCGGCAGCATCCACTTCAACGGCCAGCCCACGGCCGCCGTGGCCCCGCAGCAGCTGGTGCGCAACGGCCTGAGCCATGTGATGGAAGGCCGCCGCGTGTTTGAGGACCTCACGGTCGAAGAGAACCTGGTGGCGGCGACTTATGCGCTCACAGGGCGCAAGGATGCGACGCCGGACTTCGACCTGGTCTACAGCTACTTCCCGCGCCTGCATGAGCGGCGCAAGGGCCTGGCCGGGTACCTGTCGGGCGGCGAGCAGCAGATGCTGGCGATTGGCCGCGCGCTGATTGCGCAGCCCCAGCTCATCCTGCTCGACGAGCCCTCGCTGGGCTTATCTCCCAAGCTCGTCGAAGACATCTTCACCATCATTGCGCGCATCAACGCCGAGCGGGGCACCAGCATGCTGCTGGTGGAGCAGAACGCCACCGTGGCGCTGGCTGTAGCGCACCGGGGCTACATCATGGAGAACGGCAAGATCGTGATCGACGGCACGGCCGAGCGCCTGGCCAACGACCCGGATGTGCGCGAGTTCTATCTGGGCATGGGCGGTGGCGGCGAGGCCAAGAGCTTCAAGGACATCAAGCACTACAAGCGCCGCAAACGCTGGCTGTCATGAGCACACTTCCCGACCTCACTCTGCCCCAGATGCTGCGCGAGCGCGCACGCACCGACGCGCAGCGCATCGCCATCCGGCAAAAGGACTTCGGTATCTGGAAGCCCTTCACCTGGGCGCAGTACCACCAGCGTGCCAGCCACTTCGGCCTGGGCCTGCGGGCACTGGGCCTGCCTGCGGGTGGGCATGTGGGCGTGATCTCCGAAAACCGCATCGAATGGGTGCTGGCACAGATGGGCGCGGGCCTGGTGGGCGCGGTGACGGTGGGTGTGTACCCCACCAGCCCCACCAACGAGGTGGCCTATGTGGTGGGCCATGCCGACATCGAGATCATGGTCTGCGAGGACCAGGAACAGACCGACAAGCTGCTGGCCGCGCTGCCCGAGCTGCCACGCCTGAAAAAGATCGTGGTCATGGAGACCAAGGGCCTGCGCAGTTTTGCGCCCGAGGTGCGGCAGTTCATCACCACCTTTGACGAGGTCGAGCAGCTGGGCGCAGCGTCGGGCCAACAAGCCATTATCGACGAAGCCCTCGCACGCCAGCGGCTCGACGATGTGGGCCTGATGATCTACACCTCGGGCTCCACCGGCAAACCCAAGGGCGCGATGATTTCGTACCGCAACATCCGGGGCGTGGTGCCCGGCATCGTGGACCGGCTGGAGCTGTCGCGCGAGACCACCCACCTGTCGTACCTGCCGCTGTGCCATGTGGCCGAGCAGATGCTGACGAGCTTTGTGCCCGTGTACATCGGCTCGCAAGTGAACTTTGGCGAGTCCATCCGCACCGTGCAGGAGGACCTGCGCGAAGTCGCGCCCACCATGTTCCTGGGCGTGCCGCGCATCTGGGAAAAGCTGCACGCCGCCATCCACATCAAGCTGCAGGAAACGGGCAGCCTGCGCCGCGCGCTGTTCCACAAGGCCTACAACGCCTGCAAACCGCTGGCCGAGAAGCCGCGCAGCGCCTGGAGCGCTGCCGACAAGCTGAACTTTGCTGCCAGCTACTGGCTCGTCTTCCGAGCGCTGCAGAACTTCATCGGCCTGCGCAATGCCCATGTGGCGCTCACCGGCGCTGCGCCCATTCCGCCCGATGTGGTGCGCTTCTTCCGCGTGCTGGGCGTGCCACTCATCGAGGTGTACGGCCTGACCGAATCCACCGGCATGGTCACAGGCCACCGGTTGGACCACGTGGTGGTGGGCACCGTGGGCGTGCCCACGCAAGGCGTGGAACACCGCATTGCCGACAACGGCGAGCTGCATTTGCGGGGCGACATGGTGTTTGCGGGCTACTACAAGAACCCCGAGGTCACGGCCAGCAGCATCGTGGACGGTTGGTTGCACACCGGCGATGTGGTGCGCGAATCGCAAGGCCAGATCCAGATCGTGGACCGCCTCAAGGACATCATGATCACGGCCGGCGGCAAGAACCTCACGCCGTCCGAGATCGAGAACACGATGAAGGGCAGCCCCTTCATCAAGGAATGCATCATCGTGGCCGAGGCGCGCAAGTTTGTGGGCGCGCTGGTGATGATCGACTACGACACCGTGGGCAAATGGGCCGAGGCGCGGCGCATTCCGTTCACGCACTTTCGCTCGCTGGTGGAGCACCCCGAGGTGCGTGTCCTCATCGATGCCGAAATCAACCAGGGCAACCAGCGCCTCGCGCAGGTAT
This sequence comes from Acidovorax sp. LjRoot38, assembly GCF_964252975.1. Classification (NCBI taxonomy): domain Bacteria; kingdom Pseudomonadati; phylum Pseudomonadota; class Betaproteobacteria; order Burkholderiales; family Comamonadaceae; genus Acidovorax; species Acidovorax sp. LjRoot38. The sequence goes on along the minus strand of NZ_CAXUPT020000002.1, from coordinate 290,289 downwards.
CGCAGATCCGCAAGTTCCACCTGCTCACCAAGGAGCTGGACCACGACGACGGCGAGGTGACCGCAACCATGAAGGTGCGCCGCTCCAGCATCTACAAGACCTATGCGGCCGAGATCGAGGCGCTGTACCACTAGCCCGGGGCTCACCGCTTGCTGCCTAAATTACTATCAAAACAGGAGCTGTCAGCGCTTATCCATCAAGCGCTAGAGGCCAATTTGACATGAAAACCGCCGCCGCCGACCCGACCGCCCCCCTGCTGCTGGAACGCAACGGCGCCATCGCCACGCTGCGTTTCAACCGGCCCGATGCGCTCAACGCCATCGACGTGCCCATGGCCAACGCCGTCCTCGCCGCCGTGCAGACCATTGCCGCCGACCCTGGCGTGCGCGCCGTGGTGTTGTGTGGCAACGGCCGGGGTTTCATGGCCGGTGGCGACCTGGCCACGCTGCACGCCGACCCGGTGCAGGGTGCCATCGACATTCTCACGCCGCTCAACGCAGCACTGCTCCTGCTGGCGCAGATGAACGCGCCCGTCATTGCGCAAGTGCACGGTGTGGCCGCTGGCGCGGGCCTGAGCCTGCTGCTCATGGCCGACTACGTGATCGCCGCCGAAGGCACACGCCTGAACCTGGCCTACATCAACCTGGGCACCAGCTGCGACGTGGGCGCCTCGTGGGCGCTGCCGCGCACCGTCGGCCTGCGCAAGGCGCTGGAGATCGCGCTGCTGGGCGAAGCCTTCACCGCCGACGACGCGCTGCGCCTGGGCCTCATCAACCGCATCGTGCCTGCCGCTGAACTGGACAGTGCCACCACCAACCTTGCCCAGCGCCTGGCCGCCGGACCTACCGTGGCCTACGGCGCGATGAAGCGCCTCATGCGCGCATCGATGGACCGCACTCTGCCCGAACAACTGGCGGCCGAAAAAGACGCCTTTGTGCATTGCGCGGGCACCGAAGACTTCCGTGCGGGGGTGGAGGCTTTTCACCAACGCCAAAGCGCGCAATTTGTGGGCCGCTGACGGCCCTCGCCACGGCGGCGCCCCCTTCTTTCATGGCCTCTGCCGTAACACGTCACCGCGCGCCGCCATCAACACCATGGCTGGAACACTGAGTTGTCAGTCGGCCCATTGATCCAACCGTTCTCGGACCACTACAGTAGAGCTTGCCCCACGATCTCCTGCAGTCCCAGCACATGACGCCCCCTGCCTTTGTGCACCTTCCCGAACTTCAAGGACGGCTCATCCCCGCCCACGCCTGCGGACTGCGGTTGACCGACGAGGTCCTGGCGGAATGGGACGCGCAGGCGCGCAGCCAGGGCCTGCCCATCGATTGGCGCCTGCCCGACGGCGACGTCGAGCGCTCGCGCCGCCAGGTGCTGGCGGGCGTGTCCGAACGCCGGGACGACCTGTGGGTGTTTGCATATGGCTCGCTGATGTGGAACCCCGGCCTGGAGTTTGCCGAAGTCCGCAGGGCGCACCTGCCGGGATTCGCCCGGCGCTTTGCGCTGAGCACCACCATCGGCCGGGGCACACCGGATTGCCCCGGCCTCGTGCTCACGCTGCAGCGCGACGCAGCGCAGTCTTGCGACGGGCTGGTGTTCCGCATTCCGGCCTGTGCGGTTGAAGAGGAGTCACGCCTGCTCTGGCGTCGCGAGATGATCACCGGCGCCTACAGCCCCGCCCTGCTGCCGTTGCAGACGCCACAGGGTGCTGTCAACCAGGCGCTGGTGCTGACAGCCAATACAGCCCATCCACACTACCGGGGCGACCTGTCCATGCAGGCCACCGCCGCCACCATAGCCAACGCCTGTGGCCGCATCGGCAGCAACCGCGAATACCTTGATCAGCTGGTCGCACAATTCGGCGTGCTGGGCATCAAAGACCCGTATGTGCATGCGCTGGCGGAGATGGTGCAGACGGCCTGCTGAAAGGGCTTCCGAGCGGGTGGTGGCGCACTACTTACCCGTGCCGGTGTCGCGCAGCACAAGATCAAAGTACCCCTGTTGTTCATGGAACAATGGAATGGAAATCCCTCTTGTTGCCAGTGCTTCGACCGCCCAGCGAGGGGCGCATTTTGTGAATCCAGGCCGCCCAACGCCTCCTACGGAACCTTTCTTCCAGCGCTTTCATGAAAAAAATTCTTCGCATTGCCGCCGTTCTTGTTTCGCTGGTTGCGCTGGCCAGCCAAGCAGCCCCACCTCCACCCGCTCCCGTGTCCAGCATCATCGTCATGCCCTGGGATCTGAATCAGAACCAGAACCTGCCCCGTGAACTCAAGGCCCAGGGCTTCAGCCACGCCACCGTCTATCTCAACTGGTCCGATATCGAAAGTCGCAAGGGCCAGTACGAATTTGCCCAGTACCACCGCCATCTGGATGCCATCGTCAACGGCGGCCTGTCGCTGCTGCTGGTCATTGACATGGGTGGACGCCCCTACAAGGACGAGACGGGCCAGCTCGTGCCCAACATGTCCACCGTGCCGCAATGGATCACCACGGCACATCCAGACATGGCCATGCGCAATTTCTCGGGCGACCCCAGCTGGCAGCCCGACTTCACCGATGCGTCGATCAGGAAGTATGCAGACCCATTCATTGCACAGACGGTCGATCACTTCTCCAAGCGCTACCCCGGCAAGGTCCTGGGCTACGCCATCGGCCTGCAGGAAGAGCACGAAATCAAGTACGGGCAGATGGGCTACCAGTGGCGGGACTACAAGGAGTCCACCCAGGATGCGTTTGCCAAAAAGTACAACGCCAAACAGCCCATCATCAACTACAACAACCACATCGCAGCAGGTGTTCCTAAGGCAGAGCCCCTGCTGCACGCCCACAAGGAATTCCGGGAAACCCGGCTCCAGGAAGCCACCTGTGCCTACGCCAATGTGATCCGGAGCAAGGGGGCAGAGGCGATTGGCTACTTTGCAGAAACCTTTACCTCCCACGACGCCATCTACGCCACGGGTGTCGTCGAAAAGCTGGCCCCGTGCATTGACATCGCAGTCATCGACTTCAATTTCTACGATGGCTATGGGCTGGTGGCAGACCCCGATGTGTTGCCCACGCTGGCCAACTACATGGGTTCACTGGGCTACAAGAAAGTCATGGTGGGCGCATATGGTGAGCGGTGGGAAGCAGCCAAGAAGACGCCAGAGCTGATCCCCGTCATCCAGCAGGCGGTGGCCCAGTCGCTGGCCCAGCCCCATGTGATGGGCTACGAGATCGGAGGCTTCCACCACCAGGCAGGTGGGGGGCCGCTGGCTGGCCTGCAGCTGAACAAGCTTCACGCCCGCATTGCCAAGCCGGGCCCCGCCGTCACAGCGGGCACGGAACGCAGGGTCAGAATTGGCATCCTGGGCTCCACCACCAACTTCCACGTGTGGCACGGTGAGAAAAGCGCGGACAGGAACACCCACCGCGATGCGCTGTTCGCGTCTTACAAGATCCTGAGCAGCGAGCCCGGCATGCAGGTCCACGTCATCGGCGAAAAGAACCTTCTCGCGGACGACCCCATCATCGGGCAGCTGGATGCCATCCTGGTGCCCCACCAAGTGGCCATGCCGCAAGGCATCAAGACCAAGTTGACCGCCTACTGGAAAAACGGCGGCGCGCTCATTCAAGACATGCGCCTGGGTGAATTCGACGAAAACGGCAAACCCACCTTTGACTGGATGCACGAGGTATTCGGCATAGCCAATGTCGAGTGGAAGAAGAATGGCGGCATCTTCCTGATCGACGGCAAGGTCTACCGGCTCAAGCCTTCAAAACACTTGTACGCGGGCTACGCGTCGATCACGCCCCGCACCGGGTACCAGGTGCTGGCCACAGAACTGCTTCAACGGGAACAAGGCATCTTGGTGAAAGGCGAACGCACTTTGGCATTCGGGTTCATGCCGCAACTGGTCGCCGATTCAACCCAGGATGCGTGGAAGAAACTGTTTGTGCGCGAGATTGCAAAAGTGGCCACCAAACGGCCTGCATTGCAAAACTGAAAACCCGCCAGACTAGGGCCCGGAGGCCCTGGGACCACAGGCTTCATGGCGCCAGCGCGTCTTCAATCTTCCGAGCAAGAGCGGCCGCCATGAGCTGGCTCCCAGCCGTAGTGAAATGGCCTGGGTCGATGTACATCTGTACCCCCTTGTGGTTGATATAGCAGTACTGAGCATCGCAAAGCTCATCCAGCGTGTTCAACACATGCACGCCTTGCAGCCCGCCAATCACCCGTTCCACCATGGCGTCGTATTCCCGTCTTTCCGCATCGACAGCATCCCTGGCCCGCAAACATTCAGCGGGCTCGCGGCGCAAGGCGGGCCGGACATCACCAGCGCAGCCTGTCACATTCAGCAACACCGAATGAATAGGAATGGACTTCACCAACACCACTTTCTTCTGTTTGGCCACCAGCCGCTCCAGGGTGCGCCGCAGGCCGCGCTCATACGCCTGGGTCGATGTCTCGTCGGGCCCAGCACCCCGGATACTGCGCAGGCTATTGCCCGTGAAGTAAATCAAGTACACATTGGACAGGACAACCAAGCGGACGTCTGAATCTGACTCCAGGCGGCGCAATACCTGTTCCGTCATCTCCGGGGTACCCACATGTTCTGGATGCGGCATATAGCCCGGCCGGTATCTGACACCATCAAGATAAGGCCAACCCGGCGTGGACGCGACCTCCAGCCGATTCCCATACAGCAGCGAAAGGCCGTAGAACAAGTGCCCTGCATTGCTGTCACCCACCAAGGCTATCTTCCCCTGGCTTTTTATCTCTGGCTTGTCGTAGGCAGTCAGTGCCGCATTGGGGTAGGGCACGCCTGTCAACGGAACCTTGCCTGCAAGCCCAAGCCAAGCGATCCCCCCTGCCACCACCATCAGTGCCAAGAGCAGGACCGCAAGAAGCCTCTTGTTTTTCACATGTCTGGCCAACGGTCTTTCAATGCCGTGGTAGGTAAGCACGGCCAGAAGGATCGAAGCCAGAACCGCCAGATTTCGATGGGATGACGACCAACGCCCATCCCCCAGCAGGCGTACAAAAACCAACAGCGGCCAATGCCACAGGTACAGCGGGTAGCTCAGTTTGCCCACATAGACCAATGCGGGGTGCGAAAGCACCTTGCGATTGAACCAGGCGCCAGGCCCAGCTTGCACCAGCATTGCGGTGGCCATTACCACTGCCAGGGTGTAGAAGCCTGGAAACGCGTTGGCATCCATGAATACAACCTGGGTAGTGACCAGTAAAGCAATGCCGGACCATCCTGCAACATTCAAGACATCCTGCCGCAGCTTTTCACTAGAAGCACTTGCGGACACCCTGCTTCCAGCTTGCCATTGAATACAGGCCATCACTCCGCCGCAGGCCAACTCCCAAAGACGCCCGAACGGCAGGTAGAAACCCGCAGCCTGGCTTTTGTTGGTGAGGATCAGATTCACCGCCATCGAGCCAAAAACCACGGCAAGAGAGACCGTCACCATGGAACGCTTCGTACGATGCGCCCATAACAGAATCAATGGCCACAACAGGTAAAACTGCTCTTCCACCCCAAGCGACCAAAGATGCAGCAACGGTTTTAGCTTGCTGGCCACATCCCAGTAGCCAGACTCCAGATAAAAATGAATATTGGCTGAAAACAATGCACTGAACAGCGCCGACTTGCCCATTTGGGCATATTCGCCTGGATACATCAGCGCAGGGCCCAGAAGCAGGCAGCCCAGAAGCACCAGGATCAGAGCGGGGAAGATACGGTTGATCCGGCGAACGTAAAAATCCCGAATGGAAAAATCCCCCTGAGCCAACTCTCTGCACAGAATGGATGTAATGAGGTAACCCGAAATCACAAAAAATAGGTCCACTCCAACATACCCATTGGGAAGGCTGGCAGGCGATGCGTGAACCGCAAGGACCATCAATACGGCAATGGCGCGCAATCCATCGATATCAGGACGATATTCAATTTTTTTATCTGTATTCACTGAGCCGCCAAAATTAATTATGATTTTTGTCTAGCCATGTTCATGAACGGCTTTTCAATCAGCTTATAGCTCAAATAAGAAATTGCAACCGTTGCAAAGAAAGACAAAAACATTTGATGGTACTTGTTTTGAACAACAGAAGTTGTCAAAACAATGACTGGATAGTGAATCAAATAGAATGAATAAGAAATATCCGACATCAATTTCACCGATTTCGGATTTTCATACTCAGAATTTTTCAAAATAAGAAATAATGCCGCCACTCCAAGACCTGTGAGGAATATCGGTGACGGAAATATTGGCTCCCATGATTTAAAAAGAACCACGGTCGATACAAATACGGCTAACAATGCTGCTTTGTCATACCTTGGATTTTTGACCGCAATCCACGCACCAAAAAGAAAAAATGGCATCTGGGAAATCGCATTATTTTGAATAAAGAAATACACATATATTCCTTCCATGCTTTTTACCAACGGATGCCATTTGGTACCACCAAACACCCAAACGCATGCAGCGACTACAAAAATCGCTGTAATTTTGGTTGGGCTTTTAAAAAACTTGGCGGCGATGAGAAATGCAATCACATACCATACCACTTCGATGGTCAATGTCCAGCTCACGCTCAAGGCATTATATTTTAAATAAGCTTCTGGAAAAAAATGCTGAAGAAAAAACAAATGAATCAATAGACTTCCAAAGTCCATTGATTCCAATTGAAAATGACCAAAAACCAGAGAAAATAAAACAAACCAGAACAGGTATGCCGGATATATTCTAAAAAATCGATGTTTAATATATTCAATCGCAGAGTATCTAATTGCGCTTTGAATAATCAAATATCCGCTGATAACAAAAAAAATCTGTACCCCAATCCATCCCCCTACAATTCCAAAATATGGAATAGAAACAACCTTCAAGGTATGGAGATGATTCGCAAAAACAAGGAGCACGGCCAGTGCTCTCAAGGTTTCAATGGAGTGATTTTTTGAAGAAATAATACTCATCCAAATATTTTATAGCGAGACAATTAAATATTAACTACCAGAATTGGTAGGTAGGTGTCGCATGCCGGCCAAACCACGGGCAAAACAACCGGCATCTGTTAGGCCAGACACCTCGGCATTCAGGAGAAAGCACCTTCTCAGCTCTCTCACACTCTCCGCTCAAAACGGCGCCGACTCCGGATCCGTATCCACCGGGACTTGCGCAGGGCCCGTCACCACGCCACCAGCGCCACTCTTTCGCGCAGGCGCTGAATTCGTGGGGGCGCGTGATTCCACAGAAGGAGCTGGCATGCTGGCCCCCTCTGAAGCCACCGCAGCTGCCGCACTGGCCACGCCACTCTCCGCCTCTCCGCCCAGCGCCTCGATCAAGTCCGGGATCAGCTTGACCAGCTCGCCGGTGGCAATCGCCACATCGGTGTCAAAACCACCGTCATCGGCCTTGGTGCCCTCGAACACGGCGTCCAGGAACGACACTTTTTTGATCTGCAGCCCCTCTGTGAGCATGAAGGACACGCGGTCGTCCCAGGTCAGTGCCAGCTTGGTGGGCAGCTTGCCGGCGTCGATGTGGGCCTGCACCTCCTCGATATCCAGCGGGTGGCGGGCGTAGCGCACCACGGCTTTTTCCTCGTTGGCGCTTTTGAGTTCGCACTCGCGGTCCACCGTGAAGCCAACGGGCGGCTCCTGTTCCTTGAGCCAGTGGGCCATGGCGGCCTGCGGGCTGGTCTGGGTGTTCAGCAGCGACACCGACAGGCCGGGCAGCGCCTCGATCAGCAGGGTGACCACTTCGTCCGCGCGGCCCTGGCTGGAGGTGTCAAGCACCAGCAGGCGCGAGGTGGTGTCGATCCACACCCATATCGAGCCCTGCTTGGTGAAGGCCATGGGTAGCAGGTCCAGCTTGGCCTCGTCTTTGAGCTCCTTGCTTTCCTTCTTGCCGGGCTTGCGGCCGGTTTCCTGCTCGATGCGCTCGGCCTTTTCTTTTACGCGGCGGGCCAGCACGCTGCCGGGCAGCACTTTGGATTCGACCATGAAGCGCAGGATCCATTGGCCCCCGACCGACTCGGCCAGCGGGCCGTGTGCATCACCGCGCGGGGGCACCCATCCCAGGGACTTTTCCTGGGTGGCACCACATTCCATGAAGGGCGCCTTTGCCAGGGCTTCTTCTACTTGCGTCAATTCAACCTGCCATTGCGGGGCAATGCGGTACACGATCATGTTCTTGAACACAGATAACCTTTTGTTCGGGAGCGTTGGTGGTGAAGCGCTTTCAGCGAGAGCACTTTCTCTATCGGTGAAGCTATTGCCAACGGATGATCGAGCGATCGAACCCGTGAGCAAAAAAGCCCACCCGACACGGGACATGCCATTGTCGGTGGTCGTCGGCACGCAGCCTGCCGCCGGAGCGCACAAGCAACGATGGCCGCCTGAATTAGCTATAAATATAATAGCTATTAACGATTGATGGATAGCCGCTAGCGGCCAATTTTTATAAAAACCTTGATCGCGCAGGCCTGCAGCTTCTTGGCACAACTTTACACAGCGTCATCCAACGCGCACGGCCGCGATACATGCGGGGCGGACACTGACTCTCAATCGCCGGAACGGTCGTTCCAGCGAGCCACCCCCGTAAAAGGACCCACACCATGGCTTTCCGCTTCCAACACCGCCTTGCCACCACCGCTGTTCTGGCCGCGCTGGCCCTGCCTGTTCTGGCCCAGCCAGCCCCAGCCACCCCACCCGCTGCTGGCGCCCCCACAACCGAAGCCGCCCCGCGCTACAAGGCCGGAGAACGGCACGAACGCCACCATGGCGACCGTGCAGAAAAACGTGCCGAGCACCATGCCAAACGCCTGGCCGCCCTCAAGGGCCAGCTCAAGCTGACCGCCGCGCAAGAACCCGCGTGGACAACGTTCACTGCGGCCATGCAACCGGGCGAACGCCCTGCCCGTCTGGACCGCCAGAACATGGACAAACTGACCACCCCCGAGCGCATCGACCGCATGCGGGCCATGCGCGCCCAGCACGCCGCCGAGGCCGACCGCCGCGGCGAGGCCACCAAGGCCTTCTACGCGGCGCTGACGCCCGAGCAGCAAAAAACCTTTGACGCCCAGGCCCACCACGGCCACCGCATGGGAGGCATGGCAGGCATGAGGGGCGACGGCGAAGGTCGACACGGGCACCACGGCATGCGGGGTGGCGAAGGCCGCCATCAGCAACCTCAGGCAGTACCCGCGAAGTAAATCCCCCTGCTGGGACCGCCCTGACGCAGGGGGCGGCTCAGAGGTAGGCGGCGGTTCCCCTCTCTTCTTGCCTGACAAAGCCCGGAGTCCTCCACGGACCCCGGGCTTTGTGCTTTGTGGGATGGAAAAGATTGTCGACGGGCACCCGTTGTGGATAACACTGGGAACAGTTCTGGCACAACTGGACAGTTATCCACACAAAACGGCGATGGCCCGAAGTTGTTGTCTGCGAGCCCCGCCCTTTGTGCAGACCGCCACACAGACTTTGCAGCTGCGCAACCCCGCGCCAACATTGAACAAATTGGCCTTGTCCACAGAAAGTGGCTTGCTCTACTACTACTGCTATTTATATATAGAACTATAGAAGAATAACCAGAACCCTTCGAAATACCATTCCGCGGCGCACGCGCGTTCTGGTGGGCTGCCCCAGAAAGGGGGGATGAACAAGACCTGGGTGCGGACCTCCGTTTTTTGGGCACCGCTTTGCTGAGGTGGAGGTGGAGCGGCACTTGCTGCACGGCTCCTGCAATTCATGTTTGCTATCAATAAAATAGCTAATAGCGCTTATGCAGAATGCGCTAGAGCCAATTTTTTGCAAAAATTTATGACGAACCAGGGTCGGTGCGTAAGACTGGGGATAGTTCTGGCACAACCACGTGGTTATCCACAGAAAAAGACAGCCGCTGTGTTTTGTCCCCGTTCCCGTGACAACGGCAAGAGGGATCGGTGCACAGGGTTGGCGCACCTGCAAGTGCGCGCTGCCGTTGGGAAAAATGCGGTTGTCCACATTCCGTGCCGCCTTCTACTACTACGACTATGTATTTATAGACAACATAAGAAGAAGACAGAGGGACAACTTGGGGCACACCCGAGGGCAGGGGTGGTCATCTGGACGGGGCGATGTTTGGGGGCGCACGAGACACAATCCCAGGGAGAAAACCGCAGCCGACCACCGTGCACGGGGCCGGTTGCGGCAAGGCGATCGGGGAAAACGCGGGGCCGTGCAGGCCGTCTACGCAGCCGCAGGGCGCAGGAAGGCCCCCAGGAGGTCCGCAGACAGGGGGCGGCTGAAGAGGTAGCCCTGGTAGAGCTGGCAGCCCGCGCGGGCCAGCAGCTCGCGTTGCTCGGGGGTTTCCACGCCTTCGGCGATGACTTCCAGGCCCAGGCTGCGCGATAGGCCGATGATGGTGTCCACAATGGCGGCGTCGTTGGGGTCGGTCAGCAGGTCGCGCACAAAGCTCTGGTCGATCTTGAGCTGGTCCAGCGGCATCCGCTTCAAGTAGCTCAGCGACGAATACCCGGTGCCGAAGTCGTCCAGCGAGAAGCCCACGCCGTGCGAACGCAGCGCGGCCATGGTGGCGATGGTGGTCTCCATGTCTTCCACCAGCAGGCTTTCGGTCAGCTCCAGCTTGAGCAGGTGGGCCGGTGCCCCGGTGATGGCCAGCACCCGGGCCACGTCGTCCACAAAACTGGCGTGGCGGAACTGGCGCGAACTCACGTTCACCGCCATGGTCAGGTGGGCCAGCTGCGGGTCGGCCTGCCAGGTGGCCAGGAGCTTGCACGCCGTGTGCAGCACCCAGCGGCCCAGTGGCAGGATGAGCCCGGTTTCCTCGGCCAGCGGTATGAATACGGCAGGGGGCACCATGCCGCGCTGCGGGTGGGCCCAGCGCACCAGGGCCTCTACGCCCACACAGCGGCCCGACTGGTGCATCTGCGGCTGGAAGTGCAGCAAAAATTCCTCCTGCGCCAGTGCGGCACGCAGGTCGGTTTCCAGCCCGGCGCGGGCCGTCACCACGGCCTGCATGTCGGGGTCGAAAAAGCGCAAGGTGTTGCGCCCTGCCGTCTTGGCCTGGTACATGGCCAGGTCGGCCTGCTTGAGCAGCTCGCCCACGCTGGTCAACTCGCCGGTGAAGGGCGCGATGCCGATGCTCGGTGTGCTTCGGTATTGGTAGCCTGCCAGCGCGTAGGGCACGGCCAGCATGGCCAGGATCTTCTCGCCCACCCCCCGCGCGTGCAGGGCCAGTTCGTGGGATTTGGGGCTCAGCTCTTCCAGCATCACCACAAACTCGTCGCCGCCCAGCCGGGCCACCGTGTCCACGCTGCGCACGCAGGTGTTCAGGCGCTGCGCCACCTGCTGCAGCAGCAGGTCACCCTGGTCATGGCCCAGGGTGTCGTTCAGGGTCTTGAAGTTGTCGAGGTCGATGAACAGCAGCGCCCCGCCCTGCTGGCGCCGCTGGGCATTGGCCAGCGCATGGGCCATGCGGTCCATGAGCAGCATGCGGTTGGGCAGGCCGGTGAGCGCGTCGTAGAACGCCAGGCGCTGGATTTCGCGCTCGCTGGCCTTGCGTTGCCGGATGTCGGTGTTGATGGCCAGGATGGATTGCGGCTGGCCGTCATCACCGCGCACCAGGGTCCAGCGGCCCTCGACCTCGATGGTGCTGCCATCGCGGTGGCGCTGCACGATCTCGCCAGTCCACTCGCCTTGCTCCAGCACCGACTGGGTGGCATGGCGAAAGTGGGCGGGGTCGTCGTAAAGCAGGGTCTCGATGGACTGGCCCAGCGCCTGCAGCTGCGACCAGCCGTACAGGCGCTCGGCGCTTTTGTTCCAGAAGATGATGCGGTGTTCCAGGTCACGCACCAGGATGGCGTCCTGCGCCTTGTCCAGCAGCGAGGCCTGGTGGCGGATGCGGGCGTCGGCCAGTTGTCGGTCGATCTCGGACGAAGCGCGCGCGGCAAAGATCTGCAGCGTGGAGGCGATGAAATCCGTCTCCGCAATGGCCTGGCGGAACAGCACGAACACAATGCCCACCACCTCGCCGTCGGCATTGCACAGCTGTTGTCCTGCGTACGCCTGCGCGCCCACGTAACGGAGCACGGGCGCATCCGGATAGCGCTGCTGCACCTTGTCGGCCACCACGTACTCGCGCTGCGTCAGCAGCATGAGGCTGGGCGTGCCCTCGAGACTGTATTCGTCGTTGGGCAGCATCTGGCCGTCCAGCACCGCCGCCAGCGTGACCACCCGGGGTGGTTGCCCTTGCGCATGGGGCAGCAACCGCACCACGCAGCCGCCCTGGGCCCCCAGGGCATCGGCCATGTTGCGCACCAGCTGCACAAAAAACTCGGTGCCCGTGCTGGCCGACACGGCCGCCGCCACCTTGAGCACCGAGGCCTGCAGCCGCTGCTGCGCCTTGTGCGCGCGCAGGCTGGTGATGCCAAAGGCCAGGTCGTTGGAGAGTTCCTGCAGCAGGGCGGCCTCTTCAGGGCTGATCTGCAGAATGTCCGGCGCGTAGAGGTACAGCAGGCCAAAGGTACGGTCGCGGTTGCGATCACGGTCTTGCAAAGGCAGGCAGATCACACCGTGGAAGCCGTGGTCCAGCATGCGCTCGGTCCAGTCGGCAAAGTCGCCTTCGGTGCGGATGTCCTGCACGATCACGGGCTTGCCCGAACGCACGGCCATGCCCGCCGGCCCCCGGCCGTAGGGGTCATCGGCCGACCAGGAAAGCTGCAGGTTTTCGAGGTAGTTCTGGTTGTAGCCCGCGTGGGCTACAGGCTGGATGGACTTGCGTTCGTCGTCCAGCGCAAACCCCACCCAGCCCATGCGGTAGCCGCCAATGTCCACGGCAATCTGGCAGATGGCCTGCAGCAGCGCGGTTTCGGAGGTGGCGCGCACCAGGGTTTCGTTGCAGGCGCTCAGAAGGCGCTGCGCACGGCCCATGCGGGCCAGTTCGCGCTCGGTGCGCAGGCGTTCGGTCACGTCGGTGGCCAGCACCTGGCGTGCCGGGCGGCCATTGAAGCTGATGCTGCCAGCCGTGATCTCCACATCCATGAAGCTGCCGTCCTTCTTGACGTGGCGGCTGATCACTGGCTTGTTGCGCTGGTCGATCGCAATCGCATGCAGGGCCTCCCGGATGGTTGCGTGCCGCTCGGCGGGCCACAGTTCGGTCATGTCCATGGCCAGCAGCTCGGCCTCGGTGTAGCCGTAGTGGGTTTCCATCGACTGGTTCACAGCCTGCAGGCGCAGCGTTTCCTTGTCGTACACCCACATGGGATGGGGATGCTCGTTGAACAGCATGCGGTACTGCTGCTCCGACGCCTTGAGCTGCCCGGCCACATGCCGCAGCTGCACCATGGCCCCAAGGGATTCGGTAAGGATCTCCAGGTGCGCCACGTCGCGCCGCGAGAACGCGTTGGGCTTGTCAGACGTCACCTTGAGCGAGCCCACCACCCCCTGCGCCGTGCGCAGCGGCACCGCCATCACGGAGCGCACGCCATGGCGGTGGGGCAGCGAAGCCATGTCCCAGCCCTCGGCCTCGGTGTCGTTGCACACCACGGTGCGCCCTTCACGCAGTGCGGGCCAGAGCAGGCTCTGGTCCACGGCCAGCAGGTGCCCCACGGGCCGCACATGGTCGCCTGCCGAGGCCTGCGCCACCAGCTGGTGGCCCTGCAACAGCTCCACCAGCGCGCCCCGGGCCAGCGTCTGGCGCAGCACCGTGTCGGCCACCAGTTGCAGCACGTCGGGCAGGGGCATGTCCAGCGACGAGATGCGCTGCTGCACATGCAGCAGCTCGGCATGGTTCTGCGCATCACGCTGCGCGTCGAGCTCGGTCAGCTTCTGTACGCTGATGTCGGTCATGCCGCCCACCATGCGCACGGCCTTGCCGGAGGAGTCGCGGATCAGGAAGCCCCGGTCCAGCACCCAGGCATACGTGCCGTCCTTCCGAAGAAAGCGGTACTCGGCCGACCAGTGGTTGTCGGTGCCATCAATGGCTGCGTGGATGCTGTGGAGGATTTCCTGGCTGTCGTCGGGGTGCAGCCGCAGGGTCCAGGAGGTGCTGTCGGGGGGCAGCTCGTCCAGCGGCACGCCGAACAGGTTCTGCATGCCCTCGTTCCACCACATGGCATCGGTGTGCAGGTTCCAGTCCCACACAGCATCGGCCGTGGCACGCGAGACCAGGTGAAAGCGTTCTTCGCTCTCGCGGCGTGCCTGCCGCGCCTGGTGCTGGACCGAGATGTCCTGGAAGGCGCCCTGGATGCGGATGATCTGGCCATGGGCATCACGCGCCGCCTGTCCTGCTGTGCGCACCCAGAATCGCCCGCCGCCAGGCATGGCCACCTCAGCCTCGACGTCGAAGGGGGTGCCATGGTGCATGCATTCATCAAAGGCCTTTTGCAGGTGCACCCGGTAGGGCGGGGTGTACAGCTGCAGCACCTGGGCCAGGCTGCCTACGCGGTGGGTGAGCCCGTAGGCGGCAGCGATCTCCTGTGACCAGGTCAGTTGGAGGCTGGGGAGCTCTACCGTCCATCCCCCGATGCGCGCAATCTGTCCTGCCACGCGCAGCGCATCGCTCTGGGCCAGCATCTCCGCATGCATCTGGTCGCGCTCTTGCACCAGCTGGGCCAGCAGGCGCTTCTGGCGGCGCAGCTCCAGCTGTACCATGGCCTGGCCTGCCAGGATCTTCAGACCGTCGAGCTGCTCGTCCCCCAGCGTGCGGGGCACGGTGTCCAGCACCGCCAGCGTTCCCAGTGCAAAGCCCTCCGGAGTAACAAGGGGCACGCAGGCGTAAAAACGAACACGGGGTTCGCCCACCACCAGCGGATTGCCCGCAAATGCGGGGTGCTGGCGGGCGTCCGGCACCACCACGGCATCGCGGTTGCCATCCAGCGCATGGACGCAAAAGGCAATGGCACGGTCGGTCTGCGCGAAAGGCACGCCCACAGCTGCCTTGAACCACTGGCGCTCGCTGTCTACAAAGTTGACCACGGCCATGGGGCAGCCGCAGACGCGCGCGGCCAGTGTGGCCAACTGGTCAAACGCGTCTTCCGGGGGGGTATCCAGGATGGCGTAGGACTGCAGTGCGTGGAGCCGCGCGGCCTCTTGGGGTGCGTGCGCAGGCGGCATGGTGGTTACGCTGGGGCCAGGCCCAGGGGCACGCATCCGACCTCCAGGCGCCTTGCTGCCTGGGGAGGGTTGTAGGAGGGCCGGAGTTGCGTCAACAAGGAAGTGGGGCGGTAAGGCGGCACATGCCGGACGGCCCAGCCGCTGCAGGAAGTCGCAAACGCCGGGGCCACAACTTGTAATAAAGCAGCAATGCTACACCGCACAGACCCATGTTGACGCACCGCAGCATGCGGGTTTGCCCCAAAGGGGAAACCGGCCCAGCGTCCACGGGCAGCGCGGAAACAGTCGCCAAGGCAACCTTCGCGCAGCATCAGGCTTGCTAGCCTGTGTGCCATGCAGATCTCCGAACTTGCCCGCCAGGCCTCTGTGTCCGTCCACGCCCTGCGCCACTATGAACGGCTGGGGCTGATTCGCCCGCACCGCCGGGCCAACGGATACCGGGACTATCCCGCCAGCATCAAGCGCGAGGTGGTGTTCATCGCCATGTCCCGCCAGCTGGGCTTTGCGCTGCCGCACATTGCCCGGCGGCTTGACGACTACCGTGCCGGCACGCTGGGCATCGACGACATGGTGCTGGCCCTGCAGGAACGCGTGGCCGCGCTGGAGCAGCAGATCGGCCAGTTGCAGGCCCAAAAGCAAGTGGTGCTCGACCACCAGGCGTGGCTGCAGGCGCAACAGACACGCAAGCGAGAGACACCCCGCGCCTGGCCGCGCGTGCGGCCCAGCACATCCACCAAGTCCCCCTCCCAAACCCCAACCTCCAGGAAAACGCCATGACTTTGTCTTCGCCATCCCCTTTGCCCACGGCCTCCATCGCCGCATTGCAGGCCTTTGTGCTGGCCATGCCCATGGCCCGCACGCTCGGGCTGCGCTTCGTCCACGCCGAACCGGGCCGGGTCGAGATGGAGATTCCGGTGAGTGAGGCCTTCAGTTTTCGCCCCGGCCAGTTACAGGCCACGGCTGTGTTTGCCGTGGCCGACTTTGCGGCGGTGGCGGCAGCGGGCAGCGTGTTGCCGCCGGGGTGGACCAATGCCACGGTGGACGCGACCGTGAAACTCGTGGCGCCTGCCCGGGGCGTTTGCCTGCGCGCGCGCGGGCGTGTGGTGGATGCGGGGCGGTTACTCACCGTCTGCGCGTCCGACGTTTTTGCGGTGGACGGGAACGGCCAGGAAACCCTGTGCGCCACGCTCCTGGCCACGGCGCGCAATATCGATCCCGCCGCTGCGCGGTAGGTGGCGGGCCGTCCCGTTCTGCGGTGGGATTACGCCCGCGAGCGCCGCGCCCGCACGGCGGCCGCCAACCTTTCAAGCACCGGCACGGTCTGCGCCAGGCTGATGCAGGCGTCAGTCACCGACACACCGTGTTGCAGCGGCTGGCCGGGCACGATGTCCTGTCGGCCTTCGTTCAGATGGCTTTCGATCATCAGGCCGGTGATGCGCGCATCACCGGCTGCAATCTGCTCGGCCACTTCTGCCGCCACCGTGATCTGACGCTGGTGCTGCTTGCTGCTGTTGGCATGGCTCACGTCGATCATCACCTGCTCGCGCAGGCCCGCCGCCGTGAGCATGGCGCAGGCAGCATCCACATCGGCAGCGCTGTAGTTAGGCTGCTTGCCGCCGCGCAGGATCACATGGCAGTCCTGGTTGCCGCGCGTCTCAAAAATGGCGGCCTGGCCCATCTTGGTCATGCCCATGAACGCGTGCGATGCCTGCGCGGCCTGGATGGCGTCGCTGGCCACCTTCACGCCGCCATCCGTGCCGTTCTTGAAGCCCACGGGGCACGACAGGCCACTGGCCAGCTGGCGGTGGCTCTGGCTCTCGGTGGTGCGCGCGCCTATCGCGCCCCAGCTCACCAGGTCGCTGATGAACTGTGGCGAGAGCAGGTCCAGAAATTCGGTGCCCACCGGCAGGCCCGTGGCCAGCACATCGAGCAGCAACTGGCGCGCCAGCTCCAGCCCTTCGTTGATGGCAAAACTTCCATCCAAGTGCGGATCGTTGATGTAGCCCTTCCAACCCACCGTGGTGCGCGGCTTTTCAAAGTACACGCGCATGACGACGAGCAGATCGGCCTGCAGCGCATCCGCCTGTTGCTTGAGCTGGCGCGCGTAGTCCATGGCCTGGTCGTGGTCGTGGATGGAGCAGGGCCCCACCACCACGATGAGCCGGTCGTCCTGCCCGTGCAGGACGCGTGAGATGGCGGCGCGGCTCGATTCGACCAGCGCCTGAGCCGCATCGGGTGCGGGCAGCCACTCCTGCAGCAGCGCAGGCGTAATCAGCGGGCGCACGGCCTTGATGCGCGTGTCATCAATGCGGGTGGTGTCGTGGGTGGAAATGGGGTTGGCGGAGCGGTGTGCGTGGGTCATGGTGGCCCCGATTGTCGCGGAGCCGCCGTTGCCTACTGGTCAAGGAGGTGGTCACACGGCTCGGAACTGGCGCGGCCCAGGCCAGTGACGCAGAGCAAGGGCCGCCCCGCAGCGAGTGCGTCGTCCCCCTCAGGGGGAGCCTCTACGGCCTGCGGAACGCCGCATTCTGCCGCGCCCAATGGCGCGACTGCAGGTGATCCAGCCGCACCGTTCCGCCCGTGGAGGGCGCGTGCACAAAACGCCCTTCCCCCACATAGATGCCCGCATGGTTGGGCTGGCGGCCGGTGCCAAACACCACCAGGTCTCCGGCGCGCAACTCGCCACCGTCGATTCGGTATCCCCAGTTGTTGAGCTGCGCCACCGTGCGCGGCGGCGGTGTGCCGACCTGGTTGCGGTACACGTAACCAATCAGCCCGCTGCAGTCGAAACCCGAGTCGGGCGTGTTGCCGCCGTAACGGTACGGCGTGCCCACCAGGCCCAGTGCGTGGATGGCGATGTCGTGTGCCTGCTCGGCGGTCAGGGGCGGCGTGGTGCGGATCGGGGCGGACGAAGAAGAAGTCGAAGGCGGCCGTGAGGTGCCACAGCCGCCCAGGGCCAGCAGGGCGGCGGTGCAGGCGGCAAAGGCCAGACTGTGAAAAACGCGCATGGACCGAAGGGTAACGGATGGAGCCTGGCGCATGCGCTGACCCCGTTCCTGCCTTGGGGATATTGGTCAAAAATGCCGCCAACGCTTGTGCATCAAGCGTTGGCAGCTATCTTTTTTACAACACTTGGGAGCTCATGCCGTCGCAGTGATTTTGGCCGTCTGGCGCCGCAGCAGCAACCGGTTGGCTACGCTCACGATGGCCTGTACCGACGCCGTCACGATGTTGTGGCTGGCCCCCGCGCCAAAGGTGGAGCCCGCCACGCCGTCCATGGCCGCTTCCACAATCGCCAGCGCCTGGGCGTTAGCGCCCGTGCCGGTGGCGCGCTCTTCATAGTGGTCCACGCGCAGCGGCAGGCCGAGGGCATCCACCGTGGCGGCAATCGGCCCGTTGCCCTGGCCGCGCAAATGCTGGCGCGTGCCGTCGATGGTCACGTCCAGCTCGATGCCCTGCCCGTCTTCATCCAGCTTGTGGCTGTGGCAGGTGATGGTGGCGTGCGCAGGCGCTTTCAGGTACGTGGTCTGGAACAAGTCCCACAGCGCCTCGCCGCTCATTTCGCCCTCGCTCGCGTCCGTCTGCCGTTGCACTACCGCGCTGAATTCGACCTGCATGCGGCGCGGCATCACCACGCCGTGTTCGCGTTCGAGCAGGAAAGCAATGCCGCCCTTGCCCGATTGGCTGTTCACGCGGATCACGCTGTCGTAGGTGCGGCCGAGGTCCGCCGGGTCGATGGGCAGGTACGGCACTTCCCACAAGGCGTTCGGGTCCTGCGCGGCAAAGCCCTTTTTGATCGCATCCTGGTGCGAGCCCGAGAATGCGGTGAACACCAGGTCGCCAGCGTACGGGTGGCGCGGGTGCACGGGCAGCGAGGTGCATTCCTCGGCAATGCGCGCGACCGAGGTGATGTCCGAGAAGTCGAGGTTCGGGTGCACGCCCTGCGTGTACATGTTGAGCGCCAGCGTCACGATGTCCACGTTGCCGCAGCGCTCGCCGTTGCCGAAGAGGCAGCCTTCCACGCGGTCGGCGCCGGCCATCATCGCGAGTTCTGCCGCCGCCACGCCGGTGCCCCGGTCGTTGTGCGGGTGCACCGAGAGCGTGATGTGCTCGCGCGGGCTGAGGTGCCGGTCCATCCACTCGATCTGGTCGGCGAACACGTTGGGCGTGGCGTTCTCCACCGTGGTGGGCAGGTTGATGATGATGGGACGGCCGGGGCCCGCGTTCCATGCGGCAATCGCGGTCTGGCAGGCCTTGAGGGAAACGCTGAGCTCGGTGGCGCTGAAGGTTTCGGGTGAATACTGCAAGGTCCACTGCGTTTCGGGCTGTGCATCGGTAAGCTGCTTGAGGTAGCCCACGTGGTGCGCGATGAGCTGCATCACCTGCGTCACGTTCATGCCGAACACGATGCGCCGCCATGCGGGGGCCGTGGCGTTGTAGAGGTGCACGATGGCGCGGGGGGCTCCTTTCACGGCCTCCACGGTGCGCGCAATGAGGTCTTCGCGCGACTGGGTCATGACCATGATGGTCACGTCATCGGGGATGAGGTTCTCGTCGATGAGGCGGCGCACAAAGTCGAAGTCCGTCTGCGATGCTGCCGGAAAACCGACCTCGATCTCCTTGAAGCCGATGCGCACCAGCTCTTCAAAGAGCTTCATTTTGCGCTCGCCGTTCATGGGCTCGAACAAGGCCTGGTTGCCGTCGCGCAAATCGGTGGACAGCCACACGGGCGCGTGGGTGATGCTGCGAGTGGGCCACTGGCGGTCGGTCAACGCGACCGGGGCAATGGGCTGGTACTTGGTGGCGGGTTTGGAAATCATGACAAAGGCTCCACGAACGGTGTGTGCGGTGTGAAAGACACGGTGCACAGGTCAAACGAATCTAGAAACGAATGACATCCCCTGCAGCCCTTTGCATGTGCAAAGGCTGGTTCGCGGGCCGGGGTCAGGGGGAGATCAGGTGTTGCGCTGAGCGGATCAGGCAACGGTGGCGAACGCAGGCAGACCCCGGCCAGGCACTAGGCCTAGCGATAGGGTGGATAGGAGCATGCTGCGTTGCATAGGGGGCAAAGATAGCACAGGCTTGCTGCGGTGCGCAATAATTTTGATGAAAATTGCCGATAGCGCTTGATGGATAAGCGCTGATAGCTATCAAAATAATAGTGAATACTGCTGATAGGATGGCGCCTTTCGCTGCGTGCCCTCCCCATCTGTTTCGTCAGGAGATCTTTTTATGGCCTACATGCTGCTCATCATGGAACCCCACGGCCAACGGGCCGAGCGGGGGCTGGCGGGGGGCCAGGAGGCCTACGCGCGCATGCTGCGTTTTGGCGAAGGCCTGCAGGCCCGGGGCCTGCTGCGTGCCTCCGAATCGCTGGCCTCCACCGAGCAGGCCGTGCGCCTGCAGGTGCGCGAAGGCCAGGCCCGCATGGTCGATGGACCCTTTGCCGAGACGAAAGAAATGGTGGGTGGCTTTTACCTGCTCGACTGCGCCACGCGCGAGGAGGCTGTGGCCATTGCCCGCGAATGCCCGGCCGCCGAATGGGCCACTGTCGAGGTGCGCGAAGTGGCGCCGTGTTACCACGGGGCTTTGTGATCCGGGGCACTGACGCTTTTCACACTCCCCGGCGCGCAGTGCCTTCCTGCAGCTGTGCCTGAAACTCCCCCACCGGCATGGGCCGCGCAAACAGGTAGCCCTGCAGCACATCGCAGCCCTGGCGCACCAGGTAGTCGGCCTGCTCGGGCGTTTCCACCCCTTCGGCTGTGATCTGCAGCCCCAGCCCGTGGGCCAGCGCCACGATGGCGGTGACGATGGTGCGGCTGTGTTCCTGGCCGGGAAGGTCCTTGACAAAGCTGCGGTCGATCTTGAGGCGCCGCATCGGCAACTGCCGCAGGTAGGCCAGGGAGGAGTAGCCGGTGCCAAAGTCGTCAATGGCCAGGTGGATGCCCAGCTGGCTCAGGCGGTGAAGGGTGTGCGCACCGGCCTCCATGTTGTCCATCAGCACGGTTTCGGTGAGTTCGATTTCGAGCAGGTGGGCGGGCAGGCCCTCTTCGCGCAGGATGTCCATCACGCGCTCCAGAAACTGCGGGTCGCCCAACTGCCGTGCCGAGATGTTGACCGACACCCGGAGCGGCCCGCCCGCCTGCCACCGGGCGGCATCGCGGCAGGCCGTGCGCATCACCCAGTAGCCCAGCGGCACGATGAGGCCGCAGTCCTCGGCCACCATCACGGCCTCCAGCGGCGAAACGTTGCCCAGCTCCGCATGCGACCAGCGCAGCAGCGCCTCGGCGCCCACCAGCGCGCGGTCGGTGGCGGCAAAAAGCGGCTGGTAGTGCAGCGCGAGGCCCTCGCCCTGCTGGAGCGCGGCGCGCAGTGCATGCTCGATGGCCTGGCGCCGGACCACCGCCTGGTTCATCGACGCGTCAAACCGCACACAGCGGTTCTTGCCCATTTCCTTGGCGCGGTACATGGCCGTATCGGCATTGCTGACCAGGCCGTCCATGTCGGCCGCATCACCCGGAAAGGTGGCGATGCCCGCGCTGCAGGTCATGGTCATCTGCTGGCCGACTTCGGTGAACGAATGGTGGAAGGTGCCAACAATCCGCTGGCCATAGGTGTTGAGCGCTGCGTCGTCCATGTCCAGCGGCAGGATCACGGCGAACTCGTCGCCCCCCAGGCGCGAGATCGCATCGGTGCTGCGCACCACGGACTGCAGGCGCCGCGCCACCTGGCGCAGCAAACCGTCCCCGGCCGCATGCCCGAAGGTGTCGTTGAGCGTCTTGAAATTGTCGAGATCGATGTACACCAGGGCCACGCGGGTGCCCTGGTCCCGGGCGGCTTCGATCGCTGCGGCCAGGCGTTCATTGAAGGCGTGCCGGTTGCCCGTGCCCGTGACGGCATCGGTATGGGCGAGCGCGTGCAGCCGGTTCTCGGCGTTGCGCACGGCCGCCTGGCTGCGCAGCACCATGGCGGCGGCCATGGCCATCACACACCCGGCAATCAGCAACGCGCTGACAAAACGAATGGCCAGGCGCGAGTACACCGCGCGCATGGACTTGCGAAAGTACAGGGTTCCCTCTGCCACGCCCGACGTTTCAACCGGCCGGGCAATCTCCAGCACGCTCACCCCCGCACGCTCGGTCAACCCGCCCATGCCAGCGGCCGCCAGCGTGGCGGGGAAGCTGTCGCCAGGCCCGCGTGTGTAGTGCGCCAGCAGCAGGCCCTGCGCGTCGTACACCCCGGCGCCCAGCACCATGGGCGACGACTTCAGCGCCGCGAGCATCTCGTTGGCCGTGCGCGCATCTCGGAACATGACAGCGGCCGCCATGTTGTCCGCGACGATGGCGGCCTCCACGCGGCTGTCCTGCAGCATGGACTGGCGCGTGCTCCAGTAGTCCAACCCCGTGAGTGCCAGCACCACCGTCAAAAGCGCCAGGCCCGCCGCCAGGATGCCCGTTACCACCAGCCTGGACGACAGCAGCACGGGCGGCAGCGGTGGCGCCGGGATGGCAATCTGGGGTTCGGGGGCCTGGGTTCTCATCGGTACACCTTGGCCAGCCGCAGCAGTCGGGAGCTGATCGTGAGACCCGCCTTGGCGGCGGCGTCGGGGCTGATGCCGAACACGATACGCCCTTCCTGCTGGGTGAGAGCGATGACGATCTCCGGGTTGACGAAGGTCAGCTCATCCGAGACCGTCAGCACGCCATGGCCCTGAGACAGGGTTCGAAGCGCTCGCAATGCCTGCTCCACGTCTGCGTTTTGCAGGATGAGCACCCTGCAGTCGCGCAGGCTGGCCATCTCCAGCAGCCTGATCCGCACGGTACGGCCTTTGGCGGCCTGTTTGCCTTCCAGGGCGGTCAGGGGGCGCTTGAGTGGACTGAAGGGCGAGACGCAGACGGTCAGTTCGCTGCCCATGGCGCTGTCGTTGTCAGGCCATTCGATGAACTGGATGAAGTTGAAGATATAGGCGGCCTTGAGGTCGGGTTCTTCCACGGGGTTGGTGGCATGCGCCAGGCCGACCAACCCGCCCAGCAAACACAGGCCGAACCACAGTATCTTGCCCAGGTGGATGGCGTGGTACATGGCTCAGAACGCGTAGGTGAGCTTGAGCCGGTAGGTCCGTCCATCCTGCCGGATCGATTCTTCGCGGATCTCGTACGAGGCGGGGTCTGCATGCCGGTGGTTGAACAGGTTGTAGACGCCCATCGACACGTCCACATCCGCAAAGCGTTGTGTGTAGACGAGATTGGTGACGATGGTCCCCGGCAGGCGTGCGCCCGAACGGGTTGCACGCGCGCCCACGCCGATGGCCTCCACGGCATATTGGCCCGGCCTGCCAGCGCCTTGCGTTCCCCACGCGCCCAGCGCCAGGGTGTCCGACCACTGGACCTTGAGCAAGTGCCGGGGAGAGTTCGTCAGCGGCTGGGGGGTGCTGGTGTTGCGTGCCTTTTGCCAGCCATAGGCCACACGCAGGCGCGAGCCGCCTTGCCAGCGCTGTTCCACCTCGGCTTCCAGCCCGTGAACGCGCACGCTGCCGGTGTTGCCGAAGGTCAGTCTTTCCGCTGCGTTCGCATCGCCCAGCGCGATCAGGTCGGTCACC
This sequence comes from Acidovorax sp. LjRoot38, assembly GCF_964252975.1. Lineage (NCBI taxonomy): Bacteria > Pseudomonadati > Pseudomonadota > Betaproteobacteria > Burkholderiales > Comamonadaceae > Acidovorax > Acidovorax sp. LjRoot38. The sequence goes on along the minus strand of NZ_CAXUPT020000002.1, from coordinate 266,583 downwards.
TGCGACCGGAACGCCGTCAGCAGCATGCGGGTGGCGCCGGTGGGGGCATGTTCGAGGGCCAGCTCTGTGGTGCGCACCTTTTCCGACCGAAGCCCCTCCGAGCTGACGATGCCGCCGGGCAGGTCCACGCGGTAGTCGCGTTCGTAGGCATTGGGGGGCCGGTAGGCCGTGCCGTGCAGCAGCTTGAGGGCGGTGGAGGGGTTCCACCAATACACCAGGCCCAGCCGGGGATGGAAGCTGCCCGCACTGCCGGACTGCTTGCCCCAGCGCAGCCCGGTGTGCAGCGTGAGTGTGGGCGCCAGCGCAAATTCATCCTGCATGTAGATGCCCAGCGCATCGCCCGAGCGGCGGGTGTCCAGGTACTGGGCGGGTGGGTCCAGATCGACGTTGAGCTGCTGGATGCGGGTGTCGCGCCGGTAGTCTATGCCCCAGGCGAGCTTGTGGCGTGCAAACGCCGTGCTGACCCACTGCCAGTCGGTGCCCCACCACTGCCCGGTGCCGACGTCGCGGTTGACCGTGAGGGGTGGGTAGTCGTACACATAGTCGCCCACGAAGCGGTAGCGCCCGGCGTGTACGCGGCCGGTGAGCGCCAGTGAGGACGAAATCTGGTGCGTGGTTTCGGCCGCCAGGCGGGTGGTGGTGTCGATGTAGCGCGAGCGTGGGTCGTTGAAGGCCTGCGAGAACGAAGCCGTGGGCGTGCCCTTGGTGCGCTCGCCATGGGCCAGGGTGAGCGTGAGCCCCTCCCGCTGCATGCGGGCAAACAGCTGCGTGTTGCGGTCGAAATCCAGGCGGTGCGCTACACCATGGTGGGTCTCGGGCGCGTCAAACGCCGAAAAGTACTGATCTGCCCCCCGGCTGCTGGAGCGCGTCACCGCGACGAGCCAGTCGCTGCCCTGGGCATCCACCGTGCCCAGCGAGAAGCGTGCCTTGGCGCTGCCTTGGCTGCCCGCCTCCACGCTGATCTGCGGCCCGGCCAGCTGGCGGCCGTTGCGCGTGATGACATTGACCACGCCAAAGAACGCATTGGCGCCATACACCGCAGAGCCCGGCCCGGGAACGAACTCCACGCGGTCCACCAGGTCCAGGTCGAGCGGGAAATCCGTGCCTATGGTGGCCTGGTCGTAGAGGTTGTCGTTAAAGCGCACGCCGTTGACCAGCAGCAGCACCCGGGTGTTGTAGTCGCCCGGTGTGGCAAAGCCGCGTGTGCCAAGGTAGTGGTAAGAGCGGTCGTACGAGACATACAGCCCGCGCATGCTGCCCAGCACTTCCGCCAGCGTGCGATAGCCAAAAAGCCGGATGTCGTCTGCGGTCACCACGCTCACCACGGCGGGCGCTTCCAGGGCGGTTTGCGCATACCGGCTGGCCGTCCGGACCTCCATCTGCATGAGCTGTTCCAGCGGCAGCTGGGCAATGTCCGCCTGCGCGGCAGCGTGGGATGCAAAGCCACACAGCAGCGCCAGCACCAGCTGCTGTGTCCGCTGGGTTGTATTGGGTTCCGATCCTCTTTGCATGGGTGGTGCACCCGCTGTGGTGAGGGCCCGCGCATGCAGGCCAGGTTCGTGAATCAGTGGGGCGAAAGGTTTACAAAGTGTATCCATCGCCGGGACCGAACAGTCCCTCCGGGGATCGGTGATGACCCCTAGAAAACTGTAAAAAGTGGAGCGGCCGCCCGTGAACCCTTGCCGGAGCTCACTCCACGGGCGTGATGCCCTCACGTGCCGCGTAGGCCAGCCCCACGCGGCGGTACAGGCGGCGCCAGCCGAACACGTACACCACCACCAGGGTGGCTGCAAGCGCCAGCCAGGGGCTCCAGGGGCTGGAGGCCACAAAACGCCACGCCCAGTACAGCTCCGCAAACCCCATCAGTGCGAAGGTGCCCAGCCCGATCCACGGGCCCTCGGCCCGCCAGGCCGCGACCGAGACGAATGCATGGCCCACCAAGGCTGCGAGGCCCAGCAGCAGGTGGGCCGCCAGCGCCAGCACTGGCCGCTGCTCGAACCACCCCGCCATCCCCCGGAGGGTGGGGGGCGTGTCTGACTTGGCGGTCAGTGCTGCCTGCATCACAAACGCTGCCAAAAATCCCTTGTGCTGGAGCCTGCGTGCCGTGGTGTCCTGGCCTCGCAGGGCCGAGCCCACCACGCGGCGCGACAACCAGTCGCCCAGGTCGCCACCCGCGCGTGGCGGGTCTTCTTCCTGTGCATCCGGGGGTAGCTGGGCCATCGCTTCGCGCGCCTGTGCACGCAGGGATTCGGGCACGTGTTCCAGCGCACTGGGGCTGCGGCGCAGCGCGTGCGCACAGACAGCGACGGTTCGCAAGGTCTCGGGCACCTGTTCCAGGCGCCAGCCACCGTCCTGCACGTGGGCGATGCAGGCGTCCTCGCTGAGCATCCCGGCCGGTATTTGCGCAAAGCTTTTCACACCCTGCCGCAGTGCGGTGGCGTAGCGTGCGGGTGTCATGAGCCGCCTGGGCACAAAGCGCACGGTGTCTTCATCGGTGGCCAGCGCGGCGTCCACCATGGCGTGGGTGATGTGTTCACGCGGCACATCGGCCAGCGTACGTGGGTGCGACTGCAGCTGTGCCATCAGCGTGGTCTCGTCGGCGGCTTGGGCCTGGGGTGCTGGCTGTGCAGAACGCGCACGTTGCGCAAGCTGCAGCGCATCCACGCTGGGCGCTGCCATCAGCCACAGCTCCCACCATGCGTCGCCATCGCCGGAATCCGCATGTTGGTACAGCGTGAGCCACTGCTCGCGCGATTCGCGCAGCACTCCGCCATCACCGGGCAGGGGTCTGGCCAGCGGCGAGGCCCAGGCCTGGGTGTGGTCGCCGCTGCGGTGCCAGGGGGCGGCGTGTTCGGGGTCCGGGTCGGCCGGGCCAAAGCGCGCTGACAGGCGCTGCACCATGGCCTCGCGGGCTTCGTTCACCGCGCGGTGGAGGTCGGCAGACAGGAATTCATACGGGCCGTTGTGCGACTCGCTCAGGTAGGCGCGCATGACCCGGCGCACGACCACGGTGCGGTCGGCCTGCACCTGGTCTGGGTCGTCCGCATCTTCCTCGTCGTCGGTGCCGTCATCGTCCTTTTCCGTGCCCGCGCGGTCAGCTTGCAGCATGTCGCCCGCAGCCAGTTGGTGCAGGCGTGTCTCGGCCTGGGCCAGCAGGCGGCTGGCCAGGGGCACGATGCCGTCGAGCGTGTCCAGGCCTTCCAGGTGGTCGGTCAGGGGGGCATGGAAAAAGGGCCGGGGCGGCCAGCAGTTCTCGCGCACGCCGCTGCGCCACAGGGGCGCACCTTCGGCGCCGAGCAAGGCCACCTGCTGGCCGTCATAGTGCGCGCGCCAGATCACAACCCCTTCGCCGTCGATGTACGCCAGCTGACCATCGCGGGTGAGGAACGGCACCAGCGCGGTATCGGGCGTGTTGCCCACCAGCCAGCCATCGCCGTTGGTCAGCGGCTCCAGCAGATGCGCTGGTGCCGGCACGAAACGGCCATCGGGATGCAGCAGGCCCCAGGTGGCGCAGGCCGACGGACCTTGCGCGGCGGTGCGCACCACGGCAAAGCCGCTCTCGGCAGAAAAGTCCGAGCCATAGCTCAGGCGCGGGCCGGGCAAGGGCTTGCCTTCGGCCGTGAGAAAGACCGTGCCGTCGTAGCTGTTGGCCACCACGCCGCAGACCATGCGCCGAGACAGGTGGCGGCCACCCTTGACCACCACCTTGCCCCGGGCGTCGAGATAGCCGTGGCCGTTGTCCCAGGCGTTGGGTTCGTCAAAATAGGCCAGGCCATCGCTGTTGAAAGCGTCGATGCTGGGGTAATGCGGCTTCAGCACCCAATCGCCCCGGGCATTGATCAGCCCGTAGCGTTCTCCATCGAGCGATGCGGCCGTGGTGGGGGACTCGCCAAACGGCTTGGCATCGCGAAAGCGGGGATCAATCACCCAGTGGCCCGCGCGGTCCACAAAGCCCTGGGTATGCTGGTTGCTATCCTTTTTCCACAGCGTGGCGCGGGCCAGGCCGTTCGCGCCGAACAGGCCCAGTTCATGAAAAACTTCGTCGCTGGTGGGCTGGCCCTGGCGGTCGATGGGGCGCCATGCATCCTGGCCCACCTGCACGGCGCTCACCCCGTTGCGGAATGGGTGGGCGTTGTCGAAGGTCGGGGGGATGACCACCGCACCCGCCAGGTCCACAAAGCCCCAGCGGCCCCCGTCGCAAAAGCGCGCCAGTCCGTCTTCTGAAAAGTTGCGTGCGTTCTGCAGCGTGGGCGGCACACGCCAGCAGCCTTCACCATCGATATAGCCCCACAGCGAGTTGTCGGCCTGGGCAGCGCTGACCCAGCCGCCGCGCCCATCGGCGTTGAAGCGCAATACCGCCTTCAAGCCTTCTGGTGGCACCACGGCCCGCCCGGGGTGGACGATGACCAGGGCCGGGCTCTGGCAGCTGGGTTCCAGCGGAATGCTGGCCAGCCAGGGAGGGGCCGGTTCGGTGGTGATGTCGCTGTCTTCGTTCATTGTGCTCGGGGGCTCTCCGCGCGGCATCCTACCGAGGGTGTCTGGCCGGGCGCGTAACCATTTGCACGCCTTGGCAAATGCCCCACACCTTGGGCTGCACCTGACACCTTGGCGACTTTTTTCTACGTAGTTACCCTGATTTTTGAACCGTCCTGTCGATCTGCCCGGCCTTCGTTCGTCGTGCAGGTGAAGGTCCACCCATGGGCCCTCAACCCATCACTTTCTGGAGAACCCCATGCGATTCATGATCATCGTCAAAGCCACTGCCGAATCCGAACAAGGCTGCATGCCCAGCGCTGCCCTGATGGCCGAGATGGCCCGCTACCACGAAGAACTGGCCCGTGCGGGCGTGCTGCTGGACGGCAGCGGCCTCAAGCCCAGCGCGCAGGGCTGGCGCGTGCGCTACACCGCCAGCGGCCGCACCGTGACCGACGGACCGTTCACCGAAACCAAGGAACTCATCGCCGGCTACACCCTGATCCAGGTGCGCAGCAAGGGCGAGGCGCTGGAATGGACGCGCCGCTTTCCCAATCCGCGGGGTGAGGGGCTCGATGCCGAGATCGAAGTGCGCCAGCTCTTTGAGATGGAGGACTTTGCCGGCGTCGAAGGCGTGGAGAAATTCCACGACCTCGAAGCGATGCGCGGCTGAAACCAACCGGGAGGACCCTCTACCATGATCAAGACCATTGCCCTTGTGCTGCTGGCGGCGCTGGGACTTTTCCTGGCGTTTGCTGCCACCCGCCCCGACACCTTCCGCGTGGAGCGCAGCCGCGTCATCTCCGCCCCGCCCGAGCGTGTGTACGGCCTCATCCACGACCTGCGCCAGTTCAACACCTGGAACCCGTACGAACGCAAGGACCCCGCCGCCAAGGGCGAGTACAGCGCCAACACCATCGGCCCCGGCGCGCGCTATGCGTGGCAGGGCGACAAGGTGGGCACCGGCAGCATGGAGATCGTCGATGCCACGGCCCCGGCGCGCGTGGCAATGAAGCTCGACTTTGTGGCCCCGTTCGAAGCCCACAACCAGGTCGAGTTCACGCTGCAGCCCGAAGGGGCAGGCACCACCCGCGTCACCTGGGCCATGCATGGCCCTGTGCCCTACCTGGCCAAGATTGCGCACCTGGTTTTCAACATGGACCGCATGGTGGGCCAGGACTTTGAAGACGGCCTGGTCAACCTGCAGGCTGTGGTGCAAAAGCCTGCCGGCTGAGCCCCATCCCCTGTTGCGCTTTGCAAAACCTTTCGTTTCGCTTTACCTTCCTTACTCCTCAGGAGCACCTCATGCACCAACAAATCTTCGTGAACCTGCCCATCGAGAACATGGCCCGCTCGCAGGCGTTCTTCCGCGCACTGGGCTATGACTTCAACCCCCAGTTCACCAACGACCAGGGCGCCTGCCTGGTGGTGGGCGAAAACCTCTTCGTGATGCTGCTGGTCAAGGACTTCTACCAGACCTTCACCAGCAAGACGATTGCCGATGCGCGCACCACCTCCGAGGTGCTGGTGTGCTTCTCTTGCCAAAGCCGTGCAGAAGTCGATGCGCTGGTGGACAAGGCCGTGGCTGCGGGCGGCACCACCCCCCGCCCTGCGCAGGACCTGGGCTTCATGTACTCGCGCAGCTTTGACGACCTGGATGGGCACACCTGGGAGTTTGTGCACATGGTGGACGCCAGCAAGGCGCTGGGATGAGAAGGTGTGAAGGAGCCTGCCATGCCCGCTCGTCCCGCAAAAACGCACCCCCTCGGCGTTGCAAATGCTCGCCATAGCCCGAGCTATGGCTGCGCTTTGCGCCTTGATGGCGCACGTTTGTGCGGCCCGCTCGGGTACGCCAGACTCTTTCACACCTTCATCGCGTGAAACCCTCTACCCTTCCCGACCGCGATGCCCTGCACCGCACCATCGACTCGGTGTGGCGTATCGAGGCCGCGCGCATCATCGCCAGCGTGGCGCGCATGACGCGGGACGTGGGCCGGGCCGAGGAGCTGGCGCAGGACGCCCTGGTGGCCGCGCTGGAGCACTGGCCTACCACCGGCCTGCCCGCCAATCCGGCGGCGTGGCTGATGACCACGGCCAAGCGCCGCGCCATCGACCACCTGCGCCAGCAGGCGCTGCACACGCGCGAGAACGAAGCCCTGGGCCACGACCTCGAAGCGCTCGAAGCGCAGTACGCGCCCGACGTGGTGGACACCCTGATGCACGTGCAGAAGGACGACATTGGTGACGACCTGCTGCGCCTCATCTTCACCGCCTGCCACCCCGTGCTGCCCACCGAGGCGCGTGTGGCGCTCACCTTGCGGCTGTTGGGCGGGCTCACCACGGCTGAGATCGCGCGCGCGTTTCTCGTGCCCGAGCCCACCGTGGCCCAGCGCATTGTTCGCGCCAAGCGAAGCCTGTCTGCGGCCCACGTTCCGTTTGAAGTGCCCGGCCCCGCGGAGCGCGCGCCGCGACTGGCCTCGGTGCTGGAGGTGATCTACCTCATCTTCAACGAAGGTTATGCCGCCACGGCGGGCGATGACTGGATGCGCCCCGCTTTGTGTGGCGAGGCGCAGCGACTGGTGCGCGTGCTGGCCAGCCTGGTGCCCGATGAGCCCGAGGTGCAGGGGCTGGTGGCACTGCTCGAAATCCAGGCCTCGCGCCTGCCCGCACGCACCAACGCACAGGGCCAGCCCGTGCTGCTGATGGACCAGGACCGTGCGCGCTGGGACCACCTGCTGGTGCGCCGGGGGCTGGCCGCCCTCGACAAGGCCGAGCAGCTGGCACGCGTGGGCCATGCCTGGGGGCCCTATGCGCTGCAGGGTGCGATTGCGGCCTGCCATGCGCGCGCGCACCGCGCCCAAGACACCGACTGGCACCACATCGTGGCGCTGTATGACGCACTGCTGCAGGTGGCGCCCTCGCCTGTGGTCGCTCTCAATCGCGCCGTGTCGGTGGGCATGGCCCTGGGTCCGGCCGCAGCACTGGCCCTGGTGGATGAACTGGCCGCAGAACCCAGCCTGCGCCACTACCACTGGCTGCCCAGTGTGCGGGGCGACCTGCTGGCCAAGCTGGGGCGCCAGACGGAAGCTTGTGCAGAGTTTGAACGGGCCGCCAGCCTGACGCGCAATGCGCAGGAGAAGGCACTGCTGCTGGCGCGAGCGCGAGCGTGATGGACATGCACTCCAGCCGGCGCGCTGCGTGAAGCAGGTCGGAGCAGGGCAGGATCAGCGTCGACGCTTCTGGGTGCGGCCGTGTGGCGTGGCCACCTTGGGCGCCAGACCCAGCGCGGCACGCGCCAGCGCATCGGCCGCCCCATTGCGGTGGCGGGGAACCCATTGCAGGTCCACCTGTGCAAACCGCTGCAGCACACGGCGCGCCTCGTCAAACAGCGGTGCCAGCCGCTCGATAGGCGCTACGGCCTGCTTGCCCAGTTGCTCCACCAGCACGCTGCTGTCGCTGAGCACCTGCACGGTGGTTGCCGTCGCCACCACCTGGGGTTCCAGCCACTGCAGCGCCCGCAGCAGCGCGCGCAGTTCGGCCTCGTTGTTGCAACCGGTGAAGGTCGTGGCTTCAGAAATGGTGTGTTGCGTGGCCCCACCGGGCCCCACCAGCACTGCCCCCAGCCCCATGCGCCCGGGGTTGGGCACGGCGCTGCCGTCGCAGTGCACCACCCAGTGGGCGGGTTCGGTGGCCACGGCCTATTTGTAGAACGCTTCTACCTTGCCCTTGAGCTTGATCATCAATGGCTGGCCCTTGCGGTCCACCGTCTTGCCTGCGGGCACTTTCACCCAGCCTTCGCTGACGCAGTATTCCTCGACATCGCTGCGGTCCTTGCCGTTGAAGCGGATGCCGATGTCGTGCTTGAACACCTCCGCCACATGGTGCGGGCTGCGGGGGTCCACCGACAGGTGATCGGGCAAGGGGGGTGGCGTGGTGGAGGTGGTTGCGTCGGTCATGCAGAAGGCTCAGTGTGAAAAGGCAGTGGGAAAGAAAACAAAAACGGAAAGCGCGGATTCTCCGGGATTTGGTCCTGCAGTGCTGCGCCAAGCCCCTGCCGCCCTACCGCGCGAGAGGCGCAACGCCGATCAGCCATGCATGCGCCCAGAACGCAAAGCCCACCCAGGCCACAGCGCCCACCACCACGGCCACGCCCGTGCCCGCCGCAGTGCCGGGCGCGTAGCCGGTGTTCATCGCCCGGTCGCGCTGCCGTGCGGCCCGAAAGCTCAGCACGGCCCACAGCAAAAAGCTGCCAAACAGCAATACATCGGCCAGGTTGCCGTTGGACAGCAAATGTGCCAGCGCCCACACCTTCACGCCCAGCACCATGGGGTGGTGCAGCCGGGCCTTGATGGCATTGCGCGGCACGTAGGTGGCGGCCAGCAGGATGAAGGCAATGAGCGTCAGCAGCGACGCAGCATGCCGTATGCCAATGGGCGGCACCCACAGCACCACCGGCTGCTGCCGCGCCAAGCCATAGCCCCACACGATGAGTGCCAGGCCCACGGCGGAGACCAGTGAATACAACCCCTTCCACGGCATCTCACCCATGCGTGCCAGGGTCTGCGTGCGCCAGCCATCGGCCACGATGCGCACCGAATGCACACCCAGAAACAGCACCAGTCCAAGTACCAGATACGCCATGGAAAAGCCTTTCATGTCATCGTGAATCTGCGTGCAGGGAGTGCGATGTCAGCAGGCTGCATCGCCCCCGCATTTGTTGCTGCGGATTATGGGCAGGGCGCCCGATGTACTCGCTGTGTGGGGGCTTGCGATGATTGCCACGCGCCGCCATCATGCCGCCCATGACCGCCAGCCCACCCGAAGATCCACCGCTGCGAGCCTTGCCCAACCTGGGCCCAGCGTCTGAGCGCATGCTCCACGCGGCGGGCATTTGCACCCCCGCAGCATTGCGTGCGCTGGGCGCCGTGCCCGCCTTTGTGGCCGTGCGCCAGGCCGGGCAGCAACCCAGCCTCAACCTGCTTTGGGCCCTGGAAGGTGCGCTCAGCGGACGCGACTGGAAAGCCGTGGCACTGCATGAACGCACCGCACTGCTCATGCAGCTGGACGACCTCAGCACACGGAATGTGCCCGGGGTTTACAAGTAAAAAGTGACCCTGTCGCTTTCCCATCAAGCGCTTGTAGCTATAAATTAAGTAGCAAATTGGTGCGCGGGCCGCGCCCCATCATTCCACCGCATGCTGCGCCAGCAGCGCCCCCACCTTGGGCTTGGCGCAGCGCTGCAGCGTTTGCAGCAGCGTGTAGCTGGGCTCCGCCACCCTCCAACGCGTGCGCAGGTCGTGCTGCATGCGCGCCAGCAGCGCAGCGGCCATCTCGGCATCGGCCAGCGCCCGGTGCGCCTGGCCCGTGCGCGGCAGGCCGTGGTAGTCCACCAGCGAGCCCAGCTTGTGGCTGGGCGCCTGCGGGTACAGCCGCCGCGACAGCAGCACCGTGCACGCAAACGGCTGCGGCGCGGGCAGCCCGGCCAGGGCCAGCTCGGCCTGCCAGAACTTGCTGTCAAACGAAGCGTTGTGCGCCACCATGGGCGCATCGCCCACAAAACGCGCCGCGTCCTGCATCACCCCCGCCGCATCGGGCGCGGCGTTCACCATCGCGTTGGTAATGCCGGTGAGCTGGGTGATGAACGACGGTATCCACACCCCCGTTTTCATCAGGCTTTGAAAACGGTCCACCACCTGCCCTTTTTCCAGCAGCACGATCGCCACCTCGGTCGCACGCGCGCCCTGGCCGGGCGAGATGCCGGTGGTTTCAAAGTCGATGACGGCGATGGGGGGCATGGGTGGGGCGGGTGGCGTGAGGGACATATTGTCCGTGGTGTGGGTTGGGCCGCCTCTCGTTGGCACCAGGGCACCAAGATACAGGACAGGCTCGGGGCCATTGCTGCGAGGACCTTATGATCAACGCTCTTCAAATCGTCCGGTTCAGCTTGAGAGGTTGTCGGTAAGGCGCCGACATGATTGACCTCTCTACCTGGTTACAGGGCTTTGTACTCGGCTTGGGCGTGTTCATTTGCCCAGGACCGAAGGATGTCCTGATCCTTCGCGAAGCACTGCGTGGACGCTCTCCGGCCCAGTTGATTGCTGTGGGCTGCGGCAGCGATGCGGTGCTGATTGCCTTGGGGCTTCTCGGGCTGTCTGCCGCGCTACAGGCGGAACCTGCATTGCGGTTGGCCGCGCAGGTGCTTGGCATTGCGCTTTTGGTCCTGCACGGCGGGTTGGCAGTGCGCAACGCCATGCGTGCCTGTCCTGCCGCGTCATTGAATGACGTTGCCGCAGCGGCCCCCGGATCGCACGGATTCCACCAGCTCCTGTTGGTGTCGTTGCTCAATCCAGCGGCTTGGCTGGACACGGTACTGATCATCGGAGCAGTGGGCGCAGCGCTGCCGGTCGATACCCGCTGGAGCTATGCCCTGGGCGCGGTGAATGCGTCGCTGATGTGGTTTTCGGTATGGGTTTTGGGTGCACGCCAAGCGCAGCGATTCATGGGAGCCTCCAGCGCATGCCGAGCGTTGGATGCCAGCATTGCCCTGGCGATGTGGGGGATGGCCCTCTGGATGTCCTGGGATCTGTGGTGAAACACCTGGGGATGGCCCGCATGATTCCCTGCGGTCTGTGATCGCGCGGCGTTGGGCATCTCGGCGTCGGCCGATGCCCGGTGGGCCTGGCCCGTGTGCGGCAGCCCTGCGGGAACGCGTGCCCTACACTGCCCATCCCTTTTTCTCGACGGATCGAGCGGAGCAACGCATGAAGAAGAACGGTACCGATTCAGCCTGGCTCAAGGCGGCACTGGACTATGTGCCGCAATGGCTGGGCCTGCAGCTGGAGCGCTTCCGCCAGCCCGGGTGTTCCGTGGCCATCGCACGCGGCGGCGAGACCCTGGCAGAGCTGGCGCTGGGCGTGGCCGATATGCGAACTGGCAAACCCCTCACGCCCCGGCACCGCCTGCGCATCGCGTCGCACTCCAAGAGCTTCACGGCCACTGGGGTCATGCTGCTGCGCGAGCAAGGAAAGATCGGCCTGGACGACCCCATTGGCCGCTATGTCGATGGCCTGCACAAAGACCTGGCCCGGGCGCGCGTTGGCGAGCTGCTGTCGCACGCCGCAGGCGTCACGCGCGACGGCCCCGATGCGGGCCAGTTCCTGGACCGGCGGGCCTTTCTCTCCCGTGCAGAACTGCTGGCGGACCTGCGCGACAAGCCACCGCTGGAGGCGGGGGTGCAGCTCAAATATTCCAACCACGGCTATGGCCTGCTCGGGCTGATGATGGAGCAGGTCACGGGCACGGAGTACGCGAGCTGGATGGTGCGCCATGTGATTGATGCTGCAGGCCTGCAGGAAACGGTGCCCGACATGCCGCGCCTTGCGCGGGGTGCCCCGATGGCTGTGGGCCACAGCAGTGAGTTTCCGTTCGGCCAGCGCCTGATCGTGCTTGGCGACAACGTGTGCGACGCCATGGCCCCGGCGGCCGGGTTTGTGTCTACCGCGTCGGATGTGGCCCGCTTCTTTTCGCAGCTGGCGCCAGACAGCAAGCACAGCATCCTTTCGCCCGCCAGCCGCCGCGAGATGGCGCAGCGCCGCTGGCGCGACCCCTGCAACGTGTTCGAGTCCCACTACGGGCTGGGCACCATGCTCAGCGCGCCGGGCCCGCGTGAATGGACGGGCCACACCGGCGGGCTGCAGGGGTTTCTGTCGCGCACGGCGCGCTACCCCGCGCTGGACCTGACGGTGACCGCGCTTACCAACGCGCAGGATGGCCTGTCCACCGAGTGGGTGGAAGGCATTGCCAGCATCCTGTTTGCGTTCCAGCAGCACGGCGCGCCTGCCAAGAAAGAGGCCGCCTGGGCGGGGCGCTGGTGGAGCCTGTGGGGCGCCACTGATCTGGTGCCCATGGGCAATGTGGTCTGCCAAGTGGTGCCTGCCATGTTCGTGCCCTTCAACGCAGCAACCACCGAGCTGGCCATCACCGGGCGCGACACCGGGGTGGTCCAGAAAGCCTCGGCCTACGCCAGCCCGGGCCAGGCGGTGCGCCGCGTGCGCGATGCCCACGGCGTGCCGACCGAACTGTGGGTGGGCGGCTCCAAGTTTCTGCCCAAGGACGCGATGCTGGCAGAGGCCACCCAGCGCTATCGCAAGAGCAAGACGCGCCCGGGCCGCAGCGCCACATCGGCGTGAGCGACGTAGCCCTGCGTGTGGGGCAAAGTCTCCTGCGCATCACAGGCGCCCTCGCCGCCGTGTTTGGCCTGATTCTGGCGGCCATACTGGTGTTCACTACCATGCCGGGCAGCTCGCACCGTGGCGCGCTCCCAGTCGCCAGTGCTGCGCAGCAGGCGCTGGCGCAGCAGTTGCAGCGGCATGTGGCCGTGATTGCAGCGCAGGAGCACAACGCCCAGCACCCTGCTGCGATGGAGGCCGTGGCGACTTACCTGGAGTCAGAGCTGGTCTCGTATGGTTACAAGGTTCGGCGCGACGAGTTCAAGGCGCGGGGCGTGGCGGTGCGCAACCTGGAGGTCACGGTGCCCAGCCAGAGCGCGCCGGGGCGGCGCCTGGTGGTGATCGGCGCGCACTACGATTCGGCGCACGAAACACCCGGCGCCAACGACAACGCCACGGGCACCGCCGCCGTGCTGGCCCTGGCCAAAAGCCTCAAGCACCTGGGCGCCACCGCGCAGGCGGACGTGATGTTTGTGCTCTACACCAACGAAGAGCCGCCTTTTTTCAAGACCCCGCAGATGGGCAGCCAGGTGCACGCCCAGGCCTTGCGGGCCCGTGGTGCGCCGGTGGTGGCGATGCTGTCGCTGGAGACCATGGGGTATTTTTCGAACGCCGAAGGGTCGCAGAAGTACCCCTGGCCGCTGAACCAGTTCTACCCCACGCAGGGTGATTTCATCGCCTTCGTAGCAACCACGCCTGATCTGGGGTTCGCGCGCCGGGTGGTCCGGTCTTTCCGTTCGCATGCGGCGTTCCCGTCCGAGGGCATCGCGGCGCCGCGTTTCATTCCTGGCGTGGACTATTCGGACCACGCGGCCTACATCGACGCGGGCTACCCCGCGCTGATGGTGACCGACACCGCCCCCTACCGCTACCCGCACTACCACACCCGCGAGGACACATCCGATAAGGTGGACTACGACCGATTGGCCCGCGTGGTTCAGGGGCTCGAAGGTGTTGTACGCGATCTTGCACACCGGCCTTAGCGCATCGAAGACCGAGTGAGGAGACGCGTGTGGGGAGTCAATGCCTCGGAGCGCGCGGATGTTCCAGAAAAAACCTCAGCATCTCCTGCGTGGCAGCCACGCCGCGTGGGTCGGTGTGGCTGCCGCCCGCGTGCCCACCAGCCCACGCGTGCCCTGCGCCGTGCAGCACCCATTGTTCTGCCACGACCGTGCTGTGCAGTGTGCTGGCCGACAGGGCGCTACCCGCCACGGTGTACACCTTGCGGGTATAGCTCTGGCCACCACGGGACTGGCCCTGGTGCACCGTCTCCACCGTCGTCTGGCCGCCATCTGGGGCCGTGGCCAGTGCTGACAGCGTTGCCTCGATGAGTTGTTCACCGTTGTGGGCGTGCACGGTGGTGTCGGCGTCGCCATGGAACACGATCATCGGCGGGGGCGCCAGGGCTGGTGCATCAGCGGCGTGGTGGGCTGCCGCACTGGGTTTGGCCCCGTTTTTCATCGCCGACAGCGCGCCCATCACGTTGTGCGCTGCACCCGCCTGCAGGCCGGAGTGCACGCCCACGGCGGCAAACAGCTCGGGGTATTCGCGGCCCAGCAGTGCGGCCATGGCGCCGCCAGCCGACAGGCCCGCCACGTAGACGCGTTGCGCATCCACCGGGTGGCGCGCCATCACGTCCTGCAGCATGGCGACGAGCAGCGCGGGCTCGCCGCTGCCCCGGTGCTGGTCGCCAGGGCGAAACCAGTTCCAGCAGCCGTTGGGGTTGGCGCTGTGGGGTTGCTCGGGATACAGCACCAGGGCGTTGGCGGGGGCGGCTGCGTCGTTCATGCCTGTGCCGGTGGCAAAGTCCACGGGGTTCTGCGTGCAGCCGTGCAGCATCAGCACCAGCGGCATGGGGGTGCCTGCCGTGGCGCCCGGGGGCACGTACAGGTGGTAGTGGTGCGGGTGGCGCCGTGCATCGGCGTGGGTGAAGACCACGCGGGTGAAGCTGCCGGGCGGCTCAGCCAGCGGGTGATTGTTGGCGGCGGGGCGTGGTGCTGTGGGGGCCTTTGGCTCGGCCTGGGGGGTGGGGGCGCTGCGGTCGATGACCACGGCGTCTTCCACATCTTGCGCGGCGGCGGCGCTGCGCCAGCGTGGGGCCTCGTCGCCTGCGGGTGATGGCGCTTGCAACGGCGTAGCCCCTGCGCTGGCAGGTGTCGGTTCGTTGCTGTGGCGCGCCACGGCTGCGCCCAGGGTCTGCTGGATGGCCCGCGTGGCGTCGGCCAGCTGGCCACTGCGCACCAGCTGGGTGGCTTCGCCCATCAGGCGCTTGAGATTGAGGTTCCAGTCCATGGGGACTCCTTGTGTGGGTGGGCGCGCCAGCGGTGCGCTGCGGTCCGGGTCGGTGGTGTTCAATGCATGCGCCCGGCCAGGGCGGTCTTGACGGCCGCACTGGCATGGAACGCGCCCAGTACCGTCACCGAGGCAACCGTGGCCTGCGCCAGGGCGGGCGGCACGTCGTCGTCGATGCTGGCCAGGCCCAGCACGCGGATCTCCAGCGTCTCGCCCGCCGCCAACACGGCCTCCAGCTCGGCCCGGCCAAAACGCTGCAGCCCCAGCACAAGCATCTTGCGGGCCACCACCTGGCGCACGGCGTCGTTCTGGGCGGTCAGCTGGTTGCGGATGGCGGTGCGGATGAAGTCGGTGCGGTTGGCGTAAAAGCCTTCGGAGACCAGCAGATCAATGTGGCCCAGGTCCACGAAGCCCAGGTTGATCGTGACCTTCTCGGACTCGGGCACCTTGCCGCGCGACGGGGCGATGGGAACGATATTGTTCATCGGGGGAACTCCATAAAACATCCAATGGGATGGTGTATGGATGGCATGTGGATGCCTTGGCGCGCTGTTTCAAGAGCCGTGGCCCAAAGAAAAAGGAGCCCGTGGGCTCCATGGCTCGGTGGTTTTGCTATGAAATATGTAGCTATTAGCGCTTGATAGAAAAGCGCTGGAGCCCGTTTTTTCTTGAATTTCTGTGCAAGACGCTGACGCTCTTCCTGGCATTGCGGCAGGGTGCGGCGTGCCTCCGGCCCCTGCCCCACCTTGGGGAAACAGCCGCCCGGGGGCCTGCCGCTCAGCTCAATACAAGGTCAGTTCCTTGTGCTCGCCCAGGCTGCGCGGTGGTTCGCCCGTGATGGCGGCCTTGGCCATCTTGAAGAGCTGCACCATCTTGCTTTCATCCACATCCCAGTATTCGGCATGGCGGATGCGCACGGCCAGCAACGCCAGGTTGGGGTCGGACACGCCACCCGGGAACCACGCCTGGGCCATGGGGGACCACAGGGCTTGTTTTTGCGCATGGTCGTCCACAGCGCGGGCCTGGCCCGACAGCGACACGTAGCTGTCGTCGTCAGGGTTGGCATACGAGACGTTGACTTCGCCATCGGTCAGCAGGCGTTCGTACAGCTCGCCCGACTTGGGAATGAAGAAATACAACTCGCCGTGTTCGTCAAACTGGCGGTTTTGCGTGGTGAGCGGGTGCGCGTGCAGCATGCCTGTGGAGGTGCGGTGCGTGAGCATGCCAAACCGAATGTCCTTGATGAGCTTCCACAAGGTTTCGTGGCCGGGGGTGTCGTGGTGCATGGGGGGCTTCCGTGAAATGGAGGGGGTGTTACGACTCTAGGCCGCCCGCGCCATGCGCCGCGTCGTCCCCCTGCCCGCCTGTGCGTGGGCGCTTGTCCGACATCCCGTCCGACCCGCCCAGACAGGATGGGTCAGGACCGGGCGTTACCTATGCTGCCCGTGCGGCTGCACCGGTGCCTCCGCCTTGCGCAGCACCTGCCGAGCTGTCACGGTAAAGCGTGGTGCGCCAGGTGGAGGGAAGGCGCTTCACGCCTTCTTCAAAAACTCCGACTTCAGCAGCATGCTGCCCAGGTCGGTCTTGCAGTCCACGTTGTGGCCATCGGCGCCATCCACCAGGCGGATGCTCTTGATCTTGGTGCCCTTCTTGAGGGTGGACGATGAGCCCTTGACCTTGAGGTCTTTCACGAGGATCACCGCGTCGCCATCGGCCAGCGGGTTGCCGTTGGCATCGCGCACCACGCCATCGCCTGCTTCTGCGGCATCGGACTCGGCAGTATCGGCCACCTGCGGCCATTCAAACGCGCAGTCGGGGCACACATAGTTGCTGCCATCGGGGTAAGTGTTCTCCAGGCCGCATTGGGGGCAGGCAGGGGTGGTGTGGGGCATGGTGGGGTCCTCTATGTCGTTGTTGTAGTGGTTGTGAAATCGGTGCGCAAAGTGTCGCCGCTTCACAGCGGCGCGCGTTGCTCCAGCGCAAACGGTGGCAGCCCTTTGAGCAGCCGCTGGCCGTAGCTGGTGCGCGTCAGGCGCTTGTCGTAGCAGTACACATGCGCCATGTCTTCTTCGGTGCGAATCGCGCGGCCCACCCATTGCGCCAAGCGGATGGCGGTGGCGGGCACCACCAGCTCGCTGAACGGGTCGCGCCCCACGGCGCGCAGCCACTCGGCGCGGGCCTCGCCCACGGGGTCGTCGGGCGGGGCGAAGGGCAGCTTGGTGATGAAGACCGACTCGCACAGCCGCCCCGGCAGGTCCAGCCCTTCGCCGAAGGACTGCATGCCGAAGATGACCGAGGGCTCGCCGTTCTCCACCCGCTCGCGGTGGCGGCGCAGCAGCTGCGTGCGCGGCAGTGCGTTCTGCACCAGCACCACGCTGCGCATGGCGGTGGGCAATGCGTCCACCGCCTGTCGCATCTGCTCGCGCGAGGTGAACAGAACCAGCGCGCCGTATTCCACGCGGGCAATGTCGTGCAGCAGCGCGTCCACCATCTCGGTGGTGAACTGCGCGGCGTTCTTGGGGTCGGCGCGGGTTTCGGCCGCAATCAACGTGCCCTGCGCGGCGTAGTTGAAGGGGCTGGGCACTTCGAGCGTGGTGGTGGCCTCGTCACCATGCAGGCCCGCCTCGCGCAGGAAGAAATCAAAGTGCCCGCAGCTGGTGAGCGTTGCCGAGGTCAGGACCGCACCGCGCACCGCGCTCCACAGGTGGTTGCGCAGCGTGGTGCCGGGCAGGATGGGGCTGGCGTGCGCCTTGACCACGATGAAGTCGCCATCCACCTCCAGCGTGAACCATTTGGCTGCCGGCACCGCGCCTTCGGGCGCATCCTGCAGCAGCAGTTGCGCGGTGGCATGCAGCTCTTCCAGGCGCGGGGCCAACATGCCGATCTGAGCGTACAGCGTGGACAGGCGCTTGGCCTCGTCGGGCTTGTCGCGCATCTCGGCGCGCAGGGCTTTGCTGATGGCGCGCAGGGCGTCGAGAAAGCCCTCGGCGCTGGCGGCCAGCAGGCCCAGTGGCGCAATGAGCTGTTCAGGCAGCTCGCCCCGTGGCACGCGCACGCGGGCCGGGCCCCAGGCACTGGGCTGGCTCTTGAGCTGGGCGCCATACACATCCATCACGATGCGCGCCAGGTCTTGCAGTGTCTGCCGCAGCTGGGCCGAGTGTTTGGGGATGTCGGCAATCTCTTCGACCTCCAGCAGCGCACCAATGCGCAGGCCCCGGCTGGACAGGCGCTCGATCCAGGTGATGCGCGACAGGTCCATGCTGCACGCGAATTGATCCAGTGCCGTGGCGGGCAGGTGGTGGGCTTCGTCCAGCACCAGCAGGCAGTTGTCCAGCTCAGGCAGCACGCGCGCGCCCAGCGATGACAGCAGCAAATCGTGGTTGGCCACGATCACCTGCGCACCCACCAGCTCCTTGCGCTTGTCGTAGTAGGTGCACTGGCTGAAGGCCGGGCAGTGTTTGCCGGTGCACGATGCGCCCTCGGCTGCCACGGGGCTCCACACCTCGGGCTCGGGGGGCGTGTCCAGGCTGTCGCGGTCGCCATCCCAGGCGCCTTTCGACAAGGTTTGCGCCATCGTCGAATAGAACTGGATGCGCGCCTCGGTCTCATGCCGGGGGCGCTTGGCGCGGGCGGCGGCTTCCTCTTCGGCAAACAGGTCGTCTTCGCCCTCTTCTTCCGCCTCGCCCGTGCCCGCCAGGCGGTCGAGTTTGAGCTTGCACACATAGCGGCCGCGCCCCTTGGCCAGCGCAAACTTGAAGGGCTGGGGCAGCAGCGCGGCCAGCGCGGGCAGGTCTTTGTTGACCAGCTGCTCTTGCAGCGCCACCGTGGCCGTGGATATCAACACCCGCGTACCGCGCGACAGCGCCAGCGCAATGGCCGGTGCGCAGTACGCCAGCGACTTGCCCACGCCCGTACCCGCCTGGATCACGGCGATGGACCGCGTGGGCGCGTCTTCACCGCTTTCTTCATCCACCTTGCCCAGCGTGGCGCTGCTGAACGTGCGCGCCACCTGCTCGGCCATCAGCCGCTGGCCGGCACGGCTGCGAAAACCCTCGGTGGCTGACACCACCGCATCGAAAGATTCAAGGGCCTGCGCGGCCCAAACCTGTTGAGACATACAGTAGTGTCGCATGCCGAAGACAGGTTGACGCTGGGCAGTGCCTTGTGGCGGATGGGCGGGCTGTCCCCCTGCTGCTGCCTTGAAAGAAAATCCCCGCACAGCTACAGGAGAGCAAAGATGCAGGGGGGAAATGCGTGGGGATTTGCGCTGAACTGCGGTTCGCTGCTGCGCTGCAGGCCATGGGCAATGGCAAGCGCAAGCTGTGTTCCGGGTGGGGCGAAAGGTGTGCAAGGCACCCTGCTTCGGACGCTGGGGTTCGTGCTGCTGCTGTGCATGGTGAGTGCATCGGGCGCATGGGCACAGCAACCCGCATCGTCGGCTGCCCAGGCAGGCAGCCCTGCGCGCCAGCGGTTGCTGGCGCAGGAGCTGGTGCCGCAGCAGCCCACCCGGTACGCATGGATGCGTGCGGCAGAGGCCCAGGGGCAAGTGGCCGATGCGCTCTATCTGCGGCTTGCATTGCTCGACGAATGGCTGCTCGCCCTGGAAGGGCGGCCGGCGCAGGCCAGTCGCACCATCGAAGTTGCCATCGCTCACGGGCGCGAGGTCGATGCGGACGATCTGCAGCGCCGAGCACGTGCGGTCTGGCCCTCCCTCCTCAAAGCCCAGCTGCGGCCGCTATGGGACATGAACGGCCCCGATGTTCCGCTGCCGTCCGAGCTGGATGCCCTGGGCGCGGACAGCATTGCCCAAGAAGGCCCTGGCCTCTGGGTGCACCGGGCCAAAGATGGCCGGCCTCGGGGCCTTTACCTTTGGCTGGGCGTGCGCAATGGGCTGGGCGAGCCCGTGCCTTTGCCGGAGTTTGCGCTGCGCCTGGGCCGCCCCGGCCAGCAGGCGGCTGCGCCGTTAATGCAATGCTATTTGCCCCGCTACAGCACGCGGCAGCTCATCCCGCCGCAAAGCACGCAGCATTACCTGTGCCGCGCGGGCGAGGGTGGCCTTGGGCTGCCGCCGCCCGGCGTCGGGTGGCTGGCGCAGATGGGTGAGTGGTTCAGCCAGGGGGCGTCCCTGCAAACCGAACTGCCCCAGCACGACCAGGCCTTGTCGCGCACGGGCCGGATCCTGGGCCAGGTGGACAACCCGGCGGTAGACGACTTCCTGCGTGGTGCCCGTGAATCCAACGAGAAGCAGCAACAACTGCAAAAAGAACGAGCCCAGGCTGCGGCCGCAGCGGCCGCAGCGACCAAGAAGGCCCGTGACGCCACGCCAGCGCGCCGCTCTGGCGAGTCGCTACCGCTCTGGCTCAAGCGGGTGGCGTTCTTGGGCGGGGTGGTGGGCGCATTGGTGCTTTATGTCCTGCTCGCGCACCACGTCAGCGTGGCAGTGGCGTCCGGGGTGCTGTGGTTGGGCCTGGCCATTCCGAGCGCGATCTACTTGCGTTCGATCTGGACCATGGGCGGGACCGACGGCTGGGGCAAGCTCGTGGCCATCGTCCTGTCAGGTGCAGCCATCGCGGCGCCTTTTGTGGGAACGCTCGCCGCGTACACGGTCTACAAGCTGGTGGTGAGCGCGCGGGCGCGCCGCAAGGCGATCCTCTTTTTGCTCGGCGTGATCGTGGTCATCGTGCTCCATGCGCTGGAGCGGTGGTTGTTCTGGTGACAGCAGGCTCCGCACGCCCGCAGCGGCGCAGGGCCTGGGCCTACAGAGCGGGGAGGCCAGCGGCGCTAGGGTGAAGGGACTCCACGTTGCATACCAAGGCCCCGCATGAAAACGACCCCCACAGCCCCCCGCAAGGAAGAGGAGATCATCCCCTCCGCTCCTGTGCCCGCCCGCACCGAGCGGCGCGTGAACACCACCCAGCCCCAGCCGCACCCCGGCAGCGGACCCGAAGACCTGAGCGGGCCCGAACCCCGCCTGCCCCACGAGCGCGACGAGGCGGTCAACATGACCGACGGCGAACCCGACGCCAAGATGGAGCAGGCCTACCGTGATGTGAAACGTGGCCTGCAGGACACCGACCGGGGGCCACCGGCCGACAAGGCGTACCAGAAGCAGAAACGGTAATGCTACAAATTTGATAGCTATTTACGCTTGATGGATAAGCGCTAGAGGCCAATTCTTGTCAGTTTTACTGCACCCGCGCCGCCCTGAACCAGCGCGGCAGGTGGTCATGGGCGTGCACCAGCGATTCGAGCACGCCGTGGCTGCGCTCCACCACCTCAGTGCCCGGCGCTTTGAGGTCCGGCACGATCACTACCGCGACCCCTGCGGCTTGCGCCGCGCGTGCGCCGTTCTCGCTGTCTTCAAACGCCAGGCACTGTGCGGGGTCCACGCCCAGGCGCACAGCCGCCAGCTGGTACAGGGCGGGGTCGGGTTTGCCGCGCGGCACCTCGTTGCCGCCAGCCCAGGCGTGAAAGTGCTGCAGCACGCCCGCCCTGCCCAGGCGGTGCTCGATCTCGTCGCGCCGCGACGATGAGGCCACCGCGCAGGGCACGCCTGCTTGCCCCAAGGCGTGCAGCAGCGAGGCGGCGCCGGGTTTGAGGGGAAACAGGGGCTCTGGCCCCGCGTCCCACAGGCGCGCAGCCACATCGGATTGCACCTGTTCGAACATCTGCGGACCACCCAGCAAAGCCGTGAGCATGGCATCAGAGTCGGCAGACGCACGCCCTACCACCTGCAGGTAGTCGACCTCTGCCAGCGCGATCCCCCGCGCCTGTGCGGCGTCAATCCAGGCGCGCTGGGTCACACGCTCGGAATCCACCAGCAGTCCGTCCATGTCGAAGATGGCGGCGGTGAAGCGAAACTGGCGGAGAGTCTTGGGCATGCAAATGCTCTGATATTGATAGCTTCTATCGCTTGATAATTTAGCGCTTGCAGGCAATTTCATTCAGTTGTTCGCCACCGCCAACGCTTACCCCCGCTCGCGCAGCGCGCGCTCGATCCGGTCACGTCGCACCGTCGTCTTGGGCACCTTGAACGGGAACCACGTGCGTACGTCCTCTTCGAGCCCGATGCCGTGCATGTAGTTGTAGATGGCCTTCTTGAGCGCGCCGCCCAGCGCGTCGTGGTCGACGCCCGTAGGGTCGATAAAGGCCACATCGTTCTTGGCAAAGTCACCGGGGGGCAGCGGCGCCAGCGTCACGCCGTATTCCTCGGGGTTCTGGCCGACGGGTGAGTGCACGGTGCAGGCAAAGCGGTGGAAGAACCCGCTCTGAATGCAGCCGTTGGCGAACAGCTGGCGCACGTATTCGAGTGCGTCCACGGTGTCCTGCACGGTCTGCGTGGGAAAGCCGTACATCAGGTACGCATGCACCAAGATGCCCGCGTCGGTGAACGCCCGCGTCACGCGCGCCACCTGGTCGACCGATACGCCTTTTTTCATGAGCTCCAGCAGCCTGTCCGATGCAACCTCCAGCCCGCCCGAGATCGCGATGCAGCCGCTGTCGGCCAGCAGCTCGGCCAGGTCGGGCGTGAAGGTTTTCTCGAACCGCACATTGCCCCACCAGCTGATGCCTGCGTTGCGCGCGATCAGCTCGGTGGCCAGTGCCTTGAGCGCCTTGGGCGGTGCGGCCTCGTCCACGAAATGAAAGCCGGTCTGCCCCGTCTCGCGCACGATCTGCTCGATGCGGTCGGCCAGCACGGCGGCGCTGGCGCCTTCGTAGCGGCTGATGTAGTCCAGGCTCACATCGCAAAAGCTGCACTTCTTCCAGTAGCAGCCGTGCGCCACGGTGAGCTTGTTCCAGCGCCCATCGCTCCACAGGCGGTGCATGGGGTTGAGCATGTCCAGGAGCGATAGATAGCGGTCCAGCGGCAGGCCGTCCCAGGTGGGCGTTCCCACCTCGGCAAAGGCGATGTCGGCTTCCATCATGTTGATGTACTGCACCGCGCCATCGCCGCCTTCTCCATCATTGCGCACAAAGGTCCGCACCAATCGCTGGCGGCTGCGCTCGCCGCGCAGGTGCTCCAGCAGCGCCAGCAGCGGGCGCTCGCCCGCGTCCAGCGTCACGTAATCAAAGAAGTCGAACACACGCGGGTCGGCCAGTTCGCGCAGCTCGGTGTTCACAAAGCCGCCGCCCAGCACGGTGGCGATGTGTGGGTAGCGCGCCTTGATGGCCTGGGCGATGCGGAACGCCGCATACACGGACCCCGGGAACGGCACGGACAGCAGCACCACGGTGGGCTGGTGCTTGGCAATCGCTTCGTGCGTGAGCTGCTCCAGCAGCGCGTCCACCAGCGTGGGCGGCGCAGCGAGTGCTTGGGCCAGCGGGTCAAACGTGGGCTGGCTGCCCGCCAGTGATTCGGCGTAGCGCACGAACTCAAAGCGCTCGTCCACCGCGTCGCGCAGCACGTCGGCCAGGTCGTTCAGGTACAGCGTGGCCAGGTGCTTGGCCTTGTCCGTCAGGCCGAGCGCGCCAAAAGCCCAGCCCAGCGGGTCGCCGCCTTCGTCATCCACATACACATCCAGTGTGGCAAAGCGCGGGCCCTCGGGCAGGTAGTTCCGTCCCACGATGCGGTGCGCCAGCGTGCTGTCGCGGCCTTGCAAGAAGGCAATGGCGGGGCCGATGGTGACGAGGTAGCGGTCCTTTTGCGCCGCAAAACTTTGCACGGCGGGGCTCTGCTTTTTGGCGGGCAGCGCATCCACCTGGGCGGCCACCGCGCGCAGCCCTTCGGGCGAGAGCAGGCGCAGCACCAGCGCCAATGCCAGGTCTTCCTGGAACGCCGTCACCCCCCGCGAGCGCAGAAAGCCCGTGAGGTAGGCGGTGGAGGGGTATGGCGTGTTCAGCTGCGTCATCGGGGGGATGACGGAGAGGACGCGCTGGGCGGGTGAGGCGGGGGCGACGGCAGACATGGTGGAAACAGGCAATGGGGCGATGCGGTGCCGCCGCAGGGGTCGTGGAACCCCCGATTATCCCGGCCCGGCTTTATCCCTGGTGGGCGGGGGGCGCCGGGGG
Organism: Acidovorax sp. LjRoot38; assembly: GCF_964252975.1. Lineage (NCBI taxonomy): Bacteria > Pseudomonadati > Pseudomonadota > Betaproteobacteria > Burkholderiales > Comamonadaceae > Acidovorax > Acidovorax sp. LjRoot38. The sequence goes on along the minus strand of NZ_CAXUPT020000002.1, from coordinate 242,581 downwards.
CACCGCAGCCGCGTGGGGTGTGCCGCAGGTCATCCCTGGTAGTTGTTCTTCACCCGCACATAGTGCTCGGCCGAATATTTCAGGTACGCAATCTCTGCATCGGTGAGCGCGCGCTGGCGCACCGCCGGGCGGCCGATGTAGAGGTACCCGCTCTCCAGCACCTTGCCGGGCGAGACCAGGCTGCCTGCGCCCAGCATCACGCGGTCTTCGATGATGGCGTCATCCATCACGATGGAGCCCATGCCGATGAGGCATTCGTTGCCGATGCGGCAGCCGTGCAGGATCACCGAGTGGCCCACCGTGACGTAGTCGCCGATGACCAGCGGCGAGCCTTCGGGCTTGCTGGCGTTGCGGTGCGACACATGGCCCATGGTCAGGTCCTGCACGTTGCTGCACACGCCCACGGTGATGCGGTTCACATCGCCGCGCAGCACGGCGTTGCACCACACCGAGCTGTCGCGGCCCAGCGTGACGTCGCCGATGACCTGGGCAGAGTCGTGGATGAAAACGCCGGTGTCCAGGACCGGGGCGGTGTCGAGGTAGGGAGCGAGGGGCATCTTGGTGTCAGGCTGCGTGGAAAGAACGGGCGAGCGTAGTGCAAATCGCACCTCACGCTGGTTTGCTGGCCAGGGTGGTGGCGTGGGTCAGCGCGCTGGGGCGCGGCGAGGGGCAGGTTTCGCAGAGGTTGCAACAGGGGCTGCCGCTGCCTTGCCCGTGCTTCCAGCCTGGGATTTTTTTACGGGGGACTTGGCCTCCTGGGTGGGCGCGGCGTAGAACCCCAGAAACATGTCCACCGCATCCCCTACCACTTGCGCTTGCTGTGCGGCGCTCAAGGGCGGCTGGCCCATGGCCAGCTGGGGCCAGAACGCAAATGCCTTGACCATGCCCTGCAGTTGCTGCGCGGCGTAGGGAACATCCATGGTGGCGCGCAGGCGGCCATCCTGCTGGGCCGCGCGCAGCCAGCGCGGCAGGCCCTCTTCCTTGGCCGAGAGCTTGGCGGTGATGCCGCGCGCGCGCTCGGGGGTGTGCATCATGTCGGCCATGGCCACGCGGCTCAGGTCGATGAAGCTCGCGTCGTTGAGCAGGCGCATCTTTTGCGCCAGCAGCTCCAGCAGCTGGTCGCGCAGCGGGCGCGTGGGGGTGTAGGCCAGTTCGTCGGGTGACTGGCTGCGCTCCCACATCAGCAGCAGGATGGCTTCGAACAGTTCTTCCTTGCTTGGGAAGTGGTTGTACACCGTGCGTTTGGACACATCCGCCGCTGCGGCCACGCGGTCCATGCTGGTGCCGTTGAAGCCGTGTTCGCGGAACTCGCCGATGGCCGCCTGCACGATGGCATCGCGCTTGCGGTCGGTCAGGCGAGGGGTGGGCTGGGAGGCGATCATGCGCAAATTTTACACCGGGTAGTTTACTTTTCTAAAAAGTGAACTACACTGTGCAGTGTAATTTCTATGTCGCAGATCCGGTGTCACTCTCCATCGCCCGCCGCCGCCGTCTGCTCCCGGCACTTTGTGTCGCCTTCGTTGTACTGATCGCCATGGCCTACAGCCTCTTTTCCCGCGCCGCCCAGCCGGTGGCCGCCTATGAACAGTCGCCGCAGTTTGCGGGTGGCAAGTTTCGCAACGTGGCACCCCGCCATGCGCTGGGCGCCCTCAAGACGCTGCAGGTGATGTGGCGCTTTGCCACCGGCAAGCCCGACGACTCGGTGCCGCGCCAGCCCGTGCCGGTGTACGCGGTGATGCGGTCAGACCTGCTGGCCGCGCCCGACCTGAGCCTGTGGCGCCTGGGGCACTCCACCCTGCTCTTCAAGATCAACGGCCAGTTCTGGCTGACCGACCCGGTGTTTTCAGAGCGCGCCTCGCCGTTCCAGTTCCTGGGCCCCAAGCGCTTTCACGCGCCGCCCATCACGATTGACGAGCTGCCGCCCATCACCGGCGTGATCCTGTCGCACGACCATTACGACCACCTGGACTACGCTGCCATCCAGAAGCTTGCGCCCAAGGTGGAGCACTTCATCACGCCGCTGGGCGTGGGCGACCGGCTGATTGGCTGGGGCGTGCCTGCGGCCAAGGTGCAGCAGTTTGACTGGTGGCAGGGCACCACCATCGGCGGGCTGCAGCTGGTGGCCACGCCTGCGCAGCATTTCTCGGGTCGGGGTTTGCAAGACGGCAACAGCACCCTGTGGGCGTCATGGGTGCTGATGGCAGGGCACGGCGACGAGCAAACGCGCATCTTCTTCAGTGGCGACACGGGCTACTTCGACGGCTTCAAGGCCATTGGCGAGCGGTTCGGCCCGTTCGATCTGACGCTGATCGAAACGGGTGCCTACAACGCCGACTGGCCCGACATCCACATGCACCCCGAGGAGAGCCTGCAGGCCCATCTGGACGTGAAGGGGCGCCATCTGTTCCCCATCCACAACGGCACGTTCGACCTGTCGCTGCACCCCTGGGTAGAGCCGTTCGAGCGCATCACCGCGCTCGCAGCGGCAGCGCAGGTGCCGCTGGTGGCGCCCATCATGGGCGAGCGGCTGGACATCCGCGCGCCCGCGCTGTCCACGCACTGGTGGCGCAAGGTAGAGCCGCAGGCCGAGGCCACGGCAGTGGACCGCAGCGTGGCCCTGGCCCCGCAGCCCGGCGCGTGGTGATTTACCGCATGCGCGCCAGCCCGCCCACCACGCGCGCGGCGGCCACGATCTCGGCTTCGCTATAGCCTGCATACCCCAACAGCCAGCCACGCCGCGTGGACTGCATCGCATAGCGCGATAGTGGCGCCAGCATCACCCCGGCGGTGAGCGCCTTGCGGCTCAGGGTCTCGTCGTCACTGCCTGGGGCGGCTTCGTACAGCAGGTGCATGCCCCGGTCGCTGGGCGCCGGCTGAAGGGCCCCGCCGCTCGTATCGGCCAGCGCGTCAACCAGCACCCGCTGGCGCGCCTGGTACAGCTCGCGCATCTGCCGCAGGTGGCGCAGCAGGTGGCCTTCTGCAATGAAGCGCGCCAGCACCGCCTGGGTGTCGCCCGGTGCATGCCGGTCGGTGATGGCGCGGGCCATGGCAAAGGCCTCCACCAGTGCGGGCGGCACCACCACAAAGCCCAGGCGCAGGCCGGGGTGCAGTGTCTTGCTGAAGGTGCCCACGTACAACACCCGCTCCGAGCCCGGCAGGCTGCACAAGGCGGGTACGCGCTGGGCAGCGCCGCCGTACTGAAACTCGCCGTCGTAGTCGTCTTCCACCACCCAGGCGTCGTGCGTGCGCGCCCATTGCAGCAGCGCCTGCCGCCGCGCCAGGCCCATGCACACGCCGGTGGGGAACTGGTGCGTGGGCGTGACCACCGCCATGCGCGCGCCGGGCCACTGGGCCGCACCCTCGTCGATGCGAAGGCCCTGCGCATCCAGCGCCACGGGCCGCGCCAGCACGCCGTGGCCCAGCAGGCTGGCGCGGATGCCCGGGTAGCCGGGGTCTTCCACCAGCACCTCGTCGCCCACGTCCAGCAGCAGCCGCGCGATCAGGTCGATGCCCTGCTGCGAACCCGAGCACACCACCACCTGCGCCGCATCGCAGCGGATGCCGCGCGACGCCCACAGCCACAGGGCTACGGCCTGGCGCAGGTCGGGGTCGCCGGCAGGGTCCAGGTACTGCGCGCGGGCGCTGCGCTGACGGGGGCTGGCCTGGCGTGCCAGGCGGTCCCACAGGGCAAACGGAAACGTGTCCACTTCGGGCGCGCCGATGCGGAACGCGCGTGCCGCCACATGCGGCGGCCGCCAGCGGGCAGCCGTTTCGGCAATGAGCTGCCCGCGCCGCGAGAGCCCACGCGGCGGCGCCACCAGCCCTTGCGGAGGCGGTGCGCCTGCGGCCTGCGAGACATAGGTGCCGTCGCCCACACGCGCCTCCACATACCCTTCGGCCTGCAGGCGCTGCACGGCCCACAGCACGGTGTTGCGTGACACGCCCAGGCTGGCTGCGTGCTCGCGCGACGGCGGCAGGCGCGTGCCCGCCGGCAGGCGGCCCTGTTCGATGGCGCTGCGCAGCTGCTCGTACACCTGCTGGCGCAACTGGCCCAGGCGCCCGTCCCGGGGGGCTGTGGTCTTGGGATTGGCTCCGGCAACTGGCATGAATTGGCCCCTTGGTTGTGGTGATGCAACCATAAACTGAAGAGCCATTTTAGAAATCCCGGGCTTGTGTTTCCTCCAAGGCCCGGCCACCGCAAGAAAGACCTATCCATGGCCGAGCACACCGCCACTATCACCTGGTCCCGTGGCAACGATGACTTTCTGGACAAGCGCTACCACCGCACCCACACCTGGCAGTTCGATGGCGGCGCCACCGTGGCCGCGTCGTCGTCACCCCATGTCGTGCCGCTGCCGTATTCCGACGCGGCAGCGGTGGACCCGGAAGAAGCCTACGTCGCGGCCCTGTCGAGCTGCCACATGCTGTGGTTCATGGACTTCGCCAGCCGCGCGGGCTATCGGCTCAACAGCTACGCCGACGCCGCCGTGGGCACCATGGCCAAGAACGCGCAGGGGCAGCTTGTCGTCACCCACGTGCAGTTGCGCCCCGTCACGCGCTTTGATGGGGCCCACGCGCCCAGCGCTGCCCAGCTGGACGACCTGCACCACCGCGCCCACACATCGTGCTTTCTGGCCAACTCGGTCAAGACGCAGATCGACTGCGCGCCCGTGCTCGAAGTGGATGGAGCCTGACATGACCATTGCCAACCGCCAGTTTCAAGTCACCGACCCGGCCGCGCAGCAGGGACTGGTGCAGGCCCAGCCCCTGGCCACCCTGGTCGTGTCGCACGAGGGCACGCTGCACGTGAACCATGTGCCTTTGTATCTGGACCCCTCGCGCGGACCGCACGGCACGCTGGTGGGCCATGTGGGGCGCGGCAACGGCGTGTGGCCGCTGCTGCCGCAGCAGGCCGTGGCCGTGTTCCACGGCCCCCAGGCCTATGTGTCGCCCTCGTGGTATCCGTCCAAGGCCATCGACGGCAAGCAGGTGCCCACCTGGAACTACGCCACCGTGCACGCCCACGGCACGCTCAGCGCGGTGGACGATCCAGTGCAGTTGCGCGCCATCCTGCACATTCTGAGCGAGCGGCACGAGGCGCACCGCCCCGACCCTTGGCGCATTGACGATGCCCCGCCCGACTACATCCACAAGCTGCTGGGCGCCATCGTGGGCATCGAGCTGGCGGTGGAGCGTTGGGAAGGCGTCTGGAAGGTGAGCCAGAACCGCACCGACACCGACCGCGCGGGCGTGGTGCAGGGCCTGATGGCCGAGGGCACATCTGCAGCACAAGACATGGCCGCGCTGGTGCGGGTGGCTTGATGCCTTGAGTACACGCAATCATCAAAATTGATAGCTTGTGGCGCTTGATAGATAAGCGCTAGAGCCTGTTTTGACCATATTTTTTAGGTGGCTGAAATCGTTCATCACTGTTCGGGCTGAGCCTGGCGAAGCCGTGCGCGGCGCTTCGACAGCCTCAGTGTGAACGGGTTATGGACGAATCATCCCTCCAGCAGCTCCACCCGCAGCGCCACCACTGGCCCGGCCACCGCAGGGTGGGCGGCCAGTGCGTGCACGGCCAGGTCTACCGTGGCTTGGGCAACGGCATCGGTCAGCACCAGCACTTGGGGCTCGCTGCCCGTGGGCAGCGCTTTGTCGCAGGCCAGCTCCACACGCTGCACGGGCACGTGCTGCGCCGCCAGCCAGGCAGCCACGGCTTCGATCTGCTGGGCGCTGTGCACAGGCACGCGCAGGTAGTGGCGGGTGTGCACGGCTGCGCGGGGCAGCACGGCCAGTTGCTCGTCCACGGCCTCGGGATGAAACCCCAGGTGCGGCACGCGCTGCTGTGCACGGGTGCCATCCAGGCGCGCCACGTCCACCAGGTCGGCAATCACGGCCGATGCGGTTTGCTCGGACCCCGCACCCGCGCCGTAGAACATCGTCACACCCGACGCATCGCCCTTGACCATCACCGCGTTCATCGAGCCGTTCACTTGCGCCAGCAAATGTGCGGCAGGCACCAGCGCAGGTTGCACGCGCAGCTCCACGCCGTCCACATCGCTCTCTTTGCGCCGCTTGGCCACGCCCAGCAGCTTGATGCGAAAGCCCAGTTGCTCGGCGCAGGCCACGTCCAGCCCCTGCAAGCGGGTGATGCCCTCCACCTGCGCATCGGCAAAGCGCACCGGCATGCCGAACGCATTGGCCGCCAGCAGCGAGATCTTGTGCGCAGCGTCGACGCCCTCGATGTCAAACGTCGGATCGGCCTCGGCATAGCCCAGCGCCTGGGCCTGCGCCAGCGCTTCGGCAAAGCCAACACCCTCATCGCGCATCTTGCTCAGGATGAAGTTGGTGGTGCCGTTGATGATGCCCGCCACCCATTCGATGCGGTTGGCCGTGAGGCCCTCGCGCAGCGCCTTCACGATGGGGATGCTCACCGCCACCGCGCCTTCATAGGCCACGGCCACGCCGTGCTGGCGGGCGGCGGCAAAGATCTCGTTGCCGTGCGTGGCCAGCAGCGCCTTGTTGGCCGTGACCACATGCTTGCCCGCGCGGATGGCGGCCAGCACCCAGTCGCGCGCAGGGCCGGTGCCGCCAGCGGCTTCCACCAGCACATCCACATCGGGGTGTGTGGCCACCTGCATGGGGTCGTTGGTCAGGGCCACATCTTTGCCCACCACCCTCATGGCGCGGGCGAGGCTGCGGGCGCAGACCACCACCAGCTTGATGTCCCGCCCTGCGCGGCCTGCGATGAGCGCCTGGTTGCGTGCCAGCACGCGAAAGGTGCCCGCGCCCACGGTACCAATGCCGATCATGCCCACACGCAGGGGGCGCATGGCCGCAGTGGGCGACTGCAACGACGGGGCTTCGAGGGACTGGACGGGATCTCGGTACATGGACTTCTCCGGCTAACGAACGAACAAACAAAAAAACCCAGCTGCCAGAGCTGGGTTTCGTGCATTCGTCTTGGGGGAGAAGAGAGCGATCACCAGGTGGCTGCCGAAACGGCCACCTGCGCGTGCTCAGGTGGCCGCGGTGGTAATGGTGGTAATCATTCGTGCATCCAGTGCCCGCTGTTCACCATTGGCCCGCGTGAGTGCGGGCGGCATCATGCCCATGCCTTGGAAGGCAGCGGCGCGTGCGGTGAAGGGGATGGAGGTGTACGACATGAAGGGCGCAGTGTACCGGATGCGTGCCGGGGCCCGTCAACCCGTTTCTGTGGGCCTGTGGCGCGAAGGACTCACCGACCTTCGGTGGCTGCCACGCGCACCATGCGGATCGCATCGAACGGGCAGCGCACCGCACACAGCGCGCACCCGGTGCAGCCCGGCGCATCGTGCAGGGTGGAACACTTGGGACCCCAGGGCCCCGTGCCTTGCACCTGCAGCGACAGCACATGCGGCGGGCACACCGCAATGCACCAGCCGCAGCCGGTGCAGCGCTGGGGGTCGATGGTGGGCAGTGCCTTGGGGGTGGTCGTGGTCATGGGGTGCGGTGGTGCTGGCAGTGTGCCCCTGGAGCGGGCTCCCCACAAGGAGCGCGCTACAGTGCCCCCCATGAACGCAGAACCCCACTCCACCATCACCCGCCATCTGTTGATCACCGGCCATGTGCAGGGCGTGGGCTACCGCTGGTCCATGGTGCAGGCCGCCGAACGCCTGGGCGTAAAGGGCTGGGTGCGCAACCGCCAGGATGGCCGCGTGGAGGCCTGCGCATGGGGCACCGAGCAGGCCGTGCTGGCCCTCATCGACTGGGCGCATCAGGGGCCTGTGCATGCGCGGGTGGAACGTGTGGTGGTGGGCAATGTGCCCGATGGTGGCGAGGCCCCGCAGGGGTTTGTGCAGCGAGAGACGCTGTAGCTGCGCCGCTGCTAAGCGCGCAGGCCCAGTTGCCTCAGCAACTCCATCGCGCCCGCAGGCGCCCGCTCCTTCGCCCCGTTGATGAAGTAGACGAACACATCGCGCGGCCGCTCGCCGCCGGTCCAGGTGCGCACGCCATCGGCCCACTGTGCAATCGCCTCGGGCGTGTAGCCGGTGGGCACATCGGCCTGGCTGCGCATCAGCCGCAGGTAGGCAAAATCGGCCTCTGCATCTGCGATGGCGGGAAACTTTTCGGAGTCCGTGTAGACAGGCACGCAGCCGTATTGGCGGGCCAGCGCCACGAACTCTGGCGTGGCAAAACTCGGGTGGCGCACATCCAGGGCGTGGCGCAGCCGCAGGCCATCCACCTGTTGTGGCAGCAGGGCCAGAAAGGCCTCGAAGTCCCGTGGCTCAAACACCTTGGTCGGCATGAACTGCCACACGATGGGCCCGAGCTTGTGCTTGAGTTCCGAGATGCCGCTCTCCACAAACCGCGTGATCGACTCGCCTGCCTGCGCCAGCACGCGCCGGTGCGTGGCAAAACGGTTGGCTTTGAGCGAGAACAGGAAACCTTCGGGCGTTTCATCCCGCCACCTGGCGAAGGTGGGCGGCTTGAAGGTGCTGTAGTACGTGCCGTTGACCTCGATGGAGGTGAGCTGGCGGCTGGCGTACTGCAGCTCCTTGCTGTGCGCGAGGCCTGCGGGGTAGAAGTTGTCGCGCCAGGGCTCGAAGGTCCAGCCGCCGATGCCGATGCGGATGTTTTGGCTTCTGCTGCTACTGCCTGCGTTGGTGCTACCAGTGCTGTCCACGGTGTTCCCCTCATGAATCCACGGAAGGGCCACTGTAGCAGCGGCCTGCTGCGCCTGGAGAGCCTACAGAGCGGTGCTATGGCTGCGGGCCGGGCAGCTCGACCCGCGCCTCCAGCCCCGCACCATCCTCACGCGGCCCCAGCACTAGCCGGCCGCCCAGCGCCTGCGCCAGCTCGTTCGCAATGGCCAGGCCTAGCCCCGTGCCGCCTGTGCCGCGGTTGCGCGAGTCTTCCAGCCGCACATAGGGTTGGAGCACGGCGGCCAGGTCAGCTTCCGGTATACCCGGCCCACGGTCCAGCACGCGCAGCAGCCGCTGGCCGTGATCTCCAGCCTCCAGACTCACCTCAGCCGCGCCCGCGAACTTGAGCGCGTTGTCCACCAGGTTGCACACCAGGCGGCGCAGGGCCTGCGGGCGCGTGTCGCAGGCGCCCGGGTCTGCGTGCAGCAGCAATACCGGTAGGCCCGCATCGGCGTAGTCGAACGCAATGCTCTGCAGCAGCGCGCGCAGGTCCACGCGCTGCAGCGGCTCCTGCACGGCCTGGGACGAGCGCGCGTAGGCAATGCCCTCTTCCACCAGCGACTGCATCTCGGCCAGGTCTGCGTGCAGCTTGCCCTGCAGCGCGGTGTCGTCGAGCAGGTCCGCGCGCAGGCGCAAGCGGGTGATGGGCGTTTGCAGGTCGTGCGAGACGGCGGCCAGGATGCGCATGCGCTCCTCCAGGTGCGCCTGGATGCGGTGCTGCATGCGGTTGAAAGCTTGGGCAGCGCGCTGCACCTCGCGCGGGCCGTCCTCGGCCAGGGGCACGGCGGGGCGGTCGGCGCCCAGCGCATCGGCCGCGTCGGCCAGCGTTCGCAAGGGCCGCGTGGCCGCGCGTACGGCCCAGGCGCACAGGCCTACCAGCAGCGCCAGCTGTAGCGCCAGCGCGCCCAGCACCCAGGGCGAGACCTGCAGCCGGGGCTCGTCCATGTCCACGGCCAGCGGCGTGCCGTCGCTCAACTGGAGCTGCAGGCGCAGCTCGGTGCCGGGCACGAGGGGGTCGACCACCCGCACCGTCTGGCCGGGGGGCAGCGTCGCGCCCACGGCGCCTGCAATCAGGCGGGCCAGGTCGGACGGGTCTTCGGGTGCGTCCAGCGGCGCGGTCAGCGCAAACCGGTAGTTTCGACGCGCCAGCCGGTCCACCCACTGCGCACGCTCCGCGGCGGGCAGGCGGTCCAGCATGGCCATGGAGCTGGCCACGTCGCTCGCCAGGTACGACACCATGGCGCGGCGCATGGTCATGCTGCGCTCAGTGATCGCCAGCACGAAGGTCAGCGCATGCGCCAGCGCCAGGCCCAGTGCCAGCACCAGCAGGATGCGACCGAACAGCGAGCGGGGCCACCAGCGCAGCGTCATGCGGCGGCTCCTCCCGGCGCGGGTGCGGTTGCCGGTGCGGGCAATACGTCGGCGCAGAACACATAGCCCTCGTTGCGCACGGTCTTGATATAGCGTGAGCCGCGTACCCCGTCGCCCAGCCGCTGGCGCACGCGGCTGACCAAGAGGTCGATGGAGCGGTCGAACACATCGGCATCGCGACCCTGCGTGAGCTGCAGCAGCTGGTCGCGCGTGAGGATGCGCTGGGGGTGGTCCAGCAGCACGCGCAGCAGCCGGTATTCGGCGCCCGACAGCGCCACCACCGCGCCCGTGGCATCGAGCAGGTGGCGCGCCGTGGTGTCCAGCCGCCAGTCGCCGAACGCAAGGTGGCGCGCGGGCTCGGCCACGGCCAGGTTGGGCGGCAGCATGCGCGTGCGCCGCAGCACGGCGTGGATGCGCGCGAGCAGCTCGCGCGCGGCAAAGGGCTTGGTCAGGTAGTCGTCCGCGCCCAGCTCCAGGCCCAGGATGCGATCCGCCTCGTCGCTGCGCGCGGTGAGCATGATGATGGGCAGGGGCGGCGCGCCGGGGCTGCGCAGCTCGCGGCACAGCGCAATGCCGTCGGTGCCGGGGAGCATCAGGTCCAGCACCAAGAGGTCGATGCGTTGCGTGGCCAGCACCTCGCGCATCTGCCGGCCGTCGGCCGCCACGCTCACCTGCAGGCCCTGGCGCTGCAGGTACTCGGCCGCCAGTTCGCGGATGCCGGCGTCGTCATCGACGATGAGGATGTGGTCGGGCGGGGTCGTCGTCGTCATGGGCGCTGATTGTCCAGGCTTTGGCGCCTTGCGGTGAGGCCAGTACGGGCCCGCATGTATCTGAACTTGTCTGCCGGTGCCGCCGACACGCGCGCATACCAAAAGGCCTGTGCAGGACAAACCGCCGATACGTGCGCTGGCTTGAATGCAGTCTTCCTGAACTTCACGAGGACTTGCTATGAAACCATCCTTCGCCCTGGCCGCCGCTGCGCTGGCCCTGGGCCTGGCGCACACCGCCAGCGCGCAAGAGGCTGCCACCCAGCCCGCCACGGCGCCGCACCCCAAGGCCCCGCTGGGCCGCTGGATCACCGAAAGCGGAAACCTGGAGGTGGAGATTGCTCCCTGCCCCACTAACGCCAATGGCACTGCCAGTGCGAACACCGGTGGCAGCAGCGGCACCAACACCCTCTGCGGCAAGGTGGTGCGCGTGCTGGCCAACCGGTCGATGAGTGCACCCGGCACCGAGATGGCCGCGGCCGACGCGCGGCCCGCGCTGGGCATGACGATGCTGTCCGGCCTGCGCGACAGCGGCAGCGGCGAGTACCAAGGCGAGATTTACAACCGCGAGAACGCCAAGACCTACCGCTCCACCCTCACCCCCGCTGAGCCCGACCAGCTGCTGGTGCGCGCGTATGTAGGTATCCCGCTGTTCGGCAAGACGCAGGTGTGGCGTCGCCCGGCCGCAGAGCGTGGGGCCGTGCAATGAGCATGGCCACCACCTCGCCCTGGCTGGCTGTGGCCGCTGGCATGCTGACTGTGGGCGCGCCCTGCGTGCTGCCCATGTTGCCGGTGGTGCTGGGGGCGTCGGTGGCGGGCGGCCCAGCGCAGCGCACGCGTCCGCTGTTCATCGCGCTGGGGTTTGCGCTGTCGTTCGCAGCCGTGGCGCTGCTGTTCAGCAGCTTCACGCAGGTGCTGGGCGTGTCGCCCGAGGGCTTGCGCCGGTTCGCCGCCGTATTGCTGCTGGTGTTTGGCGTGCTCACGGTGTGGCCCAGGCCATTCCAGTGGCTGAGCCAACAGGCGGGTGGCGTGCTCAACCGAGCGGCCAGCCTGGGGATGGGCGCATCGGCGGGCAACTGGGGCGGGCTGCTGCTGGGTCTGAGCCTGGGTGCGGTGTGGACGCCCTGCGCCGGGCCGGTGCTGGCCTCCATCCTCGCGCTCATCGCCACGGAGCCGCCCGGGGTCAGCACGGCGGTGCTGTTGCTGGCCTATTCCACCGGCGCCGCGCTGCCCATGCTGGCCATCGCCTACGGCGGTCAGGCCGCGGCCAGTCATGTGCGCCGCATCTCGCGCCATGCACACCGCGTGCAGCAGGTTTTTGGGGTGGTGGTCATCGCCGTCGCGCTGGCCATGCTGCTGGAGGTGGATGGCCAGGTCACAGCGTGGCTGTCGCAGTTCTATCCCTCAAGTTTTGGAGGGCTGTAAGCGGCCCTCAGCAAGGAGTTTCACCATGACATCGCGCATTTCTTCACCCATCTCGTTTCAGCGCCGCACGTTCCTGGCGTCTGCAGCATCTGTGGCTGCCGCCGTAGCGGCACCCGCCCTCACCCACGCAGCAGGGCCCGCCGTCCAGGCGGCCACGCTGCCCGACTTTGGCGCGGCACCCGAGTTCACGGGCATCGAGCGCTGGCTCAACTCCGAGCCGCTCAGCCTGGCCCAGCTGCGCGGCCGCGTGGTGCTGGTGGACTTCTGGACGTATGCCTGCATCAACTGCATCCGCACGCTGCCCCACGTGAACCGCTGGGCCGAGCTGTACACGCCCCAGGGCCTCACCGTGGTGGGTGTGCACACGCCGGAGTTTCCGTTTGAGCGCACCACCAGCAACGTCGAGGTGGCCATGCGCCGCCATGGCGTGAAGCACCCCGTCGCGCAGGACAACCGCTACGGCACCTGGAAGGCCTACAGCAACCAGTACTGGCCCGCAGCCTACCTCATCGATGCGCAGGGCCGCATTCGCTACAAGCACTTTGGCGAAGGCGAATACGAGCGCACCGAGGCCGTGATCCGCGCGCTGCTCGCGGCGCGGAGCTAGGCGTTCTGGCTCCACCGTCCACTCATTTTTATCCCGTCATTTCTCTGCCCGCTCTCCACTCACCTTTGCAGGACTCTTGCACCATGCCGTACCCTCGCCTTCAATTTGCCCTGGTCACACTCGCCGCGGCCGCTGCTGCTCTCTGCATGGCCGCTACCAGCCATGCCCAGGCACCGCAACTGCCCCCGCCCGACGCCACCCACCCCGCCACGCTGCAGCTGATGCAGGGCTTTCCGCCGCCGCCCGACAAGGTCGTGCGCCTGGCCAACATCCTCAAATACCCCAACGTGCGCTGGGCCGCGCACCACCTGCGCGAGCTGGGGCCCACGGCGGCCGTGTGGCGCGGCGCAGGGGCACCCAGTGCGCTGCCCACCGCAGCCCGCGCGCTGGACGATGCACTGCCGGTACCCGACGGCAAGGGCGGCACCACCACGCTGGCTGACTGGCAAAAGGCCACCTACACCGATGGCCTGCTGGTGCTGCACCGAGGCCGTGTCGTGTACGAGCGCCACCACATCGGCATGCAGCCGCACCAGCCCCACGTGCTGTGGTCCATGAGCAAATCGCTCACCGGCCTGCTGGCCACTGAACTCATCCAGGAAGGCGTGATCGACCCGAAAGCGCTGATTCCCCGCTACCTGCCCGAGCTGACCACCAGCGCCTGGGCCGATGCCACCGTGCAGCAGACCCTGGACATGACGACCGGCGTGCAATACGCCGAGAACTTTGTCGACCCTGCGTCCGGCGTTTTCCAGTACCTGGCCGCCGCAGGCCTGCAGCCCGCGCCGCCCGGCAGCAACGCCGCCAAAAGCATGGCCGAGTTCCTGCCCACGTTGAAGAAAGAAGGGGAGCACGGCACCGCGTTTGCGTACAAGTCGGTGGACACGGAAGTACTGGGCTGGCTGCTGCAGCGCGTGACGGGCAAGAGCTACGCCACGCTGCTGTCTGAACGCATCTGGTCGCGCCTGGGCGCGCAGGATGATGGGTATGTGTTTGCCGATGCGAACGGTGGTCAGTCCACTAGCGTGGGCGTGAACGCCACGCTGCGCGACTTGGGGCGCTTTGGAGAAATGCTCCGTGCCAATGGCAGCTTCAACGGCCAGCAGATCATCTCGGCCGCCACCATTGCCGAGCTGCGCAAGGGTGCCGATCCCACGAAATTCAGCAAGGCCCCCGGCACGGCCATGCGCGCGGGCTACTCGTACCACAACCAGTGGTGGGTGCCGCACGATGCGGACGGTACGCTGGAAGCCAAGGGCCTGATGGGCCAGCACATCCACATCAACCCGGCGGCAGAACTGGTGGTGGTGAAGCTATCAACACACCCGGTGCCCAACACGGCCTTCACCCACGCGCTGGACCGGCAGGCGTTTGCTGCGCTGGCAGCGGCGGTGCGGGCTCGCTGAGGGTGAAGAAGAATCGGCCAAGGCGGCGCCCCCGGCGCTGCGCCTGTACCGTTAGCTACTTCACGAGCGTGGCGGTCAGCGTGATCTCTGGCACCGAGGCCAACGCCTTGGACAGCGGGCAGTTGGCCTTGGCATCGGCCGCTAGCTTCTGAAAGGCAGCATCGTCCATGCCCGGCACCTTGGCCGTGAGCGTGAGGGCGATGCGGTCAATCACAAAACCATCGCCTTCCTTGCTGAGCCGTACGCTGGCCGTGGTGTCGATGGTCTCGGTGGCGATGCCAGCCTTCTCGGCGGCAAAAGAAAACGCCATGGTGAAGCAGGCTGCATGGGCAGCGCCCACGATCTCCTCGGGATTGGTGCCCTTGCGGTCTTCGCCGAAGCGGCTGGCAAAGCCGTAGGGGTACTTGTCCAGCGCGCCGGTCTCGGTGCTGATCTGGCCCTGGCCGGACTTGCCGGCACCTTCCCAGTGAACGCTGGCTTTCTTTTCAGACATGGTGTGCTCCTTGTGGTGAATGGGGTGAACCGCCCATGTCACCACGCCCCGCCGCTCGGGCGTGTGGGACACCGTCGCGTCGTGCTGTCCATCTTGAACGTGCATCGCGGCGGGCATGGGTGCCCGTTGCAGTGCTAGCGTGCAACACCACACTAGACGTCTTCAATGAGGGGCTGGGTCCGCACCATGCGGATCGCATCAAACGGACACCGCACCGCGCACAAGGCGCACCCCGTGCAGGCCGCAGCAGCAGGATAGAGCTAGGAGCCAGGCGACCACGACAGCATTGCAGCTCAGCGCACGCAGCACCGCTGGTCAAGCGCTGCCGTGGTGGGCGGGCTTGTAAACAACACCGAAGGCGGGTGCGCTGGCGATACTGTGCGTGCACGCCCCCTGCAGCAGCAACAGTGCCTCCACCATCACCCGGCACCTTCTCATCCGTGGACACGTCCAGGGCGTCAGCTACCGCTGGTCCATGATGCATGGCTGCCCAGCAGCGCGGTGTGCAAGTGCCGTGATGGCAGAGCCTGCGGAGCCTTGGGCAGGCCTTGTACAGAGGGACACGGTGTAGGAGCAGGGAGGTTGGTCAGCTTGCACTGTGTCGGGTGCCGCGCTGCTGCACCAACCGACGGATTGGCCTTGGTGACCGTTCAGCCCTTGCGCTGCAAGTCCCGAGCCCCATAAGCACAGTACCCAGGCTTGGGGCTCTTCTTTTGTGGGTGCAGCCGGCACGTCTCCGGCCGCTTGTCATACACCGTGCACAGCCGGGTCTTCGGGTCCAGAAAATTGCAGTCCCCAGTGGCCCGCCGCGCCATCGTGAAGATCGCGTTCTTGTGATTGAAGTGGTCAATCAACCGCGCCTTGAGCAGCCGCTTGGCAATGTGCCGCAGCTCTTCATGCTCGGCCTCGAACGGGTCCACCAGCTCAAGCCGCACCAGGTCGGGCAACTGCACTTCCAGCGGCATCGTGCAGCAGTTGGCCGCGCAGGTGTCGCACAGGCCCGCGCGGTAGCGGGTCCAGGTGTCGAGGCGGTCGACGTCAACGATGGCGATGGGGGATCTCATGGATAGATGCCGCAACAGGTTCACTACCGCTCTTTCACTGGCGGTGCGTTTGGCTGCCCTGAAAGAGCTCAGTGCTTCAGGCGATTTTTGACTTTAGCGCACAAGATGAAGCGCATGCTGCAATGCTCTCGGGGCTCATGAACCGTCATTGGCAATCAACCTGCGCAATCCGTCGCGGAACTTCCCAAAGCTTGGAGAAGCGTTTCTTTCGATATCCATGCCTGGGCTGATCTTTCTGACCCACTCATGCTTAAGTTGCCCGGGCAGAGGCCAGCCCGCTTTTTGGATACTGGCGTGTCCGCCATGATGAACTGCATCCGCCAACAATTCCCAGGTGCCGCAAATGCTGTCTTGGACATACCTTGCCAGTACGTCTTTTCTTGCTTTTGGGTAGGCGGCCAGCAAGGCCGTGCGATCACCCAGAATCCAGGCTTCCATCTCTTCGATGGCAAGTCGAAAAAGCGTGTTGGGAGCAGGATTGCAGCGTTTCAGCAATACTTGTAATTCGGACAGAAAATCTTTGCAAGGACGGTTGTCACTGTCCAATACGACGACCACTGCGTCGATGCCGGGAGTTTTGCCGTAGCCGATCAGCAAGCGGGGCAATTGATCGAGCAATGCCCGCTTAGAGGGATCACCCTTGGCGACAAGCCCCTGAGGTATTCGACCCACGCCTTTGTAGGGATGGATGCGCCAGGAGTGTGGGTCGCCTTGGGGGCCGATTGCTTGGGGCATTAGGGACTCAATCAGCGCAGCACCGGAACTGTCTTCCACAAGCACTTCGATGTGCATGCCTACCTCGCGTCTAGATAGTCGCTGTACCAAAGGCCACCCAGGGGTAGACCCTCATCCACGAGGTTGCGCACCAGCTCGATATCAGATGCCCGCCGAACGGTCGAAAAGCCATTCCCGCTTTTTTCCAGAATCCAGACTTCGCTCGGAGACAGCGCATCTACGAAATAGGGTTGGTGCGTGGTCACGAAAATCTGAGGTTGGTTCTTCTTACCCGTGGCATGGCTGCGCAACTCGGTGGCCAAAGAGTCCAGTAGGCGGTGGTACAGCCCGTTCTCAGGCTCCTCAATACATATGAATGGGGGTGGCTCTGGATCCTCCATCAGAAGCAGATATGCGAAAATTTTCAGCGTGCCATCAGACATCTGCGACGCATAGAAAGGGTCGGCGAATGCACCATCGTTGAACTGGAGGAGAACGCGCTTGTCCTGTGTGACACTGGTCTTTATGCTTGTCACGCCTGGAATTTTGCTGGCAATGCGATCCAGAATTGCTTGAAAGCGTGCCTTGTGTTCACGCTCCATGTACTGCACCACATTGCCGATATTGTCTCCGTGGATGTTCAGGTGGCGCTGCGCACCGGCGGGCTGGATAGCACGCGCCGCATCGGGGTGAAAGTAGGAGAGATACCAGCCCTTTAGAAAGTCGCGGAAGCGTTTGATGCGCGGATGTTCTTTGAGCGTGCCCAGCGTGGCGATGCCCAATTGGCGCAAGTCGGTCAATTCCACATCTTCCTGTGCCCGGTCTTCTTCCTCGCTGTCCGTCTCTACGGCCTCCTCACCGGCCCACACCTTGCCGAGCCCGTGATGTAAGCGAAGGAACGGATAGGGCCTGCCGTGCTTCTGGCCTTTGCGGCGCTGCTTCAGGACCTCCGACTCAACGAAAGGTCGTCCGCTACGGTCCACATTGATCGCCAATTCGTAAGTGATGGGCCGCTCGCCGGGGGCTTCTCGGTAGTAGATGTCGAAGCGAATGGGTTCCGTGACTCCCAGGGAGCGCATGCGATCGAAGCCGCCGCGCAGCTTGCTATCGCAGGCTGTTTCCACATCGGTGTTTAGGCAATCTGCGACGAAGCCGAATGCATCGAACAAAGTGCTTTTGCCTACTCCGTTCTTACCGATGACTACGGTGAATGGAGTTAACGGGTCGCCTCCCTGGTCGGTAGAGAGTTTGCCTAATGTGATGTCGTGCAGCGCCCGGTAGTTGCGCACGCGAAAACCTTCGATCAGCGCCATGCATAGCCTCTTTTCATGATGTGCCTTTCGTGCTTGTCACCGGCCGAATTTACCGTCAGCAGCGCCAGCACGGCGGCCTTGGCGTTTTGCCCCGGTGTTGGCGTTTGAGAACAGCCTGTGCTAGTGACTGGCGCGAGCCAGCAGAAGTCAAGCAAGGCATGTTGCCAGCTGGCGGCTATGCATTTTCTGCGTGTGCTGGTAACTCTGGCAGGCATGGCGCCATGCGTGGGTCAAACGTCAATATTCCCCGCCCGCAGCGCATTCGTCTCAATGAAATCCCGCCGGGGCTCCACCTCATCCCCCATCAGCATCGTGAACACCCGGTCCGCCTCGATCGCGTCGTCGATCTGCACGCGCAGCAGGCGGCGCACGTTGGGGTCCATCGTGGTTTCCCACAGCTGCTCGGGGTTCATCTCGCCCAGGCCCTTGTAGCGCTGGCGGGATGTGCTGCGTTCGGCTTCGCTGATCAGCCACTTCATGGCCTGGCGGAAGTCGCCGACTTTTTCTTCCTTCTGCTTTTCGCCTTCGCCGCGCAGGGCCTTGGCGCCCTCGCCCAGCAGGCCGCGGAAGGTCTCAGCGGCTTCGGCCAGGGCGGCGTAGTCGGCGCCGTGCACGAAGTCTTGCGTGATGACGCTGCTCTTGATATTGCCGTGGTGGCGGCGGCTGATGCGCAGCAGGGGCTTGTCGGTGCGGGCGTCGAACTCGCCAGCCACTTCGGCGGGGGCGCCGGTGGTGTTCAGTTCGCGCAGCTTGGCCTGCAGGGCCACGGCGCTGGCTTCAGCGTCGGCCACGGTGTCGAGCTTCAAGCTCACGCCGTCGGCAATGGCGCGCAGGGCTTCGGCGTCCATGAAGTTGCCCAGGCGCGCAATCACGCTTTCGGCGATCTGGTGCTTGCGCGCCAGTTCGGCCAGGGTGTCGCCGGTCAGCGTTTGCGGGTTGGCACCGCCGGTGGTCACGCTGGCGTGGTTGAGCGCAATGCGCAGCAGGAAGCCGTCGAGCGCGGGGGCGTCCTTCAGGTACAGCTCTTCCTTGCCAGCTTTCACCTTGTACAGCGGTGGCTGGGCAATGTAGATGTGGCCGCGCTCGACCAGTTCGGGCATCTGGCGGTAGAAGAAGGTGAGCAGCAGGGTGCGGATGTGGGCGCCGTCGACGTCGGCGTCGGTCATGATGATGATGCGGTGGTAACGCAGCTTGGCCACGTCAAAGTCATCGCCACCCGTGGTGCCCCCGGCCTTGCCGATGCCGGTGCCGAGGGCCGTGATCAGCGTGAGGATTTCGTTGCTGGTCAGCAGCTTTTCGTAGCGGGCCTTTTCCACGTTCAGGATCTTGCCGCGCAGGGGCAGGATGGCCTGGAACTTGCGGTCGCGGCCTTGCTTGGCAGAGCCTCCGGCGGAGTCACCCTCGACGATGTAGATTTCGCACAGGGCGGGGTCTTTTTCCTGGCAGTCGGCCAGCTTGCCGGGCAGGCCCATGCCGTCGAGCACGCCCTTGCGGCGGGTCATTTCGCGGGCCTTGCGGGCGGCTTCGCGGGCGCGGGCGGCTTCCACGATCTTGCCGCAGATGATCTTGGCGTCGGCCGGGCGCTCCTGCAGGTAGTCGGTCAGCAGCTTGCCCACGATGTCTTCCACGGGGGCGCGCACTTCGCTCGATACCAGCTTGTCCTTGGTCTGGCTGCTGAACTTGGGCTCGGGCACCTTCACGCTCAGCACGCAGCACAGGCCTTCGCGCATGTCGTCGCCGGTCACTTCGACCTTGGCCTTCTTGGCGAACTCGTTTTCTTCGATGTACTTGTTGATGACGCGGGTCATCGCGGCGCGCAGGCCGGTCAGGTGGGTGCCGCCGTCACGCTGGGGGATGTTGTTGGTAAAGCAGAGCACTTGCTCGCTGTACGCGCTGTTCCACTGCATCGCCACTTCCACGCCGATGTGGGTGCCAGGGATGCCGCCATACGTCTCGGCCGGGCGCTCGCCCGCGGCGTAGAACGATGTGGGGTGCAGGACGGTCTTGCCCTTGTTGATGAACTCCACAAAGCCGCGCACGCCACCAGCGCCCGAGAAGTCGTCTTCTTTGCCGCTGCGCTCGTCTTTGAGGCGAATGCGCACGCCGTTGTTCAAGAACGAGAGTTCGCGCAGGCGCTTGGCCAGGATCTCGTAGTGGAACTCGTTGTTCTCCTTGAAGATC
The DNA here is from genome assembly GCF_964252975.1 of Acidovorax sp. LjRoot38. Taxonomy (NCBI): domain Bacteria; kingdom Pseudomonadati; phylum Pseudomonadota; class Betaproteobacteria; order Burkholderiales; family Comamonadaceae; genus Acidovorax; species Acidovorax sp. LjRoot38. The sequence continues at coordinate 222,556 of NZ_CAXUPT020000002.1, read as the reverse complement.
TCGGTGTCGGGCAAGAAGTGCACTTCGGTGCCGCGCTTGTCGGTGTCGTCCAGCACCTGCATGGGCGAGACTTCCACGCCGTCCACCGTCTGCACGATGCGGTTCTGCACGAAGCCCTTGCTGAACTCCAGCGCGTGCACCTTGCCTTCGCGGCGCACGGTCAAGCGCAGCATCTTGCTGAGCGCGTTCACGCAGCTCACGCCCACGCCGTGCAGGCCGCCCGAGACCTTGTAGCTGTTCTGGTTGAACTTGCCGCCCGCGTGCAGTTCGGTCAGTGCGATCTCGGCGGCCGAGCGCTTGGGCTCGTGCTTGTCGTCCATCTTCACGCCGGTCGGAATGCCCCGGCCGTTGTCGGTGACGCTGATGGAGTTGTCGGAATGGATGGTGACGACGATGTCGTCGCAGTGGCCGGCCAGGGCTTCGTCGATGGAGTTGTCGACCACCTCGAACACCAGGTGGTGCAAACCGGTGCCGTCGCTGGTATCGCCGATGTACATGCCGGGGCGCTTGCGCACGGCCTCCAGGCCTTCGAGGATGGTGATGGCGCCTTCGCCGTAGCTTTCGCTGGCCCCGGCTTGGTTGGTGTCGATCTTGGCGAGGGTGGGCTCAACATGGCCGGAGACGCCGGTGTCTTCGGGCTCGGAGGGGATGTTGTCAACGGTCATGGTGGGCCTTGGGATCCGTGGAAACCGGGGTTTCCAATGTGTCAATATGGGTCAAATAGGGCTCTAGCGCTTATCCAGTAAGCGCTAGTAGCTATCAAAACGGTAGTCGTTGTGGTCAGGCTGTGCAGCAGGACGGGGGCCGCCTCAAATGCGCATTGGCATGACCACGTACTTGAAGCTGTCGTTCTCTGGGATGGTCAGCAGCGCAGAGCTGTTGCCGTCCGAAAGCTCCACCTTCACCATGTCCTGGCCCATGTTGGCCAGGGCGTCGATGAGGTAGGTCACGTTGAAGCCGATCTCGATGGTGTCGCCACCGTAGTCGATGTCGAGCTCGTCCACGGCCTCTTCCTGCTCTGCGTTGTTCGACGCCACGCGCAGGGTGCCGGGCTCCAGGTTCAGGCGCACCCCCTTGAACTTGTCGCTGGTCATGATGGCCGTGCGCTGCAGGCTGGCCAGCAGCGGGGCGCGGCCCAGGGTGATGCTGTTCTTGTGGTTCTTGGGGATCACCCGGTTGTAGTCAGGGAACTTGCCCTCGACCAGCTTGGTGACGAACTCCATGCCGCCAAAGGTGAACTTGGCCTGGTTGTTGGCGAACTGCATTTCGATGTGGGGCTGGTTCTCGCCGCCCGCATCGCTGAGCAAACGCTGCAGCTCGATCACGGTCTTGCGCGGCAGGATGACTTCCTGCTTGGGCACTTCCACATCCAGCGTGGCGCTGGCAAAAGCCAGGCGATGGCCGTCGGTGGCCACCAGGGACAGCTGCTTGCCCTCAGCCACGAACAGGATGCCGTTGAGGTAGTAGCGGATGTCCTGCACCGCCATGGCAAACGACACCTGACCGAGCAGATCTTTCAGCGTCTTTTGCGGCACGGCGAACACGGGGCCGAAGGCGGCAGACTCTTGCACCAGCGGGAAGTCTTCAGCCGGCAGGCTTTGCAACGTGAAGCGGCTCTTGCCGCCTTTCAGGATGAGCTTGGACTGTGCCGATTCGAGGCTAACGGTCTGGTCGCCCGGCATGGTGCGCAGGATGTCGATGAGCTTGCGCGCCCCCACGGTGGTGGTGAAGTCGCCGGTGTCGCCGCCCAGCTCAGCCGTGGTGCGGATCTGGATTTCGAGGTCGCTGGTCGTCAGCTGCAGGGCATTGCCCGTCTTGCGGATCAGCACATTGGCCAGGATGGGCAGCGTGTGGCGGCGCTCCACGATGCCAGCCACGGATTGCAGAACCGCGAGAACCTTGTCTTGTGTTGCCTTCAGGACGATCATGTCTTCAACCTCTTGTGGTTTTTGGGACGGTGCGTGGACAGCGGCACAGGTCGTGCCTCCCCCTGCTGTATAACCCGCCATTTTGCCCGTTTACCGGGCGGGTTCTTTTCGGGGTCTCTCCCACCGGTTGTCAGCCTTTCAGGGTCTGTTCCAGCACATGCAACTGCTGGTTCAACTCGGTCAGCTGCTGGCGCTCGCCCGAAATCTTGCGCACTGCATGCAAAACGGTGGTGTGGTCGCGCCCACCAAACAATTCTCCGATCTCGGGAAGACTCTTTTGCGTCAGTTCCTTGGCCAGGTACATCGCAATCTGGCGCGGCCGGGCAATGCTGGCCGGGCGCTTCTTGCTGTACATGTCGGCGACCTTGATCTTGTAGTAGTCAGCCACCGTTTTCTGGATGTTTTCCACAGAAATCTGCCGGTTCTGGATCGACAGCAGATCGCGCAGCGCCTCGCGGGCGAGCTGGATGGAAATCTCTTTCTGGTTGAAGCGCGAGTAAGCCAGGATCTTGCGCAGCGCGCCTTCGAGCTCGCGCACGTTGGAGCGCACGTTCTTGGCCACGAAAAAGGCCACTTCTTCGGGCATCTCGGTGCCTTCGACGCGGGCCTTGTTGATCAGGATGGCCACGCGCATTTCCAGCTCGGGTGGCTCGATGGCCACCGTCAGGCCCGAGTCGAAGCGCGACACCAGCCGCTCGTGGATGTTGGCCAGGCCCTTCGGATACGTGTCCGACGTCATCACGATGTGAGACTTCTTGGCCAGCAGGGCTTCGAAGGCGTTGAAGAATTCTTCCTGCGTGCGGTCCTTGTTGGCGAAGAACTGCACATCGTCGATCAGCAGCAGGTCGAGCGAGTGGTAGCGCTCCTTGAATTCATCAAAGGTGCGCCGCTGGTAGGCCTTAACCACATCCGACACAAACTGCTCGGCATGGATGTAGAGAACTTTGGCGTCGGGCTTGTCCTGCAGCAGGCGGTTGCCCACAGCGTGCACCAGGTGGGTCTTGCCCAAGCCCACGCCGCCATAGATAAACAGCGGGTTGTACAGGTGGCCGGGCATGCCCGCCACGTGCATGGCGGCCGAGCGCGCCATGCGGTTGGCCGTGCCTTCCACCAGCGTCTCAAAGGTGAGGCCTGCATTGAGCCGGTTGCGGAAGGCGCCCGCCGAGGCTTCATCGCTGTGGCTCGATGGCGGTTCGGACTGCGTTGCGGTGTTCGATGGTTCAGACGCTGCGGGTCGTGCGTAAGTGCGTACAACGGATTCCCGCTGAGCGAGCGCTAACTCCAGGGTGACGGGCTGGCCATACAGGCCTTCGAGCAATGCGGCAATGCGGCCCGCATACTGCGCCCGGATCCAGTCGAGCTTGAACCGGTTGCCCACCAGCACGGTGACCTTGGAGAAGTCTTCGGCCACCTGGGCAATCAGGGGCTTGATCCAGGTGTTGAACTGCTGCTCGGGCAGGTCTTGCGCCAGTTGCTCTACGCAGGCTTGCCACAGGCCCTGGCCGGCATCTGCACCGGGTGAATGTTGGGGGCTGCGGGAGGGTTCCTCGATCATTTCAGGGGGATTCTTGTTGTGGATAGGAGGAACGGGGCTGGGCGGCGGATTGTAGCTTGTCAAATAGTTATCCACAATTTGAAAACTGCGGTGGTCAGAGGTGTTGATAGTCGTTCAGGGGGCGCTGTGGTGCTGGCGTGTACCCATTGAAAACCGCAGCTGTAATTGCCGTGAACCCGCGAAAAGCCGCGATAAAACAAGCCGAAACGTGATCCGGAGATAAGCCTGCCAGCCAAAAGGCATTGCCAGCAGCTGGCTAGCCTGCGATAATCTCGGGTTTCCCTGAATGTGTTCAGGGTGATTTGACCCGGCGCGCCGTTATTTCTGCCCCGTGGATCTGCCGCCAAAGTCCTGTTGTACAGGGCGTGGCTGCGCAGATTGCAGGGGGTTCAAGAGCAGCAGTCCGGAACTGAACCTCAAGGAATAGCACCATGAAACGTACTTATCAGCCCTCCAAGACGCGCCGCGCGCGCACCCACGGTTTCCTCGTCCGCATGAAGACCCGCGGCGGCCGTGCCGTTATCAACGCACGCCGCGCCAAGGGTCGCAAGCGCCTGGCCGTCTAAGGCCGCTACGGTCTACGGCCTGCTCCCCGCCTGTTCCCGGCTTGTACCGCCAGGTTCCAAACGGGGCGCTTGCATGCACAGGCTGAAAACCCGTCCGCAGTTCCAGGCCACCATGGCGGGGGGCACTGTCTCCCGTACAGCGCATTTTGTGCTGCACCGTCTGGTGCTGGATGCCGAACGTGCTGCGGCTGACCGCCAAGCCAGTGCTGCTTTACCCACAGGGCCCGGCTCCTTGCCACAACAGCAAGGGCCGCAGGCCCTGTTTGCCGTGCAGGGCGTCTGGCTGGGTGCCATGGTGCCCAAGCGCTGGGCGCGCCGCGCCGTGACGCGCAACACCATCAAGCGACAGATCTACACCGTGGGCGCCACGTTTGAAGCACGGCTCCCGCAGGCCGCCCATGTGGTGCGTCTGCGCACGGCGTTTGACCGCAAGCAGTTTGTGAGCGCTACGTCCGACCAGCTCAAGCAGGCGGTGCGGGCAGAGCTGCTGCAGCTGTTTGGCTACGCCGCACGGCGTGCAGGTGGGGCCGGTGCTGCTTCCCCCGCGCAGCAACAAGGTGGTGTTGCAGAGCCGGTGGTGCCATGCTGATGCAGCGCCTCTTGATCGGTGTCGTCAACGGCTACCGGCTGTTCCTGAGCCCTTGGCTGGGTTCGTCGTGCCGGTTTGAACCGACCTGCTCGGCCTATTCACTGCAGGCGCTGGAGCAGCATGGCGCTGCGGCGGGTAGCTATCTCACGGTGCGCAGGCTGGTACGCTGCCACCCCTGGTGTGACGGGGGCCATGACCCGGTCCCGCAACAATTGCCGCGCAGCATGCGGCTTTTCTCGCGGCTTCATCCTTCCAACACCCAACCATCCTCACCAAAGAAGTCTTCATGAACGACATTCGCCGCACCATCCTGTGGGTGATTTTTGGCTTTTCCATGGTTCTGCTGTGGGACAAGTGGCAGCTGCACAACGGCAACAAAGCCACCTTTTTCCCCACCACGCCCGCCGTGACGGCACCCGCCGCTGCTGGCGCTGCGTCGGGCGCGACCGGGGCTGCCAGCGTGCCTTCCACGAGTGCACCCGTGGCCGCTGCAGCGACGGGGGCCTCCGCCGTGCCGGGCCAGCCAGCGGCTGCTGCGGCAGCACCTGCCCCCCGCGAGCGCATCGAGGTCAAGACCGACCTGTATCGCCTGGTGTTTGACAGCGAAGGCGGCTCGCTCACGCATGCCGAGCTGCTCAAGCACGCCGACATGGCCGACAAGGCCCGCAATTTCCTGTTGCTGGACGAAAGCGCCCAGCGCGTTTATGTGGCGCAAACCGGCCTGATCGGTGGCACGTTCCCCACCCACAAGACTGCCATGACCGTGGTGCCCGGCCCGCGTGAACTCAAGGACGGTGAAGATGAAATCAGCGTTCGCTTCGAATCGCCTGCACAGGGCGGCGTGAAGCTGGTCAAGACCTGGACCATCAAGCGTGGCGCCTATGACATCGCTGTCAAGCACGACATCGTCAATACGGGCAGCGCGGCGGTGTCGCCCCAGCTGTACCTGCAATTGGTGCGCGATGGCAACAAGCCTCCCGGAGAGTCGTCGTTCTACTCCACCTTCACCGGCCCGGCCGTCTACACCGACGCCAAGAAGTACCAGAAGATCGAGTTCAAGGACATCGACAACGGCAAGATCGACATCCCCAAGGACTCGCCCAACGGCTACGTTGCCATGGTGCAGCATTACTTCGCCACAGCATGGCTGCTGGCCGACGGTGTGCAGCGCGAGCCCTTCACCCGCAAGGTGGACACCAACCTGTACTCAGTGGGTATGCTGACCTCGCTGGGCGCCATCGAGCCCGGTGCCACCAAGACCATCGATGCGCGCCTGTTCGCTGGCCCGCAGGTCGAAACGATGATGGAAAAGCTGTACCCCGGCCTGGAGCTGGTCAAGGACTATGGCTGGCTCACCATCCTGTCCAAGCCGCTGTACTGGCTGCTGGACCAGCTGCACAAGCTGCTGAACAACTGGGGCTGGTCCATCGTCGCCCTGGTGCTGTTGCTCAAGATCGCGTTCTACTGGCTCAACGCCAAGGCCTACGCCAGCATGGCCAAGATGAAGGCCATCAACCCCAAGATCATGGAGATGCGCGAGCGCCTGAAGGACAAGCCGCAGCAGATGCAGCAGGAGATGATGCGCATCTACCGCGAGGAGAAGGTCAACCCTATGGGCGGCTGCTTCCCTATCATGATCCAGATCCCTGTGTTCATTGCGCTGTACTGGGTGCTGCTGTCCAGCGTGGAAATGCGCAACGCGCCCTGGATCGGCTGGATCCACGACCTCTCCACGCCTGACCCGTTCTTCATCCTGCCCTTGCTGATGACGGCCAGCTCGCTGCTGCAGACAGCCCTGAACCCCGCGCCGCCAGACCCGATGCAGGCCAAGATGATGTGGTTCATGCCGCTGATCTTCAGCGTGATGTTCTTCTTCTTCCCGGCCGGCCTGGTGCTGTACTGGCTGACCAACAACATCCTGTCGATTGCGCAGCAGTGGCTCATCAACACCCGCATGGGCGTGCCACCGCAATTTAACTTGCCGAAGTTCAAGTGATGCCGCAGCGGCAACGCTGACATCAATGAACTGACTCCCGAAAGGCCGCGCAAGCGGCCTTTTTCTTGCCCATCCACCCTGTACAGTCACCACCATGCTTGCCCGCCACCAAGACCCCATCGTCGCCATCGCCACCGCCCCGGGGCGTGGGGCCGTCGGCATCGTGCGCGTGTCAGGGCGCGGGTTGGATGCGCTGGTGCAGGCGGTTTGCGGGCGCACCCTCAAGCCCCGCGAGGCCACCTACCTGCCCTTTCGCGATGCGCAGGGCCAGGCCATCGACCAGGGGCTGGCGCTGTACTTTCCCGGCCCGCACAGCTACACCGGCGAAGACGTGCTGGAGCTGCAGGCCCACGGCGGCCCGGTGGTGCTGCAACTGCTGCTGGCACGCTGCCTGGAGGCGGGTGCCGCCACCGACCCCGCTACCGGCCAGCCCAATCTGCGCGGCTTGCGCGTCGCCCAGCCGGGCGAGTTCACCGAACGAGCCTTCCTGAACGACAAGATCGACCTGGCCCAGGCCGAGGCGATTGCCGACCTGATCGACGCCAGCACCGAGGCGGCTGCCCGCAGCGCCAGCCGCTCGCTGACCGGGGCTTTTTCGGCCGAGATCCATGGCCTGCGTGATGCCCTCATCCACCTGCGCATGCTGGTGGAGGCCACGCTGGACTTCCCTGAGGAAGAAATCGACTTCCTGCGTAAGGCAGATGCGCATGGACAGCTATCGAATTTGCAGCAAACATTGGCCTCTGTGATGCAGCGGGCGCGCCAGGGCGCGCTGCTGCGCGAGGGCATCAAGGTGGTGATCGCAGGCCAGCCCAATGCCGGTAAAAGCTCGTTGCTCAACGCGCTGGCGGGGGCCGAGCTGGCCATCGTCACCCCCATTGCAGGCACCACCCGCGACAAGGTGCAGCAGACCATCCAGATCGAAGGTGTGCCCCTGCACATCATCGACACCGCCGGCCTGCGCGACAGCAGCGACGAGGTGGAGCGCATCGGCATCGCCCGCGCCTGGGACGAAATTGCCGGGGCCGACGCGGTGCTGTTCCTGCATGACCTGGAGCGTGCGGATGCTCCTGAATACATAGCTGGTGACGCCGATATAGCAAGCGCCATGGCCCAAAAAATGCCCAAGAGCATTCCCGTGATTGACGTCTGGAACAAGCTCGACCGGGCGCCAGGGGCGGCTGCGGCGGCGGGTGAAAACGCCCGGCCTGGCGTGCACCTGTCTGCCCGGACGGGCGAGGGCCTGGATGGTCTGCGGCGCCTGCTTCTGGAAGTAGCCGGCTGGCAGTCTGCGCCGGAAGGCCTCTACATTGCCCGCGCCCGGCATGTGGAGGCTTTGCAGGCAGTGGGGGCTCACCTGCAAGAGGCGGCCGACCAGCTGCAGGCCCAGGGCCCGGCGCTGGATCTGTTGGCCGAAGAGTTGCGCCTGGCCCAGAATGCCCTCAGCGCCATCACCGGCGAGTTCAGCTCGGATGACCTGCTGGGCGTCATTTTTTCCAGTTTTTGTATTGGCAAATAGGTCCGCAGAAGTGCGACTGTTCGTGCAGTTTGAACGGGCTGGCCTCCGACCAGGGCGCACAGGCCGCCGCCTGTCGCTTATGTTGTAAATGGACGTAAACAGCGCTTGTGCGCAATCTGTAACAAGGGTACTTTCGGCAAACCATGAATGTTCCCACGCCTGTTGTTTCCAAGGTAGACCTGCAAGGTCTGATCGATGCCATCGCACAGGCCAGTGCCGACGACAGCATGACCAACCCGCTGACCCAGGCGCAGTGGGACATCCTCTCGTCTTATCTTCTGCCCGTGGTCATGCCCGCCGGACAGGTGTTGTTCACCCAGGGCGCTACAGACCGCACCTTGTACCTGGTGGAAAGCGGCAGCCTGAGCGTGCACTACCAGGACGAAAAAGAGCGCTTGCGTCTGGCGATCGTCGGGGCAGGCTCCGTGGTGGGCGAAGGTGCGTTTTTCTCGCACCGCTCCCGTAGCGCCACCGTGCAGGCCAGCGCGCCCTGCAAGCTGTGGAGCCTGACCGCCATCCGCTTCACCGAACTTTCCATCCGCCAGCCTGCCATTGCGCTGGGTCTGGTGATGGCCGCTGGTGCGGTACTGGCCAAGCGGCTGGGCAATCGCCGCCGCCGCGTTGCGGCCACCTGACAGACCACCGATGTGGTGGTGGCCTGCGGGCTTTTGCGGGGCAAGAATGGGTGTACAGCAAGTTACACTCAATTTGGATTTTTCTGGCGCCGTCCCGTAGAAAGCAAGCCATGTCTCTGTTCAGTTGGTTTAGCCGCAAACCTGCTCCCCCCAAGCCCCGGCCCATGGCCGAACCGTCGGGCCTGTTGAATGCCGATGCCACGGTACCGCTCTCGCCAGGCCGCCAGGGCAAACCGCTGGTGGAGCCCCTGCCTCCCGAGCACGCCGCCAACCGCAAGAACGAACGCATGGAGCGCCGCGAGCTGCTCTACACGGTGGTCCGCGACGCGATGGTGCGGGCCGGTGTGCTGTCGGCCAGCTACAAGTTCAAGGTGCTGTCGCTGGACCAGCGGGGGCGCCAGTTTCTGGTCATGATGGACCTGGCGCGTGAATACGGTGGAGAAACTGTGCGCCTGTCCGAAATCGAGGCGCTGATTGCCCAGACGGCCAAAACCCGCTACGACATCCTGGTAACCGCCGTGTACTGGCGCATCAATGACCACGTGGCAGTGGGTATCCCCCAGAAGGGGGTTGCGCCCCAGGGGGCTTCCCTGCAGGCAGCGCCACCGCTGGCCCGGCGGCCGGTTCCGGTGGCTACGGCACCCGCTCCGGTGGTGGCCACCCCGGTCCGCCCGGTGGCGCCCGTGCCGACAGCCGCCGCCACGGCCCCCGCGCCACTGCGCCCTCCCCTGGCTGCTCCGGCGGTTGCGCCTGCTGCGGCGCCCACTGCGCCCGCCGCCGCACCACGCCCAGCACCACGGTACGAACCCATCGAGGCGGACGAAGTGGCGGCGTTCAAGCGCGCCCTGGCCTCGGCGGCAGGCACCACCGCCGCAGTGCCGCTGGCAGCGGCCAAGCCCGGTGTGCCTGTGCGTTCGGGGCCTTTGCTGCCGCCTTCGCAGCCTACGGGGTTTGAAGACACCGAAATGCCCGGGTCCGATGGCCCCGCGCCGGACCTGAGCAGCACCCAGTACGGCGAGCTGAACTGAACTGACCCTGCGGGCCGCAGCACGTCGGACTCTGGGCGGCCGTGATCAGTGGCCCTCGAAGTCCACCAGCGTGTACAGCGGCAGGCCGGATTCGCGCAGCCGTTTGGAGCCTCCCAGCTCGGGCAGGTCCACGATGGCGGCGCCCTCGGTCACCGTCGCGCCCAGTTTCTCCAGCAGCTTGCGGCCCGCCATCATCGTGCCGCCCGTGGCAATGAGGTCATCGATCAGCAGCACGCGGTCGCCTGCCTTTACGGCGTCGGTGTGCAGCTCCACCGTGGCGCTGCCGTATTCAAGTTCATAGGTTTCCTCCACCGTGGTGAAGGGCAGCTTGCCCTTCTTGCGGATAGGCACAAAACCCACGTTGAGTTCATAGGCCACCACGGCACCCAGGATGAAGCCGCGTGCATCCAGCCCGGCCACCACATCCGGGCGCAGCGCCTTGTCCATGTAGCGGTGCACAAAGGCGTCGATCAGCACGCGGAACACCTTGGGGTCCTGCAGCAGCGGGGTGATGTCCCGGAACTGCACACCGGGCGCGGGCCAGTCGGGTACGGTGCGGATGTGCTGGCGGAGGTATTCGTTGACGCTGAGTGGCTGCATGGGGTCGAGGGGGTAAAGAAAGGCTGCACGCGCAAACGTGCGCAGGCCAAAGGCCGTTGTGGGGCAAAGTGTATCCAGCCGGGGGTGGGTGCCCTGGGGGTGTGCCCGGAGCGCTGCAAGCCCCCATAATGTTTCCGTGCTGTTACACCCTTGGTAACGCCCCCCGTTGGACCACTCCACAACGCCGATCGGCCATGCCCATCTCCATCCTGCTGATCGAAAGCGATCACCACCACGCGCAGGCGGTGGTGGATGCGCTCGCAGACCCCTGGTCCGGCTGGCGGGTGGATGTGGCTCAGTCGCTGGCGCAGGCCCGGGACCACCTGGAGCACAGCAGGCCGGACATTGTGCTGGCGGCGCAGCGCAGCGTCGATGGCTCGGCCTTTGACCTGCTGCGGCTGCTCGATGGCGTCCCGGCCATGATCATCGTGCGCAAGGGCGCCGAGACCCATGCGGCCCAGGCCCTGCGCCACGGCTTTGATGACTATGCTGTGCAGGACCCTGCGCTGGACTACCTGCTGACCCTGCCCGCGCAGATCGATGCGGTGCTGGAGCGCAGTTCCAGCGCCCGTGCCCGGCTGGTGGCAGAGGCCATGCTGACGCGCCAGCACCGGTTGCTGCAGGCGATATCGCTCGCGCAGGCCATGTTTATCGCCAGTTCGGGCCCGCGCGCCGCGTTCGAGGCCCTGCTCAAGGAGCTGATGTCGCTCACGCAAAGTGCCTTTGGCCTGGTGGGCCAGGTACAACGTGCCGCCGACGGGCATCCCTTCCTGCGGGTGCATGCGATGACGGACATCAGTTGGGACGAGGCCTCCCATGCCCTCTATGCCCAGCACGCAGAAGAAGGCATGGTGTTCGACAACCTGCAGTCCCTGGTGGGCGCGGCGCTGGTGTCGGGCGAGCCGGTGCTCACCAACGATGCACGCCATGACATGCGCAGCGCGGGCACGCCCCCGGGCCATCCCCCGCTGCACACCTACCTGGGGCTGCCCATCCATGCGGCGGGCGAGCTGGTGGCCATGGTGGGCCTGGCCAATCGGCCCGAGGGGTATTCGGCGGCAGACGTGCAGTTTCTCCAGCCCCTGCTCAACACCGTGGGCCAGCTGGAAATGGCCCGCCGAGCCGAGCTGGCGCGCAGCGCGGTCGAGGTGGAACTCGCGCGCACCAGCGCGTTGCTGGCGGAGAAGACGCGCGCCCTCGAAGGCACGCTGGCCAGCGTGTCGCAAGGCATTACCAACGTGGATGCGGAGGGACGTATCCGCGTCTACAACCGGCGCTATCTGGAGCTGCTTGACCTGCCCGAATCCCTGCTGGCCGCCCAGCCCAAAGTCGAGGACGTGGTGCGGTTTCAGACCGAACGGGGCGATTTCGGCACCGGATTTGAGCTGATAGAACCCACGGCGCGCAACTATGTGGCGTCGGAATATGCGGCCCACGGTGGCAAGCTCACCATGCCGGACACCTATGTGCGGCGCACCCACAACGGCCGCTACATCGAAGTGCGCACCCGGGCCCTGGAGCCAGGGGGGCGCGTGCGCACTTTCACGGACGTGACCGACTACCTGAGCACCCTGGAGGCCTTGCGCCTGAGCGAATCGCGCTGGCGCAGCCTCACCCACCTGTCCTCCGACTGGTACTGGGAGCAGGATGCGCAGTTCCGCTTTGTGCGCCTGGACGGCAACCCCTACAACGATGCCGGTGTACCCGACGAGATGCACTACGGGCGCACGCGCTGGGAGCTGCCCAATACCTTTGTGAGCGAGGGCCAATGGCGGGAGCACCGCAGGCAACTGGAGGCGCACGAGGTGTTCCACGACTTTGAAATGCAACGTCTGACCGAAGACGGAAAGCCCGTGTGGGTCTCCATCAGCGGGGAGCCCATCTTTGATGGTGCCGGCCAGTTCACGGGCTACCGGGGCGTGGCGCGCGACATCACCGAACGCAAGCTGGCCGAGGCCGAGATCCAGCGCCTGGCCTTCTATGACGAACTCACCGGCCTTCCCAATCGGCGGCTGCTCATGGACCGGCTGGACCGCGCGGCCAACGCGTGTGCGCGGGAGGGATGCCACGGGGCTTTGCTGTTCCTGGACCTCGACAACTTCAAGGGCATCAACGACACCATGGGCCACGAGTGGGGAGACCGGCTGCTCGTGCAGGTGGGCGGGCGCATCGGCGCGTGCGTCCGCGCCACCGACACGGTGGCGCGTTTGGGTGGCGACGAGTTCGTGGTGGTGCTGCAGGGCCTCCACGCCGAGGTGGACGTTGCGGCCGCCGAAGCCGAGGCCGTGGCGCAAAAGGTGCTGGCGGCGCTGAATGAGCCCTACGTGGTGCAAAACAGCGAAGTGCACAGCACGCCCAGCATCGGCATTGCCCTTTTTCGCGGTGTGCAGCTGCCCGTGCAGGAGCTGCTCCAGCGCGCCGATCTGGCCATGTACCAGGCCAAGGCGCAGGGCCGCAACACGCTGTGTTTCTTTGACCCCGCCATGCAGGCGGCGGCGTCTGCGAGGTCGGCGCTGGAAGGCGACATGCGGCAGGGCATTCTGCGCAACGAGTTCCTGCTGCACTACCAGCCGGTGGTGGACGAGGCCGGCAAGGTGCTGGGGGCCGAGGCGCTGGTGCGCTGGAACCACCCGCAGCGCGGCATGGTGCCTCCCGGCGACTTCATCTCCCTGGCAGAGCAGACCGGACTGATCCTGGCGCTAGGGCGCCAGGTGCTGACCATGGCCTGCCGCCAGCTGGCGCTCTGGGCAACAGCGCCGCACACTGCGGACTGGACCGTGGCCGTGAACGTGAGCGCGCAGGAGTTTCGCCAACCCGGCTTTGCCGACGAAGTGCTCAGCGTGCTGCGCGATTGCGGGGCGGACCCGGCCCACCTCAAGCTCGAACTGACCGAAAGCCTGCTGCTGCATGACGTGGAAGACAGCATCCTCAAGATGCAGGCACTGCGCACGCTCGGCGTGGGCTTCTCGCTGGACGACTTTGGCACGGGCTATTCGAGCCTGAGCTACCTCAAGCGCCTGCCACTGGACCAGCTCAAGATCGACCAGAGCTTTGTGCGCGACGTGCTCACCGACCCCAACGACGCCACCATCGCCTGCACCATCATCACCCTGGCCCACAGCCTGGGCCTGGACGTGGTGGCCGAAGGGGTGGAAACCGAAGGGCAGCGCGCGTTCCTGTTGCGCAACGGTTGCCAGCAGTTCCAGGGCTATCTGTTCGGGCGGCCAGGGCCCGCCGAGCTTTTGTAGTTTGCTATTAAATATATAGCTATTGACGCTTGATAGATAAGCGCTAGGGCCATATTTAGTTCAAATTTTGGCGCCAGCCTCAGCCACTGGCACGCACTAGGCGAGAGATGCCAAGCAAGGGCCGCCCCGCAGCGAGGGCATCGTCCCCCTTCCCGGAGCGCGTAGCGCTTAGAGAGAAGGGGGAAGGCACGCAGTGCCTCAGGGGGATGTACCCTGCCTTTACCCCCGCAACAACTTGTCCTCCGCCAGTGCCAGCGCCGCCGGGTGCCCTGAGAGCACCAGCGTGTCGCCTTCGGCCAGCTGTGCGTCGTCCTCCGCTGCGCTGATGTGGCCGTTGCCACGCCGCAGGTTCACCACCCGAACGCCCATGGCGGGCAGGGCCAGCTGGCCCAGGCTGCGGCCCAGGGCTGTGGAGCCGGGCGGCAGGTTGATGGTGGACAGGCGTTCTTGGTCGCGCTCGTTGGCCGTGTCGTCGTCGGCGCCGTGGAAGTAGCCGCGCAGCAGGTTGTAGCGCGCATCGCGCTGGTCCTGCACCAGGCGCAGCACGCGGCGCATGGGCACGCCCACCAGGGCCAGCGCGTGGCTGGCGAGCATGAGCGAGCCTTCGATCGCCTCGGGCACGACCTCGGTGGCGCCCGCCTCTTGCAGCTTGTCCAGGTGCAGGTCGTCCTGCGTGCGCACCACCACGGGCACCTGCGGTGCGTGCGAGCGCGCGTTGGCCAGCACCTTCAGGGCGGCCGGCACGTCGATGTAGGTGATCGCCACCGCGCTGGCACGCACCAGGCCAGCGGCCATCAGCGCCTGCAGGCGGGTGGCGTCGCCATACACCACCGAATCGCCCGCAGCGGCGGCCTGGCGCACACGGTCCGGGTCCAGGTCCAGCGCCATGTAGGGGATGCCTTCATGCTCCAGCATTCGCGCCAGGTTTTGTCCGCAGCGGCCGTAGCCGCAGATGATCACGTGTTTGCTGGTGTTGATGGATTTGCGCGCGATGGACGTCATCTGCAGCGACTGCTGCAGCCAGTCGCTGGCCACCAGCTTCATCACGATGCGGTTGCTGTACATGATGAGAAACGGCGTCGCCAGCATGGACAGCACCATGGCCGCCAGGATGGGGTTCATCAGCGCGGGCTGCACCAGCCCGTTGGCCTGCGTGAGCGACAGCAGCACAAATCCGAACTCCCCCGCCTGGGCCAGGTAGAGCCCGGTGCGCAGGGCCACGCCCGTGGTGGCCCCCATGCTGCGGGCCAGCACCAGGATGATCCCCAGCTTGACCACCAGCGGCACCGTCAGCAGGGCCAGCACCAGCGCCCAGCGGTCCACCAGGATGTGCCAGTCCAGCATCATGCCGATGGTGATGAAAAACAGCCCCAGCAGCACATCGTGAAACGGGCGGATGTCCGTGCCCACCTGGTGCTTGTACTCTGTCTCGGACACCAGCACGCCCGCGATGAAGGCGCCCAGCGCCAGGCTCAGCCCCGCCAGTTCGGTCAGCCAGGCCAGGCCCAGCGTGATCAGCAGCAGGTTGAGCATGAACAGCTCCTCGCTCTTGCGCCGCGCCACCAGCGTGAGCCACCAGCGCATGAACCGCTGCCCGCCCGTGAGCAGAATGCCCACCAGCACCGTGGCCTTGACCAGCGCCCACGCCAGCGCGGTCAGCAGCTGGTCTGACGAGGAACTCAGCGCGGGGATCAACACCAGCAGCGGCACCACGGCCAGATCCTGGAACAGCAGAATACCCATCACGCGGCGGCCATGTTCGCTTTCGAGCTCGGCCCGCTCGGCCATGAGCTTGACCACAATGGCCGTACTGCTCATCGCCATCACGCCCGAGAGCGCCAGCGCCGTCTGCCAGCCCATATCCCACACGCCGCCCACCCAGCGGGAGAGCACCAGTGCCGCGCCGGTGACCACCACCATCGTCAGCACCACCTGCATCAGTCCCAGGCCGAACACCTGGCGCCGCATGGCGCGCAGCTTGGGCAGGCTGAACTCCAGCCCGATGGCGAACATCAGGAACACCACGCCAAACTCGCCCAGGTGCCGCACCCCTTCCGAGTTCTGCGTCAGCGCCAGCGCATGGGGGCCGATGAGCACCCCCGCAGCCAGGTAGCCGAGCATGGGTGGCAGCTTGAGGCTGCGGCAGACCACAACACCCAGCACTGCGGCCAACAGGTAAAGCAAGGTGAGGGCGAGTGAGGACATGGTTCGATGCTATCCGAGCCTTCCTGCGGCCCTCGGTGTTTTCTGTCCGAAGCAGGGTCCATGCCAGAGCCAGGGCAAAAAATCTGCCACCCGCGCAGGCATGCCCGGTCGATAGAATCCACCGGATGACCCCTGTGCCCGCCACGCTGCCCCCTTTTGACGCCGAACAGGCCCTGCGCCTGGCCCGCGAGACCTTTGACATTGAGGCGGCGGCGCTGACCGGGCTGGCGGCCCGCGTCGATGGCGTGTTTGCCGAGGCCGTGTTGATGGTGCTGCAGGCCCGTGGCCGTGTGGTGGTGATGGGCATGGGCAAAAGCGGCCACGTGGGCCGCAAGATTGCAGCCACGCTGGCATCTACGGGCACGCCAGCGTTTTTTGTGCACCCGGCCGAGGCCAGCCACGGCGATCTGGGCATGGTCACGGGCGACGACCTGGTCCTGGCGATCTCCAACAGCGGCGAAAGTGGTGAACTGACGGCCATCCTGCCCGTGCTCAAGCGCCTGGGCGCCCCGCTGATCGCGATGACCGGCGGGCTGCAGTCCACGCTCGCCCGCCATGCCGACCTGGTGCTCGACTGCAGCGTGGAGCGCGAGGCCTGCCCCCTGAACCTGGCCCCCACCGCCAGCACCACGGCCCAGCTGGCCATGGGCGACGCGCTGGCCGTAGCCCTGCTCGACGCCCGGGGCTTCCGCCCTGAAGACTTTGCCCGTTCGCACCCTGGCGGTGCGTTGGGGCGCAAGCTGCTCACCCATGTGAGCGATGTCATGCGCACCGGCAGGGAGGTGCCGCGTGTGGCTCCCGACGCCTCCTTCAGCGACCTCATGCGCGAAATGAGTGCCAAGGGCCTGGGCGCCTCGGCCGTCGTGGATGCCGCCGGCCAGGTGCTGGGCATCTTCACCGACGGCGACCTGCGCCGCCGCATCGAGGCCGGGGCCGACCTGCGCACGGCCACGGCGGGCCAGGTCATGCACCCCCACCCGCGCCGCATTGCCCCGGACGCCCTTGCGGTGGACGCCGCCGAAATGATGGAGGCGCATGCCATCACCAGCGTGCTGGTGGTGGATGCGGGAGGGGTGCTCACGGGGGTGGTGCACATCGGCGACCTGATGCGAGCCAAAGTCATATGACCTCACTTCAAATGACCCCCCTGAGTCGCTGCGCGCCTTCCCCCTTAGGGGACGCACCCGGTGGCCCGGCGAAGCCGGTTCCACGGGTGCACTGGTCTTGGCTGTGCCCGTTCGATCTGCATGCCCCTTATTGAAATGACCCTGCCCGTGCTGCAATTTCCCCCCGAGCTGCTGCTGCGCGCCCAAGGCGTGCGCATTGCCTTCTTCGATGTCGATGGTGTGCTGACCGATGGCGGCCTGTATTTCAGCGAATCGGGCGAAACGCTCAAGCGCTTCAATACGCTGGACGGGCATGGGCTCAAGCTGCTGCAAAAGGCAGGCATCACGCCTGCGGTCATCACGGGCCGCGACTCCGCGCCGCTGCGCGTGCGCCTGAAGGCGCTGGGGGTCGAACACGCGGTGTTCGGCACCGAAGACAAACGCCCCGCCGCTGAACAGATGCTGGCCACGCTGGGGCTGGACTGGTCCCAGGCTGCTGCGATGGGTGACGACTGGCCCGACCTGCCGGTGATGCGCCGCAGTGCTTTTGCGTGCGCCCCGGCCAACGCCCAGGCCGAAGTGCGCCATGCCGCCCATTTTGTGACGCAGGCCCGGGGCGGCGATGGTGCCGCGCGCGAGCTGTGTGATCTGCTGCTGGTGGCCTCGGGCCGCTATGCCGCACTGCTGGCGGAGTACACCGCATGAACCCGGGTTTTCTGCGCTCTTTCCCCACCTGCCAGGTTGTCGTGCCGGGCCCGGAGGCAACACCGTGATGCGCAACTGGGTCCGCCAGGGCTGGGAACAGTTCTCGCTCTATCTGCCCGTCGTGCTCATGGGGCTGCTGGCGCTGGGCACCTGGTGGCTGGTGCGCAACGCGCCCATGCCCCTGCTGCCTGCCATCGAGCGCCAACAAGGCAACCAGCCCGACTATTTCATGAAGTCGTTCTCGGTAAAAAGCTTTGACGCGAGCGGGCGCCTGCAAAGCGAAGTGCAGGGCGAAGAAGCGCGGCACTACCCCGACTCCGACACGCTGGAGATCGACAAAGCGCGCATGCGCTCGGTGACGCCGCAGGGCCGCCTCACCGTGGCCACGGCAGACCGCGCCCTGACCAACGCCGATGGTTCGGAGGTGCAGCTGTTTGGCAATGCCATCGTCACGCGCGAGCCCCTGCCCGCCAAGCCTGGGTCACCCGCCCAGCCTCGGCTGGAGTTCCGCAGCGAATTTCTGCACGCCTACACCAACACCGAACGCGTGCGTTCCGACAAGCCCGTCACCCTCACGCGCGGCAATGATCGCTTCACGGCCGACGGCATGGACTACGACAACCTCGACCAGGTGCTGCAGCTGCGCGGACGTGTGCGTGGCGTGCTCCAGCCCGGCGCGGCCAAGCCCTAGTACGCCGCCCCGATCGGAGCCCGCATGACCACTCCCCTAGTCTTCATCACCGGCGCGTCCAGCGGCATCGGCCAGGCCCTGGCCCTGCGCTTTCACCGGTCGGGCTACCGCCTGGCCCTGGTGGCGCGCCGCACTTCTGAGGTCAAAACATGGGCTAGCGCTCAAGGAATAAGCGCTGACAGCTACGAAATTTATAGTGCAGATGTAGCCGTGACCGACAGCATCGTTGCTGCGGGCCGCGATTGCATCGCACGCCAAGGGGTGCCTGACGTGGTCATTGCCAATGCGGGTATCAGCGTGGGCATGGACACGGCAGTGCGCGACGACATCGACGTGATGGCACGCACCTTTGCCACCAACAACATCGGCGTGGCGGCCACCTTCCATCCCTTTGCCGACGCGATGGCGCAGCGGGGCAGCGGCACGCTGGTGGGCATCGGCAGCGTGGCAGGCATCCGTGGCCTGCCCGGGCATGGTGCGTATTGCGCCAGCAAGGCGGCCGTCATCAGCTACTGCGAGAGCCTGCGCGGGGAGATGCGCCCCCACGGAGTGCGTGTGGTCACCATTTCTCCGGGCTACATCGACACGCCGCTCACCCGCCAGAACCGCTACAGCATGCCGTTTCTGATGCAGGCCGATGACTTTGCGGACCGTGCCTTCCGGGCCATCACGGCGGGTGCCAGCTACCGGGTCATCCCCTGGCAAATGGGGGTGGTTGCCAAGTTGCTGCGCATGGTGCCGAACGTGCTGTTCGACAAACTGCTGGCCGGGCGCCCGCGCAAGCGGCGGCAGAGCGAGCAGTAGCTCCTAGGTCCACCGGAGGTGGTTTTTGGCCGCCGGTTCGGGGCGGTCCTGGCTGCGATAGAAGCAAGGCGTGGCGGTCGTGCATGAAAAAAGCCCCCGAGGGGGCTTTCAGAGAAACGTCGCAGGTCTGCTTCAGTAGCCGTTGCCACCACCGCCACCATAGCCGCCACCACCGCCGTTGCGGCCACCGCCGCCACCGCCGTTGCGGGAGCCAGAGCCGTAGGGGCTGCGGAATCCGCCTTCGCTGCGGCCACCGCCACCACCGCCGCCGTAACCGCCGCC
This sequence comes from Acidovorax sp. LjRoot38, assembly GCF_964252975.1. NCBI lineage: Bacteria > Pseudomonadati > Pseudomonadota > Betaproteobacteria > Burkholderiales > Comamonadaceae > Acidovorax > Acidovorax sp. LjRoot38. The sequence continues at coordinate 203,099 of NZ_CAXUPT020000002.1, read as the reverse complement.
ACCCTCGCGGCCGCCGCCATAACCACCACCGCCGCCGCCTTCACGGCCACCGCCGTAACCGCCGCCACCACTGCGACCACCGCCGCCGCCGTAACCGCCACCACCGCCGCCACCGCCGCCAAATCCGCCACTGCGGGGTGGGCGGGGCTCCATGGGGCGTGCTTCGTTCACGACGATGCTGCGGCCACCCAGTGGCTGGCCATTCATGCCATTGATGGCGGCCTGGGCTTCCGCGTCACTGCCCATTTCCACGAAACCAAAGCCCTTGGAGCGGCCTGTGTCGCGCTCCATCATGACCTTGGCGCTGGTCACTGCGCCGAATTGGCCAAAGGCCTGTTCGAGATCGCTGTCGCGCACCGAGTACGGCAGGTTGCCGACGTACAGTTTGTTGCCCATTGAGGGACTCCTCAAAAACACATGGAAAAAGCGATGGAGTCCCGAAAACGCAGCCAGCTAATCTCAATGACGCTCTCAGCGCGAAACTGACGGATCACCGCAAACTTTAAGCGGGGGAAACCCCGCTGGCTCATTATGCGCCACACTTTTGCGGAAAAAGCAAGCGGCAATGCCGACTGTGGTGGCGATGCCGCGCAGGCATGAAAAAAGGAGCCCAGGGGCTCCTTTGTTTTGCCTTTGGCAGACCGCAAAGGTCTGCCAGCAAGGTCTTTTTAGTAGCTGCTACGGCCACCGCCGTAACCACCACCACCGCCGCCGCCGCTACGGCCACCGCCGTAACCGCCGCCGCCACCACCGCCGTAGCCGCCGCCACCACCGTTGCCGCCGCCGAAGCCGCCGCTACGGGGAGCGCGGGGCTCCATGGGACGGGCTTCGTTGACCACGAGGTCACGGCCGCCGAAATTGGTGCCATGCACGCCTTGGATGGCGGCTTGGGCTTCAGCATCGCTGCCCATTTCGACAAAGCCGAAACCCTTGGAGCGGCCGGTGTCGCGCTCCATCATGACCTTGGCGCTGCCGACCGAGCCGTACTGGCTGAAGGTCTGTTGCAGATCTTCGTCGCGGAAAGAGTAGGGCAGGTTGCCCACGTAAAGTTTGTTGCCCATGAAGGACTCCTGAAAAAACACAAAAACGCGATGGAGTCCGACGCAATCAACAAACCTGTGACGACTTCAAAGACGCGAAACTGACCATTCACCGCTAAGCTAACTGCTTTCCTGCAAGCAGAAAAGCGAACCCATTATTAATCACTTTATGAAGCGTGTGGGGTTTATTTCTGGATCAAGCCATCCATCCTGCACAAATTTGTGGGTATTTTGGAGCGTGCAACGGCGGTTTTCAGGGGAAACCCGCAGGGTCTGAACGGCCATCCGAACCTGGCCCGTCGCCACCATTCGGCAACCACCCGCCTGTTTTCCCTGTCGGAAGCAGGGTAAAATCCGAGAGTCTTTGGGGAGTAGCCCGCCCGGCCGCGCAATGCGCCGGGGGCATGCGTCAACACACTTGGGTTCTTCGAAACCTATGGCGTATGCGGCTTTTGAGCTGGGCGAGACCATTGACTGCAAACCGATCCACATGGCCGGAGTCGGGGTGCAGTCAATGCGTTTTCCACCCATCCGGCCGGATAGGACCCCCTCCCCCATGGAAGCCTTCTTCATTTCTACCGCCATCGTCGCGCTCGCCGAGATGGGCGACAAGACGCAGCTGCTCGCGCTCGTGCTGGCCGCACGTTTTCGCAAACCCTGGCCGATCGTGCTTGGCATCCTGGTGGCGACCCTGGTGAATCACGGCCTGGCCGGGGCTTTGGGTGCCTGGGTGACCACGTTCCTCGGCCCCCAGGTACTGCGCTGGATCCTGGGTGCATCGTTCATCGCCATGGCGGTGTGGATGCTGATCCCCGACAAGCTGGACGAAGGCGAAGCCGACGGATCGCCACGCTGGGGGGTGTTTGGCACCACCGTGGTCGCATTCTTCCTGGCCGAAATGGGCGACAAGACCCAGATCGCCACCGTCATGCTGGCCGCGCAGTACAACGCCTACCTGTGGGTGGTGGCGGGCACCACGCTCGGCATGATGATCGCCAACGCGCCGGTGGTATGGCTGGGCGAGCGCATCACTCGCCGCGTGCCCATTCGCGCCGTCCATGTGGTCTCGGCGGTGATTTTTCTGGTGCTGGGGTTGGTGGCGATCTTCACGCCCGCCGGGTGAGCAGCAGCGGCCGTTTTGGTATATTTGCCAGACGCGCCGATTTGCCACAGCTTGCGGGCGCTTTATAAATCCTGCTAAAGACCCGTCCGACACATCCGCCCGGCCTCGTTTTTAGCGACGCCGGGTTTTTTTATGTCGTTTTTTGCCACGCCCCAGTCCATGCATTTTCCGGAGGTGCTCCCGCTGCAAAGCGGTGCGTCCATCCGCGACTACCACCTGGCCTACGAGACCTACGGCACGCTCAATGCCGACCGCTCGAACGCCGTGCTCGTGTGCCACGCCCTCAATGCCTCGCACCACGTCGCGGGCGTCTACGCCGGGCAGGACAAGAGTGAGGGCTGGTGGGACAACATGATCGGCCCCGGCAAGCCCGTGGACACTGACCGATTCTTCGTGATCGGCGTGAACAACCTGGGCTCCTGCTTTGGCTCCACCGGCCCCATGCACAACCATCCCGATACGGGCGAGGTCTATGGCGCGGACTTCCCGGTGGTCACGGTGGAAGACTGGGTCAACGCCCAGGCCCGCCTGCTCGACCGCCTGGGTATCCAGCAACTGGCCGCCGTGCTGGGTGGCAGCCTGGGCGGCATGCAGGCGCTGAGCTGGACGCTCCAGTACCCCGAGCGCATGCGCCACGCGGTGGTGGTGGCCAGCGCCCCCAACCTCACAGCCGAGAACATTGCCTTCAACGAAGTGGCCCGCCGCGCCATCGTGACCGACCCGGACTTCCACGGCGGCCACTTTTACCGCCACGGCGTGATCCCCAAGCGTGGCCTGCGCATCGCCCGCATGATCGGTCACATCACGTACCTGAGCGACGACGTGATGAACGAGAAGTTCGGCCGGCAGCTGCGCGAAGGCCTGGAGCTGAAATACAGCACGCAGGACATCGAGTTCCAGATCGAAAGCTACCTGCGCTACCAGGGCGACAAGTTCAGCGACTACTTCGACGCCAACACTTACCTGCTCATCACCCGCGCGCTCGATTACTTCGACCCCGCGTGCACCCATGCCGGCAACCTCACGCGGGCCCTGGCCCGGGCGCAGGCCAGGTTCCTGCTGGTGAGCTTCACCACCGACTGGCGCTTTTCGCCCAAGCGCAGCCGCGAGATCGTGAAGGCCTTGCTCGACAACCGCCGCAGCGTGAGCTACGCCGAGATTGACGCGCCCCACGGGCACGATGCCTTTTTGCTCGATGACGCCCGGTACATGGGCGTCATGCGCTCTTACTTCGATAGCATTGCCAAGGAGTTGCAACCATGACCGAAAAAGCGGCGATGCAAGCCTTGGCGCGCCTGGTGCCCCCCGGCTCGCGCGTGCTCGACCTGGGCTGTGGCAACGGCGCCATGCTCGACTACCTGCAGCGCGAGCGCGGCTGCAGCGGCTATGGCGTGGAGATCGACGACGCCAACGTGCTGGCCTGCGTGCAGCGCGGGGTGGATGTGATCCAGCTCAACCTGGATGAAGGCCTCGCCATGTTCGACGACAACAGCTTTGACGTGGTGCTGCAGATCGACACGCTGCAGCATCTGCGCAATGCCGAAACCATGCTGCGCGAGACAGCGCGTGTGGGCCGCACGGGTGTGGTGGCCTTCCCTAACTTTGCGCACTGGCCCAACCGCCTGTCCATCCTGCGCGGGCGCATGCCGGTGACGCGGCGCCTGCCCTACCAGTGGTACGACACGCCCAACATCCGCGTGGGTACCTACAAAGACTTCGAAGTGCTGGCCACCAAGAACAGCCTGCGCATCCTCGACTCCTTCGGGCTGCAGGACGGGCAAGAGGTGCGTTGGCTGCCCAATGCACGCGCGGGCACGGCCGTTTTTCACTTCGAACACGCGTAGGCATCCTCGCGACACGACGCTGTCAAACGCATCGGCTAAGGTGCGGGCTCTGCTTGTAGGAGACCCGCATGAAACGCACTGCACTGCGCGCCGTGACTGCCGCCGCGTTGCTCACCACCTGGGCGCTGGGCGCCGTGGCCCAGGCTTGGCCGCCCACCCCCACCGTCATCGCCCACCGGGGCGCCTCGGCGCTGCGGCCCGAGCACACGCTGGCCGCCTACCAGCAGGCCATTGACGACGGCGCCGACATCATCGAGCCCGACCTCGTCATCACCAAGGACGGCGTGCTGGTGGCGCGGCACGAGAACGCCATTGCCATCCTCAACGCCGACGGCTCGGTGAAGGAAGCCACCACCGACGTGGTGGACCGCCCCGAGTTCGCAGGCCGCAAAACCACAAAAACCATCGACGGCCAGGCCATCACCGGCTGGTTCACCGAAGACTTCACCCTGGCCGAGCTGAAAACCCTGCGCGCCCGCGAGCGCATCCCCGCGCAGCGCCCGGCCAACGTGGCCTACAACGGTCGGTTCGAGGTGCCCACGTTGCAGGAGGTGATCGACCTGGCCAAGGCGGCCACGGCCAAGACGGGCAGGACCATCGGCATCTACCCCGAGACCAAACACCCCACCTACTTCCAGTCCATCGGCCTGCCGCTGGAGGCGCCGCTGCTGGCCGTGCTGGAGAAAAACGGCTGGAACCACAAGGACGCGCCCGTGTTCGTGCAGTCCTTCGAGGTCAGCAACCTGCAGGCGATCCGCAAACTCAGCAGCGTGCGCCTGGTGCAGCTGGTCGCGCCTTCGGGCCGGCCGTATGACTTTGTGGCGCAGGGCACGGCCAACACGCGCGCTTATGCCGACCTGATCACGCCCGAGGGCCTCAAGCAGGTGGCCGCCTATGCCAATGCCATCGGCCCGTTCAAGACGCTGGTGGTGCCGGTCAAGGATGGCGTGCCGGGCGAACCCACCCCGCTGGTGGCGCGCGCCCGCGCCGAAGGCCTGGGCGTGCACATCTGGACGCTGCGGCCCGAAAACGCCTTTCTGCCCTCCGGGCTGAAAAAGGCGCCCGCCACCGATGGCACCGTGCGCGGCGACAGCGTGGGTGAGATCACGGCCTATCTGCGCGCAGGCATCGACGGCTTCTTCACCGACGACCCGGCCGTGGGCCGAGCTGCCGTTCAAGCATTCACGGCGACGAAGTGACGGGTGCCGGGCGCGGCTTGCCCGGCGCGGAGCGTGCCCCCTGGCGCTGCCCCAGTTGCCTCGCCTTTTCCACCCACTGCGCCAGCCGCTCGGTGCTGGCGCTGCGCACCGGGCCAAAGCTGTGCACCTGCACGGGGCTGATGCCGCAGAACTCCAGGATGGCCTTCTTCATCTGGTGGTGCCCCGGCATGCGTGTGACCCAGCGAAAGTACCAGGGCGGCGAGTCCATGGTCACCAGCAGCTCGGCCGAGCGACCTGCCAGCAGCTTGTCCCACAGCGATGAGCCTTTGCGGTACTTGAAGGCATAGCCGGGCAGCAGCACGCGGTCGATAAAACCCTTGAGCAGCGCGGGCATGGCGCCCCACCAGATCGGATAGACCCACACCAGATGGTGCGCCCAGGTGATGTCGGCCTGCGCGGCCAGCAAATCGGGTTCCAGCGGCTGGGCAGCGCCATAGCCCTGGAACAGGGGGTTGAAGGTCAGCTGACCCACGTCCAGAAACCGCACCTGTGCCCCTGCGCGCCTGGCGCCCTCGGCATAGGCACGTGCCATGCCTGCGCACAGGCTCTCGGCGGTGGGGTGGCCCAGGATGACCAGAATGTTTTGTTGCTTTGCCACAGACGCTCCATCACGGTGTTGTTGATGGCGCCATGGTCACCCTGCCCCACGGGGCAGAGTCAAGCGGTCAGGTCAAGTCGCGGTGAATCTCGCAGCGCCCGCCGTGGTCGCTGCACCAAATTGCGCGGGGTTGTGCGCTGGAGGTGCCACCGCCAGTGTGGAGGGCGCAGCGCAGGCTTCGGATGCCACGGGCACGGCCAGCGTGTCGCAGGTGTGCAGCTCGGCTTCCAACAGCGCCAGCTGCGCGTCCAGCGCTGACAGGCGCGCCAGCTCCTGCGCCACGGCGGCCCGCCGCCCGGCCACCAGCTGGGCCATGCGTTCCCAGCCTGCAGCGGTGTCGATGTGGGGCAGGCCATCCAGCTCCGACAGCCGAAAACCCAGCGCCTGGGCCTGGCGGATCAGCAACACGCGGGCTACATCGGCCTCGGCATAGTGGCGGTAGCTGCCTGCGCGCGCCACCGTGCCCAGCAGGCCCCGGGCCTCGTACAGCCGGATGGCCTTGGGCGTGGTGCCGGTGCGTTGGGCGAGTTCTCCGATGCGCATTGGGTGTCCTGGTAGGAGAGAAAATACTATCAAATTAATAGCTGCTAGCGCTTATCCATTAGGCGCTAGGGGCCAATTTGACTCATATTTTTCATGGGTGGAGCCTGGTTGAGGCTTGTCAAGGGCTTCTGGCCCCGATGCTGCACGATAAGCTGCTGCGCTCTGATTCCACCTCCCGCCCGCCATGCCCCAGTTTGCCGCCAATCTGAGCCTGATGTACACCGAGCTGCCGTTTCTGGACCGCTTTGCCGCTGCGGCGCGCGACCGGTTCACGGCGGTGGAGTTCTTGTTTCCCTATGCCTTCGAGCCCGTCGAGGTGGCGGCCCGGCTTGCGGACAACGGCCTGCAGCTGGTGCTGTTCAATGCCCCGCCTGGCGGCACCGACCGCAGCCGCATGGCGGCGGCGTGGGACCAGAACGCGCGCGGCACCGCAGCGCTGCCTGGGCATGAGGCCGAGTTCCGCGCGGGCGTGCAAGAAGCCCTGCGCTATGCCGAGGTGCTGGGCTGCCCGCGCATCCACGTGCTCTCGGGCATCGTGCCGCCCGGCGTGGAGCGCGAATCCCTCAAGGACCTGTGCGTTGGCAACCTGCGCTGGGCGGCCGCCGAGGCTGCGGGCGCGGGGTGCGACATCCTCATCGAGCCCATCAACCTGCGCGACATGCCGCGCTACTTTCTGAACCGGCAGGATCACGCGCACGAGCTGCTTGATGCGGCGCAGGCCCCCAACCTCAAGGTGCTGATGGACCTCTACCACTGCCAGATCGTGGAAGGTGACGTGGCCACCAAGCTGCACCAGTACCTGCCCACGGGCCGGGTGGCGCATGTTCAGATTGCCGGTGTGCCCGGGCGCCACGAGCCTAACCGGGGGGAGCTGAACTACCCCTTTCTCTTCGACACCATCGACGCGTTGGGCTACGGCGGCTGGGTCGGCTGCGAATACCGGCCCGCAGCGGGCACCTCGCAAGGCCTGGGCTGGATGACTGGGAATATCCGCTGAGTCGCTTTGCGCCTTCCCCCTACGCCTTCGTTGTAGGGCGGTACTTGCTCGGCGTCCTCGGCTTGGGCAGTGCCAGTTTCGCAGGCCATGACTCACACATCGGCGGCGTTGAGGTACGCAGCTTTGCGTAAGGGAATGCGTGAATAAATGTAACAAGCCTCTGGACGTAGAGTGACCGCAGACCGGCGACAGCCGGCTTTGGGCTTTCAATCTCCAGGAGACACACTGCATGGCTGCTTCCCTTGCCAACAACCGTTCCGTCGCGCGCCAGGTCACGCTGACCGCCATTGCGCTGGTGGCCCTGGTGCTGGTGCTGGTGGGGCTGGCCATTGCCGTGCTCACCGAGCGCAGCACCCGCGCCCTGGTCGCCTCCAGTGTGGGAGACACCGCGCAGAGCGTGGCCCAGTCGCTGGACGCCGCTGACAACACCAACCGCGAACTGGTGCAGCTCACCATGAAGGGCTTTCAGCGCTACTTCGAGGCCACCATGCAGCTCGACGAAGCCTCGGGCGAGCTGCGCAGCTATGGCGCGCTGGTCAACGAGGACTACGGCTCGGTCGATAAATTCGCTAACGAAACCGGTGGCATCGCCACGGTGTTCGCCAAGAAGGGCGACGATTTCATCCGCATCACCACCTCGGTCAAGAACGACAAGGGCGAGCGCCAGCAGGGCACGCCGCTGGGCAAGGACGACCCGGCCTATGCCACCGTGGCCAAAGGCGAGCCCTACACCGGCGTTACCGTGGTGGGCGGCAAGCCCTTCATGGGCCACTACCTGCCCGCCAAGGACGCTTCGGGCAAGGTGATTGCGCTGCTGTTCATCGGCAACGACATCAGCGTGTTCCACGCCATGCTGCAAAAGCAGGTCACGCAGACAAAATTCTTCGAGCATGGCGGCACGTACGTGATCAACCCCGGCACCTCGCTCGACAAGGCGGTGTTTGTGTACCACCCCACCGCACGCGGCAAGCGTGTGCTGGAGGCCTACCCCCAGGCCCGCCCGTTTTTTGAAGCCTTGGCCGCATCGCCCGATGGCTTTGTTCGTGAAGCCGCCCCCGTGTTGGGCGCAGGCGCCGAAGACCCCTGGGCCCTGGTGCGCAAAACCGGCGGCGGCTGGTGGGTGGTGGCGGAGGTGGCCGACGGCGAGGCCATGGCCAGCCAGCGCCGCGTCACGCTCGCCGTGTGGGGCTTGATGGCCGTGGCCGTGGTGCTGCTGGCCATTGGCCTGTTCCTCATGCTGCGCCGGGGCGTAAGCCGCCCGCTGCAGGATCTGACCCAGGCCATCACCCTGGTAGCGCAGGGCGACCTGACCGAAGAATTCCGCACCACGCGGCGCGACGAAATCGGCGCGCTGGTGCAGGAGGTGGAAGGCATGCGCCAGCGCTACACGCAGATGCTGCAGCAGGTGCGCACGGCGGTGGACAGCATCACCACCGCCAGCGCCGAGATCGCCAGCGGCAACCAGGACCTGTCGGCCCGCACCGAGGCCACGGCCAGCAGCCTCGCGCAGACCGCGCAGAGCATGGAGCACCTCACCTCCACCGTGCGCCAGTCGGCCGACGCCGCGCGCCAGGCCAACCAGCTGGCCAGCACCGCCGCCGCCGTGGCCGCACGCGGTGGCCAGGTGGTGGGCGAGGTGGTCACCACCATGGGCGACATCAACCAAAGCTCGCGCAAGATTGCCGACATCATCGGCGTGATCGATTCCATTGCGTTCCAGACCAACATCCTGGCATTGAACGCAGCGGTGGAAGCCGCCCGCGCAGGTGAACAAGGCCGGGGCTTTGCCGTGGTGGCCAGCGAGGTCCGCAGTCTGGCAGGGCGCAGTGCCGAGGCCGCGCGCGAGATCAAGGCGCTCATCGGCGCCTCGGTGGAGCGGGTGGAATCGGGCGCACGCCTGGTGCAGAACGCGGGCACCACCATGGACGAGATCGTGGGCTCGGTCAAACGCGTGGGCGACATCATTGGTGAGATCACAGCGGCATCGAGCGAGCAGTCCGACGGCATCGGCCAGGTCAACACTGCCGTGAACCAACTGGACCAGATGACACAGCAGAACGCTGCCCTGGTGGAGGAATCCGCTGCCGCAGCCCAAAGCCTGCGGGAGCAGGCATCCCGCCTGGCGGGGGCGGTGCAGGTGTTCAAGCTCTCGCGGGCCGAGGGCGCGGCCGGTGGCGGTATCGGCTACACCCAGCGCGCGGCCCTGGCCGCGCCCATGGCACAAACGGGCGAGGGCGAGGCGGTGCACGCCCCCGGCAGTGGCGCGCGCGCACCCGCCCAGTTGCAATAGCCCACTGCACCCGACCAATCGGCTGTGCGGCGGGGGCGCGTGGTCATCTGGCGGTTTGCGGTCTGCAGACCTTCGTTTATGCTGATCTGAAACCCCCCACCACACTGCCCACCCCCATCCATGGCCGCCCACGTTCCCACCATGCTGGTCATGATCATCGTGAGTTCGCTCATGATGGCCGCCTCCATGGCTGTGGTGGGCTGGGGGCGTCGGCGCGATGGCCTGGGGCGGTGGGCGGCCGCCCTGATGGTCAATGCCGTCGGGCATTTGCTGATCATGCTGCGGGGCCTGGTGCCGGATGTGGTGTCCATCGTGATGGGCAACCTGCTGCTGTCCTGCGTGTTTGTGGGGATGATCGCCGCGATCTACCAGTTCCAGGGGCGCCCGCCACGGTGGCTGCTGCTGCTCACACCGTCGGCGCTGGTCACGTGTTTTGTCATCGTGTTTATCGACAACTTTCCGGCGCGCGCGAGTTTTGTGGGCCTGGTCATCGGGCTGCAGGCCGTGTGGGCTCTGGTGGCGGCCCTGGAGCGCCGCCATGCCACCGTGGGGCGCGGGCAGTGGCTGCTGGTGGCAGGGCTGGGCCTGGAGGCCCTGGTGCTGGGGGGCCGCGCGCTGCTGGCCTTGGGCGAAAGCCAGACGGCCACCAGCATCCTCCAGGGCAGCCTGCTGCAGACGCTGACCTTCATGGCCACGTTTTCGGTGGTGCTCATCAGCTCCATGGGATTTGTGTTCATGTCACGCGACCGTGCCGACGAGAACAACCGCATCATGGCGGCGCTGGACCCGCTTACCGGCGTGGCCAACCGCCGCTCGCTGATCGCGGCGCTGGACCGCGACGTCTCGCGCGCCGTGCGCTCGCGCGAATCCATCGCGCTCATGATGGTGGACATCGACCACTTCAAGCGGGTCAACGACCGCTACGGGCACCCCGCCGGTGATCAGGTGCTGTGCAGCGTGGTCAATGTGCTGAGCGAGCGCGTGCGGGCGCAGGACCTGGTGGGCCGCTACGGGGGTGAGGAATTCATGGTGGTGCTGCCCGACACCACGTTGCTGGGGGCCGAGCAGCTGGCGCGGGAACTGTGCAAGGCGGTGGAGGAATCGCGTTGCCGCATCCGCGCAGTGGGCGGAGCCGCGCCAGATGCAACCACCGACGCGGCCCTGGGCATTGCCGTCACGGTCAGCATTGGCGTCTTTGGCGGCCGGCTGGAGCCCGGCGACAGCTGGGACATGCTGATCGCCGCAGCCGACCGTGCGCTCTACCAGGCCAAGGAAAACGGCCGCAACCGGGTGGAGGTGTCCACCAGCCTGCGGCGCCCCGCCTCCTTGGCGGCGGCACAGGCCAATCCCGACACGCATCCTGTTTCCCGGTATTGACCCCCAAGAGGGACGCGGGACGGGCCACGCTGGGCACACCACCCGAAGAAGAGCTGCGCCCCCTGCCACAGCGCTGCCAGACTATGTCGCGGGTGTATGGATACCTGCCATGGCGCCCGCACAGGCGTTGTGTTGGAATGCTGGTTTCGGTCCACAAGATCCGCCGTATTCAGGAGAGCTGCCCATGAACGCCCGAGTCCCCCCCCACGCCCTGCAACCCGCCCTGGCCCTCGAACGGGTCAGCCAAGCCTGGGACAACGATATTGTTCGACAGCTCACCGACTACATCGCCATCCCCGCCAAGTCGCCCATGTTCTCGCCCGACTGGGCCGAGCAGGGCCTGCTCGACACCGTGGTGCGCAATGCCGCCGCGTGGGTCGAGTCGCAGAAAGTTGAAGGCCTCACGCTCGAAATCGTGCGCCTGGAAGGCCGCACCCCCGTGCTGTTCTTTGAAATCGACGCCACCCAGGCCGGCGCCACCGATACCGTGCTCATGTACGGCCACCTCGACAAGCAACCCGAGTTCAGCGGCTGGCGCAACGACCTCGGCCCTTGGACGCCCAAGTACGAAGACGGCAAGCTCTATGGCCGCGGCGGTGCCGACGACGGCTACGCGGTCTACGCCAGCATCGCGGCCGTGCAGGAGCTCAAACGCCAGAACGTGCCCCACCCGCGCATCGTGGGCCTGATCGAGACCTGCGAGGAAAGCGGCTCGCGCGACCTGCTGCCGTACATCGACGCCCTCAAGCCCCGTATGGGCAACGTGGCACTGGTGGTGTGCCTGGACTCGGGCGCCGGCAACTACGACCAGCTGTGGCTCACCACCAGCCTGCGCGGCATGGCCACCGGCACGCTCAAGGTCGAGATCCTCACCGAAGGCATCCACTCCGGTGACGCCTCGGGCCTGGTGCCTTCGTCGTTCCGCATCATGCGGCAGGTGCTCGACCGGCTCGAAGACAGCGCCACCGGCCGTCTCCTGCCCCAGAGCTTTCATTGCGAAGTGCCTGCCGACCGCCTGGCCCAGGCCCGCGCCACGGCGGGCATCCTGGGCGAAGAGGTGTACAAGCGCTTCCCCTGGGCGCACTACGACTGCGGCGGCTCCACCACCTTTGCATTGCCCACCACCACCGACCCGCTGCAGGCCCTGCTCAAGCGCACCTGGGAGCCCACGCTGAGCGTGACCGGCGCCGAAGGCTTCCCGGCCCTGCAGGACGCAGGCAATGTGCTGCGCCCCTACACCGCCTTCAAGCTCAGCCTGCGCCTGCCGCCCCTGGTAGATGCCGCCCAGGCTGTGCAGGAACTCAAGGCCTTGCTGGAAGACAACGCGCCCTACCAGGCCAAGGTCACCTTCCAGAGCATGAGCGGCGCCACAGGCTGGAATGCCCCCGCCACCACGCCCTGGTTCGAGCAGGCGCTCAACGCCGCCTCGCAGGCCCACTTCGGCGCACCCTGCGGCTACATCGGCCAGGGCGGCACCATCCCGCTCATGAACATGCTCAGCGAAGGCTTCCCCACCGCGCAAATGATGGTGTGTGGTGTGCTCGGCCCCAAAAGCAACGCCCACGGCCCCAACGAGTTCCTGCATGTGCCCTACGCCAAGAAGCTCACCGCCGCCGTGGCGCAGGTGATTGCAGGCATGGCACAGCAGGCGGTCGCACCTGCCGCAGCGGGCTGATAGGCGCGATCTTTTCAGCTTTCACCGTTCTTTCACACCCACGACTGACGCAAAAATGGGCATGGGCATGGGCATGGGCATGGGCATGGGCAGCCGGCACGCTCCAAGCGATGCGGCCGCTGCGTTCCGGTTTGCGCAAGTCCTCACACCCTTCTGGCAGGCACAGATCACCATGGACAAACGCGCTTTTCTCCACGCCTGTACGGCCACCACACTGGCCGCTGCGGTACACCCTCTCGTCCACGCCCAGGCGCCTGCGGCAACGGCGGGGGTTGCCGCTCTTGGCCCGCGCCACACGCTGTTGGGCACCAACAGCGAAGGCAAGCCTGTCGCACTGACCGACTTTGCGGGCAAGGTGTGCCTGGTGAGCTTTTTCACCGCTGGCTGCGCCCTGTGCACCAACGAGCTGCGGCTCATGCGCGAGTTCTATACGAACAACCGCCAGCGCGACTTTGTGCTGCTGGGCGTGAACATGGACGACAAAAACGCGGACTTCATGCAGTACATCGAGCTGCTCAAAGTGTCCGTGCCTGCCGAGCAGCGCTTTCCGATTACCTGGCGCAACGCTGTGGGGCACCAGGACAGCTTTGGCACCATCACCCGCCGCCCCACGCACTATGTGCTCAACCGCCAGCACCAGCAGGTGTTGCGCCGCGAAGGCAATTTTCTGCCCACGGATTGGGACGACCTCTGGGCCTCCATCGCCTGATGCGGGTTGCGCCACGCATGCTGCGTTCGGCCACCGCCGGGCCATGCCGTACCGCCTTTTTATGGGATTGCCTTCCTGTTCTTTTCTGGTTGAGCGATTGCCCGCTCAACAGCACCGCCCGCCATGATCTCTGACGACCCCATTCCCTCCACCCTCACCACCTTCACCGCCAGCGATGGCGAAAACCTGGCTGTGCAGGACTGGCCCCTGCCCGAGGGCGAGCCCTGCCGGGGCACCGTGCTGCTGGTGCACGGCCTGGGCGAACATGTGGGTCGCTATGACGCGGTGGCCCGCCGCCTCAACGACTGGGGTTTTGCCGTGCGGGGTTACGACCAGTATGGTCACGGCGAATCCGGCGGGCCGCGTGGCGGCCTCACTTCGGACCTGCGCCTGCTGGATGACCTGGCCGACCTGGTGGACGCCACGCGCGCCCGCATGCCCGCAGGCCAGCCCCTGGTGCTGCTGGGCCACAGCATGGGCGGGCTTGTGGCTTCGCGTTTTGTGTCGTTGAAGATACGGCCTGTGGACGCCCTGGTGTTGTCATCCCCCGCGCTGGATGCGGGCCTGGGCGCCGTGCAAAAGCTGCTGCTGGCCACGCTGCCGCGCATCGCACCCAACCTGCGCGTGGGCAATGGGCTCGATGCGCAGTACCTCTCGCACGACCCGGCCGTGGTCGCGGCCTACCTGGACGACCCGCTGTGCCACGACCGCATCAGCGCCCGTCTGGCCCGCTTCATCGCCAACGGCGGCCCCGCCACCGTGGCCCGCGCCACGCACTGGAGCGTGCCCACGTTGCTGATGTGGGCGGGCAGCGACAAGCTGGTCCACCCTGCGGGCAGCCGTGCCTTTGCGGCCGCAGCCCCCAAGGCCGTCGTGCATGCACACTGCTTTGAGCCCCTGTTCCACGAGCTGTTCAATGAAAGCCCGGAACTGGCCGAGCCGGTGTTCGACCTGCTGCAGCAGTGGCTGGTGCGGCGCTGTCCGGCAGTGAGGTAGCCGGGTCGCCGCGGTTACCCAAAATTTCAAGCAAAAATGGCCGCCAGCGCTGATCTATCAAGCGCCAGCAGCTATCATTTTTGTAACAATCCGCCCAGCATTCCGAGGAGGTCGTTCGAGGTGCCAAACCCGCCCTGCGGCGCCTCGCCGCGCGGGCTGAGCTGGTCGATCAGGCCCGGCAGCACCTGGGCCAGCTGGCCTGCTGCAGCGCCGGGGCCCACGCCCAGTTGCGATGCGATCTGCGACAGCGGGCCGGCGCCCAGCACGTTGGACAACTGCTCACCTGAGATCGCCTGGTTCGGCCCCGCGCTCAGCCAGGACGCAATCACATTGCCCAGCCCCGCCTGCTGAAACTTGGCCATCAGCCCCGGCAGACCACCCACCGGGCCGTCGTTGCTGATCAGGGACATCACGGCCTGCACCAGCTGCGGGTTCTGCGCAGCCAGGCTGATCAAGCCGCCCAGGCCACCCCCGGCCCCACCGGCTGCAGCGGCGCCATTGCCGCCTTGCGATGCATTGTTGATAACGGCACCCAGAACGGAATCGAGCAAACCCATGGTGTTCTCCTGCAGAGGGATAAAGGACGGCTGTGCGCCGCCCCGGACGGAACCACCCATGGTACGCACCTTGGCGTCCCCTTCATGTCAACAATCGTGAATTGTGGTGCTGCGGACCCTGACCGGCAGGGCACGCGGCAACACGCCACCCACGGCCCGCTCCACTCCCGCGCTGGTGTGTGTCGCTGAGAGGGCGCCCCGCTGCCGCGCAACTACTTGGTGCGGGGTGGGCGCTTGTCCAGCAGCGGTGCGCTCACACCCTGCACCCCCACCAGCCCCAGCACCGTGACCAGCGAGGTCTGAGCACCCTTCCAGGCGTCCGTCAGGTCAATCCACTCGGACAGTGCGTGGAACCCGCCCGTCTTGCCGCCGCCCCCGATCACGATGGCGGGGATGCCCAGCGACATCGGCACGTTGGCGTCGGTGCTGGCGCCGCCCAGCACGGTCTTGCGGCCAAACGCCGTGTTGGCGCGCACGGCCGCTTCCACAATGACCGAATCCGCCGCCGTGCGGCCACCGGGCCGGTCGCCGATGAGTTTGGTCGATGCGCTCAGGGTGTTCACGCCCCAGCGTGCGTTCTCTTCGGTCACGGCGCTGTCCACGGCGGCCAGCACCTGCTTTTCGGTGGCCAGCATCGGGGCTGTTTCGTCGGAGCGGATGTCCACCGCCATGCGCGCATCCGGCGCGATGGTGTTGACGGATGTGCCGCCGCCCACAGTGCCCACAGTGAACGTGGTCTTGGGGCTCTTGGGCGTGCGGATGTCGGCGATCTTGGCAATGGCGCGGCCCATGCCGTGGATGGCGCTGGGCACCTCGCCGAACGCGGCGTAGCTGTGGCCGCCCGGGCCCTTGAAGGTCACCTCGTGGCGGTGGCTGCCCGTGCCCAGCACCAGCACCGTGCCATCGGGCGCGGGCTCCAGCGCCACCATGCCGTCGATGTCCAGGTGTTCCTTGAAAAGGTGCTTCATGCCGCGCAGGTTGCCCAGCTCTTCCTCGCCCACATTGCCCACGAACACCAGGTCGCCCACGGTGGCGATCTTCTGGTCGTTCAGCACCTTGAGCCACGACAGCAGCACGGCCAGGCCGCGCGTGTTGTCGGAAATGCCGGGCGCATAGAGCTTGCCGTCGCGCTCCTTCACCTTCACGTCGGTGCCGGATGGGAACACCGTGTCCAGGTGGGCCGAGATGACCAGCTTGGGGCCGTTGCCCGTGCCCTTGCGCACGCCCACCACATTGCCTTCGGCATCGATAGCGGCGTTGGTCAGGCCCAGGGCCTGGAGCCGGGCAAGAAAGGCTTCGGCACGCTTTTGTTCCTTGAACGGCGGCGCCTCGATCTCGGTGAGCATGCGCAGGTCTTCGGTGGCGCGGTCGTGGTCGGCCTTCACGGCGTCAAGCAGCTGCAGGATCTGGGGCGCAGCCATGAGCTGGCCGTAGGCCTTGTCCACGGCGGGACGCAGCGTGGTGGGCGTGGGCGCCACGGCGCCGAACTGCGCATGGGCGGCACCGGGCAGCAAGGCGGCGCAGGCGAGGGCCATGGCACCCGCAAGGGCTGTGGCACGGAAGGTATGGAGAGGGAGAGTCATGGTGATCCAGCGAAACACGAACACAAACGGAAGGGGTGACCGGCCTGTCCAGCCATCGTGGATGGAGCCGTGGGCCGGCATGCAGGGCCACGCAATTGTTGGACCGAACCCCGCCCCTGGGCTCTGCTTTAATCTGCCCAGCCGACAGTTTTTCTTACATGCGCAAACACATCCCCAGCACCCGCGCCCTGCTTGTTTTCGATGCCGTGGCACGCCACCACGGCGTGAGCAAAGCCGCCGAAGAACTCTGTCTCACCCACAGCGCCGTGAGCCAGCAGCTGCGCCTGCTGGAGGGCCAGCTGGGCCTGCAGCTGGTGCAGCGCGGCGCACGCGGCTCCACGCTCACCGACGTAGGCCGCCGCTACCACGCGCAGGTGGTGGGCGACTTGCTGCGGCTGCAGAACCACACCCTCGAAGCCATGGCCCAGCGGCCCGATGGCGCGCGCCTGCTGGTGGGTTGCGTGCCGGTGTTTGCCGAGCGCTGGCTGCTGCCCCGGCTGCCTGCCTTCCTTGCGCAGCACAAAGGCTGCAGCCTGCACCTGCAGGTGTACCCCACGCAGATCTACATGGCGGAGATACCGTTCGACGTGGCCGTGCAGTACGACGACGCGGCCTGGCCCGGTGTGGTGCCAGCGCCCCTGATGCCCGAGGTTTGCGTGGCCGTGTGTGCACCGCAGTCGCGCCACCGGCGTGCGACGGAGCGCGGCGATTTTCGGGCCGTGCCGCTGCTGCAGCTCAGCTCGCGCCTGGGCGCCTGGGACGACTGGCTGGCCCGTGCGGGCATCACGCGCATCCCCGGCCACACGTTGGGAGGCCACCGCTTTGATCTGTTCTCGATGCTGGTGGAGGCCGTGCGCGCCGACTTGGGGCTAGGCCTGGTGCCCCGGTATTTTGTGGAGCGCGAACTGCAATCGGGCGAGCTGGTGCTGGCCCACCCGCACCACGACAGCGGTGCGCGGGGCTACAGCCTCTTCGTGGCGCCGGGGCGCCTGGAAGACCGGGCGGTGGCGGCGTTTGCACAGTGGCTGCGCACCACGGTGGCCGCAGAAGGCGCTGTGGCTGAGGTGCCTTCAGACGCCGCGTGAAACGCGCTTGCGCTGCACACCCAGCCAGGCCAGTGCCAGCCCCGTCACCACAATCGGCACCAGCGAACCGGCGTTCAGCAGCGTCCATCCCTGCGTCGTGACCAGCACGCCCGACGAGAACGCACTCAGCGCCAGCGTGGCGTACACGCAGAAGTTGATGGCCGCCTGGGCGCGGTCCTTCTCCTCGGGGCGGTAGGCCGTCATGGCCAGCGTGGTGGAGCCAGTGAACAGGAAGTTCCAGCCCACCCCCAGGAAGAACAGTGCAATGCCGAAGTGGTGCAGTTCCACGCCCATCAGCGCCACGGCTACGCAGGCGAAGTTGAGCAACACCCCCGTGCCCATGATGGGCAGCACGCCAAACCGCTTGATGAGGTGGCCGGTGACAAAGCCGGGAGCGAACATGCCGATCACATGCCACTCCAGCACCAGCGCCGAGGCATCAAAGTCAAAGCCACACACCTGCATGGCCAGCGGCGTGGCCGCCATCAGCAGGTTCATCACCCCATAGCCCAACGCGGCACCCACAATGGCCACGATAAAGGCAGGCTGGCGCATCAGTACAGAGAGGGGGCGCCCCTGCTCGCGTTGGCCCGCTGCGTTGAGCACCACGGGTTGCGCTTCGAAGCGGGTGGCTGCCATGGACAGCATGGACAACAGCGCCACGCCGATCAGCGCGATGTAGGCACCCGCAAACGGCACTGGGAACAAGGTGCGCGTGGCGCTGGCCAGATTGGGGCCCGCCACGGCGCCGAGCAGGCCACCGGCCAGCACCAACGACACGGCCTTCTCGCGGTAGTCCGGGGCCGCCAGCTCGGCGGCCGCAAAGCGGTACAGGCCACCGTTGGCGCTGTAGTAGCCCGCCACCAGCGTAGCGGTGCACAGCAGCCAGAAGCTGCCGCTGAACGCCGCCCAGGCACACAGCGCGGCCGATGCCACGGCCACGGCCAGCCCGATCTGGAACGACACCTTGCGCCCCCAGCGCGACTGCGTGCGCGCCACCAGCGGGGTGGACAGCGCCCCGCCCACCACGTAGCCCATCACCGGCAGCGTGGCCATCCAGCCAAAGGGCGCCAGCTGCAGGCCCACCAGGCCATTGATAGCAATGAAGACAACGTTGTTGGTGAGGAAAAGGCCTTGGCACAGCGCCAGCAGCCACAGGTTCTTGTTCATGACAGGGCAGCGCCCGGGTTGGGCAAAAGGAAGGAACGAAAAGTGGGACAGCGTAGACGCAAGTCAAGGCCTGGCGGCTATGGGGTGCGCTGCGGAGGCGGGCCACATCAAAACCCGACTGGTTTGCTCCGGAATTGTGCACCGCCGTTGATGAAGATCAGCGGATGCGTGGGGTGTCCTCATTATGGTGGCGCCCAGTGCTGTGGCCCGGCCCGGGGCCCGCGTTTGAATGTTTGTGATGGAACCCCTGAAATCGATGGAGGCGGTGCTGCCTGAAGCTGCAACCCCCGGTCTGGAACTCGTCTGCCCCGCCGGCAGCCTGCCCGCCCTGAAGGCCGCTGTGGACCACGGCGCCAACTGCGTCTACCTGGGCCTGCGCGACGCCACCAATGCGCGCAATTTTGCGGGCCTCAACTTTGACGAGGCCGCCATCGCCAACGGCATTGCCTATGCGCATGGTCGCGGCTGCAAGGTCTTCATGGCGCTCAACACCTACCCGCAGGCGGCCAACCCGGGGCCGTGGCGCAGCGCACTGGACAAGGCGGTGGACCTGGGCGTGGACGCGGTCATCCTGGCCGACCCCGGCCTCATGCACTACGCGGTGCAGCACCATCCCCGGCTGCGCCTGCACCTGTCGGTGCAGGGCTCGGCCACCAACTACGAGGCCATCAACTTCTACCGCGAGCAGTTCGGCATCGTGCGCGCCGTGCTGCCGCGCGTGCTCTCGATGGAGCAGGTGCGCCAGGTCATCGATCGCACGCCGGTCGAGATCGAAGTCTTCGGCTTCGGCAGCCTGTGTGTGATGGTCGAGGGGCGCTGCGCGCTGTCGTCGTACGTGACCGGCGAATCGCCCAACACGCACGGCGTGTGCTCTCCGCCCAAGGCCGTGCGCTGGGTGGAGACCCCGCAGGGCCGCGAGTCGCGCCTGAACGGCGTGCTCATCGACCGCTATGCACCCGGCGAGAACGCGGGCTACCCCACGCTGTGCAAGGGGCGTTTCGACGTGGGAGACGATGAGAACTACTACGCCATCGAAGAGCCCACCAGCCTCAACACGCTGGAGTTGCTGCCCCAGCTGCTCAAGATGGGTGTGCGCGCCATCAAGATCGAAGGCCGCCAGCGCAGCCCCGCGTATGTGGCGCAGGTCACCCAGGTCTGGCGCGAGGCCATGGACCAGTGCCTGGCCTATCCCCACCGCTACGCGCCCAAGACACGCTGGATGGCCAGCCTGGACCAGGTGGCAGAAGGCCAGCAGCACACCCTGGGTGCCTACCACCGCCCCTGGAAATGAAATGATCAGGCGACAACCCCCTGAGCCGCTGCGCGGCTTCCCCCTTCTCTCTACGCGCTTCGCGCTAGGGGAAGGGGGACAACGCCAGCGCACGACAGCGAAGCGCCGCATACGCGGCTTGGCGGCCCTTGCGCGGCGTCCCCTGGCCTGGATCGCGCCAGATCGAAGGTCGGTGCGCCGCTTTGAATCCGAAATATCACGATGAAACCCCGGAGATCGCCCCATGAAACTCTCTCTCGGCCCGCTGCTGTACTACTGGCCCCGCGACACCGTGTTCGCGTTCTACGAGGCCATGGCCGCCACGCCCGTGGATGTGGTGTACCTGGGCGAGACGGTGTGCTCACGCCGCCATGAGTTGCGCCTGGCCGACTGGCTGGCGCTGGCGCGCATGCTGCGGGACGCGGGCAAGGAGGCGGTGCTGTCCAGCCAGGTGCTCATCGAGTCCAGCGCCGACGTGGGCGTGATGCACAAGATCACAGGCAACGGCGAGTTTCTGGTCGAGGCCAATGACATGGGTGCGGTGAGCTGCCTTGCGCGTGCACCCGCCGGGCCGCAGGCCTTTGTGGCCGGGCCGCACCTGAACCTGTACAACGCGCCCTCGTTGCAATGGATGGCGCAACGGGGCGCCACGCGCTGGGTGATGCCGCTGGAGATGTCGCAGGATGCGCTCGCTGCTGTGCTGGCGCAGCGGCCCGCAGGCATCGAGACCGAGGTGTTTGCCTACGGCCGCATGCCCCTGGCCTATTCGGCGCGCTGCTTCACCGCCCGCCACCGCAACCTGCCCAAGGACGACTGCCAGTTCAGCTGCCTCGACCATCCTGACGGCCTGCCGCTGCGCACGCGCGAGAGCGAGGGCTTTCTCGTGCTTAACGGCACGCAGACCCAGTCGGCCCGCGTCTACAACCTGGCCAACGAGCTGGCGGCGATGCGCACCCAAGGCGTGGACGTGGTGCGCCTGAGCCCGCAGGCCCAGCACATGCCGCAGGTGATCGCGGCGTTTGACGAAGCCCGCCGCGCCGTGGCTGCGGAGGATGCTGGCGAAAAGGCACCTGACTATGTGGAGCGCATGCAGCCCTTCATGCCCGATCTGCCCTGCAACGGCTACTGGTTCGGGCGACCGGGCCTGGAGCAGGGGCTGCATGGCGCTGTAGGTGGTGGTGCCGCGCGGCCTGCCATGCATCCATAACGCGAAGCGAATCACCGCATGTACCCCGGCGAACGTTTCAACAGCATCAGCCACCTGGTCGGCGCCCTGCTCGCCACGGCGGGCGCGACTGTGCTCATCACCCTTGCTGCGCGCCTGGGCGATCCGTGGAAGGTGGTGGCGTTCAGCATCTACGGCGCCATGCTGGTGGCGCTGTACGCCGCCTCCGCCGCGTACCACAGCGTGCGCCGACGCACCATCAAGGCCGTGCTGCAAAAGCTGGACCACTGCAGCATCTACCTGCTGATTGCGGGCAGCTACACGCCGTTTGCGCTGGTGTCGCTGCGCGGGCCCTGGGGCTGGTCGCTGCTGGGCGTGGTGTGGGGCCTGGCCCTGCTGGGCATTGCGCAGGAGATCTGGTGGGCGCGGGGTGCACGCGTGCTGTCGCTGGTCATCTATGTGCTCATGGGCTGGCTGGCGCTGGTGGCCGTGGTGCCGTTGTGGCATGCGCTCACGCCTGCCGGGTTTGCCTGGCTGCTGGCGGGCGGCGCCTGCTACACGCTGGGCATCGTCTTTTATGCACTGGACCACCGCGTGCGCCACGGCCACGGGCTGTGGCACCTGTTTGTGCTGGCCGGCAGCGTCTGCCATTTTTTCACCGTGTTTTTTTACGTGGCCTGAGGGCCCGTCTTCTACCAATGGCTGCTTTCCCTTCTTCGCCCACGCCTGCCGCGAACCAACGACAAGTGCCGCCGCCCGTGGGGGCTTTGCTGGCGCGCCTGCCCGCCTACCCCGGCTCGATGCTGCTGGTGACGGCGCTCAACCTGGCGCTCGCGCGGCACCTGCCCGATGACGTGGGCCGCTTGTTGCTCCACAAGAAGATGCGGGTGCAAGTGCGCGATGCGCGCGTGGCCTTCGACTTTGCCTGGACGGGCCAGCGCTTCGCCCCCCACGCACCGCTGGTGCTGCCGCAGGTGGCCGACGTGACGCTGAGCGCCACAGCCTATGATTTTTTGCTGCTGGCCCAGCGCCAGCAAGACCCGGACACGCTGTTCTTCAGCCGCCGCCTGTCGATGGAGGGCGACACCGAGCTGGGCCTGGTGGTGAAGAACGCGCTCGATGCCATCGAGCTTCCCGTGCTGGACCCGCGCCAGTGGGCGCAGAGGCTGGCGCCGCGCCAGGTGCTGGGCCACCTGCGGCGGCACCTCGACCCCACTCCACGCCACGGAGGATAAGCATGGCCACCAACACCGATCCCCAGAACCACCCCTTGGTCTATTCCTGCTCCGGCTGCTCCAGCGCCGCGCAGCTGGCCAACCACGTGGCGCTGCAGCTCGATCGGCGCGGCGTGGCCGAGATGTCGTGCATCGCCGGGGTGGGCGGCGATGTGCCGCACCTGATGAAGACCGTGCGCTCGGGCCGGCCCATCATCGCGCTCGACGGCTGTCCGCTGGTCTGCGTCAAAAGCACGCTCGCGCGCCACGGCATCGTGGCCGACCGGCATTACCAGCTGCAGCAATACGGTGTGAAAAAACGCGCGCACGAAGACTTTGACCCGGTGCAGGCCGCGCTGGTGCTGGAGCAGGTGGAGGCCGACCAGCAGGCCCAACCCCTGCGGCGCCCTTCTGTGGTGGAGCCCTCGCATGGCTGATGCTGCCCACACCCGCCGCATCATCGTCGCCATTTCGGGCGCCAGCGGCGCCGTGTACGGCGCGCGCCTGCTGCAGGTGCTGCAAGGCCAGAGCGGCATCGAGACCCACCTGGTCGTCTCCGACGCTGGCTGGCGCAACCTGCAGCACGAGCTGGACATGGACCGCCCCGCCGTCGAGGCCCTGGCCCACCGCGTGCACGACGTGGCCAACGTGGGCGCGGCCATCGCCAGCGGCTCGTTCCAGTGCCATGCCATGGTGGTGGCACCCTGCTCCATGCGCACGCTGGCTACCATAGCGCATGGGCTGGCCGACAACCTGCTCACGCGCGCGGCCGACGTGGCCCTCAAGGAGCGCCGCCGCCTGGTGCTTATGGTGCGCGAGTCGCCCCTGCACCTCACGCACCTGCGCAACATGGTGGCCGTGACCGAGATGGGCGGCATCGTCTGCCCGCCGCTGCCCGCGTTCTACCTGCGCCCGCAGACCGTGGGCGAGGTGGTGGATTACAGCGTGGCGCGCGTGCTCGACCTTATCGATGTGCCGCACGCCCTGGCGCCTCGGTGGCAAGGTCTGGAGCTGAATGCTTCTTAATTGATAGCTGTTTGCGCTTGTTGGAAAAGCGCTAGCGGCCAATTTCATTCAAATTCTGGACCTGATATGGCCTACCGCGACCTGCGCGACTTCATGGCCCAGCTCGAAGCCACGGGCGATCTGCGCCGCGTGGCGGAGCCGGTTTCGCCCCACCTGGAGATGACAGCGCTGAGCGACCGTGTACTGCGCGCCGGAGGGCCAGCGCTGCTGTTCGAGCAGCCCACGGGCCACACCATGCCGGTGCTCACCAACCTGTTTGGCACCACAGACCGCGTGGCGCGCGCCATGGGTGTGGCCAACCTGCGCGGTGTGCGCGCCCTGGGCGAACTGATGGCCACCCTCAAGGAGCCCGAGGCGCCCAAGGGCTTCAAGGACATGCTGGGCATGGGCCAGCTGCTTAAGACCCTGTGGAACATGGCGCCGCACACCGTGGCGCGCGGCGCGCCCTGCCAGCAAGAGGTGTGGGAGGGGCCGGATGTGGATCTGGCCCGCCTGCCCGTGCAGCACTGCTGGCCCGGCGACGTGGCCCCGCTCATCACCTGGGGCCTGACCATCACGCGCGGGCCGCGCAAGGCGCGGCAGAACCTGGGCATCTACCGCCAGCAGGTGCTCTCGCGCAACCAGGTCATCGTGCGCTGGCTGGCCCACCGGGGCGGGGCGCTGGACTTTGCCGACCACTGCGCCGCCCACCCCGGCCAACCCTACCCCGTGGCCGTGGCGCTGGGGGCCGACCCGGCCACGCTGCTGGGTGCCGTCACGCCCGTGCCCGACAGCTTGAGCGAGTACCAGTTCGCCGGCCTGCTGCGCGGTGCGCGCACCGAAGTCACGCCAGCGCTGGGCGTGCCGCTGCAAGTGCCCGCCACCGCCGAGGTCGTGCTCGAAGGCCACATCCAGCCCGATGCCCATCACGCGAGCGGCTGGCAGCATGCGCTGGAAGGCCCTTACGGCGACCACACCGGCTACTACAACGAATGCGCCGAGTTCCCCGTGCTCACCGTGGACCGCATCACCCTGCGCAAGGACGCGATCTACCACAGCACCTACACGGGCAAGCCGCCCGACGAACCCGCCGTGCTGGGCCTGGCGATGAACGAGCTGTTCATCCCGCTCTTGCAAAAGCAGTTCCCCGAGATCGTGGACTTCTACCTGCCGCCCGAAGGCTGCAGCTATCGGCTAGCGGTGGTCAGCATCCGCAAGGCCTACGCAGGCCACGCGCGGCGCGTGATGATGGGCGTGTGGAGCCACCTGCGCCAGTTCATGTACACCAAGTTCATCGTGGTGGTGGACGACGACGTGGACGTGCGCGACTGGAAGGAAGTGATCTGGGCCATCACCACCCGCATGGACCCGGCGCGCGATACCCTGCTGGTGGAGCACACGCCCATCGACTACCTGGACTTCGCCTCGCCCGTGAGCGGCCTGGGCAGCAAGATGGGGATGGACGCCACGAACAAATGGCCGGGGGAGACGCAGCGGGAGTGGGGGAGACCGATGCGGATGGAGGAGGGGGTGGTGAAGCGGGTGGAGGCGCTGTTTGTGGGGTTGGGGTTGTGAGGTGGATGTTGCGACGGTACGGCAAAGGTTCGTGCGGCGCACGTCTTAAATGCGTTGGAAGGACTGAACCTCCTACGCGAGCGTGATCACCACGGAGTGCTTGGAACCTCCGCCTTCTGGCGTGGGGTGAAAACAGAAGCTCAACGTTGCGTCTGATTCGCGATCACGGCATTCCGATGTGGGCCGCTTCAAGAGGCAGTCCGTGCAACTTGTGGCGATACGGTGACGCAGAGCCGTATGGGTATGGACTAACAACGAGTCCACAACAATGCCGGATACGCGGCTGCATGTGCTTCACCATTGGTCCACAACTGGTCTGGCTTCTGCTGTTATGAAGGTGTCGATATGGTTACGCTGCGTTGTCTTCTGTAGGCAAGGAGTGATTCGCACGGCCCAAGACGCCGCGTTTGATTGCGCTGGCTTTGATGAGATGGTCCTTGCCAAGGGGGGTCAGAGCTGCCAACTTGTAAGGCCTTCCGTCTTTGTCTTCAGCATTTGAGATTTCCAGAAAGTTCATGGCGGTGAACTGGACGAAGATCATTTGAAGTGTGGAGTCCGACACGTTGAAAGCTCCAACGTTGAGATCGGGATACATCTCTTGGACTGTCTCCAGTCTTTTCTCGCGGATCAACCTATTGATCCCTGATTTGATCCCACTGAACTTTGTTGGAGTAAGCAGGTGTGGCGCAAACGATTTATAGACCTCGTCCCAGGTAACGACTATCTGCGAGCTTAGCCTAGACGTGCGATCGGCGTAAGGAAGGCTCGGATCGGAAAGCGTCACAGTGAAGCCGAGTTCAAGCTGATCATCCCCCTGGGCCAGCGCGTCGTT
This sequence comes from Acidovorax sp. LjRoot38, assembly GCF_964252975.1. Taxonomy (NCBI): domain Bacteria; kingdom Pseudomonadati; phylum Pseudomonadota; class Betaproteobacteria; order Burkholderiales; family Comamonadaceae; genus Acidovorax; species Acidovorax sp. LjRoot38. The sequence goes on along the minus strand of NZ_CAXUPT020000002.1, from coordinate 177,231 downwards.
CGCGGAACTATGTACGACCGTTAGACGAGATATCTCCTCGTCCTTTCTGTCGATTGTGTTTCTCAATCGAAGAATTTCCTCACTGGCCTCTGAGCTAGCAAGCCTGTCTGATCTTACCCACCCAGGCCTTGGATTTCGCTTGATGAGTTGCGTCAGACTTCTGCTGACTACCGCACCAAGTTCTGCAGGTGATGACCAAGTCTTGCACAACTTAGATTGAACAAGCTTGCGGAACTCATCTAGCTTTCGTCTTCCGTCTGGGTCAGCCTCGGCTTTGCCCTGCGGGATCTGATCAGGCTGCGCGTGCACGAACCCGATTACTGGAATTCCTTTTTCAAGTGCGTACCGGTATTCCTTTTCGGTGAAGCTGAGACCGTCAGACGACATTGATCCGTAGCGCGCACCTACGACTACCACGTAGTAGTCGCATTGATCGATCAGTTCTTGGATAAATGACCACTGATCGTCATTGGTAGCCGGAAAGTATTCCATCCCGGATGGAATGCAGTCGAGTTCCAGCAGAGCTCGCATGACTTCAAGTCTCTCTTCCTTGAGGTCTACATACGTTGAACTGAGAAAGACTTGATAGCGTTTTTCCATAATTTCTTAATGCAGCCTGACTTGATGCGCCCCATGGGTTTGCGAAAAAAACTGGACCAGGAGAATACAGCGTCACTGATGCCCTGAAAGCGTGCAGCTTAGATCCGCATGCTCAGCGCGGCTAAGTCACTTAGAAACGAAAATTCCGTAAAACCCGGCACACTTCAAGTGTGCAGCTATGTCGAGCAGGTAGCCTCAACGGTCTGATTTCGAGTGTGAGCAAGCTCGGGCTCTGACAAGTTGCGTTGGGAAATAGTAGTCACCGTGGTTTTGGTCTACATCCGACAAATCGACGGTAGGGTATGCGGCCCAGCTCCAACGGGAAAAGGCTCACCCCAGTCACCCCCTACGGCACCTTGGCGCTTTCTTCTGCACCGGGTTGGTCAGCAGCCACTGCGCCGCGTTTCGCCGCATGAACTCCCTGACCTTCTACGGCCGCTCCGTGAGCACGCGTTGCATGCGCCTTCATTCAGGATGGCGGGCATGCTCTTTTCGCTGCCCGCCGGGCCTCAGTGCTGCAGCACGTTGAGAGTTCGCGTCCACCCTGAGCAGGCGGTAGCTCACGGACCCTTCGCCGTCCGTTCCCTGTCAGCGCGGCATCTCTTCTCGGATTGCCTGGATGAGTCGCGCAAACGACAAGCAAGCCCCGCGTTGTTTGCGACGATGCGCAAGCCTCACATAGAAGGCTCTGCACCGGCACCCCACGGATGCCGCGACGCAGCAAGGCATACATCCCTAGGAGACAACTGCAATGCAGCAGCACCAGCCCGGCAGCATGATGGACCGGCCATTACTGGTCTCGGCCATCCTCGACCATGGCGAGAACCAGTACGGCGATCAGCAGGTCGTCTCGCGCGACACCGATGGCAGCCTGCACCGCTACCGTTTCGCCGACATGGCCCGGCGCGCCCGGCAGCTGGCCAACGCGCTGCAGACGCTGGGCCTGCGCCCTGGCAGCGTGGTGGGTTCGCTGGCCTGGAACAACCACCGCCACCTGGAGGCGTATTACGCCGTGTCGGGCAGCGGCATGGTCATGCACACCTGCAACCCGCGCCTGCACCCCGAGCAACTGGCCTACATCGTCAACCATGCCGATGATGAGGTCGTGCTGTTTGACACCACCTTTGCGCCGCTGGTGCGCGCCATCGCAGCGTCGTGCCCCCGTGTGCGCCATTGGGTCGCGCTGTGTGATGCGCAAACGCTGGGCACCATCGATCTGCAAGGGGTGGCCGGGGTCGAGGCGTTCGAGACGCTGCTAGCCCGCGAGAACGACCGCTTCACCTGGCCCGAATGCGATGAAAAAGCCGGCGCGGCGCTGTGCTACACCTCCGGCACCACCGGCAACCCCAAGGGTGTGCTGTATTCGCACCGGGCGCTGGCGCTCAGTGCCCTGTCGGCCTGCATGCCGGGTGTGCTCAGCATCAGCGCGCGGGAGACCATCCTGCCCGTGGTGCCCATGTTCCACATCAACGCCTGGTGCCTGCCCTATGCGGCCCTGATTGGCGGGGCCAAGCTGGTGCTGCCCGGCCCGCGCCTGGACGCCGCCAGCCTGTACGAGCTGATGGAGACCGAGCGCGTCACCGTCAGCGCGGGTGTTCCCACCATCTGGATGGGCCTGATCCAGCATGTGGAGCAGCACGGTCTGCGCTTTACCACCATGCGGCGCACGGGCGTAGGCGGCTCGGCCATGCCCAAGGCACTGATCGCCAAGTTCAATGACGTGTACGACGTGGAGGTACGCCACGGCTGGGGCATGACCGAGACCACGGCCATTGCCACCATGAGCGTGCTGGGCGCTTCCGATGCCGAACTGCCGCCCGAGGACCGCCATGCACTGGTCGCCAAGCAGGGCAAGTCGGTGTTCGGCATCGAGCTTAAGCTGGTGGACGAAAACGGCGCCAGCCTGCCCCGCGACGGGGTGGCGCAGGGCGAGCTGATGGTGCGCGGCCAGTGGATCGTGGACCGCTACCACAAGGCCGAGCGTTCGGCGCTGGTCGATGGCTGGTTCCCCACCGGCGACATCGCCACCATCAGCCCCCAGGGCGTGGTGCAGATCCGCGACCGCACCAAGGACGTGATCAAGTCGGGCGGCGAGTGGATCAGCTCCATCGACCTGGAGAACGCCGCCGTGGCCCACCCAGCGGTGGCCATGGCCGCTGTCATCGGCGTCAAGCACCCCAAGTGGGACGAACGCCCGCTGCTCTTCATCGTGCGCAAGCCCGGCCAGTCGCTCGACAAGGCGCAGATCCTGGACTTCCTCGCAGAGCGTGTTGCCAAGTGGTGGCTGCCCGACGACGTGCTGTTTGTCGAGAGCCTGCCATTGGGCGGCACCGGCAAGGTCCAGAAAAACGAGCTGCGACAGCGCCATGGCGCGGTGTTCGGCGGCGAGTGACGCAGCCACGCGTTGACGGCTTTCGGCTTTCCTTTCTTTCCCACTCACCCACCCCACGGAGACAGACATGAATTTGGTTCCCAGGAAATGGCTTCAGGTCGGCGCATGCGCCGCAGCGCTGGTGATGGCCGCACACGCCGGGGCGGCCGAGACGGTAAAGATCGGCTTCATCGATCTGCTGTCCGGCCCGTTCGCGCTCACCGGCCAAAGCTCGCTCAACCAGCTGCGCGAGGTGGTGGCGCAGGTCAATGCCAAGGCCGGGCCCAACGAGCCCAAGTTCGAGGTGATGGACTTCGACAACAAGGGCACGCCGCAGGAGAGCCTGAACGCCCTGAAGGCTGCCACCGACCGGGGCGTGCGCTACATCACCCAAGGGGGTGGATCGGGGGTGGCGCTGGCGCTGGTGGACGGGCTCAACAAGCTCGCCGAGCGCGACCCGGAGCGCGCCACCGTGTACCTGAACTACGCCGCCATGGACCCGCAGCTCACCAACGAGCGCTGCAGCTTCTGGCACTTCCGCTTCTATCCGTCGAGCGAGATGAAGATGGAGGCGCTGACCACCTACCTGCAAGGCCGCAAGGATGTGAAGCGCGTGTACCTGCTCAACCAGGACTACACCCACGGCCGCCAGGTCTCCAAGGCCGCCAAGGAATACCTGGCGCGCAAGCGGCCCGACATCGAAATCGTGGGCGACGACTTCATCCCCATCGCGCAGACGCGCGACTTTGCCCCCTATGTGGCCAAGATGGCCGCTGCCAAGGCCGATACGGTCATCACCTCCAACTGGGGCAGCGACCTGACGCTGCTGTTCAAGTCGTCCCGCGACTATGGGCTCAACATTAACTACTTCACGCTCAACGCCAACAACCCCGGCACGCCCGCGCAGATCGGGCCCTGGGGCGAGGGCAAGGTCGGGGTGATCTGGAACTGGGTGCACAACGCCCCCACCCCCGATCTGGAAAAGATCTACGTGGACTACAAGAAGAAGACCGGCGACGACTTTGTGTTTGCCGCGCACTGGAACAGCATGCACATGCTGCGTGAAGCCATGCGCAAGGCCCAGTCCACCGATGCGAAGAAGGTGGCCTTTGCGCTGGAAAATATGACCTACAAGAGCCCCATGGGCGAGGTGCGCATGCGCAAGACCGACCACCAGCTCGAAGCACCGCTGTACCTGGGCATCTGGGCCAAGCAAGGCAGCAAGGGCGTGAAGTACGACGCGGAGAAGACCGGCTACGGCTTCCGCTCCGAAGTGGCCTGGGACAACTACATCAGCGCCCAGCCCACGTCCTGCCAGATGAAGCGGCCGTCCTGAGTCTCCCACCGCGCCACCGTGCCGCTCACGCGGCGCGGCATCAGCCCAGCAGACCCTTGGGCACCTTGTCCGCCTTTTTTTCCACCGGGTTGGCCGTGAGCCACTGCGCCGCGTACTGGCGCATGAACTCCTTGGCCTTCTCTGGCCGGGCCGTGAGCCACGCGTCGTAGGCGCCTTCGTTCAGGATGGCAGGCATGCTTTTTTCGCTGCCGGGCTGGCCGTAGCGGTGCAGCAGTGCGTGGTTGTTGGCGTTCACCGTGAGCAGGCAGTAGCTGATGATCACCTCGCCATCGGCCCCCTGCCAGCGTGCCCACAGGCCCGCCACGCCCATGGGTTTGCCGTCCACGCGCGCCACGCGGGTGGGCACGGCCTTGCCGCTGCGCAGGTCGTCTTCGTAAAACGCCACCATGGGCACGATGCAGCGTTGGCCGTTCAGCCACGCGTCGCGGAACGCGGTGCCGGTGGAGGCGGTGTCGGACTTGGCATTGACCAGCTTGGGCGCGCGCAGCTTGGCATCGGATGCCGACTTGACCCAGTGCGGCACCAGGCCCCATTGCGCGGGCACGAGCACGCGTTCCGTGCTGGCGGCGGGTGCGTCTGTGGGCGTGTCTGCCGGGGGGCTGGGTTCGGCGTCGGCCGCCGCTTTGGCCACCACTGGCTGGGCGATGGCGGCTGCCGTGGCCGCATGCACGATGAAGAAGCCGGGCTTGCGTGGCCACAGGTGGCGTTCACCCAGGGCCTGCGGTGGCTCGACCGCAAAGGCCTCGCGGTAGGTGTCGGCGTGGGGCAGGGTTTCGTATTGGGTGCTCATGGGGCGATGGTAGCGTGTGGCGTTGAGGTTTCTTGCATGAAATAGGGCTCTAGCGCTTGTTTGATAAGCGTTAACAGCTATAAAAACAGAAGCATCTGCAGGCCCGCTGTGTCACCCATCCGGCCCGGTCCTGACTTGTATCAAGCCCGTTGTCGCCTGCGTTGTGACGCGCGCTGGCGCTGTTTTCACAATGTCCGCATGGACTTCGCACCTTCTCCTCTGGCCCTTCAATGGCGTGATCGCCTGCTGGCGTTCATGGACCGGTATCTGCTGCCGTACAACCCTGCCTGGCATGCGGCCGTGCTGGCGGGCGACTACCCGCCGCCTTTTGTGGAGGACCTGAAGGCGCTGGCGCGCGAAGAAGGCCTGTGGAACCTGTTCCTGCCCACGCTTGAGGACGACGAGCCCGGCACGCGGCTGTCCAACCTCGACTACGCGCCGCTGGCCGAGGCCATGGGCCGCCTGCCGTGGGCGGCCGAGGTGTTCAACTGCCACGCGCCGGACACCGGCAACATCGAGCTGTTGCACCGCTTTGCCACACCCGCCCAGCGCGCCCGCTGGCTGGTGCCGTTGCTGCACGGCCATATGCGTTCGGCGTTTGCGATGAGCGAGCCCGACGTGGCCTCGTCCGACCCTACCAACCTGCAGACCACGGTGCGGCGCGAGGGTGACCACCTGGTGCTCAGCGGTCGCAAGTGGTTCATCACCGGCGCTGCGCATCCGCATTGCCAGCTGCTCATCGTGCTGTGCCGCAATGCAGGTGACGTCCAGACCGACAGCCACCATCGCCACAGCATGGTGCTGGTGCCCGTGGACACGCCGGGTGTGCAGATCGTGCGCAACATCAGTGTGCTGCACCACCATGCACCCGAGGGGCATTGCGAGATCCTGCTGCAGGGCGTGCGTGTGCCTGCGGACCACCTGCTGGGCGATTGGGGGGCGGGGTTTGCCATGGCGCAGGCGCGCCTGGGCCCCGGCCGTGTGCACCACTGCATGCGCACCATCGGCCAGTGCGAGCTGGCGCTCTCCCTGGCCACCGAGCGGGCGCTGGAGCGCACGGCGTTTGGCAAGCCGCTGGCCGAGCAGGCCAATGTGCAGGAATGGCTGGCCGAGTCGCGCATCGAGATCGACCAGGCGCGCCTGCTGGTGCTGCATGCGGCCTGGCTGCTGGACCAGGGCGACGCTGCGGATGCGCGCACTGTGCGTGCCCAGGTTGCCGCCATCAAGGTGGTGGCCGCGCGCCTGCAACAGCGCGTGGTGGACCGCGCCATGCAGATCTTCGGTGCCATGGGCCTGTCGCCCGACACGCCGCTGGCGGCGTTCTGGACCTGGGGCCGCGCGCTGCGGCTGATGGATGGGCCCGACGAGGTGCACCTGCGCACCGTGGCGCGGCACGAGCTGCGTCAGGCGCGCGAGCAGCTCGGCACCTTGGCTGCCTACTTCACCACCCCGGAGCAGATGCGCGCGCCGCCACGGCTGAGTGCCTGAGCACCTGCACCGGCCAGGCTGCGGGAGTCAGGAGGACGCGGCCGAGGCCCGCGCGGCGCGCGGGCCGGAGGGCGCCACCACAACGCGGTTGCGCCCCAGCGACTTGGCGGTGTACAGCGCCTGGTCGGCGCGCTCCAGCGTCTGCTCCACCATGTCGCCGGGCAGGTGCAGTGCCAGGCCAGCCGATACCGTCATGCGCAGCACGCCGGCAGCGTGCGGAATCTCCATCGCGGCCACGGCCTGGCGCACGCGCTCCAGCAGGTCGCGGGCATCGTCCATCTGGGTGTCGGACAGCAGCAGCACAAACTCTTCGCCACCCCAGCGGGCCAGCACATCGGTGTCGCGCACGCTGGCCCGCACGATGCCCGCAAAGGCCTGCAGCGCCCGGTCGCCCGTGGCGTGGCCATGGGTGTCGTTGACGCGCTTGAAGTGGTCAATGTCCAGCTGGGCCAGCAGCAGGGGGCGGCCGTTGCGCAGGTTGCGGCGGCGTTCCAGCTCCATCAGGTCCTGCATGGCGCGGCGGTTGGGCAGGGCGGTCAGCTCGTCGCGGGTGGCCAGATCGCGGTTGACGGCGAGCGCCTGGGCCAGCGCCTCGCGCTGCTCCTGCAGCCGCGCGCGGATGCGCTGGATGCGCAGGTTCAGCGCAATGCTGCCCCCCAGCACGATCAGCACCATGAGCGCATAGGCGGTATCCAGGTAGCCAAACGGGCTGGCGTTAAAACGCGTGGTGGCCGCCACCGCACAGCCGAAGGCCAGCAGTGCATACACGCCGATGCCGATCACCTCGGCCACGGTCAGGCCAAAGGTGCCAAAGAACAGGATCATGGCCAGCACCGCGGGCACCACGCCCCGCGCGTCGCCCGCCAGCACATAAGCCACGGCGCCGCTGGTGATGGTCCAGACCATCTGGGGCACGGTGAGTGAGGGGTCGCTGAGCCGCGCGGTCTCGCCCGAACGGATGAACGCGGTCATCACCACCATCCCGCCGACCGAGATGGCGGCCCACCATTGCACGGCAACGGCGTTCACTGCGCTGCTCGCCGTTGCCACCATCAGCATGACGCCCGCACTGCTGGTCATGAGCACCAGCGCGAGCAACGCCATGGCCACCAGCGTGCGCCGCCGACGGTCGGTGGAGAGAACCACATCCCGAACGCGTTGCCAGCGGGAAGGTGTGCGCAAGGTGGGTGCTCCTGCCAGGGCGGTCGGGGGGCGTGTGGATGGATGGGGCTGCGCTGCGGCGTGCAACGGGGCCTGGCCGTGCGGTTTTCATTCTAGGAGGGTCATCGCCCGGCGTACAGCCCTGCCCAGGCGCGGCCTGGGGTTTCGCCGAAGGGCCCTGACCCCGTTAAGGATGTCCTGCATAACCCTCGCGAGTCGGTGGTAGTGCGGATCGGGATGGGGCGCAAGGCGTCTTTTGGCAGCCAATAGCCGGGCTATTGGCAAGAAAAGCAACGCAGCGGACCGCCCGAGACCGCGCTATCACAGACCGCAGGGAGTTATGCAGGTCATCCTTAAAGAAGGGTGAGTGCCGCCAAGGCGGCCAGCGGTGCGGTCTCGGCGCGCAGCACACGGGGGCCCAGCGTGACCGGGGCAAAGCTGTGTTGCAGTGCCAGGTCTTCCTCGGTGCTGGAGAGCCCGCCTTCGGGGCCGGAGAGAAACACCACGGGCCCGGCCTGGCCCGCCGCCGTGTGCAGCGGCGCCGTGCCCGCGCGCAGCGACAGCAGCAGGCGCTGCACGGTGGTGGCCTGGGCCTGGGCGCGCACCCAGCCTGCCAGGTCCACGGCGTTGTGCACCACGGGCACGCGGTTGCGGCCGCACTGCTCGCAGGCGGCCACGGCCACGGCCTGCCAGTGGGCGATTTTTTTCTCGGCCCGCTCGCCTTTGAGCTTGAGCACGCTGCGCTCGGCCACCAGGGGCGTGATGCTCGCCACGCCCAGCTCGGTGGCTTTCTCCACCAGCCAGTCCATGCGTTCGTTGGCGGTGATACCGGCCAGCAGGTGCACGGCGCGCGGGGCTTCTCGTTCGGTGACATGGTGGGCGCCCACCACCACGCGCACATCGCTGCGGCCCATCTTCAGTACGGTGGCGTCGAATTCGCCGCCCGGGTCGCCCTCGGCTTGCCCGCCGTGGAACAGCGTGATGGTGTCGCCCGGCTGCAGGCGCAGCACCTGCACGTGGCGCGCAGCGCCGGGGGGAAGGTCTAGCTCGGCACCGGGGGCCAGAAGGGCCGGGCAATGGAAACGGGGCATTTGCTACTTAATTTATAGCTGCTTGCGCTTGATAGATAAGCGCTAGAGCCTAATTTTATTCTGTTTTACTGCGTGCGCCCAGTCGCGCCGCTACATCCGGCCGTAGGCAAAGCCCACCACCGGCTCGGTACCTTCGATCTGGTCGAGCATCTTGAGCAGCGGCCCCAGCTGCCGGTAGCGGTTGGCCGTGGCGCGGATGTAGGCCATGAAACGCGGCGCATCAGCCAGATACTTGGGCTTGCCGTCGCGCAGGGTCAGGCGCGCAAAGATGCCGGCGACCTTGAGGTGGCGCTGCAGGCCCATCCATTCCACCGCACGGTAGAACTCGCCGAAGTCATCGCCCCAGCCGCTGGCGCTGCGGGCCCCCAGCAGTCCGGCCTTGCGCGCCTTCTCCCAGTAACGCACCGTAATGTCGATGACAAATTCCTCTTCCCAGCTGATGAACGCATCGCGCAGCAGGCTGGCAATGTCGTAGGTGATAGGGCCGTAGACGGCGTCCTGGAAGTCCAGCACCCCCAGGGGCGTGCCCTGTTCGGTGGGGGCCATCAGGTTCCGGGTCATGAAATCGCGGTGCACATAGACCTGGGGGGCGGCCAGATTGTGGGCCACGATGGCATCGAAGGCGCTGGCCAGCGTGGCCTGCTGCTTGTCGTCCAGCGTGACGCTGCGGTGCCTGGCCAGGTACCAGTCGGGGAACAGCGCCAGTTCGCGGCGCAGCAGCGCCTCGTCATAGGCCGGCAGCACGCCGGGCTGGGAGGCTTTTTGCCAGTCCAGCAGCACATCGGTGGCCTGCTGGTACCAGGCGTAGGCGTCCTGCGGCTTTTCGGGGTTCAGCAGCTCGATCAGCGTCTGGTGGCCCAGGTCGGACAGCAGCATGAAGCCGGTCGGTTCATCGAACTCAAGGATCTCGGGCACGTTCAAACCGGCGGCGGCCATCAGGCCCTGCACCTGCACGAAGGGCTTGCAGTTTTCCTTGTCGGGCGGTGCGTCCATCACGATGCGGCTGGCACCCGTGGTGCTGTCGATGCGCAGGTAACGGCGGAAGCTGGCATCGGCAGAGGCGGGGCGCAGCGTGGCGGGCAGTAGCTGGTGCGGGCTCACCAGGGGCGCCAGCCAGGCCTCGAAGGCTGTCTGGCGGGCCGCGTCGGGCCAGGCGACGGTGGAAGTTGCGGGGGTTGCCACGGCCGTGCCCGGGGGCGGGCAGGCGGGAGAAGGGGAAGATGGGTGGCTCATGGATAATCCGATTTTACAAACCCGCTCCCCCCAGGCTCTGAGGTGGGCGGGTTCCTCCTTCTTTGATCCGCCCCTGCCCACCGCCCCACGTGCCACGCTGCAAGCCCCCCACCGTGCAGACATCCTCCCTCCGGCCCCGGCCCGCCAAGGCGAAGCCCGAGCGGCTGCGCGCTCCCGTACCCCGGGCCCTGGCTTATGGCGTGGCGCTGGCCTGGTGCGGTCTGCCGCTCTCCGTGCTGGCGCAGGCGTCTGACGCCGCCCCGCCTGCCAGCGCCTGGGATGCGCCCCCTGCGCTGCGCACCTCGCCCCTGCTTCAGGAAAAGATTCCCGAGGCGGTCCGGCCCCAGCTCCCCGTTTTTGTGACGGGGGACCGGATCAGCGGCCAGACCGACCTGAACGCCGTCATCGAAGGCAATGCCGAATTGCGCCGGGGCGACACCGTGATCCGTGCCGACCGCCTGGACTACAACGTGCCCGAAGACCTGGCCAAGGCCAACGGCAAGGTGCGCATCAACCGCGCGGGCAACGTGTACGAAGGCACGGCGCTGGAGCTGCGGGTGGATGCCTTTGAGGGTTTCTTCAGCGACGCCCGCTACCAATTTTTGGCCACCCAGGCGCACGGCGATGCCACGCGCGTGGATTTCATCGACCGCGACCGTGCCGTGGTGCACAACGCCACCTACACCACCTGCGAGCGCGGCAATGAAGAAAGCTGGCAGCCCGACTGGGTGCTGCGCGCCGCCACCATTCGCATCGACAACGAGGAAGAGGTCGGCACCGCCGAAGACGCGGTGCTGGAGTTCAAGGGCGTCTCTGTGCTGCCCATTCCGTACATCACCTTCCCGCTGTCGGACAAGCGCAAGTCCGGCCTGCTGCCGCCCACCATCGGGCTGGACAGCCGCGACGGGGTGGCGTACATCCAGCCCTACTACTGGAACATCGCACCCAACCGCGACGCCACGCTGCGCGCGGCACTCATGACCAAGCGCGGCGCCAACCTGGGGGGCGAGTTCCGCTACTTGGAGCCCACTTACACCGGCCAGATCAGTGCCGATGTGATGCCCACCGACCGCCTGCGCGACCGCATGCGCTGGAGTTTTTCGGGCCAGCACCAGGGCGGCTTTGACACGCCGATGGGCGGGCTGGGGCTCAATCTGAACGTCAACCGCGTGAGCGACGACAACTACTGGCGCGACTTTGGCCGGGCTTCCGACCTGCTGCGCCAGCGCCTGCTGCCGGGCGACGCCACGCTGTCGTGGGCGCGCAATGACATGTCCGCCAGTGTGCGCACCCTCAAGTGGCAGACCTTGCAGGACGTGACCTCGCCCATCGTGCCGCCGTATGACCGGCTGCCCCAGTTGCAGTGGCGCTATGCACCGTCGCAGCTGGGTGGCGGGCTCGATGCCAGCGTGGAGCTGGACACCACCCGCTTCCAGGCCGCCCGCGAGCTGACAGGCCAGCCCAATGCCAACCGCAGCTATGCGATGGCGCAGATCAGCCGGCCTTTTCTGGCGCCCGGTGGCTTCGTGACCCCGCGCCTGCAATTGCACGCCACGCAGTACCAGTTTGACTCGGCGCTGTCCAACGGGCAGCGTTCAGCCAACCGCACTCTGCCCACCTTCAGCCTGGACAGCGGGCTGGTGTTCGAACGCGATGCCGCCTACTTTGGCCGCGCCTTTTTGCAGACGCTGGAGCCGCGCGCGTTCTACACCTACACGCCTTACCGTGACCAGAGCATGCTGCCCGTGTACGACACGGCGGCCAATGATTTCAACTTCGCCACCATCTACACCGAGAACGCTTTCGGGGGTAACGACCGGCTGGCCGACAACAACCTGCTCACCTTGGGCGTGACCACCCGGCTGCTGGACCCGAACACGGGCGCCGAGGCCGCACGCTTTGGCATTGCCCAGCGGCTGCGGTTCTCGGACCAGAAGGTCACCTTGCCCGGCGGTACCCCCGTGAGCGAGCGCCTGTCAGACCTGCTGCTGGGCGCGGGTATCAGCTGGACGCCCGAGTGGGGCTTTGACTCCACCGTGCAGTACAACCCCAAGACGGGGCGCTCCATCCGCTCGACCATCGGCGCGCGCTACAGCCCCGGCAATTACCGCACCGTGAGCGCGGCCTACCGCCTGCAGCGTGGCACCAGCGAGCAGATCGACATCGGCTGGCAGTGGCCGCTGAACGACCTGTGGGGCGACAAGGGCAAAGACCTGGGCGCAGGCCGTGGCCAGGGCGGCGGGCGCTGGTACAGCGTAGGCCGCCTGAACTACAGCCTGCAGGACCGCAAGCTGGTGGACACCGTGGTCGGCCTGGAGTACGACAGCTGCTGCTGGATTGGCCGTGTGGTGCTGGAGCGCCTGCAAAGCAGCGTGACCACCTCCAACACCCGCCTGCTGTTCCAGATCGAGTTCGTCGGCTTCTCGCGCCTGAGCCTGGGCTCCAGCCCCCTGGACACCTTCAAGCAGAATGTGCCGCGTTACCAGAACCTGCGCGAGCAGGTCACAACGCCCAGCCGTTTCAGCAACTACGACTAACGCCCAACGCTCCTACGCTTAACGCCATGAATCACCGTGTCATTGCACTGGCCATTGCCACCCTGGCTTCCCTGCTCTCCCAGGGCGCCCTGGCCCAAGGACTGCGCCCTTCCGGCGCACCGTCGGGCAAAGGGCTGACGGCGCGCCCGGCGGCCGCACCATCGATCACGCTGCCTGCAGAAACGGCGAGTGGCAGCAGCAGCTCGGCACCCCGGCAGGCGGATTTCATTGTCGCCGTGGTCAATTCCGAGCCCGTGACCAACAACGAGGTCCGCGCGCGCCTGGCCCGCGCCGAAGCCCAGCTGGCCCAGCAAGGGGGTGCCATGCCGCCCCGGGAGCTGCTGGCGCGCGAGGTGCTGGAGCGCATCATCCTGGAGCGCGCACAGCTGCAGCAAGCCAAGGAATCGGGCCTCAAGGTGGATGACTACGCCGTGTCGCAGGCCGAACAGGGCGTGGCCCGCCAGAACAACATGTCGGTCGATGACCTCTACCGCCGCCTGGCGCGGGACGGCATGGGCAAGGAGCGCTTCCGCGAGGAATTGCGCAACCAGTTGCTGCTGCAGCGCCTGCGCGAGCGCGAGGTGGAGGCGCGCGTGAAAGTCACCGACCTGGACATCGACCAGTACCTGCGCGAGCAGCAAAAGGGCAACGACGTCGCTTCGATGGAGATCAACCTGGGCCATGTGCTGGTGCTGGTGCCCGAGAACGCGAGCCCCGTGCAGGTGGCGGAGCGCCAGGCACGCGCCCAGCGCGCGGCCGACAAGGTGCGCGCGGGGGAAGACTTTGCGGCCGTGGCCCGCGAGTTTTCGGATGCGCCCGAGGGACAGCGCGCGGGCGGCCAACTGGGCCTGCGCCCGGCCGACCGGTATCCCGAGCTGTTTGTGAACTCTACGCTGGGCCTGCCCGTGGGCAGCATCGTCGGGCCCGTGCGCTCGCCAGCGGGCTTCCACGTGCTCAAGGTGATCGAGCGTGTCACGGCTGGTGTGCCCACCACGGTGGTGCAAAACCATGCCCGCCACATCCTGCTGCGCACGGGGCCGCAACTTTCCGAAAGCGCCGCCGCCGCTCGCCTGGCCGACTACCGCCGCCGTGTGCAGATGGGGCAGGCCGATTTTGCGGCGCTGGCCCGTGAGCACTCGCAGGACGGTAGCTCCAAGGAAGGTGGCGACCTGGGCTGGGCCACCCCCGGCCGCTATGTGCCTGAGTTCGAGCAGGCCCTGAACGCCCTCAAGCCCGGCGACATCAGCGAACCCGTGGTTTCGCGTTTCGGCGTGCACCTGATCCAGCTGCTGGAGCGCCGCGAGGCCAAGCTCACCCAGCGCGAGCAGCGCGACATGGCGCGCGACACCGTGCGCGAGAAGAAACTGGACGAGGCCTACGCCACCTGGGCGCAGGAGCTGCGCGGACGCGCGTATGTCGAATACCGCGACCCACCGCAATGACCGACCGATGATCAGACAGGTAAGCACGCGTTGAAACACATCCCCCGCAAGCGCTTCGGACAGCATTTTCTGTCCGACAAGGGCATCATCGAAGATATCGTGCAGGCCATTGCGCCCCAGCCAGGCCAGCCCATGGTTGAGATCGGTCCGGGCCTCGCGGCGCTGACCCAGCCCCTGGTCGAGCGCTTGGGGCGCCTCACGGTCATCGAGCTGGACCGCGATCTGGCCTTGCGCCTGCGGCTGCACGGCCAGCTGGAAGTGATCGAGTCCGACGTGCTCAAGGTGGACTTCACCGCGCTGGCACTGGCCATGCGCGAGAAAGCCGCGTTGCCCAGCCTCAAGCTGCGCGTGGTGGGCAACCTGCCCTACAACATCTCTACGCCCATCCTGTTTCACCTGCTGGACCATGTGCAGGTGATTGAAGACCAGCACTTCATGCTGCAAAAGGAAGTGATCGACCGCATGGTGGCCAAGCCCGCCACCAGCGACTATGGGCGCCTGTCAGTCATGCTGCAGTGGCGCTACGCCATGGAAAACGTGCTGTTCGTGCCGCCTGAGAGCTTTGACCCACCCCCACGCGTGGACAGCGCCGTGGTCCGCATGGTGCCGCACGCAGAGCCTGCGCCTTTGTCGGTGCCCCTGCTGGAAGAACTGGTGCAGGTCGCCTTCAGCCAGCGCCGCAAGCTGCTGCGCCACACCCTGGGCCGCTGGCTCGAAGCGCGCCAGTTCGCCGGCACCTTCGACACCCAGCGCCGCGCCGAGGAAGTGCCGGTGAGCGAGTTTGTCGCTCTGGCGCAGGAATGCTCATAAATCAATAGCTGCTAGCGCTTGATGCATAAGCGCTAGTGCCTGATTTGGCTGCAAAGCGTCAACAACTGGCGCGCCCCAGGCGAGAGATGCCAAGCAAGGGCCGCCCCGCAGCGAGGGCATCGTCCACCTTCCCGAATTGCGCAGCAATTCGAGAGAAGGGGGAAGGCGCAAAGCGCCTCAGGGGGATGTCTCTGTTACGCCGCGCTCAGCCAGTAACCCGCGTTGAAAGGGCTGCTCATGCGCAGCGCCATCGGGGAGACATCGACAAGCTTGTCGGTCGGCATTTTTTCGGCGGAATCCGTGCCGATTTCAATGCCCTCGACACCTTGTTGGGTGCCGGTAGCCTCGTTCGCCCGTTCTGCTTGGCTGGTGGATGCAGAACGGGCTACAGAAAAGAATAGAAACACCGGAACGGTATCTTGCGGTCGCCCCAGTAGTCGGCGGCGTCGCGGAAGATATCGAGCAGTTGTTCACGCGCTTCCTTGTCGAACTTGCCCGTGGCGGGGATCTGCTCCAGCACCACTATGAAACCAGGCTGCGGGCCCGATTTATGCAAGGGATCCGTCATGCAGTCGTACAACGCATCAAAGTTCTTGCCGAAGTGCGACGGGAAGGTGAATTGCCCGGCAATCAGGTCCAGCACATCCTGCTTGGACTGCGCATGGGCCAGGTTGGCGTACAAGAAATGGTGACCCATGGAGGTGGCCGCATCCTGCAGGTCCTGCACGCGGAAAGCGCGAATGGACTGCACGATGTTGGTGCGCACGCCACGCAGTGGCGTTTCCAGGTCTTTACGAAGTGGCGTCTGCATCTCCGCTACTCTTTCTTTTTAAAGTCCACAAACTTCTGGCATTTCGCAGGGCTGCGGGATGCAGCCTGCGGGTGGGGGATTCAAGGGGGCGCGCTTACCGCTGCCAGCGTATCTCTGGCCTGCGTGCAGCGCAACGGGGGTCACTCGACGATCTCGCGAAAACTGGCGTAGTGATCGCTGGTGTAGTAGCAGGCGTCCGGAACCCGGGGCTTGCCGCCACACACAATGCGCCGGGCTCCCCGGTTGCGCGATCCTGGTGTTCTGACGGTGTACTCACGGTAGTAGCCCCGCTTGTGGGCGGGCAACAGCCGCTCGCGATTGCCAAAAACTGTTCCGTCCTTGTCATACGGAAAGGGCCCTCCTTCACGGATCAGCGCATACGTCGCCCGCCCTTGGGGCGGCAACTCGGCCAATGCGATAGGGGGGATGGAGCCGTCGGTGGACGGGGAGTTCCGGGCATGCCCCGCTACCGGGGACAACACGAACGCAACACCCAAAACACACAAAAACCCTGCTTTGCGCGCCCGGGTGGCTACAGCCTTCAGCATCAACGAACCTTTCAGAAACTACGGGTTAACCCGAAATTTCGAGCCGCTAGTGTCGCTCAACGGCCCCCAAAAAGCAAGCGTCTGCACAAAGATTGGGCAGACGCTGAAGGGAAAAACAAGCTCTTTAAGTTAGCGCTTGCTATCAATTTTTGGCTTATCTTGACACGTTGGCATCGGCCACGGTAAGTGCTGTCATGTTCACAATGCGGCGCACGGTGGCGCTGGGCGTCAGGATGTGGACCGGCTTGGCCGCGCCCAGCAGCACGGGGCCGATGGCGATGCCGCCGCCTGCGGCGGTCTTGAGCAGGTTGTAGGCGATGTTGGCTGCGTCGATGTTGGGGAACACCAGCAGGTTGGCGTCACCCGTCAGTTCGCTGCTGGGCATGAGGGCCGCACGGGCCTTGCCGTCCAGCGCCACGTCGCCATGCATTTCACCGTCCACTTCCAGCCAGGGGGCTTGCTGGCGCAGCAGTTCGAGCGTCTGGCGCATTTTGACGGCGCTGGGGTGGTTGCTGGTGCCGAAGTTGGAGTGAGACAGCAGCGCGGCCTTGGGCTTGACGCCAAAGCGCATCATTTCCTCGGCAGCCAGGGCGGTGATCTCGGCCAGCTCCTGGGGGGTCGGGTCGTAGTTGACGTGGGTGTCCACCAGGAACACCTGGCGCCCGGGCAGCATGAGTCCGTTCATGCAGGCGTATACCGGCACATCCTGCGCCGTGCTGTCGGCGCCGCCCGCGTGTTTGCCGATCACCTGGTCGATATAGAGCAGGTGGTTGGCCGTGGTGCCCCAGGTGCCGCAGATCAGGCCGTCCACCTCGCCCTTGTGCAGCATCATGGCGCCGATGAGCGTGAGGCGCCGGCGCATTTCGATCTTGGCGACCTGCTGGGTGATGCCCTTGCGCTCGGTCATGCGGTGGTAGGTCTGCCAGAAGTCGCGGTAGCGGTGGTCGAAGTCGGTGTTGACCACGTCGTAGTCCACGCCTTCTTTCAGGCGCAGGCCAAACTTTTCGATGCGCTGGGCAATGATGGCGGGGCGGCCGATCAGCGTGGGGCGGGCCACCTTCTCGTCCACCACGATCTGCGCGGCGCGCAGCACGCGTTCTTCCTCACCCTCGGCGTAGGCCACGCGCTTTTTGGCGGCGGTGCGTGCTGCGTCGAAGATGGGTTTCATCGTCGTGCCGGAGGCATAGACAAAGGTCTGCAGCCGGTCGCGGTATGCGTCCATGTCGGCGATGGGGCGCTGGGCTACGCCGCTGTCCATGGCGGCCTGGGCCACGGCCGGCGCAATTTTCATCATCAGGCGCGGGTCGAACGGCTTGGGAATCAGGTATTCGGGGCCGAACGACAGCTTCTCGCCCACATAGGCGGCGGCCACCACTTCGCTCTGCTCGGCCTGGGCCAGCTCGGCAATCGCGTGGACGGCGGCAATCTCCATCTCATCGGTGATGGTGGTGGCGCCGCAGTCCAGCGCGCCACGGAAGATGTACGGGAAGCACAGGACGTTGTTGACCTGGTTCGGGTAGTCCGAACGCCCCGTGGCCATGATGATGTCGCTGCGCACGCTGTGCGCCAGCTCGGGCGTGATTTCGGGGTTGGGGTTGGCCAGCGCGAAGATCACCGGGCGCTCGGCCATGGTGGCCACCATCTCGGGCTTGAGCACATTGCCCGCCGACAGGCCCAGGAACACGTCCGCGCCCACCATCACCTCGGCCAGCTTGCGCGCGTCGGTCTTTTGCATGAACTGGCGCTTGTCGTCGTCCATCAGCTCTTCACGGCCTTCATAGACCACGCCTGCCAGGTCGGTGACGAACACGTTCTTGCGCTGCACGCCCACCTTGAGCAGCAGGTTCAGGCAGGCCAGCGCCGCTGCACCCGCGCCGCTGGTGACCAGCTTCACCTCCTCGATCTTCTTGCCCGCCACCTTCAGCGCATTCACGATGGCGGCCGCCACCGTGATGGCCGTGCCGTGCTGGTCGTCGTGGAAGACCGGGATCTTCATGCGCTTGCGCAGCTCGCGCTCCACGTAGAAGCAGTCGGGGGCCTTGATGTCTTCGAGGTTGATGGCGCCGAAGGTCGGCTCCAGCGCGGCGATCACTTCCACCAGCTTCTGGGGGTCTTTTTCGTCGATCTCGATGTCGAACACATCCACGCCGGCGAATTTCTTGAACAGAACGCCCTTGCCTTCCATCACCGGCTTGGAGGCCAGCGCACCGATGTCGCCCAGGCCCAGCACGGCGGTGCCGTTGGTGATGACAGCCACCAGGTTGCCGCGCGAGGTGTAGCGGAAGGCATTGGCCGGGTCCTTGACGATTTCTTCGCAAGGTGCGGCCACACCGGGCGAGTAGGCCAGCGCCAGGTCATGCTGGTTGACCATCTGCTTGGTGGCGGCAATGGCGATCTTACCGGGCTTGGGAAACTCGTGGTACTCGAGAGCGGCACGGCGCAACTGGGCGCGCTTGTCGGAATCGTTGTTGTTCTGGGCCGTGGTGTTTTCGGGCATTCAATTGTCTCCAGCTTGGGGTGTCAATGCCACGCCGGTTCAAGCAGGTCCGGCGCAGGTTGTCAGCTTTCGTAAGGGTGGGCGATTGTAGGCCGCGTTCGGTAAAAACCCTAGTAAGCGAATCTGCTTACATGGGAAATTCAGCTTTGCCGTCTGGGTTGGAATGCGGCGGATCGCTCCAGCGCGAGGTGCAACCCTTATGCAACCGCTGCCGAAGTGGTCTGGACCTCCGCTTCGAGCCCGTCCAGCCTGGGCTTCAAGCTGCTAAACCGTGGGCTTCACCACAATCGTTCCTAGCCAGGGCTGTTTTGCAGTCAGCGCAGTCCATGGCCGAGATACGGAAAAAAGACCGCTGAAATGGACTGCAGCGGTCCTTCTGTCATCGACGGTTTCCAGTTCGTTTCCAGCTCCAGCGGGCAACAGATCGAAGCGGGCGCTATCGTTAGCGGTGCTTCCCATGGGGGCAAGCTGTTAGCCAAACAGCGCCTCATAGCGGGCGATGTTCGGCGAGCGCGTATCCGGCATGCTCGGCACCAGCATCCACTGCACACTTCCCAATTGCGGGTGGCTCAGGGTGTACGTTGCCTGAGAAAGCCTTGGAACATCTGGTCCATGAAATAGCAGTGTGAACGGTGTCCGAAATTGCTCTGGCAAATGGCCGCGCGCCCGTTCGGTAGCTTCTACCAAAACCAGCTCCACAGGGCCATGCTCTGTCAGTGCGACGAAGGGACTGCCCACCAGGGTGTTGACGGATTCAAAAGTGGTGCTCATCGATGGCGTGTGTTGAGGGATCACAAAAGGGTTGGATACAGGCCATTGAGTTGCCAGAATGGGCTGGTATCCACGACCCACTCAACATCCTACAGCCGAGAATCCACTGTGTATTTGCTATCTGAACCATTCGCCCTGCGTGAGAGGGCCGACGACGATCAGCCTTTTCTGCTGGAACTCTATCTATCTACCCGCGATGACCTCCAGCAGGCCATCCCCGACCTCGCGATGCTCCAGCAGTTGATAGCCATGCAGTTCAATGCACAGGAGACCGGCTACCGCCACCAGTTCCCCTTGGCCCGCCAGTTGGTACTGCTGCGTTCCGGCCAGCCAATAGGGCGCATGGTGGTAGACGCCTCACCCGAACAATTGCGTCTGGTGGATATCGCCATTGCGCCGCCAGCTCGCCGCAGCGGCGCTGCAATGGCTGCGTTGGCTGCGCTGCAGCGCCATGCAGCAGCGCAGGGCCTGCCACTGTGTCTGGCGGTAGGGCGATACAACGGTCCAGCGCAGTGTCTGTATCAAAAATGCGGATTCACTTCCGTGACCGAAGACGATCTGTTCGTACAGATGATCTGGAGAAGCACTTCGCAGTGAGACCTGCCAGCGCAATCGCCCCGTTGTTGAAGCCATCTTCGACGGGGGAAATGAAGTGTGCCTGACCGCGTAGCGCTTGCAGGCAACGCCATCCGTGGGGCGGTTCCTGCATCCACAACGGGGACACACTGCAAGTAGATCACGGTGCCGGGGGCCGCAGAACAAGCTGCGGCGCTTGCTGGCCACCTGGCTGCAGACAATCCATGCCCCAGACCAGGTGCCCCAGCGTAGTTATGCGACAGCCGCATAGCTGCCCACGCCGCACGCAGCGCTGCTTGCGCGAGACCGTCCAACGATCTCAGTTGCGCGATGGGAAGATGCCTTCCATGCAAATGATGTAGTTGAGGCCCAGATACGGCTGCATGTTGGACACCATGGCTGTGGTCGTCACGGGGGCGGCCAACGGCTGGCCGCCGGTATTGGCGCCCACCGTCACCGCACCTGTACCACCAATGGCGGTGCTGACGCCGCCCAGGTTGACAGGACCCGTTGCGGTCGGTGAGTAGATGGACGCGCTGCTCGGGCCACTCGGCGATGCGCTGAGGAAAGAGCCATTGGCGGGAGTCGTGCTGGTGCCCGTGGTGCCCGT
Organism: Acidovorax sp. LjRoot38; assembly: GCF_964252975.1. Classification (NCBI taxonomy): domain Bacteria; kingdom Pseudomonadati; phylum Pseudomonadota; class Betaproteobacteria; order Burkholderiales; family Comamonadaceae; genus Acidovorax; species Acidovorax sp. LjRoot38. The sequence goes on along the minus strand of NZ_CAXUPT020000002.1, from coordinate 156,538 downwards.
GGACGCCTGCAAATGCGTTGTGCCCGTGAGCCCTGCGGGGTCGAAGGTGGCCGGGTGCGTGTGCGGTGGCAGATTCGAGGCATTGAGTGTCACCGTCACCGAGCCCGTGCCAATCACAGTGTTGTTGTTGGTACCCGCCTTCTCGCCTTGTGCAATGGGGGTCAATCCTGGTCCAGGGGCTTGTGATCCGACGGGGACCCTGCCTCGCAAATCCGGCAGGCCGAAGGTGTTCACGCCATCCCCCCCGTACGTGGTTCCCAGCAAGGCGAACATGGCTGAGTTTTGCTGAATAGGAACCGTCTGTCCGTTGCAGAACGCCCAGCCGCGCGGCGCGTAGTTGAAACCGACCGGCATGATCATCCCCATAAATGCGTCCATGAGTTCTCCTCCATTAGTGAGTGATAGGCTCAGGAATACTATGACGGCAACACGGGAGCGGTCAACGAAAATGCTGCAAGAGGCATTTCACACACGCGAACGCACTCCCCGGCCCGTCACCCCATCGGAGGGACTTTGAACAGGCCCTGAGCGTGCGCGGCGCTCTATCGGCTGCTCGGAAAGCTGAACACCGCGCCCTCGCGCACACCGGCGCTGGGCCAGCGCTGGGTGATGGTCTTGCGCTTGGTGTAGAAGCGCACGGCGTCGGGGCCGTAGGCGTGCAGGTCGCCAAACAACGAACGCTTCCAGCCGCCGAACGAGTGGTAAGCCACCGGCACGGGCAGGGGCACGTTCACGCCCACCATGCCCACCTGGATGTGGTCGGTGAAGTAGCGGGCGGCCTCGCCGTCGCGCGTGAAGATGCAGGTGCCGTTGCCGTATTCGTGGTCGTTGATGAGCTGCATGGCTTCCTGCAGCGTATTCACGCGCACCACACCGAGCACGGGGCCGAAGATCTCTTCCTGGTAGATCTTCATGCCGGGCTTGACGTTGTCGAACAGGCACGCGCCCAGGAAGTAGCCTTCCTCATGGCCCGCAACCTTCACGCCGCGGCCATCGACCACCAGCGTGGCACCCTCTGCCACACCCTGGTCGACATAGCCCTTCACCTTCTCGAAGTGCGGCTTGGTCACCAGCGGGCCCATGTCGTTGCTGTTGTCGGTGCCGGGGCCGACCTTCATCTTGGCGATCTCGGTCTTCAGGCCCGCGATCACGGCGTCACCCACGGCGTCGCCCACGGCCACCAGCAGCGGGATGGCCATGCAGCGCTCGCCGCACGATCCGTAGGCCGCGCCCATCAAGGCACTCACGGCGTTGTCCACGTCCGCGTCGGGCATGAGCACCGCGTGGTTCTTGGCGCCGCCCAGGGCCTGCACGCGCTTGCCGTGTTTGCCGCCTTCGCTGTAGATGTATTCGGCAATCGGCGTGGAGCCGACAAAGCTCACGGCCTTCACGCGCGGGTCCTGCAGCAGCGTATCGACGGCCAGCTTGTCGCCGTTGACCACGTTCAGCACGCCGGGCGGCAGGCCCGCTTCCAGCGCCAGCTGGGCGATGAACAGCGTGGAGGATGGATCGCGCTCGGAGGGCTTGAGCACAAAGGTGTTGCCACACGCCACGGCCATGGGCCACATCCACAGCGGCACCATGGCCGGGAAGTTGAAGGGTGTGATGCCTGCGGTGACGCCCAGCGCCTGGAACTCACTCCACGAGTCGATGCTGGGGCCCACGTTGCGGCTGTGCTCGCCCTTGAGCAGCTCGGGCGCGTAGCTGGCGTATTCCACATTTTCGATGCCGCGCTGCAGCTCGCCATGTGCATCGGCCAGCACCTTGCCGTGTTCGGCGGTGATCAGGGCGGCGATCTTGTCGGCGTTTTCTTCGAGCAGGACTTTCAGCTTGCTCATCACACGGGCGCGTTTCAGGGGCGGCGTGTTGCGCCAGGCCGGGAAGGCGGCTTCGGCCGAAGCAATGGCGGCCTCCACAGTAGCCTTGCTGGCCAGCGCCACGCTGGTGGTCGACTGGCCCGTGGCGGGGTTGAACACCGGCTGCGTGCGCGCCGTGTCCGCAACGATCTTGCCGTCGATCAGGTGGCCGACGGTGGTGGTGACGTTCTTGTCGTGGTTCATGGCAAAAATATGGGTAAAAAGTGCTGCTAGCGCTTATCTAGAAAGCGCTAGCAGCTATTGAATCAGGAGTATTCCCGCTGGCGGATGAAACGGCGCGCGCCAGGCCAGCGGCCGCCGTGCAAGGGCCGGGGGTGTGTCATCACGCCGTTTCAGCCAGGGCATCGCCCAGTGCGTTGATCAGGCGGTCGATTTCGGCCTTCTCGCTGATGAAGGGCGGCGCCAGCTGGATGGTGTCGCCACCGTAGCGCACATAAAAGCCCTTCTTCCAGCAGTTCATCGCAATTTCATAGGGGCGGCGGGCCGGCTCGCCCGGCAGCGCGGCAATGGTGAAGCCAGCAGCCAGCCCAAAGTTGCGGATGTCAGCCACATGCTTGGCGCCCTTCAAGCTGTGCACGGCTTGCTCGAAGTACGGCGCCAGCGCGTTCACGCGTCCGATCATGTCTTCCTTCTGCAGGATGTCGAGCGCCGCAATGCCCGCCGCGCAGGCCACAGGGTGGGCCGAGTACGTGTAGCCGTGCGCGAACTCCAGCATGTACTCCGGGCCGCCCGCCGCCATGAAGGTGTCGTAGATTTCCTTGGTGGCCACCACGCCGCCCAGCGGTTGCGCGCCATTGGTCACCTGCTTGGCAAAGTTCAGGATGTCGGGCGTCACGCCGAAGGCTTCGGCCCCGGTCCAGGCGCCGCTGCGGCCAAAGCCGCTGATCACTTCATCAAAAATCAGCAGGATGTTGTTCTGCGTGCAGATCTCGCGCAGGCGCTGCAGGTAGCCCACGGGCGGGATCACCACGCCGGCCGAGCCCGAGAAAGGTTCCACGATCACGGCGGCAATGTTCGATGCGTCGTGCAGCGCAATCACGTCCAGCAGGCGGTCGGCCAGCTCTTTGCCGGTAGGCGGCATGCCTTTGTGGAACGAGCCAGCGGGCGGCTGGGTGTGGGGCAGGTGGTCGGCTTCGATGCCCTGGCCGAACATCTTGCGGTTGGCAACAATGCCGCCCACCGAGATGCCACCGAAGTTCACGCCGTGGTAGCCCTTTTCGCGGCCGATCAGGCGGGTTTTGCTCGCCTGGCCCTTGTTGCGCCAGTAAGCGCGCGCCATCTTCAGCGAGGTGTCGGCCGACTCGGAGCCCGAGCCGGTGAAGAACACATAGTCCAGGCCCGCAGGCGTCAGTTCCTTGACCCGGTTGGCCAGCTCGAACGACAGGGGGTGGCCGAACTGGAAGGCGGGCGCGTAGTCCAGCTTCATCGCCTGCTTGCCAATGGCCTCGGCGATCTCGCGGCGACCATGGCCCAGGCCCGCACACCACAGGCCCGAGAGGCCATCAAAAATCTTGCGACCGTCCGCGTCGGTGTAGTAGGCGCCGCTGCCCTCCACGATCATGCGCGGGTTGGCCTTGAACTGACGGTTGGCCGTGTAGGGCATCCAGTGCGCGTCCAGCCATTCGGCGTCCATGCGGGGGCCTTCGGCACCAGCGGCGGGTTTTTCGATGTTGACGAAGCTCATGGGGTTCTCCAGTGCAAAGGCGGCGACAAAAGGCGGGCAACCCCAGCGGTCTGGGGCTTGACGTAGGGCATTGTTGCGCTGCCTGTTAATCTCTCCAATACTCCAATATCAATGTTTACTTGACGGTTTATGCAAGTAAAAACACCTCCACCCCACCCTTCCCCCAAACACCGCGCCGTACTGGGCCAGCTCAGCGACATGGACCTGCGCCTCTTGCAGGTCTTCAAGAGCGTGGTCGAGTGCGGCGGCATGTCGGCCGCCGAACTGGAGCTGAACATCGGCACCAGCACCGTCAGCCGCCACATGAAAGACCTGGAAACCCGCCTGGGCCTCACCTTGTGCCGCCGGGGCCGGGCCGGTTTTGCCCTCACGGCCGAGGGGCAGCGCGTGTACGACGAGACCCTGCGCCTGCTGTCGGCCGTGGACGCCTTTCGCAGCAGCATCGACGACATCCACCGCCGCATGGGCGGGCGGCTGGAGGTGGCGGTGTTCGACAAGACCGCCAGCAACCCGGCCGCGCACATCGGCGATGCGATTGCGCTCTTTGCCAGCCAAGCGCCCGAAGTCAGCCTACAGATGCACGTGGCGTCCATCCCGGCCATCGAGCGCGGGCTGATCGACGGCAGCTTCCACGTTGGCATCATCCCGGCGCACCGCACGTCGCAAAGCCTGGTCTATGCCGACCTGTTCGCCGAAACCATGCTGCTGTACTGCGGCGCGCGCCACCCGCTGTACGGCACCGACCATGCTGCGCTCACCTGGGAATCCCTGCGCGCCTACCAGTTTGCGGGCCTGGGCTACCACTCGCCCAACATGGAGCTGAGCCACAGCACCCGCCTGCCGCGCAAGGCCACCGGGTTCGACCAGGAGTCGATTGCCACGCTGATCCTCTCAGGCCGCTACCTGGGTTTTCTGCCCGACCACTACGCCGAAGGCTTCGAGCGCCAGGGGCTCATGCAGGCCGTTCTGCCCGCGCAGTTCCACTACCGCTGCCAGTTTGTGAGCGTGCTGCGCAAGTCGCCGCAACCGCCGAGGGCGGCGCAGGCGTTTGCACAATGCCTACTGGAGGCCCATGGTTGATGACTTGCCCGCAGCGCGGCGCAGGCAGACAATGCCAACTCTTTGGCGCTTTTGAGCGGGACACACCATGGCAACCATTTCTTCGATTGGCAGTTCCGGCCTGCAGGCCGCGCAGTTGCGGCTGGATGCCTCGGCCAACAACGTGGCCAACATGAACACCCCCAACTACCGCCGCCAGGTGGTGGCGCAGGAAGAGGCCGCCGACAGCGCTGGCGTGCGCGCCACCGTGCAGCGCCAGCAAGAGGCCGAGGGCGTGGCGCTGGAGAAGGAGGCGGTCGAGCAGATGTCGGCCACCTACGCCTTCAAGGCCAATCTGCAGACCATCAAGGCACAAGACGAAATGATGGGTTCGCTGCTGGACGTAAAGGCCTGAGTCGTTTCTCCCGCGCTCCCCACAATGCCCCGCCAGCCGGGGCATTGTTGTTTTCAGCGCCAGCGCTTGAGTGGCCTCGGGCGACATCAGCTGGCTACAGCCAGCCCGGCCAGCCGGTGAACGAGCCAGCGTTGAAAGGCCAAGCCGGTAGCGGTGCGGCTGCGCAAGGGAATGCTGTACATGGGGGCTCCTTCGTACGGGTGGTTCAGACGTTGGTTCAAACGGCCTGCAAGGCGGCTGGGCTGGGTGCCTGTCTGGCGTCGTCAGCGCCGCGCCGAGCAGCCCGGTCCCACGCCTTTTCATGGAAGAAGAACGCGACCGCCTGCACCGTGGGCTCCAGCAGGCTCAGCGTGAGCGAGGCCCATAGGTTGCCCGTGACGGCATAGGCCACCAGGGCGGCCACGCAGATGTGGATCACGTAGTAGCTGCCAGTTTTCATCAGCATGGTTTTGTTCTGGCGGGCAGCGCGGCGGATGTGGGACATGGCGGACTCCTTTTCACTTCTTCATCAGGGCCTGCGGTGGTGTGCAGGGATGTTGAAATGGTAGTAATTCTCAATAGCGTTGGCTAATTGATCATCACTAAGCTGGAGATAGCCACTATCAAGCGGCCATGCATCCCGGTCGGGCGGCGCCATGCCAACCAAACTGGTTCAGCGCGTGAACCAGTTCACCGATGGGGCTCAAAAAAAGCCGCTCCGCGCCATGCCCCCGTTGCTATGATGGCCGCTCTTTTCAACCCCCCTTTTGCTTTGGGAGCACACATGGCCCTCATGGACTTCATCAAGAAACAGTTCATTGACATCATTCAATGGACCGAAGAGGGGGACGGCACGCTGGCCTGGCGCTTCCCCATGGCGGGCATGGAAATCCAGAACGGCGGCACGCTGGTGGTGCGCGAGTCGCAGATGGCCATCTTCGTGAACGAAGGCCAGGTGGCCGACGTGTTTGGTCCCGGCACCTACAAGCTCACCACGCAGACGCTGCCGGTGCTCACGTACCTGAAGAACTGGGACAAGCTCTTCGAGTCCCCCTTCAAGAGCGATGTGTACTTCTTCAGCACGCGCCAGCAGATCGACCAGAAGTGGGGCACGCCCCAGCCCATCACGATCCGCGACAAGGACTTCGGCGCCGTGCGCCTGCGCGCGTTCGGCAACTACGCCTTCCGCATTGCCGACCCCAAGGCTTTCCACACCGAAATCTCGGGCACGCGCGAGTCGTATCCCGTGGCCGACCTGGAAGGCCAGCTGCGCGGCCTGGTGCTGCAGAACATCAGCAACGCCATTGCGGGCAGCGGCCTGCCGTTCCTCGACCTGGCGGCCAACCAGGTGAAGTTTGCGGAGGCGATGGTCAAGGAACTGGCGCCCATCTTTGCCAAGCTGGGCATCTTGATCGAATCTCTCACGGTGCAGAACGTCTCGCTGCCCGAAGAGCTGCAAAAGATCCTCGACCAGAAGATCGGCATGGGCATGGTCGGCAACGACATGGCCAAGTTCATGCAGTACCAGACCGCGCAGGCGATCCCGAAGTTCGCTGAAGCCAGTGGCGGTGGTGGCGGCATTGCGGGCGATGCGATGGGCCTGGGCGCGGGTGTGGCGCTGGGCCAGGTGCTGGCGCAGAACCTGCAGCAGGGCCTGCAGACCCCGGTGGCACCCGCTGCTGCTGCGGCAGCGCAGGCCGCTGCGGCCCCGGTGGGCGTCAAGCCCGAAGAGGTCATGGCAACGCTGGAGAAGCTGGGCGAACTCAAGTCCAAGGGCATCCTCACGCAGGAAGAGTTCGACGCCAAGAAGGCTGAGCTGCTCAAGAAGCTGGTCTGAACCCGGTTGCTATCATAAATATAGCTGCTTGCGCTGGAGGGATAAGCGCTAGAGGCCAAAAAGGCCTCAAAGCCGTGTAGCGCGGCGCAGGCAGCAGCCCCACGATGGCCACCGACCCCACACAGCGTTACTACCGCGCGCCCTGCCCGGGCTGCGGCGCGCCGGTTGAATTCCGCAGCGCGCAGTCCACGCACGCCGTCTGCGGCTACTGCCAGAGCACCGTTGTGCGCAGCGGCGACGTGCTCACGCGCCTGGGCAAGATGGCCGAGCTGTTCGACGACCACAGCCCCCTGCAGCTCATGGCCAGCGGGCGCATCCAGCTCGACGGCAAGGATGTGCCCTTCACCCTGGTGGGTCGCCTGCAATACAAAGGCGATGCAGGGGTCTGGACCGAATGGGCCGCCTTCCTGAACGATGGCACGTTGGCGACGCTGGGCGAGGACAACGGTGCCTATGTCTTCACGCGCCCCATCGACCCCGGCCGCGAAATGCCTGCGCCCGAGCGCTTTCGCATCGGCACCACCACCGCCATCAACGGCAAGCCCTACAGCGTGGCCTACACCGGCCAGGCATCGCTGATCTCCGCCCAGGGCGAACTGCCCAAGCTGCCCCCGCTGGGCCAGCCCTTTGGCATGGTCGAGCTGCGCAGCGCCGACGGTGAAGTGGTCAGCATCGACTACGGCCACACCCCGCCCAACGTGGAGCGCGGCAAGTCGGTACTGCTGGAAGACCTGCAGCTCCAGGGCCTCAAGGACGAATCCGCCAAGGACGAAAAAGGCCGCCAGTTCAACTGCCCGCACTGCGGCGCGCCCGTGCAGGTGAAGCTGGCGGGCACCAAAAGCATCACCTGCGGTTCCTGCGCCAGCATCATCAGCCTCGATAGCGGCGTGGGCGGCGAACTGCGCTCGGCCGAGCAGGACGAGCCCGTGCAGCCCCTCATTCCGCTGGGCAGCAAGGGCCAGCTGCAGGGTGTGCACTGGCAGGTGGTGGGTTTTCAGCACCGCATGGGCGTGGAGCCGGGCGACGACGAGCACTTTGGCTGGAGCGAATACCTGCTCTACAACCAGAAGCGCGGGTTTGCCTTCCTGGTCGATTCCGAAGAAGGCTGGAGCATGGTGCGCCCCACCACCGGTGCGCCGCAGCTCTCGTCCAACGGCCGCACCGCCACCTACATGGGCACCAAGTACGAGCTCAAGTACACCTACGAGGCCGAAACCACCTACGTGCTGGGCGAGTTCTACTGGCAGGTCACGCGGGGCCAGAAAACCAGCAACCGCGACTTTGCGAGCGCGAAGGGCCTGCTGTCGCTGGAGCAGACGCCGAACGAAGTCACCTGGTCCGCCGGTGACAAGCTGGCCAGCGACACCGTGGCCAAGGCCTTCAAGCTCGAAGACAAGGCCGATGTACTGCAGCGCGACGACCCTGGCCCCTTCACCGCCAAGTCGGGCCTGGGCTGCGGCACCATCATCCTGATTGCGATCATCATCATCATCCTGCTGATCATCCTGAGCAATTGTTCGGGGTCGTCGGGCAGCGGCTACCGCAGCTCGGGCGGCTCGTTCGGCGGATACTCGTCCGGCGGAAGCCACAAGTAGGCGGGCGCTCCAAGGCGCCTGCCTGCAGACAGATCCATGAGCCCCGTCTTCACCACCCCACCACCCCCCACACACCACCGTTTCAAGGAGTTCACACCATGATGGGAATCGAATGGCTCCGGCCCGCAGCCTTCCTCGGGTCCATGCTGTACGCGCTGATTGGCGTGGTCATTTTCTGGCTGTGTTTTGTCATCGTGGACAAGATCACGCCCTACGACCTGTGGCGCGAGATCGTCGAGAAACAAAACAAGGCCCTGGCCATGGTGGTGGCGGCGATGTGCCTGGGGATCAGCATCATCGTGGCGGCGGCCATTCACTGACGCACCTTGCCTGAAACGGCGCGCGCCCCTGCGGCGCGCCGGTACCTGCCTTGCAATCCGACCTGACTTCTCCTGCCTCGCCGTCCGAGGCACCGGGCGCCACCGCCGGCCCCCGCCCCATCGAAATCGCCCTGCTCATCAGCGTGTTCGTAGTGGCCGCCTGCGGCCTGCTGTACGAGCTGGCTGCGGGCGCGCTGGCGTCGTATGTGCTGGGCGATTCGGTGCTGCAGTTTTCCACCATCATCGGCACCTACCTGTTTGCCATGGGCGTGGGCTCGTGGCTGTCGCGGTACTTCGAGCGGCAACTGCCCGCGCACTTCTTGCGCATCGAATTGCTGGTGGCGCTGATTGGCGGAGCCTTGCCAGCCACGCTGTTCCTGGCCAATGCGTACACGCCCGGCGCTTTCCGGTTTCTGCTGTACGGCATGGTGTTGATGGTGGGCACGCTGGTGGGGCTGGAGATTCCGCTGGTGATGCGCATCTTGAAGCGCAACGTGGCGCTCAAGGACCTGGTCTCGCAGGTGCTCACGTTTGACTACCTGGGCGCGCTGGCGGTGTCGATGGCGTTTCCGCTGCTCTTGGTGCCGCACCTCGGGCTCATCCGCACGGGGCTGCTGTTTGGCGTGATGAATGCGGCCGTCGCATTGTGGGCGGTGTGGCTGTTTCGGCACGAGTTGCGGCGCCTGAAGGCGCACCTGGCGGCCTGCGTGATGGTGCTGGGCATCTTGCTGGCCGCGCTGGCGGGGGCCGAGCAGATCACCAGCGTGGCCGAAGACAAGTTCTACCAGGACCGCATCGTCTTCAGCACTGCGTCGCCCTACCAGCGCATCGTGGTCACACAGGGCCGCCTGGGGCACCGGCTGTACCTCAACGGCAACCTGCAGTTTGCGCAGGCCGACGAATACCGTTACCACGAGGCGCTGGTGCATCCCGCCATGGCCGCCCATGGCGCGCCCAAGAAGGTCGCGGTGCTGGGCGGCGGCGACGGCATGGCCGTGCGCGAGATCCTCAAGTACCCCTCGGTGGAATCCGTGACGCTGGTGGAGCTGGACCCGGCCATGACGAAGATCTTCAGCGAGAACCCACGCCTTGCGCAGCTCAACGGCCACGCGCTGCAGAACCCCAAGGTGAAGATCGTCAACACCGATGCATTTGGCTGGCTGCAGGATGGGTCGGACACGTTTGATGTCATCGTGGTGGACTTTCCCGATCCCACCAATTTCTCCATCGGCAAGCTCTACACCAACAGCTTTTACGCGCTGCTGGACAAGCGCCTGGCCGCCAGCGGCTACGCGGTGGTGCAGACCACCTCCCCGCTGGTCGCGCGCAAAAGCTACTGGACGGTGGCGCAGACCATCGAATCCATCGGCCTGCAGACGGCGCCCTACCACGCGCATGTGCCCAGCTTTGGCGAATGGGGTTTCATCATCGCCAGCCGCAGGCCCTGGCGCCTGCCGGAGGCACTGCCAGCCGATTTGCGGTTCTTGGGTGCCGACACGCTGCCGCTGTTGTTCGACTTTCCGCTCGACATGGCGCGCGTGCCGGCCGAGGTGAACCGGCTGTCGAACCAGGCGCTGGTGCACACGTACGAACGCGAATGGGGAAAACATTGAGAAGCCCCCCTGAGCCGCTTCGCGCCATCCCCCCGCTCTCGCAGCGCTGCGCGCAGCGGGCAGGGGGACGCCCCCAGCGCGGCGGGGCGGCCCGTGCGCGGGGGCCGCTGGTCTGGGCCGCGCCGGTCGCAAGCGGCGCAGGCGTTGCGTACACCCGGAGACACTGACGCCATGCAACGTCGCCATTTCCTAGCCACCGCCGCCGCCTCGACTGCCGCCGCAGTGCTCCTGCCGGGTTGCGACAAGGCCCCTCGCGTCTTGGAAGGCGGCTTCACCGGCATCGACATGGCGCGTGGCCACCAGCTGCGCGACCTGCTCAAGACCGGCACCTTGCCCGCCCCCAGCGTAGTCCGCCGTGCCCAGGTCATCATCGCGGGCGGTGGCGTGGCGGGGCTCGCTGCGGCGCGGTCGCTGCGGCTGGCGGGGGTGGAGGACTTTGCGCTGCTGGAGCTGGAAGACGGTGCTGGCGGCAACAGCCGGGGCGGGGCCGTGAGCGGCATTGCCTGCCCGCTGGGCGCGCACTACCTGCCCGTGCCCGGCGACGATGCGCGCGAGGTGCAGGATCTGCTGGAAGAGCTGGGCCTGCGCCGCCGCGTGGCTGGCCGCTGGCAGTACGACGAACGCCACCTGTGCCACAGCCCGCAGGAGCGCCTGTTTTTTGACGGCGAGTGGCAAGAAGGCCTGCTGCCCGTGCACGGTGTTAGCGAAGCCACGCTGGCGCAATACCGCCGCTTTGCACAGGCGGTGGAGCGAGAGGCGAAGGCCGCGCGGTTTTCCATGCCTGCGCTCAAGCTGTTGGGGCCAAAAAATCCTCTAGCGCCCGCCCATCAAGCGCTGGATGCCATGACTTTCAGTGTTTGGCTGGCGCAAGAGGGCCTGGATGACGAGCACCTGCTCTGGTACCTGAACTACTGCTGCCGCGACGACTACGGCGCGGGCGTCGCGCGCGTGTCGGCCTGGGCGGGCATCCACTACTTTGCCAGCCGCCACGGCTTTCACGCGCCCGGCGAGTTGGTGGATGAGGCGCGCGAAAGCGTGCTCACCTGGCCCGAAGGCAATGGCTGGATCACCCAGCGCCTGGCCGAACCGCTTGCCAACACTGTGAATGGGGGCGGCCAGCTGCGCACCGCCACCAGTGTGCTGCGCATCACCGAAACCCGCCACGGCGTGGAGGTGGACGCCTTCAACCATGCCACCGACAGCGTGGAGCGGTGGCAGGCGCCGCGCTGCGTCGTGGCGCTGCCCGTGTTCGTGGCGGCGCGGGTGGTGCACAACCCGCCCGCTTTTTTGACCGGCGCAGCGCAGCGCCTGCAGTCGGCCCCCTGGCTGGTGGCCAACATCCACATCGACAGCCCGCTCACCGACCGCCCCGGCGCTGCCCCCGCGTGGGACAACGTGCTCTACGCCGACCCCACCGCCGGTGGCCTGGGGTACGTGAACGCTGGGCACCAGCGGCTGGACACGGGCGCCGCGCTGGCCGGGCCCACCGTGCTCACCTACTACCAGGCGCTGGGCGATGTGCAGGGCGGCCGCCAGCAGCTGGCCACCCAGCCCTGGCAACCGTGGGCCGAGGCCGCGCTGGCCACCCTGGCCGTGCCCCACCCCGACCTGCGCCAGCGCGCCACACGCGTGGACATCACGCGCTACGGCCACGCCATGGCCATCCCGGTGCCGGGTACGCAGCAGTTTTTAAGCCAAATTGGCCTCCAGCGTTTATCAGGTAAGCGCAAACAGCTATCAAATGGTGAGCAATCGCCCTGGATTCCCACCCCCACCACGGCGCGGCTCGCGTTTGCGCACAGCGACTGGTCGGGCTATTCGGTGTTTGAAGAGGCCTTCACGCGCGGGCACGGTGCCGGGCTGGTGGCGGCAGGCTGAACCCCGATGGCGGGCCCCGAAGTGCACATCGACGTGGCGCGGCAGCAGCTCCACCTGATGCTGGACGGGGCCATCCTGCGCACCTACCCGGTATCCACCGCCCTGAACGGCGTGGGCGAACACAACGGCAGCGGCTGCACTCCCCGCGGTCTGCACCGCGTGCGCGCCAAGGTGGGCGCGGGCTGTGCGCCTGGCACGGTCTTTGTGGGGCGGCGCGCCACGGGCGAGGTGTATGCCCCCGAGCTGGCTGCAGCACACCCTGGCCGCGACTGGATCCTGAGCCGTATCCTCTGGCTCACCGGCTGTGAGCCCGGCGTGAACCGGGGCGGCGCGGTGGACACGCTGCGCCGCTTCATCTACCTGCACGGCTGCCCCGATGGCCTGCCCATGGGCGTACCCGCCTCGCACGGCTGCGTGCGCATGACCAACGCCGATGTGATCGACCTGTTTGACCGGGTGGCCGTGGGCACGCGGGTGTGTATCCACAGCACCCAGACCCCCAGGCTCATGGAGGGCGCAGCACCATGACGGACAAGGCCCACCCCGGCAGCCCGCCGCCTTCGCTCGACCGGCGCTTTCTCGTGTTCCTGGGCCCCTTGGTGCTCACCAACATCCTGCAGGCGCTCACCGGCACGGTGAACCACATCTACGTGGGACGGCTGCTGGGTGCGGGCTCGCTGGCGGCGGTGGCCTCGTTCATGCCGCTGTTCCTGCTGCTCAGCGCCTTCATCTTCGGGCTGGGCAATGGGTCGTCCATCCTGGTGGGCCAGGCCTTTGGCGCGCGCAACCACGCGCGGCTGCATGCCGTGGCGGGCACCACGCTGTGCGCCGGGGTGCTGCTGGGCCTGGTGCTGGCCGCCCTGGGGCTGTTGGCCGTGCGGCCTCTGATGCTGCTGCTGGGCACGCCGGCCGACGTGCTGCCCCAGGCGGTGGCCTATGCGCGGGGGATGATGGTGCTGTTCCCCGTGCTGTTCACCTCCATGCTCACGGCGGCGCTGCTGCGTGGCACGGGCGACACCGTCACGCCGCTGCGCGCGCTGGTGGTGTCGCTGTCGGTCACGCTGGTGTGCGCGCCGCTGTTCATCCGGGGCGTGCCTGCCCTCGGGCTGCCTGCGCTGGGCATCCTGGGTGGCGTGGCCGCGCTGCTGCTGGCCACGCTGTGCTCGCTGGGCTACACGGCCTGGCACCTGCGGCGCCGCGCGCATGTGCTGGCCCCCACGCGGGCGCTGGCCGCGCATCTGCGGCTGGACGCTGCCTTGCTGCGCACCCTGGTGCGGCTGGGCGTGCCCACGGGCCTGTTCTTCATCACCGGCTCGCTGGCCGACCTGGGCCTGCTCAGCCTGGTCAACGCGCATGGCTCGGCAGCCACGGCGGCGTGGGGGGCAGCCAGCCAGGTGATGTCGTATGTGCTGTTCCCGGCGATGGCCGTGGCCATTGCGTCGTCGGTGTTTGCGGCGCAGGCCATTGGTGGGGGCCACGGGCAGCAGCTGGCGGCCGTCACGCGCACCGGCATGCGCATGAACCTGCTCCTCACCGGCGGCCTGGCCCTGCTGATGTTTGGCGCTGCGCCCTGGGTGGTGGGCCTGTTTGTGGCCGACGCCCGCGTGATCGACATCGCCGCACGCGTGCTTCCCATCACGGTGTGGGGCGCGGTGTTTTTTGGATGGGCCAGCGTGTATTCCAGTGTGATGCGTGCCAGCGGCACGGTGCTGGCACCCACGCTCATTTCACTGGGGTGCCTGGCCTGCCTCATCGTGCCGCTGGGCTGGCTGCTGGGGCGCCAGTTTGGGCTGGTGGCCACCTGGGTGGCCTACCCTGCCACGTACCTGTGCGCCCTGGTGCTGCAGGGGCTGTATTTCCACGGGGTATGGCGGCGCCAGGCATTGCAGCGGCTGGTGTGATGCGCCAGCAATTTGCACCAAAAAATGGACCTGTCGCTTATCCATCAAGCGCAATGAGCTATGAAAATAATAGCGTGTTGCGCACAACCGTCGCCTGCGTTTCAGCCGCGCCGCATGTCCAGCCACAGACCCGCACACAGCGCCACGCCCACCGCAAACAGCATCCAGGTCCGCGAAACCGCGTAGGGGTAGAACATGAGCGCCACGCCCCACCAGCGGGTGCGTGGCTGCTGCGCTCTTTTGCCGTGCCAGTAAGCCGCCATGCCGATCAGGCCAAACACGATGGCGCCTGCGATGTAGGCGGGGCTGGGCAGTTCCAGTCCGAGGGATTGCAATGCAGAAAGGGTGTCCATAGGGAATAGGGGCTGTCCAGCGTTGTGGGTGGGGAATGGTGGGGGAGCGCAAGGCGAGTGTGACTCTCGACCCTGGCAAAAGGTCCGTGTCCATTGGCTGCATGCCGGGGCATATCCTGGTGCCTGCCTTTCATGGTGGCGTCACAAGGGCGCGGCATCGTGCGGGTTTTGGCTTTATTCCCCATGAACATGTTCCGACTCTCCTTCATCGCCGCCAGTGCAGCCCTGCTGTGCGCCGCCTCTTCTGCAGCCCTGGCCCAGCAGGCCTACCCCGCCACGCTGACCGGCCACGCGGTGCTGCCCGCCCTGACGATGATTGCCGCCCCCAAGGACGCGCCACACGACCTGCAGGTGGCGGGCAAGTTCACCACACCCCGCCGGGTGGACGCCGTGGGCAGCGTGATGGGCCAGTCGGGCGGCCGCGACACCGGCGTGTCGCTGCCGTTCCAGGGCCAGCCCATCCAGGGCCACTCGGGCATCAAGCGCATGGCCGATGGGTCGTTCTGGATCCTGACCGACAACGGCGCGGGCTCCAAGGCCAACTCGCCCGACTTCATGCTGCACCTGAGCCACTACACCGTGGATTTCAAAAGCGGCCAGTTCAATCGCCACAAGACCATCTTCCTGCACGACCCGGACAAGAAGATCCCGTTTCGCATCACGCACGAAGGCACCGACAAGCGCTACCTGACCGGTGCCGACTTCGACCCCGAGAGCTTCCAGTTCGCCGGTGGCGCGCTGTGGATTGGCGATGAGTTCGGCCCTTTCCTCATCAAGGCCGACCTGAATGGCAAGGTGCTCGGCGTTTTCGAGACCCAGGTGGACGGCAAGACCGTGCGATCGCCCGATGCGCCCGGCGTGCTCATGCCCGGCGCGCCTGATGCCAAGCCCACTGCGTTTGTGGTCAAGCGCTCCAAGGGCTACGAAGGCATGGCCGCCAGCAAGGATGGCAGCAAGCTCTACGCCCTGCTGGAAGGCGCGCTGTGGAACGACGACGCCAAGGCGTATGAAAACGTTGGCGGCAAGCAGTACCTGCGCGTGCTGGAGTTCGACGTGAAGACCGAGCAATGGACGGGCCGCCACTGGAAGTACGTGCTGGAGGCCAACCACCACGCGATTGGCGACTTCAACATGATCGACGGCACGACCGGTTTGATCATCGAGCGCGACAACGGCGAAGGCACGGCCGACAAGGCCTGCCCCGAAGGCCAGAAGCGCACGGATTGCTTCCACGACCTGGCCAAGTTCAAGCGCGTCTACAAGGTGGAGATGAGCGACGCCAACGTGGGCGGCGAGATCCGCAAGGTGGGCTACATCGACCTCATGAACATCCAGGACCCGCAGCGCCTGGCCAAGAAGCCGCTGAACAACGGTGTGTTGACCTTCCCGTTCTTCACCATCGAGAACGTGGACATCGTGGACGGCACGCACATCGTGGTGGGCAACGACAACAACCTGCCCTTCAGCAGCAGCCGCGATCCGAACAAGGCGGATGACAACGAGCTGGTGCTGCTGGAGGTGGGCGGGCTACTGCAAGCCAAGTAACCCGGCGCCAGCGCGCGGTGGGGGCCGGGTGGCAAAATTCCCGGTTCCCCTTCCAACGCTCCACAAGCCGCGCCACCATGTTCACAGGCATCGTCCAAGCCACGGCAGGCATTGCCGCCATCCACGACCGCGCAGGGCTGCGCACGTTCACGCTCGATTTCCCCGAGGGCTTCTGCCAGGACCTGGCCATTGGCGCCAGCGTGGCCACCGACGGCGTGTGCCTCACGGTCACCGAGATCCTGTCGCCCACGCGGGCCAACTTCGACGTGATGCTGCAGAGCCTGAACATCACCACGCTGGGCAGCTACGGCCAGGGCGACCGCGTGAACGTGGAGCGCGCGGCCAAGGACGGTGCCGAGATTGGCGGCCACCCGCTGTCGGGCCATGTGGACTTCACCGGCACGCTCATCGAGCGGCGCGAGTTCGACAACAACCTGGTGTGGCGCGTGGCCGTGCCCGAGGCGTTTCGCCGCTACATCTTTGCCAAGGGCTACATCGCCATCCACGGGGCCAGCCTGACGGTGGCCGAGGTGAACCGGCAGGAGGGCTGGTTCGAGATCTGGATGATTCCCGAAACACGCCGTGCCACGGTGTTTGAAGCCAAGAAGGTAGGCGACCGCCTGAATATCGAGATCGAGCGCAGCACCCAGGTCGTGGTGGACACCGTCCGCGAGGCCGTGCAGGAAAGCCTGGGCCGCCTGCAACCGGTGCTGGAGGCGTTGTTGAAAGAAAAGGGCTTGTCGCTCGACGACTTCGTGCAGGCGCCCGTGCTGCCGCACTGATTGAACCAAGCTCACTCATGTCCGTGGTGGTGCGCCCGCTGGCGCTGAGCGATCTGGCCGACCTGCTGGCCGTGCAGCTGGCCTGCTATGGCGAGGGGTTTGTGGAAAGTGGCGAGGTGTTTGCCCGCCGCCTCGCCAGCCCCGCCAATTGCTCGGTGGTGCTGGAGCGCGGCGGCACGGTGTGCGCCTACCTGGCGGCCTACCGCAGCGTGCGCGGCAAGGTCACCCCGCTGCACGGCGACTTTGAGGCCGTGGCCCTACACGACACGCTGTACCTGCACGACATGGCCGTGCTCCCTGCCCATGCGGGGCAAGGCCTGGCCCACGCGTTGCTGCAGCCCCTGTGGGCGCAGGCCCGTGCAGAAGGGCTGCGGCACAGCGCGCTGGTCTCGGTGCAGGGCTCGCAGGCCTACTGGGAGCGGCAGGGCTACGCGCTGCACCCCTTGCCGGACGCCGCCCAGCAGGCCCGCCTGGCCAGCTACGGCGAAGGCGCTGTGTACATGGCGCGCACGCTGTAGGCTTGGCGTCACCGCCCCTCGTCATAATGCGCGCCATGCCCCACCGCTGGAAACCCAACGTCACCGTGGCCGCCCTCATTGAGCGCGATGGCCGCTTTCTGCTGGTCGAGGAAGAAACCACCGACGGCCTCAAGCTCAACAACCCTGCCGGCCACCTGGACCCGGGCGAATCGCCCATCCAGGCCTGCGCCCGCGAGGTGCTGGAAGAAACCGCGCACGACTTCGAGCCCACGGCGCTGATCGGCGTGTACCTCAACCGCTTCACCAAGACGCGCACGGGCGACGACATCACCTACATGCGCTTTGCGTTTGCGGGCTCGCTGGGCACGCACCACGACTGGCGCACGCTCGACACCGGCATCGTGCGCACGCTGTGGCTCACGGCCGATGAGATCCGCGCCTGCCCCGAGCGCCATCGCAGCCCCCTGCTGCTGCGCTGCCTGGAGGACTACCTGGCGGGCCAGCGGTTTCCGCTGACGCTGGTGCACACCGACATTTCGGTGACCGAACCTTCTGCGCAATAGCGCCGAGGCACCACGCAAAAAAGTTTTTGGACTGCATGTAACCCGCAGCGTGCGGGGGACGAATTACCAGGCAGAGAGCGCGGCACGGTGCAGCGCGATCTAACCACCTGATTACTCATCCCTTAACGCCTACGGAGTTACCCGCCATGCTGTCCACGAACACCAAGACCACTGCATCTTTCGCCCTGTCTGCCGCGCTGCTGGCACTGGCATCCAGCAGCTTTGCAGCCGACGCGCCCAAGGGCTCCAAAGGCGCCGCCATCGGCGCCAACGACAAGGTGCACTGCTACAACGTGCACGACTGCAAGGGCAATAGCGACTGCTCCACGGCCGAGCACAGCTGCAAGGGCCAGAACGCTTGCAAGGGTCACGGCTTCAAGGCCAAGACCGCGGCCCAGTGCCTGATGGAGAAGGGCACCATCGGCGACATCAAGGGATAAGGCAACAAGCCCCCCTGAGGCGCTGCGCGCCATCCCCCCAGGGGGACACCGCCAGCGCGGCGGGGCGGCCCTTGCGCGGCGGTGCTGGCATCAGGGCGTGCCAGTCTCGGCGATCATGCCCAGTGCCCGCACTTTGATACCTTGATTTCGCCATGGCACATGACCTCATCGCTACGCGCGGCACAGGCTTTGGCCTGGGACTGCGCACGCAGCACTACGCCGATTTCCTCGCGCGCAAGCAGCCGCTCGACTGGCTGGAAATCATCACCGACAACTACCTCATCGACGGTGGAAAACCTCTGGCGGTGATCGATGCCATCCGGCGCGACTACCCCGTGGCCATGCATGGCGTGGCGATGTCCATCGGTGCGTCGCAGGGTGTGGATGTGCCTTATCTGCAGCGCGTGAAGGCGCTGGCTGACCGCATCGAGCCGCTGTGGGTGTCCGACCACCTGTGCTGGACGGGCCCTGGCCCCGAGCAGTTGCACGACCTGTACCCGCTGCCCTACACCGACGAATCTGCACGGCATGTGATCGCACAGATCCGTCGCGCACAGGATGTGCTCGGACGCAGGCTGGTGCTGGAGAACGTGTCGAGCTATATCCGCTACCGGCATGACAGCGCGAGCGAGTGGCAGTTTCTGGCTCACATTGCGCAAGAGGCCGACTGCCTGTTGCTGGTGGATGTGAACAACATCTACGTGAGCAGCGTGAACCATGGATTCGACCCACTGACCTATCTGCATGCCCTGCCCGCGCACCGGGTGCAGCAAATTCACCTGGCTGGGCACAGCGACAACGGCGACCACATCATCGACACGCACGACCACCCGGTGGCGCAGCCGGTGTGGGACCTGTACGCACAGGCCTGCCAGCGTTTTGGCGCTGTGGCCGCGATGATCGAGCGCGACGACCACATCCCGCCGCTGGCCGAGCTGCTGGATGAAATGGCCATCGCCCGGCGCGTTGCCGCGGAGCATGTGGCCCCACCCGAGCCTGTCGCGATCACCTCCATCACCCTGGCCCCCACGGCAGACCTGACTGGGTTGGCTGCGGTGCAGCGCCACTTTGCCGACCGCGTGCTGGCGAATGCGCTGCCGCCCGAAATGCCCGAAGACCTCATCACAGGTCGCCTGCCCATCTACCACCATGCCTACCGCGCCCGGCTGGCCGAGGTGCTGGCCGACACCTATGCCAAGACTTGCCTCTACATGGGGTCAGACACCTTCGAGGCCCATGCGCGCGACTACGCCGTGGCCCATCCGCCGCGCACGCGCAGCCTGAACCGCTATGGCGAAGGCCTGGTGGGCACGCTGCGCGCGGCGTACCCCGACAACCCTGAGCTGCATGAACTGGCCCAGCTCGACTGGGATCTGCGCACCCGCTTTGACAGTGCCGATATGCCGACCTTGGAGACTGCAGCAGCTCAGGCGTCGGACACCTGGACCACCCGCCCTGGTGTACTGCACCCCAGCGCCTTGCTGCGCGCGATCATGACGAACGTTGTGGGGGTGTGGAACGCCATCCATACCGACGACGACGTGCCCGAGGCCGTGGCCCTGCCTGCACCGGCCACGCTGCTGGTCTGGCGCAAAGGCCACCAGCCGCACTTTCGCACGCTCGACGCGGCCGAGGCCGCCTGGGTGCAAGCGCTGCACGCCGGTGCCTCGGTGCACGACGCCTGCGCGGCGCTGCTGGGCAGCGGCCTGTGGCAAGGCGACCCCACCGTGCTCGGCGGCTGGCTTGCGCAGTTGCTGAATGATGGGCTGGTGCGAGCGGATGGGCCAGTTGAAGGCGATGTTCCAACGTACTGATGGCTTGCCCACATGCGCACGAGGTCGGGGATATGTTTCGCCCATTCCGCACGGATGGGGAGTGGGCACTATTGATCCACGGAGATCTTGTGGGTCTTCACGATGTTCTTGTAAAAACCGATGCGCTGCTGAATCTCCTTGCGAAACTCTGCGGGCTTCACGGTATCAGGCAGCATAGCGCCGCGGTCATTCCATGCCCTTTGCGTTTGCGGATCACGCAACACGGTACGCATCGCTTCGTAGAGCTGCGCAACGATGGATTCCGGCGTTTTTGCAGGTGCGGCAAGACCTGTCCAGGAAGTCAGGTTCAGCTCCGGCAACTTCAGCTCGTCGAAGGTCGGGACATCCGGCAGCTGGGGAGCGCGGATTGGCGATGCCACCGCCAGCGCGCGCAGGCGACCGTTCTGAGCCATGCTGAGGTTGGAGGACAGGTTGTTCCAGGTCATGTGCACCTGGCCCGCCTGCAGGTCGGTCAGCGCGGGGCCAGCGCCCCTGTATGGGATGTGGGTGATGGACAGCCCCAGCTTGGCCTTGAGCAGCTCCATGCTCAGGTACGCCAGCGAGCCATTGCCCGAGGAGGCGTAGTTCAGCTTGCCTGGGTTCTCCTTCACGTATTTCACGAACTCGGCGAAGTTCTTCACGGGCAGGCCGGGGGTGATCAAGAGCACATTGGCCAGGCGATCAATCAGCGTGATGGGGGCAAAGTCATTGACCGCGTCGTAGGGCAGGCTGGGCGACAGGGCGGGGTTGATCACATGCGTGGTCTGCGAGGTGACGATCAGCGTGTAGCCATCGGGCTGGGCCTTGGCCACCTGCGTGGTGCCGATGGTGCCGCCAGCGCCCCCTTTGTTTTCCACAATCACGGGCTGCCCCAGCACTCGGCCCAGCCTGTCGGCTATCGCCCGGCCGGAGTTGTCTACGGCGCCTCCGGGCGGAAACGGCACCACCAGCGTGATCGGACGTGTGGGATAGCGGTCGGGCGCCTGGGCCAGTGCCGGCAGGGCAATGGCGCTCGTCACGGCGCTGGTCGATGCGATAAAACGGCGGCGGTTCATGGGGGTGGGCATGGTGGGTCCTCTTGGTTGAAATCAGGCGTTGTCCAGGCAAGCGCTGCGGATATGGGCGGCCATCTCGTGCAGCAGGTCGGTGATGTCCGCGCGCACGCGGTTGGCGTGTGGCAGCGGCTCCCGCGTCTGCTCGTTCAGGTAGATGGCCCGGTTGATCTCGATCTGCAGGCTTTCATGACCCCGCGAAGGCGCCCCGAACCGGCGCAGCAGCTCCTGGCCTGCATAGGGGTCGTTGATGGCCACACAGTAGCCGCGGCGGCGGAAAGCTTCGGCCACGCGCTGGGTGAATGCGCTGCTGCAGCTGCGACCGTTCAGGTCGCCCAGCACCACGTCGGCCAGCGGGCCGGGCGCCACGCGGCCCAGCCGCTCGTAGGCATTGCTGGGCATGGAATGCAAATTCAGGTGCCAACGCGGGCCACGCTGGGCGGCGGCCTCCAGTGCCTGCGCCAGCGCATGCTGGTATGGGCGCCAGTAGTGGGTGATGCGGTGCGCAACCTCCTGGGCCGACAGGCGGCGCGCGTAGATGGGCTGGTGCGTGGGGGTGTGGCTGGGAACCAGCCCCATGCCCAGCTCCAGGGTGCGGGCGGTAGGGGCGGTATTGCCGGGCCAGGCATCGGCCAGCATGGTGGGGTCGATGTCGTGCTCATGGCGGTTCGGGTCGATGTAGCTGCGCGCAAAGGTGGCGTGCACCAGCGTGCCGCCCACACGCGGCACGGCGTCCCACAGCCAGTGCACATGGGTGTCTTCGCACTTGCGCAGATCGGCGGTGGAGACAGCATAGCCAAAGTCGGGCGGATAGTCGGTGCCGCTGTGCGGAGAGTCGCAGACCAAGGGGATGGCGGCATCGGTGGCGGGCAGGAGCACCTGGACGGGCGTGGCGGGAAGAAGGGCTTCGGGTAGCTGCATGGGTCTCGGGGATCAAGGTGGGGCAGATGGGCGAAGCGTAGGGAGCCAGGTGCCTGCGGGCAAACGACAATTTGATCTGCGCTGATAACCGGATGTAATCACCACCATGCAGTTCAAGTCCCCCTCGCTGCCCGAGTTGCACGCCTTTCTTGCGGTCTGCCAGCTGGGCAGTTTTCGACAGGCGGCGGGTGTGCTGTTCGTGACCCAGGCGGCTGTCAGCCGGGCAGTGCAGCGGCTGGAGCAGCGGCTGGAATGCACGCTGCTGGACCGCTCCGGCCCCCGGGTGCTACCCACGGCGCGGGGCCGCGAATTCCAGCAATTGGTGGAGGCCCATGTGGCAGGCCTGGAGACCGCCGTGAGCCGGTTCGGGGTGCGTGCATCGAAGCGCCGGCTGCGGGTCAGCGTAGTACCCACCCTGGCCACCCGCTGGCTGGTCCCACGGCTGGGCCAGTTCCACGCGCTGCACCCGGACATCGAGATCGAGCTGCGGCCGTTCCACCACGATGAGAGCTTCACGCGCGACGACGTGGACCTGTGGGTCAATGTGAAGCGCCCCGGGCGCGCTTGGCCGCGCGGCATCCGTGCACGCTACCTGACGGGGCGAGAGATCGTGCCCGCTTGCACCCCCGCGCTGGCAGCCAAGCTGCGCCAACCGCGTGATCTGCTCAAGGCAACGCTGCTGCAGCACATCAACTTTCCCGGCAATTGGGCGCTGTGGCTGCAAAAGGCCGCAGGGATAGACGTAGCCCCCGTACTGGGCCCGGGGTTTGATCTGGGCAACAACCTGATCGTTGCAGCCTGTGCGGGCATGGGGGTCACGGTGATCCAGCCCATGCTGATCGAAGCCGAACTGGCGTCGGGCCAGCTGGTGTTGCCCTTCAGCCCGGCCGTGAACACGGACCGGGGCTATTACCTGTGCAGCCGTGCAGCACTGGCCGAGAACGAAGCGGTCGCGCAGTTCACACGCTGGCTGCTGGGTGAGGCCCAGGCCAGCAGCGAACGGGCCGGCTTTTCAGCACGCGGCAGCGCGGCGCGCAAGGAGATGGCCTGACCTGCATGGGGCGGCGGGGCACCGCTTTCCCGCAGAGGCCAGCTCAGTCCGCCGTGAGCTTGCGCTCCTTGATGATGGCAGCCCACTGGGTCGACTCCTTCTTCATGAAGGTGGTGAGTTCGGCGCGTGAGCTGGGCTGGGGCGTCAGGCCGTGCTTGTTCAGTGCGTCCTTCACGGCCGGGTCGTTGAGCACCTTGACGATCTCCTGGTTCCAGCGCTCCAGCAGCGGCACCGGCGTTTTGCCCGGCGCCACAAACGCATACCAGTTGAGCGCCTCAAAGCCCGGAAAGCCCGATTCCGCCACGGTGGGGATATTGGGCAGATAGGCTGGCCGCGTGAGACCCGTGGTGGCCAGCGGGATCAGCCTGCCCGTTTCGATGTGCGGCAGGGCCGTGGGTGGGGCTGCAAAGTAGGAGGTGATGCGCTCGCCCAGCAAATCCTGCAAGGCGGGTGCCCCACCTTTGTAGGGCACGTGGGTCATGTCGATGCCCGCCCGCTGGTTGAACAGCTCGCCCGCCAGGTGCGATGCCGAGCCCGCGCCCGTGGAGGCAAAGTCAACGCTGCCAGGCTTCTTTTTGGACAGCTGCACAAACTCTGCCAGCGTCTTTGCGCCTGCAGCCTTGTGCACGACCAGCACGTTGGGGAAGTTCACGCCGCCTGAGATCGCCGCCAGGTCCTTGAACGGGTCGTAGGTGAGTTTCATCAAGTGCGGCGCAATGGTGAGCGGGCCCACCGAACCGAACAGCAGCACCGTGCCGTCGGGTGCCGCATTGGCCACGAACTGGTGCGCGATATTGCCGCCGGCGCCACCTTTGTTGTCCACCACCACCGACTGGCCGATGTTCTCACCCAGCTTCTTGGCAATCAGTCGCGCCGCCGCGTCGGCTGCACCGCCCGCGGCAAAGCCCACGACGAGCGTGACGGGCTTCTTGGGCGGAAAGTCTTGCGCAGCAGCGCCGAACGCCAGGGGGGCGGTTGCCAGTGCCAGGGCACAGTGCAGCAGGGTGCGTTTTTTCATGGGTGTCTCCTTCATCGTGGGTGGTGTATGGATCGTTGGCTCAGTCGGCGCTCAAACCGATGGGGTGGGGCTGGCGCTTTTCCACCGCGTGGCGCAGCAGCGAAGCGGTGCGGAAAATGCCGTGCGCAAACTTGCCGTAGGGCATGGTGGCGAACAGCGCCATCACCGCGCCCAAGTGCAGGCACAGCAGCAGCGGCAGGGCAGCGCTTCCGCGTGCCCCCCACAGCGCCAGGCCGCTGGTGGCGGTGAGGAACAGCAGGGCGATGAAGGCGCGGTCCATGGGCTTTTGCGCGGCGTCGCCGTGTTGTGGGTGGCGGCGCAGGTTCAGCCGCCACAGGCCGGCCGTGCCAATCGCCAGGCTGATGCCGCCCACGCCGCCCAGCAGCTTCGGCAAACTGGGCAGGTCGTACGGTGCAGGCAAGGCCAGCAGGTAGTGGTACAGCGTGGCCACGCTGGTGGCCGCAAAACACAGCATGAATCCGTAGAACGTGAGGTGGTGCATGCGCCTGCGCGACAAGGTGTAGGCGTCGTCCTCGTTGTGGCAACCGTCGCCATGGCCGCCGTCCAGGTACTTGAGGCGCAGCACGGCATCGGTGGCCTCGGCCGTGGCGGGCGCGCTCAGCGGCGCGCCGCTGGTGGCAGGTGTGATATCGCGCCAGAAGCGGCGCACGCCCAGGCCCAGCGCCAGCACGGCGAACAGGAACACCGGCGCGAACAGGCCCACCAGCAGGTTGTGCGGGAAGATGCCGTAGAAGCCGCCCACGGGCGCGTGCCACAGCGCCGCCAGCCCTTGCCCGTGCAGCGCCACGGCCAGCAGCAGGAACAGCGTGAGCCCGGCCACCAGCGCCAGCGCCAACGTGAGGCCGTTGCGCTGGTAGAGCTGGCCCAGAGCGGGTGGCCAGGCGTAGTCGGCGTAGGTCTGGCCACGCACCTGGGCCATGGCCTGCGGAATGTTCACCGCAAATTCGTGCGGCGGTGCGTACTGGCAGGCGTGCAAGCAGGCGCCGCAGTTGTGGCACAGGTTGGCAATGAAATGGATATCGGCCTTGCCAAATTCCAGCCGCCGTGTCATGGCCGGGAACACGGCGCAAAAGCCTTCGCAGTAGCGGCAGGCATTGCAGATCTGCAGCTGGCGCGCCACCTCGGTTTCGGGGGCCGACAGCACAATGCCGCCATTCGCGAGCGCTTTAGCGTCACGCGCCAGGGCTTCAAGCGTTTGCATCGTTTACTCCTGTTTTTATAGCTGTTTGCGCTTGTGGGATGTGCGCTGGGGCCTGTTTTGATGCCAATGCCGCCTGCGTGCCTGCAATGCGGCCAAACGCGGTGCCAATGCTCATGCCGACCCCGGCGGTGTAGCCTTTGCCCAGCACGTTGCCGGCCATCATTTCGCCCGCCACAAACAGGTTGGGGCTGGGCACGCTGCCAAAGCGCACGGCAGCGGTGTCGTCGGTGTGCAGGCCCAGGTAGGTGAAGGTGACGCCGGGCTTGAGCGCATAGCCATAGAACGGCCCGGTGTCGATGGGCCGGGCCCAGTGCGTCTTGGCGGGTGTCACGCCTTCGGTGTGGCAGTCGTCCAGCGTGGTGTGGTCGAACTGGCCCACGCGGCAGGCGGCGTTGTAGGCATCGAGCGTGTGGGTGAACGTGTCCACGGGCAGGCCAAGCTTCTGCGCCAGCTCGGGCAGGGTGTCGGCTTTCACGCCCGGGAACACGGGCGGCATGAAGCGGCCGATGGCCTTGCTGTCGATGATGGAGTAGCCGATCTGCCCCGGCTGCTGCGCCACCAGGCGGCCCCAGATGGCATAGCGCTTGGGCCAGAAGTCCTCGCCCTCGTCGTAGAAGCGCTCGCCATTGCGGTTGACCACCACGCCCAGCGACACGCAGTCGATGCGGGTGCAGATGCCGCCGTCGTACAGCGGCGCGCGGGCGTCGATGGCCACCATGTGTGCCTGCATGGGGTCGCCAATGCGGTCGGCGCCGTGGTCGTCGAGCAGGTGCTTGAGCAGCACCCCCTTGTTGTAGGCCGTGCCACGGATCAGGAAGTTGTCGGCCGGCCACTCGCCGCGCTCGTTCTGGCCCCAGGCCTCACGCAGCCATTCGCGGTTCGATTCAAATCCGCCGGCGGCCAGCACGCAACTCTTGGCGGTAATGCGCTCGCCGCTCGCCAGGCGGGCAGCGACGAAGCGGCGGCCGTCCATCTCGATGCGGTCCACGGGCGCTTCGTAGCGGATCTGCACGCCCAGTTGCTCCGCGCTGCGGTAGTACGCATTGACCAGCGCCTTGCCGCCACCCATGAAGAACGCATTGGTGCGCGCCACATGCAGCGTGCCGGCCAGCGCGGGCTGAAAGTGCACGCCGTGGCGGCGCATCCAGGGCCGGCAGGTGCTCGACGCGCGGATCACCAGGCGCGCCAGATGTTCGTTGGTGAGGCCGCCCGTCACTTTGAGCAGGTCTTGCCAGAACTCTTCCTCGGGGTAGGCATCGACCAGCACGTCCTGCGGCGCATCGTGCATGCAGCGCAGGTTGCGCGTGTGGGCCGAGTTGCCGCCGCGCCAGGCGCGCGGGGCGGATTCGAGCAGCAGCACGCTGGCGCCCGCCTCGCGTGCCATCAGGGCGGCGCACAAGGCGGCATTGCCGCCACCGATGACCAGCACATCGGCCACAGCATCGCCGCTCATGGCCGGTGGCTCCAGGCGGTGCGCTGTGTGCGGGGGAATGAAGAAGGGGGTGTGGGGCCCATGGGGTGTCTCCTGGCGCGGTCGCCGTGTCGTTCATCGGGGTGATGGCGACTGTAGGGAGACACAGGCCCGCCGTGCAGCGGGTTCAGGTCATGGGGGTATCACGGATCGTGATGGCTGCGGCGTGGCCACTCAGGCGCTGGCGTCCTGCCCACCGATCCATGTCGTGCCAAACCACTGGCCGCTCGTCACCAATTCACGCACGCAGTCCGTCAGCACCACCCGCGCGGCCAGGGCGGCGGGTGAGAGTTCTTCGTCGGGCAGGCTACACAGCAGGTTGACGCGGCGCGCGGGCGCGTCGGTGAGGCGTGCGCACTGAAAACGCTCGGCCGCATCGGGGTAGCGGCCCATGGCGGCCCAGGGCTGCACGGTGGAGCCCAGGCCCGCGTCCACGGCGGCCATCACCATGGCGAGCGAGTCCACCTCCAGCACCACGTGCGGTGCCACGCGGTCGCGGGCAAAGGCGGTGTCCAGCGTGCTGCGCAGACCGTGCGGGCCGGTGGGCAGGATCAGCGGCTCTTGCACCAGCTCGGCGACGGTGATGGTTTCCGGCAGCTGCCGGCCATGGGGGTTGCCGGTGCCCTCCCCTCGGTCACGGGCGCAGATGAGGAACAGGTCCTCCTCCAGCAGCGGCGCCATGCCCCAGCGGCGCGCGCCCGTGGCCTGTTGCGCCTGGTGCAGGCGGGTGTCGAACAGCACGGCCAGGTCCAGCTCGCGCGCATGCAGCATGGCCGTGAGGTGTCCCGACATGCTCTCCACCATGTGCAGCCGCACGTCCGGGTAGCGTGTGCGCATGGCCTGCATCAATGGCAGGCCCAGCACGCCCGAGGTGGTGGGCGCCAACCCTACGGTGACGGTGCCCGACAGCCGCGCCTGCTGCGCCGCGCGCACGGCCTGGTCGGCATGGCGCAGGGTGAGCTGCGCCTCGCGAAAGAACGCCAGCCCTGCTTCGGTGGGCGTCACGCCGCGCGGCGTGCGCTGCAGCAGGCGCGTGGCCAGCTCGCTCTCCAGCCGCGTGATCTGCTGGCTGAGCGCGGACTGCACCACGTCCAGGTCCAGCGCAGCGCGGCTCATGGAGCCTTGCTCCACCACACGTACGAAATAGCGCAGTTGTCTCAGTTCCATCGGGGGCCTCGGGGTCCCTCGATGGTCGCACAAGACGGCTTGGCGCCAGCATTGGAGTGAAAACAGCAGGAAGCGTTAGTGCAATATGTCTGAGTAGCTATCATTTTGATAGTTTCAAGCGCTCAAACCTCATGCGGCAACAACGCCGACAGCGCCTCGCGCATCCAGCGCGCAATCAGCTGCTGGCGCTCGCGCGGCATGCGGTCCACGGTCGATGCCACACTGATCGCCGCCACGGGTTCGCCCGCCGCGTTGCGCACGGCCATACCAGCCGCCAGCACGCCCTGCGTGGCATGGTTGCCCACCACCGACCAGCCGCGCTCGCGCGTGGCGCGCACCAGGATCTGCAGGCGCTCGGGCGTCATGCCGCCGTAGCGCGGCAGCTCCTGCGCGTTGGCGTCGATGCAGGCCTGCACCTCGGCACCGGGCAGCGCCGCCAGCAGCGCCAGGCCCGCCGCGCCCACGCCCAGCGGCTGGCGCGTGCCCACCTGGATCACCAGGATCTGCACCGGGTGCGTTCCCACATGGCGTGCAATGCAGTGCGACGTGGGGCCTTCGCGCACGATGGCAAAGGCTGCGTCACCACAGGCGCGGCTCACGCGCTCCAGCACAGGCGCCAGGCGCACGGCCAGGTTGGGCTGGCCCGGGGGCTCGGCCAGGGCGGCCAGGCGCGGGCCCGCCACGTAACGAAAGCGCCCACGCTGCGCCACGTAGCCGCTCTCCATCAGCGTGGCGAGCAGCCGGTACACGGGGGCCCGCTCCAGCGCGGCGGCGCGGCACAGGTCCACCACGCGCGCACCATCGCGGCCGTGGGCCAGCACGGCGTCCAGCACCTGCAGGCCGCGGCGCAGCGTGCGGCTGCCGGGGTCTTCGACCGGCTCGTCGGGGGTGTGTGTACTCACACGTTCGTCCGGCAGCCGGACGTTTGAATTCGCAGGTCGGGAGGGCATGGGAAAGAATTTGTTCGTCAACGCAACCAGTGCGCAGTGTGCCGCAGGGCACCCAGCAGGGCGCCACGACGGCATTTTTCCAAGAACCACCGGAGACAGACACCATGAGCCCACACACCCCCGCCGCGCTGGGTCAGCGCAAAGCTTCGCCATCCCGGCCACGCCGTGCCCTGCTGGCGCTGGCGGCCACCCTGGCCTGCGGCGCTGCCATGCCACTGCAGGCCCAGCCCAATGCGTCCGGCTGGCCCACCAAGCCGGTCAAGCTGGTGGTGGGCTATGCGGCGGGCGGTGCCACGGACGTGATTGCGCGCCTGGTGGCCGTCAAGCTCGGCGACCAGCTGGGCCAGCCCGTGGTGGTGGACAACCGCGCCGGTGCCAACAGCAACGTGGGCGCCGAGGCCGTGGCGCGCGCGCCGGCCGATGGCTACACGCTATACGTCTACACCATCGCCAACACCATCAACGCCACGCTGTACCCCAAGCTGGGCTATGACCCGGTCAAGGACTTCGAGCCCATCGGCGTGATCGCCAAGATTCCGAACATCCTGGTGGTCAACCCCAAGCTGCCCATCAAGAACCTGGCCGACTACGTGCGTTACGCCAAGGAGTCCAAGGACGGCATCACGTTTGCATCCTCGGGTAGCGGCTCGTCCATCCACCTCTCGGGCGAGATGTTCAAGATGCAGTCCAAGCTCAAGATGCTGCATGTGCCCTACCGGGGCAGCGCACCCGCCGTCACTGACCTGCTGGGCGGCCAGGTGGACTCGATGTTCGACAACACGCCTTCGGCCCTGCCGCACGTGCAGGCGGGCAAGCTGCGCGCCATTGCCATCACCAGCGCCCAGCGCTCGCCCCTGCTGCCGGACGTGCCCACGCTGGCCGAGTCGGGCTACGCGGGCTTTGACGTGCAGTCGTGGTTTGGCCTGGCCGCACCGGCGGGCACGCCGCGCGCCGTGATCGAGCAGGTCAACGCAGCCCTGAACAAGGTGCTGGCCCAGCCCGAGGTGCGCACGCGCCTGCAGGAGCTGGCCGCTACGCCCGACGGCGGCACCCCCGACAAGATGCGCCAGTTTGCCGCCGCCGAGATCAAGCGCTGGCGTGAAGTGGTGAAAGAGTCCGGCGCATCGGCCGAGTGACAGATCACCCATACAACCTCACCTCTTTCATGTTCCCCATCGACTTCTTCTGGCGGGCCGCTCAACGCTGGCCTGACCGCATTGCCATCGACGCGCCCGAGGGCGCCATCCGTTACGACGCGCTGGCCGCCCGCGTAGCCGCGCTCGCGGCGGGCTTCACCGCGATCGACCCCACGCCCCAAAGCCGCGTGGGCATCTGCGCGGGCAACAGCGCCGACCACATCGCCGCGCTGCTGGCCGTGCTGGCCTGCGGCAAGGTGTGGGTGCCGCTCAACCCCAAGAGCACGCGGCCCGAGATCCGCCGCATCATCGACGCGACCGAGCCCACCCTGCTGGTGCTGGACGCCGCGTGCGCTGACCTGCTCGAAGGCGCGCCCGGCACCCGCGTGCTGACCGGAGCGCAGGCCGCCGAGGGCGCCGCCACGCTGGCCAGCCTGGCCGCTGCGCACGCTGGCGCACCCGGCCCGCAGCTGGACCTGCCGGACGACGCCACCCAGGCCATCAAGTTCACCGGCGGCACCACGGGCGCGCCCAAGGGCGTGATGCAGCCCTACCGCGCATGGATGGCCAACATCACCAATCAGATCCATGCCTGGGGCTTTGACGAGCACGAGCGCTACATCGTGGCCGCGCCCATCACGCACGGCACCTCCACATACATCCTGCCCATCCTGGCGCAGGGCGGCTGCCATGTGGTGCTGGCGGGTGCGGGCGCCGAAGCGGTGCGCACGGCCTTCCGCGAGCGCGGCGGCACCGTGTGCTTCATGCCGCCCACGCTGGTCTACATGCTGATGGCGCTGCCCGGCGCGTCGCGCGCGGACTTTCCGCGCCTGCGCCGGCTCATCTACGGCGGTGCCCCTATGCCGCCCGACAAGATCCGCCAGGTGCGCGAGTTCTTCGGCCCGGTGCTGGGCACCACCTACGGCCAGACCGAGGCGCCGCAGATCCTCACCGTGCTGTGCCCCGAGGATTTCGAGGACGAGCGCAATCTGGCCTCGGTGGGCCGCACCACCTGGTTCAGCGACGTGGCCATCATGGCGCCCGATGGCCGCCCGCTGCCTCCGGGCGAAGTGGGCGAGGTGGTGGCGCGCGGCGACCTGCTGATGACCGGCTACTGGCGCCTGCCCGAGAAGACGGCCGAGACCCTGGTGAACGGCTGGCTGCACACCGGCGACCGGGGCCTGATCGACGAGCGGGGGTTTCTCTACCTCAAGGACCGGCTCAAGGACATGGTGATCACCGGCGGCTTCAACGTCTACCCCGTGGACGTGGAGAACGCGCTGGGCCAGCATCCTGCGGTGCACGAATGCACCGTGTTCGGACTGCCCGACGACAAATGGGGCGAGACCGTGCAGGCCGCCGTGCAGTTGCGTGCAGGCGAAGCGGCGAGCGAGGCCGAGCTGATCGCCTTTGTGCGCGAACGCCTGGGCCCGGTGCAGACCCCCAAGCGCATCCACTTTCACGAGAGCCTGCCGCGCTCGCCCGTGGGCAAGGTGCTCAAGTCTGCCGTGCGCGATGCGGCACTGGACAAGCTGGCCGGTACGGCCACTGTCTGAACGAAGGAACCCATTTCATGACCCACCCTGCTTCCAAGAACCCCGTCACCCGCCTGTGCACCCACACCCTCACCAGCCTGCATTACCGCGATGCGGACCTGGTCGAGGACCTGATGGGGAAGAAGACCTTCACTGAGGTGATGCTGATGCAGATCCTGGGCCGCACCCCGCGCGGCGTGGACCTGCGCATCACCGACGTGGTGCTCATCGTGCTCATGGAGCATGGCCTCACGCCCAGCGCCATTGCCACGCGGCTCATCTACATGAGCGCGCCCGAGAACCTGCAGGGCGCCGTGAGCGCGGGCCTGCTGGCCGTGGGCAGCTCCTTTGTGGGCACCATGGAGAACTGCTCGGGCCTGCTCGACCGCATCGCAGCGGCGCAAGACCCTGAGGCGGAAGCGCTCGCCATTGCGCGCCACTACAAGGGCCTCAAATCCCCTGTGCCCGGCTTTGGCCACCACCTGCACAAACCGGTAGACCCGCGCGCCTACAAACTGCTGGAGATGGGCCGTGCCGAGCCGGAGCTGCAGGGCGACAAGATCCGCGCGCTGGAGACGCTGTCCAAGGCCGTGGATGAAGTGGCTGGCCGCCCCATCACCATCAACGCCACGGGCGCAGTGGCCGCGCTGCTGGGCGAGATCGGCGTGCCCACGGCCGTGATGCGCGGCTTTGCGGTGATCTCGCGCGCGGCCGGGCTGGTGGCGCACATCGTGGAAGAGCAGCAAAGCCCCTCGGGCCGCTTCATCTGGGACACGGTGGAGCACGCCATACCCTTTGTCGGCGGCAGTGCCGGCCAGGGCACGGACGCATGAGCGCGCAGCCAGCCCATTCACCTGCCCTGCCGCTCGATTTGTCAGGCCGCGTCGTCTTTGTGGCCGGGGGCGGGTCTGCCGGCCCGGGCTGGAGCATTGGCCGCGCCGCCTGCGTGACCTACGCGCGCCTGGGTGCCAGCGTGTGTGTGGCGGATCGCGACGCAGCCTCGGCCGAAGAAACCACGGCGCTCATCCACGCCGAGGGCGGAACGGCCGCCACCCTGGTGGGCGACGTGGCGGACGCGGCCGATGTGCAGCGCCTGTTTGCCGAGGCGCGCGAGCGCTTTGGCGGCGCCATCGACGTGCTGCACCACAACGTGGGCATCGGCAAGACCGGCGGCCCGCTGGAGACGAGCGTTGAAGACTTCGACCGCATCCATTCGGTCAACGTGAAAAGCCTGCTGCTGGCCTGCCAGCAGGTGCTGCCCGCCATGGTGGAGCGCGGGCGGGGTTCCATCATTGCGATCTCGTCCATCGCGGGCATGCGCTACCTCGGCTACCCGCACCTGGCCTATGGCGTGACCAAGGCGGCCGTCACCCACTTCACACGCATGGTGGCGCAGCAGTACGCGGGCCAGGGCGTGCGCGCCAACACGGTGGTGCCCGGGCTCATCGACACGCCGCGCATTGCCACCACGGTGGCGAAGATGTTCTCGGACACCAGCCTCGACGAGGCCCGCGCCGCGCGCGCCCGGCAGGTGCCCATGGGCCGCATGGGCACGGCGTGGGATGTGGCGCATGCCTGCGCCTTCCTCGCCAGCGATGCCGCCGCCTACGTGACCGGCACCGAGCTGGTGGTGGACGGGGGCATCACCGGCAAGTTCGTGTAAGGCAGGTTCAGAACGTATGCACCACACCGGCGGAGATGCCGGTGGCCGTGGCCTTGTTCGCCGCGCCCTGGAAGCCGTTGCGCCAGCGGGTGTTGTCCAGCTCGGCATACACCTTGGTGCGGCGCGAGAGCTTGTACTCGGCAAACGCCACCAGGCGGCCGTAGCCGTCGTCGGCGGCGCCCGTGCGGGTGCGGTCCACCTTGTAGTAGGCAGCCGTCAGATCGAACAGGGGCGTGACGGACCAGGTCGCGCCTGCCGAGAACACGCGCTGCACCGTGTGTTTGCCGACCGCTGTCTCGGCCTCGCTGCGTGCCGCGTTGGCCGCCAGTCGCACGGTGTTCCATTGGTAGGCCGCGCCCAGGGTGGCTCCGTCCAGGGGGCGCTGGTTCGTGTCCTTGAAGGTCTGGAATGCGCCCGACAGTGTGACGCCGCTGGCCGCATAGGCCATGCCGACCCCGCGCGACGACAGGGCCGATGTCTTTCCAGCCACTTCACCTGTGCCCAACATCGCCCGTGCGGTGAGGCCGCCAAATCGCGCTGTGTACTTAATCGCGTTGTCCAGCCGGTACGAGCCTGATGTGGACCCCGCACTGCCGAACTCGATGCCCAGGCCATGCTGGCTGAGCGCGGCCACGCCGATGCTGGGGTTGAAGCTGGCAAAGCGCATGCCCAGCGGGTCCACGGGCGAGATGGCATCCGCCAGTGTGGTGGTCTGGCGGCCCAGGGCCAGCGTGCCCCATCCGCCCTCCAGACCGACCCAGGATGCGCGATCAAAGGTCTTGCTGGCATTGGCAGAAGCGCCGGTGTCGGCGTTCAGTCCGCTCTCGAACTGGAACAGCGCCTTGGCACCGCCCCCCAGGTCTTCGCTGCCGCGAAGCCCCCAGCGGCTGGTGGTGTGTATGCCGCTACCCAGGCTGTGCGACGAACCGGGGGCTGCCGCATTGGCCGCCGTGAGGCCGCTGCCGTGGCGCAGCCCCAGGTCCACGGTTCCATACAGCGTGACGCCGTTGGTTTGTGCCGCGACGCAGCTGCTGGCCAGCGCGGCACAAAGCGCACCGATGTTGCCTGTTCTTTTTCTCATAGATGTCTCCTGCCTGATTGAAATCTGAAACGGGTGCGAGGGTATTTCTGGGGGCTCAATCGGGGGTGAGCTGGGCTTTGTGCACGACGCCCTTCCACTTGGCGATCTCCTGGCGTACGGTCAGGGCCAATTGCTCGGGCGTGCTGGGGTCCACCACGGCGCCTTGTTCTTCAATGCGCCGTGCCACGTCCTTGTCCGCCAGGGCGGTGTTGAGCGCTTTGTTGAGCTGATCGACGACGGGCTTGGGCGTTTTGCCGGGCGCAAACAGGGCATACCACTGCGTGATCTCGACGCCTTTCACGCCCGCCTCTTCCAGCGTGGGCACATCGGGCAACAGCGATGAACGCTTGGGGCCTGCCAGCGCCAGGGCGCGTAGCTTGCCGTTCTTGACGTGGGGGTAGGCTGAGAACAGGCTGGGGAACATGACCTGGGTCTGCCCGGCCATGGTGTCATTCATCGCGGGCGCGGCACCCCGGTAGGGGACGTGGGCCATTTGCGCACCGCTTTCCAGCTTGAAGATTTCGGCGGAGAAGTGCGGGGCTGTGCCGTTGCCGGCCGAGGCGTAGTTGAAGTCCTGGGGCTTGGCTTTGGTCAACGCCACCAGCTCGCCCACCGACTTGGCTGGCACCTTGGGGTGAACCACCATGAGCGTGGGCGAGTAGCTCACCATGCCAATGGGCTCGAACTGCGTGATGGGGTCGTAGCGCAGCTTTTGCAGCGCAGGGCTCATGCCGTGGGTGCCGATGTAGCCAAAAAGAATCGTGTGACCATCGGGCGCCGCGCGGGCCACAAACTCCGCCGCAATGGCACCGTTGGCGCCCGCCTTGTTCTCCACAATGACCTGTTGCCCCAGCAGGGTGGACAGCTTGAGCGCCACCACGCGCGCCATGCCGTCGTTGCCACCGCCAGCGGCGGTCGGCACCACGAGCGTGATGGGCTTGTCGGGATAGGCCGCATGTGCCAGGGAGGGGATCATTTGCACAGCGGCAGCGAGGGCCGCCGCGGTGAGCAGGGTGCGGCGTGCGCGCGATGGCGCAGAGTGTTGGCGAATCATTTTTTGTCTCCTGTCATCCAAAGGGTTGGGGTGTGAAATCAGTGGGTGAATGCGTTTTCTGAAACGAACAGCGTGCCCTCCAGAATTTTTCGCGCCGTGCGAACCAGCGCGGCCTGCACCAGCTTGAATTGGCCGTCCACTTCGGTGAGTTCCACGTCTACATGAATGCGGCCGGCGGGGTGCAGCACTTCCACACGGCGTGTGCCTGCAATGGCGTGCTGCAGGGAGTCGGTGATCACCGTGCCTGGCAGCACGTGGGCAGCAGCCACGCCAATCGCACCGGTCACGGCGTGTGAGCGGTGGCAGCGGTGGGGTGTGAAATAGCGCGAGACGACGCTGCCCGGTTGATCGCCCGCAGACACGATCACGGGCTTGGGCAGCACGCTGTTCGATACGTCGCCCATGCCCATGCGCAGACCGGCTTCGCACCGCAACGCTTCCAGCCTGGAAAGCAGCTCGGCATTGGCATCCAGCTCTGCAGGGCTCTCGTTGCCGCACAGGCCGAGGTCCGCTGCCCGCACGAGCACCATCACCTGGGCGGCATCGATACAGGTGACCTGCAGGCCGTGGATGGTGTCGATGCGCTGGCCGGTCGGGAAAATCTGGCCCGTGACGGCGCCCCAGGCGTCCAGGAAGTTCATCAGCACCGGTGCCGCAGTGCCCTGCACGCCGTCAATATGCACATCGCCGTCGTAGTGCACCCGTCCGCCAGCGGTACACACCTGCACATCAATGCGTGAACGGGTGTTGACGTTGTAGACCCGTACCGTGGTGGTGTTTCCATGGCCGGAAGCGGGCACCAGCCCCTGCTCGATGGCAAAAGGCCCCACGCCCGCCAGCATGTTGCCGCAGTTGGGCCGCGTGTCCACCCGGGCCTCTTCCACACTGACCTGGGCGAAGAGGTAGTCCACATCGCAGTCGGCATGTACCGACCTGGAAACGATCGCCACCTTGCTGGTCAGCGAGTTTCCTCCGCCCAGGCCGTCAATCTGCAATTCATGCGGCGAGCCCAGCGCGGCGATCAGGGTGCGGTCGCGCGCCGCAGGGTCTTGCGGCAGCCAGTCGGCCAGGAAGAACGGCCCCCGGGAAGTGCCGCCACGCATCAGAACGCAAGGAAGGTTGTAGCTCATGGGTCGGCATGGTGCGACGCTTCATCTGTTCTGTGAATTGCATTGTTGACAATGATTGATGCATGCAGCGCAATAGGCTATGAGCTCTTGTACATGGTGAAATCACGTTCGTGAATTGCAATGTTCTGATCGTTTGATGCGTGCTGCGCAACAGCGAAACGTCTTGAAAGCCCATGCCCATGAACAACAAATTCGATCTTGCTGACATTCAGGCCTTTGCCGCGGTGGCTGAGTTGCAGAGCTTTCGTGCTGCGGCCGAGGCGATCCACTTGTCGCAGCCTGCCTTCAGCCGTCGCATCGACAAGCTCGAAGAAGCCCTGGGCGTGCGCCTGCTTGACCGCACCACCCGCCGTGTCACGCTCACGGCCGTGGGCCGTGACTTCGCGCGCAAGACCCGCGTGTGGCTGGATGACCTGGACGGCATGCTCATGGGCCTGGGCGACGTGGCCGCGCGCCGCATGGGCGAGGTGACGATTGCCTGCGTGCCGTCGGCCGTGTATTACTTTTTGCCGCAGGTGGTCAAGCGCTACCACGAGCGGTTTCCGAAAATCCGCGTCAAGGTGCACGACGCCAGCGCCAACGAGGTGCTGGTGGCCGTGGCGCAGGGCGATGCCGACTTTGGCCTCAATTTCATCGGCAGCCAGGAGGCCGAGATCGAGTTCAAGCCCGTGCTGGCCGAGCGCTTCGTAGCCGCCTGCCGGCGCGACCATGTGCTGGCGCGGCGCAAGAAGGTCACCTGGGCAGAGCTGGGCCAGCACGACTTCATGTCGGTGGGCAAGACCTCGGGAAACCGTCTGTTGATGGACCTGGCGCTGGCCAACGTGCCCGACCGCCCCCAGTGCCTGTACGAGGCCAAGCACGTGACCACGCTGCTCGGCCTGGTGGAGGCGGGCCTGGGCGTGGCTGCTGTGCCCAGCCTGGCCATGCCGGGCAAGGACCATCCCACACTGGTGAGCATTCCGCTGATCGAACCCGTGGTGACGCGCCAGATGGGGCTGATCAAACGCAGGGGCAAATCGCTGTCGCCCGCTGCGCAGCAGCTCTATGACCTGCTGGTGGCTACGCGTTCTGTGCGCCCACGCAGTGCTGCCACGGCGCAAAAAATACAATCGGGGCAATGACTGCCAATACCAAACCGCCCAAACAACGTGTTGTCGTGGGCCTTTCGGGCGGAGTGGACTCTGCCGTGACCGCCCACCTGCTGAAGCAACAGGGCCACGAAGTCGTCGGCATCTTCATGAAGAACTGGGAAGATGACGACGACAGCGAATACTGCTCGTCCAACATCGACTTCGTGGACGCCGCCGCCGTGGCTGATGTGATCGGCATCGAGATCGAACACGTCAACTTCGCAGCCGACTACAAGGACCGTGTGTTTGCCGAGTTCTTGCGTGAGTACCAGGCGGGCCGCACGCCCAACCCAGACGTGTTGTGCAACGCCGAGATCAAGTTCAAGGCTTTTCTGGACCACGCCATGCGCCTGGGCGCGGAGAAGATCGCCACGGGGCACTACGCCCGCGTGCGTCAGAACCCATCCTCCGGCCTGTTCGAGCTGCTCAAGGGGCTGGATCCCTCCAAGGACCAGAGCTACTTTCTGCACCGCCTGAACCAGGCGCAGCTGTCCAAGACGCTGTTCCCGGTGGGCGAGTTGCACAAGACCGAGGTGCGCCGGATCGCCGAGGAGATTGGCCTGCCCAATGCCAAGAAGAAGGATTCCACGGGCATCTGCTTCATTGGCGAGCGGCCGTTCCGCGAGTTCCTGAACCGTTACATCAGCCATGAGCCCGGCCCCATCCTGGACGACCGGGGCCGCAAGCTGGGCCAGCATGTGGGCTTGTCGTTCTACACCTTGGGCCAGCGCCAGGGCCTGGGCATCGGCGGAATCAAGGAGAAGGGCGCACAGCGTGGCGGCGGCGAGCATGCGCCCTGGTTTGTGGCCCGCAAGGACCTGGC
This sequence comes from Acidovorax sp. LjRoot38, assembly GCF_964252975.1. Taxonomy (NCBI): domain Bacteria; kingdom Pseudomonadati; phylum Pseudomonadota; class Betaproteobacteria; order Burkholderiales; family Comamonadaceae; genus Acidovorax; species Acidovorax sp. LjRoot38. Next base: position 118,021 of record NZ_CAXUPT020000002.1, on the reverse strand, counting down.
CAGGAACACGCTGCGCGTGGTGCAGGGGCACGACCACCCCTGGCTGCTCTCCTCCGCCCTGGAGGCGCAAGATGCCAGCTGGACGTCCGGCCACCCCCCTGTGCCGGGGAACTATGCCGCCAAGACCCGCTACCGGCAGCAGGACGCCGCGTGCACCGTCGTCAGCGCGGACGGCGCGGGTTTTCAGCTGCGTTTCCCGCAGGCGCAGTGGGCGGTGACGCCGGGACAGAGTGCGGTCTTGTACGACGGGGAGGTCTGCCTCGGGGGCGGGGTCATTTTTGGTGCGACAGACTGAAACATCTGGGGAACATTCGCCCTCTAGCCGATTGTGGTGCACCCCCACAAATGGGGTTTTCTAATTAATTAAGACTATGGATTGAATAATCCAAATAGTAAATAATTAATTCTTGTGGCGTGACACCCACAAACTTCTACGTAGTTACCGCCAGTTGAACTAAGTTGACCTTTGGTTCGTCGCCACAAGCGTCATTTGTCACGGCGTGGCTTCTAGAATTCCCGAAAACGCTGTTTGAAACCACATGTATCAAAAAATGCACGTGGTAAACCCTTAGTTCATCTTGCTGACGGCCGTCAAAAACGGGCCCGAAGCTTGCTCGTGCTTGCACCATGTCTCAAATTGTTTCCATGCCTTCGAGCCCCGACATCGCCGCGCACCTGGTCCGGCAGCAGTGTTCGGTGCAATGGCGAGGGTTTTTCCAGGCTCTTGCAGCGGAATTTGTCGCGGCCCTGCCACCGGAAGACCTTCGCGCGCTGATGTTCCGGGTGGGCGCGCGGTTTGCGGCAGACCATCCTTTGCCAGCGTGTGCCACTGTGGAAGACCTGCAGCGCAGCATGACGGCGGTCTGGACGAGCATCGACTGGGGCTGGGTCGATTTGACGCAGGAAGTTGCGCAGTTGAACATCCACCACAGCCTCTCGCCCGTATCTGCTGCATTCGGGCCGGACCACGTGCATTGGTCGGGTGGTTTCCTCGAAGGGGTCTACCAAAGCTGGTTCGACCAAGCGGGTGCCGGGCAACTCAAGGTGGTGCAGTGCGCACCTGCAGATGCCTGGGGGTGTGTACACCTTCAGCTGTCGCGCTGAGCACCGGGTTTCGGATCTATATGTTGCGGCATTGGCGGTGACCCATGAAACACTCAGACGACATCGTGAACCTCTTTCAGCAGTTTGGGGCCAAGGCAGACCCCTACCATGAGCTGGCCCGCAAGCAGGAGCACCAACTCTCCAACGAGCGCTGGCCCCTTGTCTCCGCCGTGCGCAATGCCGTGGCCGATGATGTGCCCTCGGTAGACCGAAGCGCCGGTACCGCTGCGGCGCCGCTTCCCCAGCAGGCTCAGGCTTCCGTTTCGGCGCGACCAGAGCCCGTTGTGGCAGTGCAGCGCACTGCACCCGTCGCCGCCGAGTTGCCCCGCCCGGTGGCCGCGCCCGCAGCAGTAGCGGCAGACCGTCTGCCGCCAGCGGCTGCGCTGGCCTCGCGTTCCCCCCTGGCGGGTCTTGCGGGCCTGCGTGGACAGGCTGCGCCGACTGTTGCTGAAGAGCAGGCCGTGCACCAGGAGTCCTTGCCGGTGGACCTCCCATCGGTTTTTGCGCGTCTGGCGGGTGCTCCCGTGGCCGCCGGCGCTGCGCCAGCGCCCGCCTGGCAGCCTCGCAAGGGCCACCTATGAAAGTGATTGCCATCGTTTCTGCCAAAGGTGGCGTGGGCAAGACGACCCTGACTGCCAACCTGGCCACCGCACTGCAGCGCGAAGGTGTTGCGACGTTGCTGGTGGTGGACATGGACCCCCAGAATGCGCTGGGCTTGCATTTCGGCGCCGATCCCCGTTCTCTGGCCGGCGTATCCCGCGCCAGCCTGGCAGGCGAAGACTGGGGCTCGGTCTGCGTGCAAAGCCCATCGGGTGTGCATGTGCTGCCCTATGGCGTGGTGAACGAGTCTGACCGCGTGGCTTTCGAGCGGCACCTGGACGCACACCCGAACTGGCTGGAGCAGCAATTGCAGGGCCTGGAACTGCCGGAGGATGCCGTGGTGCTGATCGACACGCCGCCGGGTCCTTCTGTTTATATGCAGCAGGCGCTGTCGGCCGCCCAGGTGGTGGTGGTGGTCAGCCTGCCCGATGCGGCATCTTATGCGGCGCTGGCCCTGATGCAGCGGCTGGTGCACACCTATTGCACACCGCGCCCTGATTTTTCCGAAACGCTGTACGTGCTCAATCAGGTGGACGGCGCGCGCCAGTTGTCCAAAGACATCACGCGTGTGATGCAGGACAACCTGGGTGAGCGTCTGGTGGGCGTGGTCCATGAAGACCAGGCGGTGCGCGAGGCGCTCGCCTACGACCAGAGCGTGCTGGAGTATGACCCCCAAGGCCAGGCGGCCGATGACCTGCGCAAGTGCGCGCGCGTCCTTGCGCAGCGCCTGCGACTGCCACTGGCTGGAGCCGCGCAATGAGTATCGACCAACGCCCGCAGGCCGACGAGGTAGCTGACGCCGATTCCCACAGTCCCCAGGCACACTGGCGCACCGTGGTGCATGCCATCACCGGGTGGGATCTGTGGCAGCACCCCGTAGCGCGTGTCGCGGCTGTGGTGTTCAGTGCCTTGCTGATGGGGTTGGTCATCAGCGTACCGCTGGATCTCCAGGGGCAGATTCTCTTTTCGGTGGGTTCGTTTGGTGCGGCCTTGCTGCTGAGCAGGACCCCCGGCCGCCTGTCCACGCTGGCAATGATCGTGCTGTCGATCTCGGCCTCGTCGCGTTACATCTACTGGCGTTTTACCGACACCATCGGCTTTACCAACTGGCTGGATGCGGCATTCGGCTATGGCCTGGTGCTGGCAGAGCTGTATGCCTTTGCGGTGCTGCTCATTGGCTACTTCCAGACGGCGTGGCCCCTGCAGCGCCGCCCGGTTCCCATGCCCCAGGACATCAGCACCTGGCCCAGCGTGGATGTGTTCATTCCGACCTACAACGAGCCGCTTGAAGTGGTGCGCCAGACGGTGTTCTCGGCCATGAGCCTGGACTGGCCCGCCGATCGCCTGCACGTGTATGTGCTCGACGACGGCCGCCGTCCCGAGTTCCGTGAGTTCTGCGAAGAGCTGGGCGTGGGCTACCTGATCCGCGACAACAACCACCACGCCAAGGCGGGCAACATCAACGCGGCGCTCAAAGTCACGAGTTCCGAATACATCGCCATCTTTGACTGCGACCACATCCCCACGCGTTCCTTCCTGCAGGTCTGCATGGGCTGGTTCTTCAAGGACACCAACCTGGTCATGCTGCAGACGCCGCACGTGTTCTTCTCACCCGATCCGTTTGAGCGCAACCTGGACACGTTCCACCGGATGCCCAACGAGGGCGAGTTGTTCTACGGCATCGTCCAGGACGGCAACGACCTCTGGAACGCGTCGTTCTTCTGCGGTTCTTGCGCCATCATCCGCCGCAAGGAGTTGCTGGAAGTGGGTGGCATTGCGGTAGAAACCGTGACCGAGGACGCCCACACGGCGCTCAAGCTCAGCCGCCTGGGCTACAACACGGCTTACCTCGAAGTGCCTCAGGCTGCGGGCCTGGCCACCGAGAGCCTTTCCGGCCACGTAGGCCAGCGCATTCGCTGGGCGCGGGGCATGGCGCAGATCGCGCGCACCGACAACCCGCTCTTTGGCAAGGGTCTCAAGTTCGGCCAGCGGCTGTGCTACCTGAATGCGATGCTGCATTTCTTCTACGGACTGCCGCGCCTGGTGTTTCTGACTGCACCGCTGGCCTACCTGTTCTTCGGGGCCCACGTGTTCCAAGCCACGGCGCTGATGATCACCGCCTATGCGCTGCCCCACCTGGCCCACGCCAGCGTGACCAACTCCCGCATCCAGGGGCGCTTTCGCCACTCGTTCTGGAATGAGGTGTACGAGTCAGTGCTGGCCTGGTACATCATGCGCCCGGTGATCGTTGCCTTCATCAACCCCAAGCTGGGCAAGTTCAACGTGACGGCCAAGGGGGGCGTGATCGAGAAAGCCTATTTCGACTGGACCATTGCACGGCCTTATGTGGTGCTGTTGGTGATCAATCTGGTGGGTTTTGCGGTGGGGATCTGGAAGCTGTTCTCCTCCGCAGGCGACGAAACCACCACGCTGGTCATCAACATGGTCTGGACCACCTACAACGTCATCCTGCTGGGCGCCAGTGTGGCGGTGGCCAGCGAGACGCGCCAGATCCGTGGCACACCGCGCGTGGCGGCTGCCCTGCCCGCTGTCATCCGCTTTGATAACGGCCGCACGCTGGTTTGCAAGACCGAAGATTTCTCGCAGCACGGGCTGGGCCTGTCCGTTCCGGCGGACAGCGACATTCCCATGGGCAGCCGCCTTTCCGTGTCGCTGTTCAGGTCCGACGAAGAAGGTGTTTTTCCGGCCGTTGTCACGTTCAGTGGCAAGGGGCGTCTGGGCGTGAAGTTCGACAACCTCAGTCTGCGCCAGCAGGCCGAACTGGCATCGCTGACCTTTGCACGGGCGGATGCCTGGATTGCCACTTGGGGCACGGGCCAGCGCGACAAGCCGCTGCGCTCGCTCTGGAGCGTGATTGCGATTGGAGTGCGCGGCATGGGACAACTGACCGTCTCCGCCGTCAAGTCCCTCAAGCCCCGTTAAGCCTTTCCCTGTTTCCAAAGACTCGACACCATGATTCCCAAAAGACATCCGACAGCGCGGCTGCCGCGCAAGCGCATGCTGCCTGCCATGCTGGCCTTGGTACTGACAGGGACGGCCGTGCCCGTATCCCAACTTGCTGCGGCCCCTGCACCAGCGGGCTTGGCTGGGGCGGAAATGCTGGCTGCGGCGCAACCGACCGAGAGTGGAGTGCGTGTACACCGCACCAGTTTCAAGGATCTGGGGGCCCTGTTTCCGCTGCAATTGCGGGGTGTGGACGGCACCAGCGGTGTGGCGTTCAGCGTGCGCAACGACGAAGTGGTCACAGGCGCGCGACTGAAGCTGAACTACTCCTACTCGCCCGCCCTGCTCCCCAACCTGTCCCATATCAAGGTGCTGGTGAACGAGCAGGTGGCCGCCACCATTCCGGTGACCACGCAGCAGGCGGGCGAAAACCTGCAGCGCGAGATCGTCATCCCGCCGCGCCTCATCACCGAGTTCAACCGGCTCAACCTGCAGCTCATCGGCCACTACACGATGGAGTGCGAAGACCCGCTGCACTCCAGCCTGTGGGCCAACGTCGGCAACGACAGCGTGCTGGAACTGACGGTGGCGCCCGTGGCCCAGACGAACGATCTGGCGCTGCTGCCGCAGCCTTTCTTTGATCGCCGGGATGTGCGCCCGCTGGAGCTGCCGATGGTGTTCGGCGCAGTGCCCAACACGGGCACCTTGCAGGCCGCAGGCACGATGTCATCCTGGTTTGGCGCGCTGGCGGGTTTCCGGGGAGCGAGGTTCCCGTCACTGGTGGGTGAACTCCCCGCGCGCGGCAACGCGGTGGTGATGGTCGCTGGCAAGGCGCAAGCGCCCGCCGGGCTGACCCTGCCAGACATCCAGGGCCCCACCGTGGCCGTGGTGAGCCACCCGGCAGACCGTCATGGCAAGCTGCTGCTGGTCATGGGGCGGGACGAGGCCGAGCTTGGCGTTGCCGCCAAGGCACTGGCCATCGGTTCCTCGGCCCTGTCCGGCCCGCTGGCACGGATCACCGAGGTCACGGAACTCAAGCCCCGCAAGCCGTACGACGCGCCCAACTGGCTGTCCAATGACCGGCCCGTGAAATTTGGTGAACTGGTCGAGGCCGATGCACTCAACGTGTCCGGTTACTCGCCAGACCTGATCCGCCTGAACTTCTTCCTGCCGCCCGACCTGTTCGCATGGCGCCAGAAGGGCATCCCGGTGGACCTGCGGTATCGCTATACCCCGCGCCCGAACCCGGACAAGTCCACCCTCAACATCAATGTGAACCAGCAGTTCCTGCGTTCGTTGCCCCTGCACGCAGTGAATCATGAAGAACCCGGCGCTTTGGACCGCCTGCTGACCAAGGTGGTGCCCAAGGGCGAGATGGCGCCGGAGCGCGAGACTTTCCACATCCCGCTGTTCAAGCTGCCCGCCCAGTCGCAGCTGCAGATGCATTACTACTATGACGTGGTCAAGCAGGGCGCCTGCAAGGACGTGCCACTCGACAACGTCCGGGGCTCTGTAGAGGCCGATTCGACCATCGACATCTCCGGTTTTCCGCATTTCATCGCCATGCCGGATCTGGCGGCCTTTGGCAATGCAGGGTTCCCGTTCACACGCATGGCAGACCTTTCTGAATCTGCGGTGGTGATGCCGGACAAGCCGGGTGCGCAGGAGTACGCGGCCTATCTGGGCCTGATGGGTGTCATGGGGCGCGTCACGGGATACCCTGCTCTGGGCGTGACCGTGGCGCAGGCCCAGCAGGTGGAGCGGTTTGCCGACAAGGACCTGCTGGTCATTGCCTCCGGCGGCAACCAGCCCCTGCTCAAGCAATGGGCCAGTTCCATTCCGGCCCTCCTGCAGGGCGAAACCAAGAGTTTCCAGATGTCGGATTTCGCCAACCGCCTGCTGCGCTGGTGGGGCTTTGGCGAGGACTCCAGCGTGCACGCACGGCGCAGCCAGGTTGCGTTTTCCAGCGACAGCACCGATGCTCTGGTGGCAGGTTTTGAATCGCCTTTGCGCGGTGGCCGCAGTGTGGTGCTGGTTGCCAGCAACCAGCCTGCAGGTCTGTCGCAAGTGATGGATGCACTGCTGGATGCCGAAATGCTCAAACACGTGCAGGGCAGCACCACGGTCATCCGGGGCAAGCAGGTGGACAGCCTGGTGGCCGAGAAAAACTACCATGTGGGTCAGTTGGGCCCCTTGCTGTATACCCAGTGGTTTCTTTCGCGCAACCCGCTGTTGCTGATTGTCCTGGGCGTGTCGGCGGCGGTGCTGATAGCGATCATCATGTACCTGTCGCTGAGAGCGCGCGCACGGGCCCGGCTGAAGCAAAAAGGCTGAGGCGGTGCAAAGCACGCCCGGCTGTTTCTGAATCACGCAACACATTCCCGGCACCTCGGTGGCCGGGAGCCTCGCAGGGAGAAGGAAGGCATGTCCTCCAAACGTCGTCGTCATCAAACACTTGCCATGGGGCTGCTGGCCTCGCTGATGGCCCCCGTTGCCTGGGCGCAGACCGGGGCCGAGCAGACCCTGCTGGACCAGGGGCAGTACTGGCAGGAGCGCGGCGACACGGAACGCGCGGGTGAAGCATGGCAGAAGCTGTTGCGCATCAACCCCCAGAACGCCCAGGCCCTCTATGGGATGGCGTTGGTGGAGCTCAACGCCCGCCGCCCCGAGGGCGCCCAGCGCTACCTGAACCAGTTGCAGGCAGCCCATCCGCGCAGCCCGCTGGTCAGCCGGTTGCAGGAATCCATCCGCACGGGCCGCAGCGCACCCCAGATCGAAACTGCGCGCCAGCAGGCCCGCAGCGGGCAGGCCAGCCAGGCCTTGAGCACCTACCAGGCGGCACTGGGAGACCGCCCCCCCACCGGGCCCCTGGCGCTGGAGTACTACCAGACGCTGGGCGCCACAGCAGGCGGCTGGGACGAGGCCCGCCGGGGTCTGAACCGCCTGGCGCAGGAATCGCCCGAAGACCCGCAGATTGCGCTGGCCCTGGCGCAACACCTGACCTACCGCGAATCCACACGCCGCGAAGGCATCGCCCAGCTGGCGCGGCTGGCCGGGCGCCCCGATGTGGGCAAGGCGGCGACGGAAAGCTGGCGCAAGGCACTGGCCTGGACGGGCAATCGTTCGGCCGACATCCCGCTGTACCAGGAATTCCTGCGCGCCAATCCCGGAGACACGGCCGTGCAGACGCGCCTGGTGCAGGCCCAGAACCTGCAAAAACAGTCCCAGGCAGCTTCCGTCCGGACGGCCGACCCGCTGCGCCAGCGGACGACAGCAGGGTTCCAGGCCCTGGACGATGGCGAGCTGGATGCTGCAGAGGCCGCATTTCTGAACGTGCTCGAATCCCGTCCCACCGACGGCGATGCGCTGGGTGGCCTGGGCATTCTGCGTTTGCGCCAGGAACGGTTTGCCGACGCGCGCGGGCTGCTGGAGCGGGCCTCGCGTGCGGGCTCGGCCAGCCGCTGGAAACAGTCGCTCGACAGTGCCACCTACTGGAGCCTGGTCGAGCAGGCCACCTCCGAACGCGAACGCGGCGAGACAGCGGCAGCGCGGCGTTCGCTGGAGCAGGCTGTGCGGCTGAATCCGGCCGAAGTCACGGCCGAAACCGACCTGGCAGACCTGTTGGTCGAAGATGGCCAGTACGACGCCGCCGAGGCGGCCTACCGCCGTGTGCTCGCGCGCCAGGCCGACAACCCCGACGCGGTGCGGGGACTCGTGGGCGTGCTGGCGCAGAACAACAAGGCGGCCGAAGCCCTGGCGCTGGTGGAAAAGCTGTCACCCTCGCAGCAAGAAAAGGTGGGAGCCCTGGGGCGCCTGCGTGCTGCGCAGGCATTGGGCCAGGCCCGCGCAGCGACGGAGCGTGGCGATACCGCCGCCGCCCGCGCAGCGCTGGAAGATGCCCTGCTGAACGATCCGGCCAGCCCCTGGGTGCGGCTGGACCTTGCCCGCCTGTACCTGCGCATGGGCGCGGTGGCCGAGGCGCGGGGCGTGATGGACGGACTGCTGCTGTCCAACCCCAACATGCCCGAGGCCCTGTATGCCAGCGCCCTGCTCGCCTCGGAAGCCGGCGACTGGCCCAACGCCCTGGCCCTGCTGGACCGCGTTCCAGAAAAGCACCGCACCCGTGACATCGCCGCGCTGCAAAAGCGGGTGTGGGTGCATGTGCAGGCATCGGCTGCGTCGGCGTTGGCGGCCGAAGGTCGCCAGACGGAAGCCCTGGCCACCCTGGCCCAGGCCGAGTCCTTTGCCACCCAAGACCCCGAATTGCTGGGCGCCATGGCCTTGGCCTACGCGGACGCTGGCGATCCGCAGCGCGCGCTCGGCATGGTGCGCCAGGTGCTGGCGCGCACCCCCCGGCCCGATGTCGGCCTGCGCCTGCAGTACGCAGCCACCTTGCTCAAGACCCAGCAGGATGTGGAACTGGCGGGCATCCTGCGGCAGCTGCAGACGGCCCCGATGAATGACCGCGAGCGCAAGAGTTTCAGCGACATCCGCCGCGCCTACATCGTGCGCCAGGCCGATGGCCTGCGCGAGGCGGGCGACCTGGTCGCGGCCTACGACACGCTCGTTCCCTTGCTGGCCGAGCAGCCCGACGAGCCCCTGGCCATGGCGGCACTGGCCCGCATGTACGCGGCCAACAACGACTATGCCCAGGCGCAGGCGCTGTATGCGCGGTTGCTGGAAAAGTCTCCCAATGACGTGCCCCTCATCCTGCAGACCGCAGCCATGGCCACGGGCGCCAAGGACTACGGCTATGCGGAGTCGCTGCTGTCCGTGGCGCTGGCGCGCGCGCCGCGTGATCCCGAAGTGCTGACGGCCGCTGGTCGGTTGTACCGGGCGCAGGGCAAGAATTCCAAGGCCACCGAGTTCTTCACGGCTGCCGTTGCTGCCGAAAACGCGCAGCGCGATGCCGTGCTGGCCGCCAGTGGCGTGGCGGCGGGGCCTGCACGTTCGGGCAATCCATTTGCCCAGCGCGCGGCATTGCAGCAGCGTGCCGGGGGCGGCCTGTCAGTGCCTGGTGCCGCAGCCGTCGCACGTTCGCCGGTGGGCTACACCCCCCAGCAGTACGCGCCCCAGCCAGTAGCGCGCAGCAACAACGCACCTGCAGGCCTCTACATTCCCGACCCGGCCGGTGCAAGCCGCTTTGGCACGGCACCGCAGGCCTATGCGCAGGCCGCTCCCATGACGCCCGCCAGTTACTACCCCGAGGCGTCCAGCCCGGTGGCGGCGGCTGACACGGCGGCTTCGACCAGCGCCGCGCGGCGCAACGCTGCGGCACTGCCTTCTTCGACCCCACGGTCGGTGGGTGCCTCTGCGGCGGCGCCGGCCATGGCACCTGTGTACGTGCCGCCAGCACAACCCATGCAGCCGATGGGCGCTCCGGCCCCGGCTGCGGCGGGCTACTACACGCCTGCACAGGCCTACGGTGGTGGGTATGCGGGCGGCGCCCAGTCCTTGCCTGCGCAACGCGCAATGCCTGCTCCTGCAGCACCTTCTGCCTGGTCCACGGCGGGCCTGGGCAACGTGCCCGACCCCACGCGGCCCCGCACGGCCCGCGACGAGCTGCGCGAAGTGCAGCAAAGCCAGATTTCTTCGTTCTCCGTGGGCGCAGTTGCGCGCGCACGGCAGGGCGAGGCAGGCATGAGCCAGCTTTCCGAGATCGAAGCGCCCGTGCAGCTCAAGATGAGCGTGGGTGACGGTCACCTGCTGCTGGGCGTAACGCCCACGGGCGCCAGCGCAGGTTCGCCCGGCTCTCCCTACGGCACCATCAGCCGCTTTGGTGGTGGCCCGGTCACGGCCCTGGCCATGCCCGAACGCGGTGCTGGCTCGCAAAGCGACAGCGGCGTCGGCCTGAGCGTAGGCTATGAAAGCGGAGGCTTCCGGGCAGACATCGGCAGCACGCCGCTGGGCTTCGGCCAGTCCGATGTGACGGCAGGCGCGAGATACCGCACAGCCCTCACCGACGACCTGACCGTGGCCGTGGACCTCTCGCGCCGCCCGGTGACCGACAGCCTGCTGTCGTTTGCCGGTGTCCGTGATGCCCGGACCGGCGACCGCTGGGGTGGCGTGTCCGCTTCGGGGGGCCGCGTTGATCTGACCTGGGACGATGGTGAACTGGGGATCTATGGGTACGGTTCGCTGCATGGCCTGACCGGTACCCGCGTGCGCAGCAATGCGCGGGCCGAGCTGGGTGGCGGGATGTACTGGCATGTGCACCGCACATCGAACGCCGACCTCACGGCGGGCCTGAGCTTTACGGGGCTGTCGTACCAGCGCAACCTGCGCTACTTCACGGTGGGCCACGGTGGCTATTTCAGTCCCCAGCAGTTCGTGTCCTTTGGCATTCCGGTCGAATGGGCGCAGCGCAATGGCCGCCTGTCGTACCAACTCAAGGGCTCGGTAGGCGTGCAGTATTTCAAGGAGGATGCGGCGCCGTACTTCCCCAACAGCCCATCGCGGCAAGTCTCGGCAGTCCAGGCAGCCGCCGACGCGTTGGCCTTTGGCGAAACGGGCGCCACGGCCATCTACCCCGGCCAGTCCCGCACGGGCCTGGGCTACAACCTGGGTGCGGCCATGGAATACCAGATGCATCCGCAGGTGTTCGTGGGTGGGCACCTGTCGCTCAACAACGCACGCAACTACCGCGAGTTCGCGGGTGGCCTGTATGTGCGCTATGCCTTCCAGCCCTACAACGGCCTGCAGGCGTTTCCGGTCAACCCGCTGCGGTCACCGTATAGCTACTGAACTTTTCCAGGGCGCTCACCCGCTCTCTGCAAGCCACAAAAAGGCCCGTCGCACTTCACGTGCGACGGGCCTTTTTTTATGGGCAATCCGCTTGTGGTGGGAGCGCTGTCTGCGTGCCACATGGCGCCTGCGCGGGGTGAAGGCGCTGTAAGCCCAGGCCCCTGGGCCGATCACAGATCACAGGGGCACCGCAGTGATTGCCCGATTGCAGCGCCCCCCGCCTAGCGCGAGGGGTGCTCCCTGCTGTTACGGCGTGGTCTGCTTGGCGCCCACAAACACGGTGTGGGCACGTGTGCCAGCCACGGACAACCCGGCAGTCAGAATGCGCAGGCCAATGACCTTGCCATTCGCATCGAACTGTGCCGATGCCGAGCCGGACTGCGGCGGGCCCGAGGACAGGCCGCAGGTGATGGGTGCGTTGGGGCTGTTGAGGTAGCCGAATGCCTCGACGCGGTACAGGTTCAGACCACTGCCCAGTTCGCCCAGGAGCTTGCCCGCCACTTCACAGCCGCTGGTGGTCAGGCCCGTGATGGCGCCATCGGCAAACACCGTCAGCGTTGTGGTGTCGCCACCAAAACCCGTGCCAGCCATCTTGTAGGTACCAACGATCAGAGCCGCGTTGGGCACCTTGCCGGAGGGCAGGGCGTACAGCGGGTCGGGCGTCACGCTGAAGCGGGTGGGGAAACCGCCTGGCTGCGTTGGGTAGCTGAAGCTGCCGCTGAACAGGCCGGCGGTGCTGGTGCCATCGCCACTTTGGAGCGTGCCGTCGATCAGCACGGACTCGTTGTAGGCGCCCGTATTGGCCAGCAGGCGGTTGAAGAACACGCCATCGTTGGCCGTCACAAAACGGTTGTTCGTGACGTTGTTCTCGTAGCGGATAAGGCGGCCATACAGCGCGTTGTGGTCCAGGCTGCTGTTGGTGTAGAAGAACAGGCCGCCGTCCGGCAGCACGCTGCCCCAGACGGTCGTATCGCCAATCACGCCTGCAGGCAGCGTGAAGGAGCCCTGCCAGTTGCCCGCCACCGACAACGGCGTGGTGGAAGGCGGCACTGTGATGCGGGGGTCGGCAATGCCGTTGAGGGTGAAGGTGTTGTTCGGGCCCGTCGCATTGCGCGTGAACACCCAGATGCCGTTGGGCACCCCTGCCGCATCAAAACGCAGCACGGCGATGCCGGATTGCTGCGTGCCGCTGGCCTCGCAGGAGGTGGTGTCGCCCGAGAGATTGAGCGTCATCGAATACAGCGGGGAGTCTGCGGCGCGTGGCGTGGCCGTGCCCGTGACCAGACAGCCGCCGATGCGGCCCGAGAGCTGGCCCTGTGGGGTGACGGTGAGCACCCATCCGCCGCCAAACAGGCCGGTGCCCCGGTAGGTGCCCTCGACCAGGCTCGCGCGTGCGGGGTGGAAGTTCAGGCTGCTGTACGAGAGCTTGATCGGCACCACCGCGCCGGACGCAGCGGCCGTCTGCACCGGGTCGGAGTAATTGCCACTGATGCCGTCGGTGCGGCCGATCTTGCCGCTGTTCGATGCCGTGCCACGCAGCGTCAGGCCCGTGGCAAATTTGCCGTCCTGGACCGAGTAGTACGTGACGCCAGTGGCCAGCACTGCCGTGACGTTGACATTCAGGCGCCCGTAAAACGCATCAAAGCCCGCTGCGCCCGGGGCCTCGCGTGCCATGTAGAACTCGCCCCCGGTGCCCAGCGGGCCGGGATCGATGTAGCCCACCACCTGCCGCTGCGCAGCGCCGGTGCCCACCGTGCCCTCCCACACGCCGCCGGGGTATTGCTGTACGCCAGGGGCGGGGCCCACGTCTTCGCCGTCGGACGAGCCGCCGCCGCAACTGGCGAGCAGGGCCGCACAGGTCAAGGATAGCCAGAAGTATTTGCGCATGATGGACAGAAAGAGGATCAGTGGGTAATGGGGAGTCGTCGAGATGCCGCCGTGGCGCGCGAGGCGTTATCAACGGGCCAGCGAGCGCGCACTGGTGCATGCTGGCTGTCTTGCTGTTTCTAATTGTGCCAGCAGCGGGCGCAAGGGACGACAGGAAAATGGCATGCCGGAGTTGGGCGGCGGGCTGTGGGGCTGCGGTGCGCCCACGGGGAATGCGAGCTCGGATGTCGGCTGGGCCACGCCTGTCAGGTGCACCGGAATGCATTTGCGATCAGTTGCTATCAATAATATAGCTATTACCGCTTGTTCATCAAGCGCTAGAGCCTGATTTTCTTGGATTTAGCCTGCTGCAAAGAAAAGGGCCGACCCCTTTGCAGGAGCCGGCCCTTGCCACAGCACGGGGCTTCGAGGATGGCGGCTCAGTCGTCGTTGGTCGCCAGGCTGATCAGGATGCGCAGCACGTACCAGAGCATCAGCGCGATCGATGCAAACAGGTGCAGCGCAGCGCCCGCAGGGCGGTCGGCGGGGTAGTCGTGGATGATGCGCGAAGTGTCGTACAGCACGCAGGCGCCGGCAAACAGCACCATGATCCCCGAGAACCAGATGCCCAGCTTGAAGCCAAAGATGGCGCCGGCAATGATGGTGCCCAGGGCCACCAGGCCGCCCACCTTCAGAATGCCCCCCAGGAACGAGAAGTTGGTCTTGGTGGTGAACGCCGTCCAGGTGAGCGCGCCCACCAGCAGCAGCGTGATGAAGGCCGCAGCGCCAATGGCACCGGGGGCCACGATCTGGGCGATGCCGAACATCGGCGCGAAGATCAGGCCTTCGGCCAGCACATACAGGCCCAGGCCCATCAGCTGTGTTTGCGAGCTCTCTGCGTTGTCGGCCATGTACGAGGCCAGCCAGCCCACCAGCATGAACGCGCCCATGACGCCCAGCCACAGGAACTTGTTGCCGCTGGCCAGCAGCATCTTGGCCGCTGTGCCGGAAAATCCGGTCGCCATCAGGACGGCGGAAAGCACCACGAAGGCCAGCATGGCCACACCGAGGTGCTTGTAGGTAGCAACGATGAAATCGCGCCGTTCAAACGGTGCGCCTTCCGGCGTCGAAGGGGTCAGGACATTGGGATTCATGGCGTATTCCTCGCTCTGTGTGTTGGTTGTGAAATCACGGGAGGGGCGCACCAGGCGCCTCCTCCCTCCCTCTCTGTGAAAAATTCTCAGGCCGCGCTGAGTTGCTGGCTGGAGTCCGCTGCACGCAGCCTGCGGTTGGACCACACACCGGCGGCGCCGATCAGCGTCAGCAGGATCGCGAAAATCCAGGTGCCAGCGCCGCTGAAGGACCTGGCGGAGGACGCTGCCTCGGCCTGCAGGCGCTGCCTGGTGGTCTCATAGCTGATCACGGGCTTGCCATCGACCGCCACTTCGTACACCAGGTCGTTGTCGCTCTTGTCCACCAAAGCGGTGATCTTTTCGTCGATCAGGTTGCCCACCAGTTCCTGGGGTGTGCTGTAGTCGATGCGCAGCTTGCGGGCCTCGGCGCCTGCGCCATCGGGCTGGACGCTGATTTCGTAGAACTGCTTGGTAGCGCGGCGCTTGCGCTTGACGGTGACCTCCGAAGCCTGCGTCACCGTGCCTGTCACGGTCTGCAGGCTTTCCCGCGCTGCGTAGGCATGGTCGCCATCGGCCTTCCAGCCGCTGTACAGCGACAGGCCGATCAGGCCAGGCCCGGCCAGTAGCAGCAGCCACGCGTAACCGGTGATGAAAATCAAAATCTTGCGAACAAAGCCTGGCATGGCTATCCCTCTCTTGTGCTGTTGAATGTTGTTGTGACTAACCAGAATTTGCTGGCGGCACCGCAGGCCAGCCGCCAACAAGCGCCCGATGATCTTCGAGTTGGGCGCAACCGGTGTAAGAAAGTGTTGGCGCCGTTGTCCCCGTGCCGCACTGGACAAACTGAGGGGGTGGGGAGGGCGCTGGCCGTTGTAGAAGAAGCGCCGCGTGCCGCTGCCTCAGCCTCTCAGCGCTTCTTGACCATCATGCGGGCGCAAAAAAAGGCCCGCAGCGTGTGTGCTGCGGGCCTTTTTACAAAACTGGAAAGCGCGGCTTTTAGAACGGGATGTCGTCATCCATGTCGTCAAACCCCGAAGCTGCGCGGGGTGGCTGTGCCACGGGCGCAGGCGCAGGGCGCTGGGCAGGGGCCGCCATGGGGCGTGGTGGGGGCGCGGCGCGGCGGGGGGCCTGGTCGTAGCCGCCGCCCTGGTCGCCACCGCCGTAGCCGCCATCGTCGTATCCGCCGCCTTGCTGGCCACCACCCTGGCCGCCGCCCATGCCCTGGCGGCTGCCCAGCATCTGCATCTGGTCAGCACGGATTTCGGTGCTGTACTTTTCCACGCCGCTCTGGTCAGTCCACTTGCGGGTGCGCAGGCTGCCTTCCACGTACACCTGCGAGCCCTTGCGCAGGTACTGGCCAGCGATCTCGGCGAGGCGGCCGTTGAAGACCACGCGGTGCCACTCGGTGGCTTCCTTCATTTCGCCAGACTGCTTGTCTTTCCACTTGTCGGTGGTGGCAATCGTCACGTTGGCCACCTGATCGCCACTGGGGAAAGTGCGCATTTCAGGGTCGCGGCCCAGGTTGCCGACGATGATGACTTTGTTTACTGATGCCATGGTGCTGTTTTTGCCTTAAAGGGATGAAAGAAGCGCCGGATTTGGAGAAGGATTCCGGGCGCCAAACGCGCCATTGTGCCGCAACCGGCTCGCAATGGAAGCTCTGGCGGCATGGCTCGATCCACCACTCAGTGGCCGCCGCGCCCCACGGGCCGCAGGGGCCAGGTCAGTACCAGCCACAGGGCCGTGAGCACGGTGGTGGCGGCAAACAGGCCCGGCGCGCCGGCCCATTTCACCAAGGCGCCGCCCAGCGCGCCGCCCGCAAACAGGCCCAGCGATTGCAGCGTGTTGTAGCTGCCCAGCGCCGCGCCGCGCAGCTGCGGCGGCGCCATGCGCGACACCAGGCTGGGCTGGCTGGCCTCCAGCGCGTTGAATCCGCAGAAAAACACAAACAGCAACGGCCCCAGCACCCACAGTGTGGGTGTGCTGCCGCTGCCCGCCAGCAGGCCCAGGCCTGCCTGCACCAGCAGCACCAGTGCGATGGCACCCAGCAGGGCGGCGCGCAGGCGGCCCGCGCGCTCCAGCGCAAAGAGCCCGCCCATGGCCGCAAACGAGAGCACCACCGCAGGCAGGTAGACCTGCCAGTGGTGGTCTTTGGAAAGGCCCGCCTGCACCAGCATGGCCGGCACGGCCACCCACATGGACAACTGCACGGTGTGCAGCACAAACACCCCCAGGTTCAGGCGCAGCAGGTCGGGGTGGGCCCACACATCGGACAGGCGGCCCCGGGGCGCATTCTGGTGCTGCGCGGTTTCTGCAGGCACCCACCAAATCACCACCGCCACGCCTGCCAGCGCCAGGGCGCAGGTCAGCCCGAACAAGCCCGCCAGCCCGATGTGGGCCGCCAGCACCGGTGCGGCCACCAGCGCGACGGCAAACATCAGTCCGATGCTGCCGCCCACCAGCGCCATGGCCTTGGTGCGCACGGCGTCGCGGGTCTGGTCGGCCAGCAGGGCGGTCACGGCGGCCGATACGGCCCCGGCGCCTTGCAGCGCGCGGCCCATCAGCAGTCCCGTGAGCGAATCGGCCAGCGCGGCCAGCAGGCTACCCGCTGCAAACACCAAAAGACCCAGCACGATCACGCGCTTGCGCCCAAACCGGTCGGATGCCATGCCCAGCGGCAACTGCAGCACGGCTTGCGTCAGGCCGTAGATGCCCATGGCAAGCCCCACCAGGGCGGGGTCATCCCCACCGGGGTACTTGCGGGCCTCGAGGGCAAACACGGGCAACACCAGGAACAGGCCCAGCATACGCAGCGCAAAGATCAGCGCCAGGCTGAGGCTGGAGCGGCGCTCCTGCGGGGTCATGGCGTTGCCGGAAGGCGATGGCGACAGGGGCGGTGGGGCAGCGCCCGCAAGTGAAGAAGGAGAATCCGGCACGGTGGTGCCCTATGGGGCAGGTAAAGCAGGGATTTTCGCCCATTGGGCAGGAGTTGTGATTCGCGTGGGCATGTGCGGGGCGTGGCACGGCTCCCAAGGCATGGCTGACCGGCCCAAAGGCTCACAGCAAAGCGCAGATCCGCTGCACGCATTCCTGGGGCGTGAGCTGGGCTGTGGGCAGCACCAGCTCGGCGGCCAGCGGTGGTTCGTAGGGCGAATCAATACCGGTGAACTGGCGCAACTCGCCCGTGCGGGCCTTGCGGTACAGGCCTTTGGGGTCGCGCTCTTCGGCGAGTGCCAGCGGCACATCGACAAACACTTCCAGGAAGTCGCCCGGGGCAAACAGTTCCCGGGCCGCCTGACGTTCCGCACGAAAGGGCGAAATGAAAGCCACCACCACGATCACGCCCGCGTCCACAAACAGGCGGGCCACTTGTGCGACACGCCGGATGTTCTCTGCCCGGTCCGCGTCCGAAAACCCCAGATCACGGTTCAGCCCCTGGCGGATGTTGTCGCCGTCCAGGATGTAGGTGCGTTTGCCCTGGCGATTCAGTTCCCGCTCCAGCGCATTGGCAATGGTCGATTTGCCCGCACCCGACAGGCCGGTGAGCCAGACCACCCGGCCGGGGTGGCCTCCCAGCTGCTCGCGCTCCGCACGGGTCACGGTCAGCGCCTGGGCATGGACATGGGGGAGGTGGGGTGGTGTGGGGTCGGTCACTTTGGCGTTGGCAAATGAATGTGGCGTGCAATGGTACTGGCATGGCAGTAGCTGCAACACAGGGCATGGGGCTTGACCTATCATGGTCGGTTTCCCTGCTGTTTCCCCACTCCGTGACCGACTCCCATTCCCCCACCGATGCCCAAGCTGCCGACAGCAGCGGTCTTTACCTCGCCCGCGCCCTGCGTGAGCAGCGCATCAGCATCCGGGGGGCGCGCACGCACAACCTCAAGAACATCGACCTCGACATCCCGCGCAACCAGCTGGTGGTGATCACCGGGCTGTCGGGCTCGGGCAAGTCCAGCCTGGCGTTCGACACGCTGTATGCCGAGGGCCAGCGGCGCTATGTGGAGAGCCTGTCGGCCTATGCGCGGCAGTTTCTGGGGCGGCTGGACAAGCCCGATGTCGACCTGATCGAAGGCCTTTCGCCCGCGATTTCCATCGAGCAGAAGGCCACCAGCCACAACCCGCGCTCCACCGTGGGCACGGTGACCGAGATCCACGACTACCTGCGTCTGCTGTACGCCCGCGCTGGCACGCCGTATTGCCCCGACCACAACCTGCCGCTGGCCGCGCAAACGGTGAGCCAGATGGTGGATGCCGTGCTGGCCCTGCCCCAAGACACCAAGCTCATGCTGCTGGCCCCCGTGGCGCGCGAGAAAAAAGGCGAGTTCACCGAGCTGTTCGCGCAGATGCAGGCGCTGGGCTACGTCCGCTTTCGGGTGGATGGCCAGATTTACGAGCACGAGAACCTGCCCGCGCTCAAGAAAACCGAGAAGCACAACATCGACGTGGTGATCGACCGCATCAAGGTGCGGGCCGACCTGCAGCAGCGCCTGGCCGAGAGCATCGAGGCGGTGCTGCGCGTGGGCGGGCACGAGGGCAATGGCCGCGTGCTGGCGTTGGAGATGGACACGGGGCAAGAGCACCTGTTCAGCAGCAAGTTCGCCTGCCCCGTCTGCAGCTATTCGCTGCCGGAGCTGGAGCCGCGCCTGTTCTCGTTCAATTCGCCCATGGGCGCGTGCCCGGCGTGCGACGGCATCGGCCAGCGCGATGTGTTCGACCCCGCGCGTGTGGTGGCCTTCCCCACGCTGAGCCTGGCCAGCGGCGCCATCAAGGGCTGGGACCGGCGCAACGGCTACTACTTTGCGATGCTCGAGAGCCTGGCCAAGCACTACGCGTTTGACATCGAGGCGCCGTTTGAATCGCTGCCCGCACCGGTGCAGCACGCCATCCTGCACGGCTCGGGCGAGGAAGAAATCGCCTTCAGCTACATCATGGACAGCGGTGCCTCCAAGGGCAAGGTGTATGCCAAGAAGCACCCGTTCGAGGGCATCATCCCCAACATGTCGCGGCGCTACCGCGAGACCGATTCGGTGGTGGTGCGCGAGGACCTCGCGCGCTTTCGCAGCACCCAGCCCTGCCCCGAATGCCACGGCACTCGCCTGCGCCGCGAAGCCCGCCACGTGCGGCTGGGCGAGGGCGAGCAGGCCCGCGCCATCTTTGAAGTGAGCCACGCCACACTGAACACCGCCCACACCTGGTTCAACGACCTGAAGCTCACGGGCGCCAAGGCCGAGATCGCCGACAAGGTGGTGCGCGAGATCGCCACGCGCCTGCAGTTCCTGAACGACGTGGGCCTGAGCTACCTGAGCCTGGACCGCAGCGCCGAGACCCTCTCCGGGGGCGAGGCGCAGCGCATCCGCCTGGCCTCGCAAATTGGATCGGGCCTGACGGGCGTGATGTATGTGCTGGACGAGCCCAGCATCGGCCTGCATCAGCGCGACAACGACCGCCTGATCGCCACGCTCAAACACCTGCGCGACATTGGCAACAGCGTGATCGTGGTCGAGCACGACGAAGACATGATGCGCGCCGCCGACCATGTGATCGACATGGGCCCCGGCGCGGGTGTGCACGGCGGGCGCGTGATGGCGCAGGGCACGTACGACGAAGTGCGTGGCAACACGCAGTCGCTCACGGGCCAGTACCTGTCGGGCGTGCGCTCGATTGCCGTGCCCCAGCGCCGCACGCCCTGGCTGCCGGTGCTGGAGCAGACTGCTCCCGTGGTCGAGGCCAAGGCCAAGTCGCGCTTTCCGCAAACCGAGGCCAGCAAACGCCGCGCCGAACGCATGGCCGAACACCACGCACGCCAGGGCGCCCTGCAGGCGCTGCGGGTGGCAGGCGCCACGGGCAACAACCTGAAGGGTGTGACGGTGGACTTCCCCGTGGGGCTGCTCACCTGCGTGACGGGCGTGTCGGGCTCGGGCAAAAGCACGCTGGTCAACGACACGCTGTACGCCGCCGTGGCCCGCCAGCTGTACCGCGCGCACGAAGAACCGGCCGCGCACGACGAGATCGTGGGCATCGAGTACTTCGACAAGGTCATCAACGTCGACCAGAGCCCCATTGGCCGCACGCCGCGCAGCAACCCCGCCACCTACACCGGCCTGTTCACCCCCATCCGCGAGCTGATGGCCGAGGTCAATACCGCCAAGGAGCGCGGCTATGGCCCCGGGCGCTTCAGCTTCAACGTGGCCGGAGGCCGCTGCGAGGCCTGCCAGGGCGACGGTGTGGTGAAGGTGGAGATGCACTTCTTGCCCGACGTGTACGTGCCCTGCGACATCTGCCACGGCCAGCGCTACAACCGCGAGACGCTGGAAGTGCTGTGGAAGGGCAAGAACATCGCGCAGATCCTGGAATTGACGGTGGAAGACGCCGCCGCCTTCTTCAAGGACGTTCCAACAATAGCGCGCAAGCTGCAGACGCTGCTGGATGTGGGCCTGTCGTACATCCGCCTGGGCCAGGCGGCCACCACGCTCTCCGGTGGCGAGGCGCAGCGCGTGAAGCTGGCGCAGGAGCTGAGCAAGCGCGACACCGGCCGCACGCTCTACATCCTGGACGAGCCCACCACCGGCCTGCACTTTGCCGACATTGATCTCTTGCTCAAGGTGCTGCACCAGCTGCGCGACGCGGGCAACACCATCGTCATCATCGAGCACAACCTCGACGTGATCAAAACCGCCGATTGGCTCATCGACATGGGGCCGGAGGGTGGTGCGGGCGGTGGCACCGTGGTGGGCGTGGGCACGCCCGAGGAGCTGGCGGCCAACCCGGCCAGCCATACGGGGCGGTATCTGGTGCCCTACCTGCGGGCAAAAAAATGAATGAAAGTGACTGCTAGCGCTTATCTATAAAGCGCTAGCAGCTCTTAATTCGGTAGCAAATTGCCGCTGCATCACTGCAGCCGCCGGGCCACCTCAGCGTCCAGCGATCCCATGAAGGCCTCCACCGCGCGGGTGTAATCGCTGTCCAGGCCCAGTTGGGCGTTGATTTCGCCATGGTCCAGGTCCTGCGGCAACACCTCGGCGCGGCCGCCCTGGTTGCGCACATGGCGGGCCATGGCATCGGATTGCTGGCAGGGGTCGTCCGCACGCTGGGCCGAGCACACCATTTGCATGGGCGGGGCGCCTACCGTCCACTGGTGGAAGGGCGACATGGCCACCCAATAAGCCGGGTCAGTGCCAAATGCGTCGTCGTACAGCGGCAGGTGCGGGGCGCGCATGCGGGCGGGCACGTTCATCATGGCGCTGTCGAGTGACACCGCGCCCAGCCACGGCCAGGCGCCATCGCGCAGTGCCTGCGGGGCGCGGGCATTGAGCAGGGCCACCAGGTGGGCACCGGCCGAGTGGCCCATGAGGATGAAACGGCTCGGGTCCCCGCCCCAGGTGCCAGCGCGCTGCTGCGCGGCCATGAGGGCGGCCTGCACATCGCGCTCCTGCACGGCCACGGGGGCGTCGGGCAGCATGCGGTAATTGATGGAGATGAGGATGAAGCCCTTGGGCACCCAGCGGTTCACCTTCTCCTGCACCACGCGGCCCATGGCCTTGTCGCCATGCCGCCAGCCGCCGCCATGCACCATGAAGATGACGGGCGCGCGCACCGCGCTGGCCACCAGGCTGTTGGTACCGGTGGTGGGGCTGGTGGGCACATACACATCCATGCGCTGTGCAGGGTCGGTGCCGTAGGGCACATCGGCGATGCGCTGCACGCCTGCCGACAGGGCTGCCGATGCGGCGGCGGCCTGCTTTTGTGCGATGAGGGCGCGCAGGCGGCCACCGTTGTGCGCGGTGGTCTGGGCCTGCACGCTGGCGGTGGCCAGCGTGAGCGCGGCGAGGGTGGTGAAGGTGAGGATGCGGCGCAGGGACATGGCAAGGCTCCTGAGTTCAGAGGGCGGCAATCGATGGCTGGGTCCAGACGGTGTTAAGGCCGCGTCGGACAAGCCATGGCCGTGCCGCTCGCGTCATAGCAGGTGGCGCTGCGGCTCAAGCCGCTGTCCTTGCTGTAGCTGCTTTGTGTCTGCACGCTGTTGCCGGTGGCCGCACTGGTGGCGGTGGTGCTGCGGGCCTGCTCCACGCTGCCGTCGGCATTGCGGCTCGCCCCGCCGCTGCTGTGCAGACTGCCCTGGGCATTTTGGGCGGACACCGTGCCGCTGTGGCTGGCACTGCCGTCTGCACTGCGGGTGGTGCTGCCCTGGCGTGCGGCCACCCCGCCCTGCGCGCCCACGGCGGCGCCGCGGCGGGTGACGCTGCCGTTGCCCTGCCCATCGGTGGTGGCGGTGCGGCCGCGCAGCACCGCGCCGTTCGGGCCGCTGCGGGCCACGCCGGTGTGGGTGGTGGTACTGCCATCGGCGTTGTGTTCCACGCTCCGGCGGGTGCGGGCCTGCGCTTCGGTGGGGGCGGCCAGCGCCAGCACGGCGCTCAGCCCCAGGGTGGCGAGGGCGGGTAGCACAAGCACACCCGCTGCCAGCGCGGGGCGGTGCAGCAGGTCGTTGTCAGCGGGGTGGGGCAGCAAAGGCATGGTGGTCGACTCCTTGGGGTTTGCCTTGGGGTTTGGCATGGCCGTACTGTGGGTCCCGGGTGTGAGCCATTGATGGCAGTAATCCGCCGATGTATGACAAACCATGACAAACGACCGCGGCTCCGTCATGCCTTGTCATGGCTGGGGGTGCATGGCCCGCCGTACCGTCCAAGTAGCGCCTACCATTGCCACCACGCCGCCTTCACTTGCCACGTTGCTCCCTGCCCATGACCGACCCCCTGGCCAAAATCCTGGTCGCCGATGACGAGCCCGACCTGCGTGCCCTGCTGCAGCGCTACCTCAGCGACCAGGGCTACACCGTGCGCACGGTCGATGGCGCGGGCCCGCTGGATGTGCTGCTGCAGCGCGAGCGCTTTGATGTGCTGGTGCTCGACGTGATGATGCCGGGCGAGGACGGCCTGGCCATCTGCCGCCGCCTGCGTGCGCAGGGCGAGACCATTCCCATCCTCATGCTCACCGCACGCGGCGACCCGGTGGACCGCATCATCGGCCTGGAGATGGGCGCCGACGACTACCTGCCCAAGCCCTTCAACCCGCGCGAGCTGCTGGCCCGCATCCAGGCCATGGTGCGCCGCCAGCGCGTGCTGGGCGCCCACACCGGGCCGCGCCAGGCGGGCGGGCGCATCGTGTTTGGCGCGTTCACGCTGTGGCTGGATGAGCGCCGGCTGGAGCGCAACGATGGTCGCGACGACAACCACAGTCAGGGTGCCCAGGACGTGCCCCTGACCACCGGCGAATTCGCACTGCTGCAGGCGCTGGCCCAGCAGCCGCACCGTCCACTGGGGCGCGACCGGCTGATCGCGCTGGCCTACGGCCCCGACCACACCGCCACCGACCGCAGCATCGACGTGCAGGTGATGCGCCTGCGCAAGCTCATCGAGGCCGACCCGGCCCAGCCGCGCCACATCCGCACCGTGTGGGGGGTGGGCTATGTGTTTGTGCCCGATGGCGCTGCGCCGGGTGGAGGGCGCCAGCCATGATGGCCTTCGCAACCAGCCGCCGCTGGGGGCTCTGGCCGCGCAGCCTGCTGGGGCGCAACCTGCTGCTGATGGCTGCGCTCATCGTGCTGGGGCAGCTGGTGGCGGCGGTGCTGGTGCGGCAGATGATCTTCAAGCCCCGTGTGGCGCAGGTGGCCGATGGCGTGGCGCGCAACGTGACTGCGCTGCGGGCCGGGCTGCAGGCGCTGCCTCCGGCGCAGCGCGTGGCGTTTGTGGAGGCGTTCAACCGGCAGGCCGCGCAGGCCACACCGCCCGCTCTGCCAGAAAGCGCAGCGCGGCGCGGTCTGCTGTCGCCCTTGGAGCGGCAGTTTGTGCAGGCGGTGTCGCGCCGCCTGGGGGCGGGCGATGCTGAAACACAACCCCCGCAACCTGTGTGGCGCCGCGACAGCACCGGCGTGCTGGCCTTGCGCATGGTGCACGAGGGCACTGACTACTGGCTCAACCTCCCCAGCGTATTCCCCACCCGTGAGTTCACCGGCGCCTGGCTGGCCGCCACGCTGGCCAGCATGCTGCTGGCGCTGCTGGGCGCGTGGTGGCTGCAGCGCCACATCAACCGCCCGCTGGTGCAGGTGGTGGGCGCGGCGCAGCAACTGGCGCAAGGCCAGTCGCCCGCAACCCTGCCGGATGATGGGCCCGAAGAAATCGCCACCGTGGCGCGCAGCTTCAACCAGATGGCACAGAGCCTGACCACCGCCGACCACGAGCGCGCCCTGATGCTGGCCGGTGTGTCGCACGACCTGCGCACGCCGCTGACCAAGCTGCGCCTGGGGGTGGAGATTGCCGGCGCGCAGGTCGATGCGCCGCTGGCGGCCAGCATGGCGCGCAGCATCGACGAGATGGATGGCATCGTGGGCCAGTTCCTGCAGTTCGCACGCAGCGGTGAGGCCGAGGCGCCTACCACCGCATCGCTCAACGACCTGGCCCAGGCCGTGGCCGAGGCGCAGGCCGACCACGGCCGCGCGCTGGTGCTGGAACTGGGGCCCCTGCCCGACGTGCCCGTGCGCCCCCAGGCCCTGCGCCGCGCGCTGGACAACCTGGTGGAAAACGCCTGGCGCCACGGTGCGCCGCCGGTGGTGCTGCGCACGGGGGCAGACGCCACCCAGGTATGGCTGGAGGTGCAGGACCAGGGCCCCGGCATCACCGCCGAAGAGATCGACCGCATGCGCCAGCCTTTTGCACGTGGCGGCGGCACGGCGCGTGCGGGCGCACCGGGGGCCGGGCTCGGTCTGGCGATTGCCGAGCGCGTGGCGCGCGCCCAGGGGGGTGCGCTGGAGTTGCACAGCGCCCCCGGCCAGGGGCTGCGCGCGCGGCTGGTGCTACCGCAGACGGGGCCGGGTGGTGAGCCTGCGACGGCGTGAACGGATGCGCAACGGTGGAGCGAGCGGGCTGCCCGGTCCATCCACCGCTCCGCGCAGCGCCGCGGAGCCACGGGGGCGCAGAATTTGAGTAAAAATGGCCGCTAGCGCCTGTTGGATAAGCGCTGATAGCTATTAAATTCGTAGCGAATTTGTGGGGCGTGGTGCCCTGTGCTGGCCCTGGCCCTGGCCTTCGTCCCCCAGACGGAACACCGACACCACCTGCACCAGGTCTTCGGCCTGGTTCTGCAGGCTGCTGGCGGCGGCGGCCATTTCCTCGACCAGGGCGGCGTTTTGCTGCGTGACCTGGTCCATCTGCGTCACGGCCTCGCCCACTTGGGCCACGCCCAGCGATTGTTCGTGGCTGGCCGCGCTGATCTCGCCCACGATGTCGGTCACGCGGCGGATGGACGCCACCACCTCGGTCATGGTGCTGCCCGCGCGGTCCACCAGGGCCGTGCCTTGTTCCACGCGCTCCACGCTGGCGCTGATGAGAGCCTTGATCTCGCGCGCGGCCTCGGCACTGCGTCCGGCCAGGCTGCGCACTTCGCTGGCCACCACCGCAAAGCCCCGGCCCTGCTCGCCCGCGCGGGCGGCTTCCACGGCCGCGTTGAGCGCGAGGATGTTGGTCTGGAAGGCGATGGAATCGATCACGCCGATGATGTCCGAGATCTTCTGCGACGCGGCGTTGATGCCCTGCATGGTGTTGACCACCTGCGCCACGACCTCGCCGCCCTGGGTGGCCACGGTGCTCGCGCTCGCGGCCAGCTGGCTGGCCTGCTGGGCGCTGTCGGCGTTCTGGCGCACGGTGGCGTTGAGCTGCTCCATCGAGGCGGCGGTTTCTTCGAGCGCACTGGCCTGGCTTTCGGTGCGGGCCGAGAGGTCGGTATTGCCCTGGGCAATCTGCACGCTGGCCGTGGCCACGTTTTCAGAACCGTTGCGCACCTGGCGGACCACCTGCGTGAGCTGGCTGCGCATCTGCTGCAGCGCTTGCAGCAGCTGGCCGACTTCGTTGGTGCCGTGGGCCAGCGGGGCGCCGCTCAGGTCACCCTGCGCCACGGCGCGTGACAGCGCCACGGCCTGCGACAGCGGCACCGTCATCGAGCGCACAAACACCAGCGCCATGCCGCTGGTGGCCGAGAGCGTGACGACCAGCGCCAGAGCCACCCACAGCAGCCCCCGCTGCAGGTCGGACACCCGGGCCTGCAGCGCCTGGTCCAGGCTGGCCATGGACAGGTTGTTGAGCGCGTTCAGCGCTTCGATGGTGCGGGTGAAGGCGTCGAAATAGTCCTTGGAAGGCAGCTGGAGTTCGCTGGCGTTGATCACATCGCGCTCGGCCATCTGCAGCGATTGCTGGATCTGACTCTGCACGGCCTGCGCGCTGCTGCCCAGGGCGCGTTGGAGATCGGGGTTGCCTTGCAGGGCGCGGTCCAGCCCCCGGAAGGTGTCGGCCTGCAGCTCGGCCACACGCTGCTGCAGCACCAGCAATTGGCCCTTGCCCTGGGGCGTCAGCTCGCGTTTACCCAGCGCGCTGGCGCCTTGCGCGCGCAGCATGCCCAGCTTTTCGCCCAGCATGGGCGCCTGCACCAGCGAGGCCTGGATCAGCGCGTGCGTGTCGGCGTCGGGGTCGATCTGCAGGCCATAGGCATGCAGCAACGATTCGTTGAGCTGCAGCAGCGACGCGATGAGCTGCGTGTGCTGCGCCGTGCTCTGGGCCTGCTCGATGCTGCGTGCGGCCACGGCCTGCTCCAGCGTGCGCCAGGTCTGCTGGGCCTGGGTCCAGGCGGCCATCTGGGCGGCGGGCACCTTGGCGGCCGCAAAGCGGGTGGTGGCATCGTCCAGCGCCGCGTTGACGGCATCGCGCGCAGCGGGGCGGCGTGCTGCCAGGGTTTCGTCGCCGCCCAGCATGCCCACCGACAGGCCCCGGTGCACCTGCATCTGCTGCACGAGGCGGGTGAGTGCCTGCGCAGGGACCATGCCCTGCGCCTCGTGGCGCGCATGGCCAATGGCGTGCAGCGCATCGCGCACCGTCAGGTAGGTGGGCAGCGCACTCATCATGAGCCCGAGTGTCCCCAGGATGAGGAATTTTTCGAGCAGGTTCAAGCGGTGAAGAAGGGACATGGCAGTAGGCGCACGGTGGGTGTGTGCGCAAAAGGGTAGACCTCAGGGGGCGGGGTGTCGGCACCCGCCGACTGGGATGCGGCCCTCCATCAGGCCGCGCGGGATGTAACGCAATGTAGGGGGCTGTTTTGAGTAGGGTTTTGACTCAGGTCAATTTCCGCCGACCTGCGGGGCGTCTTTGGAGGCATGGAGGCGGGGCGGCGGCAGAGGGCGCGCTGGAGAATAATGGCCCCAACATCCGCCCCTTGGAGCACCTGGCATGCAATCGATCACCCTGCGCTTCCTGGCGTCTCAAAGCACCCTGCCCCAGGCCGGCCGTGTGCCCGGTGGCACCGTGCTGCGCTGGGTGGACGAGGCCGGGTTTGCCTGCGCCTGCGCCTGGGCCAAGGGGCCGTGCATCACCGAGTTTGTGGGCGGCGCGCATTTTGTGCACCCCATTCGCCCGGGGGATCTGGTGGAGGTGCATGCGCGCCTGGCGTCCACCACCGACACCGCCATGCACCTGGCCGTGGAGGTGCGCAGCGGTGGCATCCATGGCGAGCCGCTGCGAGAGGTGCTGCACTGTGTGGCGGTCTACACCGCCGTGGATGCCGACGAGCAGCCCCGTGCCATCGACAAATGGAGCCCCGAAACCCCCGGCGACATGGCGCTGGCCCAGCGGGTGAAGGCACACATCGACGCTGCGCGGGCAGCGCAGTGACGGCGCCTGTATCCGGCCCTCCAGGCCCGGTAGGTGGCCCGCTGCGTGCGCGCGACCTGCTGGCCGCCCTGGTGGTGGTGGTCCTGTGGGGCGTCAACTTCGTTGCGATGAAATGGGGGCTGCGCAGCTTCAGCCCCTTCCAGCTGGGCGCCGCGCGCTACCTGTGTGCCGCCTTGCCGCTGGTGCTGCTGGTGCGCCCGCCGCGCATGCACTGGCGCTGGGTGCTGTTGTTCGGGCTGTTCCAGGGCGTGGGGCAGTTCGGTTTTCTGTTTGTCGGGCTCAAGGTGGGCATGACGGCCGGGCTGGCCAGTGTGCTGCTGCAGACGCAGGTGTTCTTCACCGCGCTGTTCGGCTTTGCGCTGCTGCGCGAGCGGCCGGGGTTGCCCTTGCGGTGGGGCATGGTGCTGGCCGCGCTGGGGCTGGTGTGTTTTGCGATGAACTACGTGGGGCCGGGCTCCGGGGTGGGTGTGGCGGCGGCCACCACGCTGGCCGGTTTGTTGCTGACGCTGTGCGGCGCTGCCATGTGGGCCTCGTCCAACATCGTGGCGCGCCTGGCGCAGCAGCAAAGCCCGGGGTTTGATCCGCTGGCGTTTGTGATCTGGAGCAGCCTGGTGCCGGTGCTGCCTTTTGTGGCGCTGTCTGCCGTGTTCGACCCTGACGCCGCACGCTGGCTGCAGTGGCAAACGCTGGCGGATGTGCCCTTGCTGTCGTGGGCGGCTGTGGCCTACCTGGGCTGGGCGGCCACCATTGTTGGCTACGCGCTGTGGACCAACCTGCTGCAGCGCTACCCTGCCAACCGCGTGGCGCCCTTCAGCCTGGCGGTGCCGGTGGTGGGGCTTACCGCAGGCTGGCTGCTGCTGGACGAGGGTGTGGCGCCCTGGCAGTGGGCGGGGATTGTGCTGGTGGTGGCAGCTCTGGCCTGTGTGGTGTTGGGGCCAAAAATACAAGCAAAAATGGCCTCTAGCGCTTGATGGATAAGCGCTAACAGCTATTAAATTTATAGTATTTGAAGGGGAAGAGGCGGAGGCTCCTGCCACCCACCGCCTCTGCAGTGCGCCTGTTGCGCCGCTACTGAGCTGTTGCTAAGCGCTTACAGCGCCCTGCGCCGCGCGAACCGCACCACCGTCACGCCAGCCCTCGCCTGGCGCACCGACGGCATCACCAGCACGCAGTTGTCATACGGCGTGGTCACCGGCACACCGTCGTTGTCGCCGATCACGGTGCCAGCCTTTTCAAACAGCTCCAGCCCCGTGTAGGGCGCCACAAAGCGGAAGGCGCTGCTGGTGGCCACCACGGGGCCGGTCACCTCCAGCGCCCACTGGCGGGGCGCATCGGGCAGGCGCCAGCCGGGCAGTTGCTGCGCCAGGGCGTCGGCGCTCAGGGCGCCGGACTGTTCGATGAAGCGCACGCACTGGTCCTGCGCCACGACGCGGCTGGCCGGGTCGCCATGGAAGCCACATTCAATGAGCAGCGAACGGGTGCTGTTGCCGTTGTGGTCCTCCAGCGCGCCAAACCGGCCGTAGTCGCGCATGCGCACGCCGTCCTTGTGGCCCGCATCCACCACGATGTGCTCGGGCGAGCGCATGGCCCGCGCCAGCTCCAGGTTGCGCGGCTGGATGCCGGTGAGCAGCAGTGGGGCCGAGGGCTCGTGCATCGAGTGGATGTCGAGCAGCCAGTCCGCCTGCGCCACAAACGGGCGCAGCGCGGCGGCGCGGCGGCGCTCGTTGGTATCGGCTGCGTTGATGCGCTCCTCCAGCCATTGGCGGTTGAGGTCTTCGTCGGTGAAGCGCGAGGCGTCGTGGTTGCTCGCGTCAAACCGGTCGAACGCATCGAGGTTGCAGAACGCCAGCGTGAGCGTGCCCTGCTGCGGCCGCACGCCCGCTTCGAGCAGGCCCTTCAAGGCCCAGGCGCCGCACAGCTCGTTGCCATGCACCAGCGCGCTGACCATCACGTGGCGGCCGGGTTCGCCCGAGTCGAAATGCCAGACGCCTTCGGTGCCGGTGTTGCCAACGCGCCAGGCGGTGATGTCGGGCGCGGGCAGCTCGAAGGCCAGCGGTGGAACGGCCGTGTTTTGGGGGGCGGTGCTGCTGCTCATTCTTCGATCTTGGCGAATTCCACAATCTTCTTGTACTTGGCGACTTCGGCCGCCAGGAACTGGTCGATGTTGACCGTGGTCGCAGCCACGGTGGAGCCGCTGGCTTCCATCTTCTTCTTGAAATCGGGCGACTGCAGGGTGTCGTTCAGCGCCTTCTTCACCTTGTCGAACACCGGCTTGGGCAGGTTGGCCGGGCCCATCAGCGCAAACCACACGCCAATGTCCACGTTCTTGTACTGCGGGGTTTCGGCCAGGGCCGGGATGTCCGGTGTGGCGGCGGAGCGTTTGGCTTCGGTGGTGCCCAGGGCGATCACCTTTCCGCTCTTAATGTGTGGCAGGCCGCTGGAGAGCACGAACACGCCATATTCCAGGTTGTTGCCCATGAGGTCGTTGGTGAGCGGCGCGACGCCCCGGTAAGGGATGTGCGTCATGAAGAGCTTGCCCTGCTCCTTGACCATCTCGCCCGCCAGGTGCAGCGAGGTGCCCACGCCTGAACTGCCGTAGCTGAACTTGCCCGGGTTCTTGGACACCTTCTGCGTGAACTCGGCCAGGTTCTTCACGCCCGCGCCGGTGGATGCCACCAGCACCAGCGGTTGCGAGGCGATGAGGCCGATGGCGGTGAAGTCCTTCACGTCGTACTTCACCTTCTTGGTCACCAGCTTGTTGATGGCAATCTCGTTGCTGGCGCCCACCAAAAAGGTGTAGCCGTCGGGTGCGCTGCTCGCCACCTTCTGTGCACCAATCGCGCCGCCTGCGCCACCGATGTTTTCAATCACCACCGGTACGCCCAGCTTGGCACTCAGCTCCAGGGCCACGTTGCGGCCGGTCAGGTCGGTGCTGCCGCCGGGTGGGTAGCCCACCACAATGGTGATGGGTTTGGAGGGATAGGCATCCTGTGCGAACGCTGGGGCCGCCAGGAGGGCCATGCCACACAGCAAGGCGGTGCGGCGCAGGGAGGGAGTGTTTTGCATGCGGGGCTCCAGTGAAGTTCTTGTGGGTGGAGCCATTGTGAAAAGGCGGGCACACGTCTGTGGTGCTGAAATGGCACTGAGGTGTGCCAAATGGGTTCTGCCCCCTCGGGCAAACCCTGGGATGTCAACGCTGTGCCAGGGCTTTCCAGAGCGCTTCGGCCACGGGGCCGAGTCGGCGTTTGGGTCGGTACAGGCGCACGTCGAAACGCACTTCCATGCGCGCATCGCCCGCAGGCGCGAGCCGTTTGGCCTGGCAATCGGCGTGCACCATGGACCAGGGCAGCCACGCCACGCCCAGGCCTTTTTGCACGTATTCGTAGTGCGCGTCGGCCGAGTCGCACTCCACCACCCGCTGCAGCCGGGGCGCATGCGGGTTCTGGGACAGATGGTCTTCCACCAGCCGCCCCAGCGCGAGCTGGGGGGCATAGGCCAGGTAGGGCACGGGCAGGTGGTCTTGCCCGAAGCGGTGCAGCGCCTGCCCTTGTGCCGTCGCTCGCGAAATGGGCACCAGCCGGTCGGACGCCACCGTGACATGCATGAACTGGCGCGCATCCAGCCGTATCGCCAGCGCCGGGTGGTGGTACACGAGCGAGAAGTCGGCTTCACCCCTTTCCAGCAGCGCCACGGTGTCTGCCAGAGCGC
Organism: Acidovorax sp. LjRoot38; assembly: GCF_964252975.1. Taxonomy (NCBI): domain Bacteria; kingdom Pseudomonadati; phylum Pseudomonadota; class Betaproteobacteria; order Burkholderiales; family Comamonadaceae; genus Acidovorax; species Acidovorax sp. LjRoot38. The sequence goes on along the minus strand of NZ_CAXUPT020000002.1, from coordinate 86,193 downwards.
GGGTGCGTATGCACAGCTCGGCGTTTTGCAAAATGGGCTGCAGCCGCACCAGCCAGTCGGCCACCACCGTGCGTGCCAGCGTGCGGCCGGTGGCCAGCGTCACGGTGCGGGCCTGCCGCCCGGCCAGGCTCTGCAGCTCCTCATGCGACTGCGCCAAGCTGCGCGCCATGTGGCCCGCAGTTTCCAGAAAGCTCTGCCCGGCAGGCGTCAGGGTGACGGGGCCGCCACCGCGCTCCACCAGCGGCGTACCCGCCCAGGCCTCCAGCGCGCGGATGCGGCGGCCAAAGGCGGGGTGCGTGACATGCCGCAGCTCGGCTGCCCGCGTGTAGCTGCGCTCCTGCGCCAGCACGATGAAGTCTTCGAGCCACTTGAGCTGCATGGGTGTGATCCGGGTGCAGCTGGGGCGCGAAGGTTGTCGGAGCTGAAAGTGGGGTGTCAGCGCGCGCGGGCTGCTTCGAGCACCGCGCGGGTGCGCTGGGCCTCGGTGCGCGCCGCCGCTGCAAAGTCGTCGCCCTTGGATGCGTACAGGATGGATCGCGACGAGTTCACGATGATCGGCCCGCCATCGCGCAGCCCGGCGCGCACGGTGGCAGCGGCGTCGCCACCCTGGGCGCCCACGCCAGGGATCAGCAGCGGCAGTGTGGGCGCAATGGCACGCACGCGCTCGATCTCCTGTGGGTAGGTGGCACCCACCACCAAGCCCAGCTGGCCGTTCTTGTTCCAGGGGCCTTGCGCCAGCCGTGCCACATGCTCATACATGAGCGGCTGGCCCTCGACACTGGCCAGGCGCTGGGTCTGCAGGTCGTCGCCGCCCGGGTTGGAGGTGCGGCACAGCAAAAAGGCGCCCTTGCCGTGGTAGGCCAGGTAGGGCTCGATGGAGTCGAAGCCCATGAAGGGCGACAGCGTGACCGCATCGGCACCGTAGCGCTCGAAGGCCTCCTTGGCGTACTGCTCGGCCGTGGAGCCAATGTCGCCGCGCTTGGCATCCAGGATCACCGGCACATGCGGCGCGTTGGCGCGCATGTGCTGCATCAGGCGTTCGAGCTGGTCTTCGGCGCTGTGGGCGGCAAAGTAGGCGATCTGTGGCTTGAAGGCACACACCAGATCGGCTGTGGCGTCCACGATGGCGGCGCAGAAGTCATAGATCTTGTGCGCATCGCCCTGCATTCCCGCAGGAAACCGCGTGGGCTCCGGGTCCAGGCCCACGCACAGCAGGGAGTTGTTTTGCGCCGTGGCGTCGCGCAGCATGTCGGTGAAGGTCATGGGGCCTGATTTTAGGTGGGGTGACAAGCACCGCCGCACGGTTTTCTACCCGCCGCTGCGGCGCAGAGGACTCCGGGGTGTGGTCACGAGCCCGCAGTGGGCAACAAAAAAGGCCGTCTCGACGGCCTTTTTTGGGGTGGTTCGGGAGTCCCCGTACGCAGGAGGAGCCCCTCTACCGAATTCGCATTCCCTCAGCGCGGTACCGCCAGCAGGCGCTGCACGTCGCGGTCGTTGGGCAGTGCGTAGTCGTGGCCGCGGATGATGCGGCTGTCTTCCGTGCGCACGAGCTTGAGGCTCACGTAGGTGAAATTGGCAGCGGCCGAGTAGGTACCCACCAGCACCAGCGAGGCATTGTGGCTGCGGGCGATATCCTTGATTTCGCGGGACAGCAGCAACTCGCCAGCACCTTCGCGCACGAACACGTCGCCGCGCAGCTTGATTTCCTTCACGTTGAAACCGCTGGCCGCCATGTGCGAGGCGTATTGCTCGGACAGCGTGCGGCCCAGAGGGGCCGAGCGGCTCAGGTCGTTCACGTTGACCACGGTGGCCACCAGGACGGGGCCGCTGCCTGCAGCGCTCAGGTCGAAACCGGCGGTCAGCTTGGCCACAGCATCGCGGCTGCTGGTCAGGAACTGGTTGTTGGCGGCTTCCTGGTAGGTCGGATCGGTGCGCGTGGGCGCGCCATTGTTGGCACAGCCGGCCAGCAAAGCTGCTGCGGCCAGCGCGGTCAGAAGTGCTGCGGTTTTCATTGCGAAACTACCTTCATATTGACGTTCTTGTAGTACGACGGACGCATGAACAGCGGCGTGTCCGCGTTCTCAAGGTAGTACACATCGGTCTTGCGGGCCACATACTGGCCGCCGCGTGTGACCGTGGTGGTCAGGATCAGCTCGGTGTTGGTGGGGCCACCCGAGTTGATGCTGGCGCCGTAGTCAGCCAGCGAGGTGGCACCCAGCGCGGCCAGCAGTTGCAGATCCAGGTGCTCGTGACGCAGGCCGTAGGCTGCCATCAGGCCCGCAGCGATCATCGTGAACTGGCCAGGAATGAAGTGGGGGCGGGGGCTGTTGTGACGAACCACCTGCGTGTTGTACGTCACGTTGAGTGCCTGGCCAGGATCCTGCAAAACAGGCGCACCGCTTTGCACGAGCTTGGTGATCAGGAAATCACGGAATGCCAGATCGAATGCGCTCGGGTTGGGGGGCAGTGCGACATGCAATTGCGTGCCAGGGGCCATGCCGGTCTTGTCGAGCGTGCTGAGGGTTTGCGCCACCACGTCGTTCGAGACCAGTTCCCAGTGGCCCGCCGAGCGGACCTTGGGTTGTACCGTCAGCTCAAAGTTCTCCGCCAGGGGAATGGGCGAACGATAAGCACATCCCGCCAAAGTAGCCACAGCGCCGGCCAATACCGCCAAGCTGACTGCCTTTGAAAATTTCATGATTCCCTCCTACGGACTTTGAGAGGCGGGGACATGAACAGATACATCCCACGCGATTGAAAAATAATTCTGGGCGCGATACTCAACAAAAACAAGAAAAAATTGAGGTAACTGCGCCCAGACACACGCAATTCGTTGTTTTTGGTCACAGATTGGCGTGCTTGCTTACGCGCGGCTGCATTTGCTTGTACCGGCGCGTGTAACAAATTTCAAACGATGGTAACGAAGCGTTTTTCAAGGATTTCGAACGCGGGCAGCGTCTTGCCTTCCAGCACTTCCAGAAAGGCGCCGCCGCCAGTGGAGATATAACCCACCTGTTTTTCGATGCCGTATTTGGCGATGGCCGCCAGGGTGTCGCCACCGCCAGCAATGCTGAACGCGGGGGATTCGGCGATGGCCTTGGCAATCTCGCGGGTGCCGTTTTCAAAGGCCGTGAATTCAAACACGCCCACCGGGCCGTTCCAGACAATGGTGCCTGCGGACTTGAGCTGGGTGGCCAGGCGGGCGGCGGTTTCGGGGCCGATGTCCAGGATCAGATCGTCCTCGGCCACGTCCTTGGCTGCCTTCACGGTCGCTGGGGCATCGGCGGCAAAGGCCTTGGCGGTGACCACATCGGTGGGGATCGGCACTTCGGCGCCGCGCGCTTTCATGGCGGCGATCACGGCGCGCGCTTCGTCCAGCAGGTCGGGTTCGGCCAGGCTTTTGCCGATGGGCAGGCCCGCAGCCAGCATGAAGGTGTTGGCAATGCCGCCGCCCACGATTAGCTGGTCCACCTTGTCGGCCAGGCTCTTCAAGATGGTGAGCTTGGTCGAGACCTTGGAGCCCGCCACGATGGCAGCCAGCGGGCGCTGGGGATGGGCCAGGGCCTTGGTCAGGGCGTCGATCTCGGCCGACAGCAGCGGGCCGGCGCAGGCAATCGGGGCAAATTGAGCGATGCCGTAGGTCGTGCCTTCGGCGCGGTGGGCGGTGCCAAAGGCATCGTTCACGAAGATGTCGCACAGCGCAGCCATCTTGCGGGCCAGGTCTTCCTTGTTCTTTTTCTCGCCCACGTTCAGGCGGCAGTTTTCCAGCAGCACGACCTGGCCAGGGGCAACGGTGACGCCGTCCACCCAGTTCGAGACCAGCGGAACATCGCGGCCCAGCAGCTCGGCCAGGCGTGCGGCCACGGGGGCCAGCGAGTCCTCGGGCTTGAATTCGCCTTCGGTCGGCCGGCCCAGGTGGCTGGTCACCATGACGGCCGCTCCGGCGTCCAGCGCCATGCGGATGCAGGGGATCGATGCGCGGATGCGGGTGTCTTCGGTGATGCGGCCAGCATCGTCCTGGGGAACGTTCAGGTCGGCACGGATGAAAACGCGCTGGCCTTGGGCCTTGCCTTGGGCGCACAGATCGGAAAAGCGGAGGATGTTCATGGCGGAGGGGTGGATTGAATCGGGCTCTTGAGGGCTGCCATTTTAGTGAGCGAAGCCCATGCGGCTCCCGCGCCCGTGCCAGTGCAACCGCGGAACTGGCTCTGCCAGGCCCCTGGCGTCGTCCCCCTGGGGGCTGAGGGGCAGCGGCTCCAAGCCTGCCTGCGCAGGCTTGGACTGCACCGAAGAGCCACCGCCTCTGGCGGCGGCACTGACGCACACGGCTCAGGAGGTGCTTCTCTACCAATTCCAGCCGATGTGCAGCGGCAGGTACACCACCATGCCCACCACGATGGTGCCCAGGATGCCGCGCCGCCAGAAGTAGTAGGCAGTGGCGCACAGGACGGCAGGGATGCGCGCGTCCATGAACGTGCCGATGAGTTCACCCTGGGTCATCAGGATCTCGGGCGCGATCACAGCGGTGAGGGCGGCCAGCGGTGCGTACTTGAGCCCGCGCTTGAGCCAGTCGGGCAGCGGCAGCTCGCGCTCGGGGATCATGAAGAACGAGCGCGACACCACCGTGATCACGGCCAGGCCGAAGATGGCGATGGCGGGTTCGATCCAGGACCAGTCGTTCATCATGGATGGCGCTCCTCGCGCAGTGGCACCACGTCGCCCGCCTCGACCTGCTCGCGTTCTTCAGGGGGCAGCACGCTGTCGGCGGGCAGCAGGACCAGTTCGGGCTTGTGGCGGCGGCGGTCCACTGCTTCCATCAAGAGGCCCGCAGCCACCGCTGCCGCAATGGCCACCAGGATGTTGAGCTTGAGCGGCAGTGCAAACGCGGCAATCGCAGCCGTGGCGGCGACCGCGGTGGCCAGCCAGGTGGCCCGGTCGAACAGCAACGACAGCAGCACGCCCAGCAACGCCAGCACGCCCGCAAACCCCAGGCCCCAGGACAGCGGCACGGCATTGGCCAGCAGAATGCCAGCGATGGACGGCACCTGCCAGGCCAGCCAGTTGGTGCTGGCCGCGCCCCAGAAATACGGCACCTGCTCGGGTTGGGGGCGCGGCTCCGGAAAACGCTTCATGAAGGCCACGTAGATGACATCGCCGCTGAAATAGCCCACCGCCAGGCGCTGGCGCAGCGGCAGGTGCGCGAAGTAGCTGCGCCACATGCTGCTGAAGATCACAAAACGCAGGTTCACACAGCTCGCCGTGAGCCAGACCACCCACAGCGGTGCGCCCACCGCCATCAAAGGGATGACCGCCAGCTGCGCGCTGCCGGCATACACCACCAGCGACATGAAGATGGCCATCCCCACGGACAACCCGCTCTTGACCATGACCACTCCGGTGACCAGGCCCCAGGCCCCGATGCCCACGGCCGTGCCCGCCATGTCGACGGCGGCCACGCGAAAGGAGGGGTGGCGCAGTGTGTTGCCGATGGCGGCCCGGCGGCTCATGCCGGTGTCGCGGCGGTAGTGGGCGCAGCGCCCAGCACCATGCCGGGCTGCAGGTCAAAGCCCCGCAAGAAATCGGCCGCTGCGAGCCGCTTGCCCCCCGCGCGCTGCAAGGTGGTCAGGCGCAGCGTGCCTTCGCCGCAGGTGACCGTCACTCCGTCGCCATTTACCGAAAAAATTTGGCCATATCGCTTATCTGTATTGGGTTTATTGCTATCAATTTCATAACTCCACACTTTGATCGTTTCCCCGGCGCATTCGGTGCTGGCCCCGGGGAACGGGTCAAACGCCCGAATACGCTGGCCGATCACCGTCGCGGGCAGCGACCAGTCGATGGTGCTCTCGGCCTTCTCGATCTTGTGGGCGTAGGTGATGCCCTCGGCGGGCTGGGGCACGGCCTTCAGCCCTCCACAGGCGGCCAGTTCCAGAGCCTCCACGATCATGCGGCCCCCGAGCGCGGCCAGCCGGTCGTGCAGGGTGGCGGTGGTGTCTGTGGGCGCAATGGCCAGCCGCTCCATCAGCAGCATGTCGCCGGTGTCCAGGCCAGCATCCATCTGCATGATGGTGACGCCGGTTTCTGCATCCCCGGCCTCGATGGCGCGATGGATGGGCGCGGCGCCGCGCCAGCGCGGCAGCAGGCTGGCGTGGATGTTCAGGCATCCCAAACGCGCCCCCACGCTTCCCGCTGCGCGTGGTTCGCTGCCCCCCGCGGGGGCCTTCGTGCCTTCGGGCGGCCGTGCGGCGCTCATGGAATCCAGCACCCACTGCGGCAGGATGAGGCCATAGGCGGCCACCACCATCACATCGGCCTGCGCAGCCACCAGCGCATCTCGCGCGGCGGCTGCATCGTCGGGGTATTTGCCGTCAAGGCGCAGGCTGCGGGGCTGCGCCACCGGGATGCCATGCTCCAGCGCGCATTGCTTGACGGGGGAGGCCTGCAGCTTCATGCCGCGCCCCGCGGGGCGGTCGGGCTGGGTCAGGACCAGGGGCACCGTGAACCCTGCGGCCAGCAGCCGCTCCAGTGCCACGCGGGCAAATTCGGGCGTGCCTGCAAAAATGACTCTCATGGGAAACCGTTGTCAGGAGGTAAGTACGCACTCAGTCGCGCGCGTTGTCAAAATGGGGAAGCTCGTCCGTGAACATCACCAGCCGAACCACGCCCTGGCGGTCCAGGTGGACGTGGGCAAGGCGCGGGTCGGAGTTCTGGCGGAAGCGGTAGGTCCAGATGTCGCCCTCGAACCGTGCCACACGCTCCACGCGCAAAGGCACGCCAAAGGTGCGCTGCACGTCGGCGGCGGTCCATACGCCCACGGGAAGGTTCTCGAAGCGCGCCTGCGTCAGCACCTGCTCGTTGCGCACCAGCCTGCCGCTGGCGTCGAAATCCAGGTTGTAGGCTGCAAACCCCGCGGGCAGCTCGGAGTACAGGAGCCGCTCGCCGCTTGGCAAAGGGAAGGAGGCGGTGGGCGGCCCGAGACGGGCAACCACCTCGGCGCGCAGCGCGCCGGTTTTTTCGCGGGCCGGCAGCGCACAGCCCGAAATTTGCACCGCCAGCACAAGAAGCGCCAGGCGCGCCAGCACTCCGCCACCCCTGCGGGTGCAGAGCGCCGGACCGGTCACTCGCGCGCCCCCCGCTGCTGCTTGACCATCTTGGTCTTGATGCGATTGCGCTTGAGTGGGGAGAGGTATTCCACAAACACCTTGCCCATGAGATGGTCCATCTCGTGCTGGATGCACACCGCCAGAAGGCCATCGGCCTCAATGACGCGGGACTGGCCCTGGGCGTCCAGTGCCCGCACATGCACAGCATCGAAGCGTTCAACGCCGTCGTAGATGCCGGGTACCGAGAGGCAACCTTCTTCGTTGAGGTGCTTTTCGGCACTGGTCCAGACCAGTTCGGGGTTGATGAGCACCAGCGGCTGGTTGCGTTCCTCAGAAACGTCGATGACCACCAGGCGCTCGTGCACGTCCACCTGGGTGGCGGCCAGGCCAATGCCATGGGCGTCGTACATGGTGGCCAGCATGTCGGAGACCAGCGTCCGGATGCGGTCGTCCACCGCCGCAATGGGGCGTGCAACCTTGTGAAGCCGGGGGTCCGGGTAACAGAGAATGGGAAGGATTGCCATGAAAGCTGCCAAGAGATGTCGCTATTTTCGCCACTTTTAAGGCCTGCTGCAGCGCCGCCAGCCAATAATCGTTGCCGAATCAAGGGCTTGAGCAGAGAATCTAAGAAGCTTTGTAACGTATTTGCCCGGCTGCGCGGTTGCTCCGTGCGTCGAGGTGCCAGCGAGGGGGCGTTTCCCAATGCATGAGAAAAGGAACAACATGACAGCATTCACCAGCGTGCGGCGGACCGCCCTGGGCGCGCTCACCATCATCGCTGGCGCTTTGCTGGTCGCACCGGCTCAGGCCCAGACCCCTCCCATCTCCAGCGGTCAGCGCGCCACGGCACAGCAAGTGTCGGAGCGTGGCATCCCGCTGTCCGAGCTGGCGCCTAATGCCCCGGACACCTATACGGTGCAGCGCGGCGACACGTTGTGGGGTATTTCGGGTCTGTACCTCAAGCGGCCCTGGCGCTGGCCCGAACTGTGGGGCATGAACCTCAAGGCCATTGCAAACCCACACCTGATTTATCCGGGCCAGACGCTTTACCTGGACAAGGATGGCAGCTACGCCCGCCTGCGGACGACACCCCCTGGCGTGTCGGATTCAGAGCCTCAGACGGTGCGCGTGTCGCCCCGCACCCGCAGCGACAGTCTGGCCAGCACGGCCCTCCCCACACTCAAGTCTCACCTGATCGAGCCCTTCCTCGTGGAGCCTCTGGTGGTGGATGCCGACGTGTTGCAACGGGCTCCCCGCATTGTGGCCACCACCGAAGATCGCGTGCTCATGGCCAGCGGCGACCGCGCCTATGTGCGCGGCGATGCATCCGCCCCCGTCCGTGCAGAACCTGGCGAGCCCCGTTTTTTCCGTGTTTTCCGCGATGCCGTGGCCATGAAGGATCCGGTGACGGGTGAAATCCTGGGGTACGAAGCACAGTACCTGGGCAAGGCCGAGCTGGTGCGTGGCGAGTCTTTTGAAGAGATTCCCAACGGCAAGGGCGGCTATGTCTCTGAATATGTGCCTGCCACTGTGGATCTGTCCGGCACCAAGGAAGAGATACGCGCAGGGGACCGCATCCTGCCAGCGCCTGCCCGGGTCTTCACCAGCTACACCCCACGAGCGCCCCACATCGATGTGGACGCGCGCATCGTCTCCATCTACGGCAGCTTCTCGGCAGCCTATGCCGCCCAGAACCAGGTGGTTGCGATCAACATGGGTTCGCAAGACGGCATTGAGCCAGGTCATGTCCTGTCGCTGCTGACCCAGGGCGACCGCATCAAGGATGTGACTGGCGAGGGGAAGACCATGATCAAGCTACCCAGCGAGAGCAACGGGACGGCCATGGTGTTCCGGACCTTCGATCGCGTCTCGTACGCGCTGCTGCTTGAAATCCGCAGCGGCGTGCGCGTGGGCGACCGCCTGATCAATCCTCAGGAATAACGGCGGACTGGCTGAAGCCGCACGGCTGCCTGTGGGTGGCGCGGTGGCGGGGCCGGCGTTGCCGTGGTTCTTCTATCAACTACCTCCGTGGACCGCGACGAGCTGGGCGCTTGGTTGCGCCTCACGCTTTCCCCGGGCGTGGGCAATGGCGCCGCGCGGCGCCTGCTGGCCCGTTTTGGGCTGCCGCAGGACATCTTCCGCCAACCCGAATCTGCCTTGCAGCACTGTGTGACCTTGGCCCAGGCCAAGGCGCTGTGTACCGTACCCAGCGGATGGGAGGCGTTGCTGGAGACCACCTGGCATTGGCTGGAGGGGGCAGATCCACAAGGACCTGCCCGTGCGGTGATCACATTGGGGGATGCCCGGTATCCCCAGTCGCTGCTGGACACCGAAGATCCCCCGCTGCTCATGTACCTGATGGGGGCGGCCCGGCTGGTGGCACAAAACCCGTTCCCGACCGGCCGGTGCCTGGCCGTGGTCGGAAGCCGCAACCCCACGGCACAGGGCGCGGACAACGCGCGGCTTTTTTCGCGCGCACTGCGGGGGGCGGGCTTCACCATCGTTTCGGGGCTCGCGCTGGGTGTGGATGCGGCAGCCCATGAAGGTGCGCTGGATGTGTCCTCCGACCCCTTTGCGGAGGCAACACCCGCCACCATTGCGGTGGTGGGCACCGGGTTGGATCGCGTCTACCCCCGCAAGAACCTTGACCTGGCCCACCGCATCGCAGCCCACGGGGTGTTGGTCAGCGAATACCCCCTGGGCACGCCACCGCTGGCCGCCAATTTCCCCAAGCGCAACCGCATCATCTCCGGCCTCTCTCAAGGCACTCTCGTGGTCGAGGCGGCGTTGGCATCTGGTTCGCTGATCACCGCCCGAATGGCGGCGGAACAGGGCCGAGAGGTATTTGCCATCCCCGGCTCCATTCACGCACCGCAATCGCGGGGTTGCCATGCGCTCATCCGCCAGGGCGCCAAGCTGGTGGAGTCCGCCCAAGACGTGCTGGAGGAGCTGCGCATGCCTCTGGCCCCGGAACGTACTGGCACAGCAGATTCCACCACTGCAGGGGCTTACGGCGAGAGCAGTACGGCCGCAGAAACCCGTGTGACGGAAAACCCCTTGTTGCAGGCGCTGGGTTTTGACCCCATGGGGGTGGATGCCCTGGTGGCCCGCACGGGCATGGATGCGGCGTCGCTGCAGGTGGAATTGCTGGAGCTGGAGTTGGATGGCCAGGTGGCGCGTCTGCCCGGCGGCCTGTACCAGCGGCTGGGCAGCGCCTGACGCTGGCGGTGACCTCTCGTTGCCCGGTGGCACAGGCATCGTCTTGATGCCCCTGAAACCGCGTCAGTCCAGCAGCCGCTCGGGGTTTGCGTCCAGCTTGGCCAGTGCATCGCGCGTGGCGCGCAAGGTCAGGCCTTCTTCGTCCTGGGCCACGAGCAAGCCCGCTTGCAAGTACGCAGCCAGCCTGCGCAGCTGGATCAGGTAGCTGCTGCCATCCACGGCTGCGAACAGGTGCAGCTGCTTGCGCTGGCTTTGCCACGCGTACTGCACCTGGGCCGATGCGCCGTTGTGGTCCAGTGTGTACCAGGTGCCAGGCTGCAATTCCTGGGCCCAGGCCACCATGGCGTCTTCCACCGGGGCGCCGTTGTCGGCGACCACGTGAATGGACGAAGCGTCGATACCCAGCATCATCTCGATGTTGTCGGCATTGAGCGGCATGTCGCCCAGCGTGGCGTCGCTAATAAAGTCCTCCAGATTGGCCAGGCGCTTGGCCATGGCGTCAATGTGGGCCTGCGGAATGGAGGCCGTCTTGGACAGGAAGGCATCGGCCAGGGTGTCGGTGAGGATCTTGATCTGGGCGTCCTGCGGCGCGCCGTTCACGCCCATGAGGGCCAGCCCCTGGCGCAGTCGCTGCAGCAAGCCAGGAAGATTCTGGATGACCTGCGCGCGGTCGCTGCGGTTGGGCTTGGCACTGGCGGCCCAGACGAGGTCGGCGGCTGTGCGCTTGAGCGAGATGGTGTCTGCGTGCTGGGGGCCGTCGCGCACGGCCGAGAGGGCCAGGACTTCGGCCCAGGTCTTGAACAGAAACTCGCGGATCTCGTCGCGCACCGGCATGTCGCGCAGCATGGTGCGCAGCTCGATGGTGTACTGGATCGCCAGCGTCTCCCTTTGTTCTACCTGTTGAGCCACCGTAACCAGGCGCGACGTAGCCTGCTTTTCGGTGAGGAACTTGGACAGGAACTTCTCGAACTCGTCGTAGACCAGCTGGAACACCCGGCGGCCGGTTTCAGGGTACTGCTCAATCACCTGTACCACGCGGCGGATTTCCGCCTCCAGTGCGCTGCCATTGATGCTGGTCGCATCAAAGCCCATTACGCAGGCGCCCATACGGTCGATCAGCTGGCGCGCTGGGTGGTTGAGGTTGCTGAAAAACTCTGGCTCGGCCAGTGCCACGCGCAGCACAGGCACCTGAAGTCGCGCAAACCACACGCGCACGGCTGGCGGGATGCGGTCCTCGGCCAGGATGCTCTGGAACATCAGGGCCACCACTTCGATGATGGCTTTTTCACCGGCCGTCGAGGCCTTTTTCTTGAGTTCGGTCGAGCGTTCGCGCACGGCACCTGCCAACTGGACCACGGCCGCAGGGCTGTAGTCTTCCATCAGGGTGGCGACACCGCTGTAGTACGTATCGGCGTGCACACGGTGGGCGGTCAGTGCATGGGCCAGCGCCGCAGACGCTGGTGGGGCATTGACCATGTCGAAGCCGGTGGCGGGCTGTGTGAGCAGCCTGCGCAGTTGCCCCATCACACCGTGGGCGCGCTGGCGGGCGCGTGCCAGCGGAGTCATGCCGGTGGCAAACGCAGTGGGCATTCCGTGCTGCGGGTAGCCCGGTGGGGGCATGCGGGACGGATGCTGGGGCATAGGCCGACCGCCTTGGGGGGGCACCATGCCCCCGCGCGCTGCCGCCATGGCATCCCGGGTCTGGGCCAGGGCCTGGGAGGCCAGGCCTCCGGCCCCGGAGTCATTGCTCCCACCGCTGCCGGTGATCGCCCCCCCTGCCGTGCGCCGCACGCGGGACTTCAGGTCCGCCTGTGGCGTCACACCCTGTTCCACATAGAACACGTTGACGGCCTGGTACTGTTTCTGGAGCAGGTTGGCCAACTCCCGCTGCAGCGGATCCACCACGGTCTGCAGGTCGGTGCGGGGCAGTCCGGCCTCCACCCACTGCTCGACCAGCAGCAGGCACACGGCTTCCGGACGGAGGATGTCGCTGCTGTCGAGTTCCTGGCCTTCCAGCGACTGGGTGCGCTGCCGCAGTGTGTCGAACTGCTGGCTCACCTGTTCGCTGACCGTCAGGGCCATGCGCGAAGCCAGGATCTTGTTTTCCACCACGTCGTCACTCAACAGTTCGAACTGGGGGTTTGCGCCATTGGCTGCCAGGGCACCCCGGGTGGTGCTGCTGTGGGGGGCCAACGCATCGCGCCAGGCCTTGCCGGTGCGATCTGTCCAGGCTGCGTGGTGCTGTTGGTACCGCATCCAGGCATCGCGGTGCGACTGCATTTCGCGCGCCGTGCCCGTCTGGGTCATCAGCGTTGTCAGGAGGTCCAGGACCGTCTTGTCCAGGTCCGGGAGCCCTGCACAGATGCCCTCTACGAACCGCTGGCGCGCCTGGCGGGCCAGGCGGCGCTGCGGAACGGAAGAGGGCGTGGGCTGCATGGGCAGATATTAGCGGGTCAGACGGTGGCTCCGGCATGGGGATCATTCGGATCCCCATCTTTTCTGACGGGCTTGACAAGGTCCTCGCGTTTTACGCCGAGCCACATGGCGATGGCGGCTGCCACGAACACGGACGAGTAGATGCCGAACAGGATGCCGATCGTCAGCGCCAGCGCAAAGTAGTGCAGGCTGGGGCCGCCAAAGAAGAACATCGACAGCACCATGGCCTCGGTCGATGCGTGGGTGATGATGGTGCGGCTCATCGTGCTCGTGATGGCGTGGTCGATCACCTCGTGCGTGCTCATCTTGCGGTACTTGCGGAAGGCCTCGCGGATCCGGTCGAAGATCACCACCGACTCGTTGACCGAGTATCCCAGCACGGCCAGCACAGCAGCCAGCACCGACAGAGAGAACTCCCACTGAAAGAACGCGAAGAAGCCCAGGATGATCACCACGTCATGCAGGTTGGCAATGATGGCTGCTACCCCGAACTTCCACTCGAAGCGGAAGGCCAGGTAGATCACGATGCCCACGACCACCATGGCCAGCGCCATGAGGCCGCCGTGCACCAGTTCCTCACCCACCTGCGGGCCGACGAACTCGGTGCGGCGCAGCGTGACCTCGGGGTCAGCGGCCTTGAGCGCGCCCAGCACCTGCTCGCTTTGCTGCGCGGATGTGACGCCCTTTTGCACGGGCAGCCGGATCATCACGTCGCGGGCGGTGCCGAAGTTTTGCACCTGCACGTCCGGATAGCCCAGGCCGGAAACCGTCTCGCGGACCTTGGCCAGTTCGGCGGGCTGGCTGTAGGCCACTTCCATGACCGTACCGCCGGTGAACTCCACCGACAGGTGCAGGCCGCGGGTCAGCAGGAAGAACACTGCGAGGGCAAAGGTGATGAAGGAGATCGCGTTGAAGATCAACGCGTGCTTCATGAAGGGGATATCTTTTTTGATGCGGAAGAATTCCATGGCCGTTGTCCTTTAGTTCGTCTTGGCCACGGCGGTGTCGGCATCTGGCTTCCAGACCGTACCGATCGACACGCTCTTGAGCTTCTTCTGGCGGCCGTACCACAGGTTCACCAGGCCCCGCGAGAAGAACACGGCCGAGAACATGCTGGTCAGGATGCCGATGCAATGCACCACGGCAAACCCGCGCACCGGGCCGGAGCCAAAGGCCAGCAGGGCCAGGCCTGCAATCAGCGTCGTCACGTTGGAGTCGAGAATCGTCGCCCAGGCACGCTCGTAGCCCGTATGGATGGCCGCCTGTGGCGATACACCCGAGCGCAGCTCCTCGCGGATGCGTTCATTGATCAGCACGTTCGAGTCAATGGCCACCCCAATCGCGAGGGCCATGGCGGCAATGCCCGGCAATGTGAGTGTGGCTTGCAGCATCGACAGAACCGCCACCAGCAGCAGCACGTTCACGCCCAGCGCAATGCTGGAGAACACGCCAAACAGCATGTAGTAGGCGCACATGAAGATGGCAATCGCGATCAGACCCCAGACCACGCTGTTGATGCCGCGCTCGATGTTGTCGGCGCCCAGGCTGGGGCCGATGGTGAATTCTTCGATGATTTCCATGGGCGCCGCCAGCGAACCGGCGCGCAGCAGCAGCGCGGTGTCGTTGGCTTCGGCCGTGGTCATGCGGCCCGAAATCTGCACGCGCCCGCCGCCGATTTCGGTGCGGATCACTGGCGCGGTCACCACTTCGCCCTTGCCTTTTTCAAACAGCACGATGGCCATGCGCTTGCCTACGTTCTCGCGCGTGATGTCCTTGAAGATGCGCGCACCCTTGGCGTCCAGCGTGAGGTTCACAGTGGGTTCCTGCGTCTGGCCGTCAAAGCCCGGCTGGGCATCGGTCAGGTTCTCGCCGGTCAATATCACCTGCTTCTTGACGATGACCGGCTGGCCGCTGCGTTCCAGATAGCGTTCCGAGCCGAACGGCACGGGGCCACGGCCAGTCTCGGCGGCGCGGGCTTCGGTGCCCTCGTCCACCAGGCGAACTTCCAGCGTGGCGGTGCGGCCCAGGATGTCCTTGGCCTTGGCCGTGTCCTGCACACCGGGAAGCTGCACCACGATGCGGTCCAGGCCCTGCTGCTGGATCACGGGTTCGGCCACGCCCAGTTCGTTGATCCGGTTGTGCAGCGTGACCATGTTCTGCTTGAGCGCCTGCTCCTGCACCTTGCGCGTGGCTTCGGGCTTGATGGCAACGCGCAGCTTGAATTCAGTGCCCTCGGGCGTGCTGGTGACCTGGAGGTCGGGGAACTGGTCCGCAATCAGGTTGCGGGCTGCAGTCATCGTGGCTTCGTCGCGTACCTTGATGTCGATGTTCTGCCCTTCGCGGCTGATGCCGCCGTGGCGGATGCTCTTGTCGCGCAGTGCGGTGCGGATGTCGCCTGCGTACGACTCGGCTTTTTTGGTCAAGGCCGCCTGCATGTCCACCTGCAGCATGAAGTGCACGCCGCCGCGCAGGTCCAGGCCCAGGTACATGGGGTTGGCGTGCAGGGATTTGAGCCAGACGGGCGAGCGGGACACCAGGTTCAGCGCCACGATGTACGAGGGATCGCTGGCGTCGGGCACCAGGGCCTTCTGGATCGCGTCCTTGGCCTTGAGCTGCGTGTCGGGCGCATCGAAACGCGCGCGCACCGAGTTGCCTTCCAGTTCCACGAAGTCTGGCGTGACGCCAGCCGCCTTGAGCGCCTCTTCCACCCGCTGCTGCACGGCGGTGTCCACCTTGACGGTGGCTTTGGCCGACGAAACCTGCACGGCAGGTGCCTCGCCGAAGAAATTGGGCAGGGTGTACAACACCCCCACCAGCAGCACGATCACCAGGATCGCGTACTTCCAGACCGGATAACGGTTCATGATCGCGCTCTTATCTCAGTATTTCAGGCGCTGTGTGCGCCGATCCCCTCATGCCAGCGGACACCGTGGAACTGGCGTTGCCAGGCCACGGGCGTCGTCCCCCTTCCCGCGCGCAGCGCGAGAGAAGGGGGAAGCGGCGCAGCCGCTCAGGGGGTTGATCCTCACTTCACCGAACCCTTGGGAAGCACCTGAACCACGGCGCTGCGCTGCAGCTGCACTTCCACGCCGCTGGCGATCTCGATGTGCAGGAAACCTTCGGACAGGCGTGTGACCTTGCCGACGATGCCGCCTGCGGTGGCCACTTCATCGCCCTTGGCAATGGCTTCGATCATGGCGCGGTGTTCCTTCTGGCGCTTCATCTGGGGGCGGATCATGACGAAGTACAGCACCACAAACATCAGCACCAGGGGCAGCATGCCCGTGAGCGTGGACATCATGTCGCCGCCGCCAGCGGCTGCTGCGGGTGCGGTTTGGGCAAAAGCGGAAGAAATAAACACGGACTGGACTCCACAACGGATGTTCAAAATTCACACAACCCGCCAGAGGCAAGCGCCAAAGCGCCTGTCAGGGCAGAACAGGGCATTGTATGCGGCGCCCCGCCTGTGTCCCCAGGAGGAAGACCCAAGGCGGCAGCGGGTGTTTGCCGCGCCAGGCGGCGCAGGGGATGGATTGACAGTTATTTGGGTAAAAATGGCTGCTAGCGCTTGATGGTTATGCATTTATAGCTCATCAATTAATAGCAAAAAGCCCGCGCCAGGCGCGGGCTCTCCGCCCCAAACGGCCGCTGCGGGCCGTGTGTCAGGCCGCTTGGCGCCGGGGCTCGGTCGCCTTGCCGCTGCGCCACTGGGCCATCAGGCCGTCCCATTTGGGGCGTGCCGCTTTCAGGTGGCGCTCCTTCACGTGGCCATAGCCCCGGATCTCTTCGGGGATGCGGGCGATCTCCACGGCCAGGGCCAGGTTGTCCGCATTCAGCGTGGCCAGCAGTTCGTCGATGCAGGCGCGGTATTCCACGATCAGCGCGCGCTCCATGCGGCGCTCCTCGGTCTTGCCGAACACGTCCAGCGCCGTGCCGCGCAGACCCTTCATCTTGGCCAGCAGGCCAAAAGCGCTGCGCATCCAGGGGCCGAAGGGCTGCTTGACGAGTTCGCCCTTGTCGTTCTTCTTGGCCGTCATGGGTGGTGCCAGGTGGTGCACCAGCTTGTAGTCGCCTTCGAACATGTTGGCGATCTTGTCCGTGAAAGCCTGGTCGGTGTGCAGGCGCGCCACTTCGTACTCGTCCTTGTACGCCATGAGCTTGAACAGGTAGCGGGCCACGGCTTCGCTCAGGCGGGTGCCGACGTCCAGCCGCGATTCGGTCGCCTTCACCTTCTCGACAAACGCGTGGTACTCGGCCGCGTAGGCCGTGTTCTGGTAGCCAGTGAGGAATTCGACACGCTTGGCGATCATCTCGGTCAGCGAGGGCTTCTTCACAAACTGGATCACCTGCGCAGCCTGGAACAGCGCCTGCACCGACGCCAGATCGTGCGCGCAGCGGCGGCCCCATTCAAACGCGGCCTTGTTGTTGTCCACCTGCACGCCGTTGAGTTCCATGGCGCGCATCAGCGAGGCGAAAGTCAGTGGCACGCGGCCCTTTTGCCAGGCATAGCCCAGCATCAGCGGGTTGGTGTAGATGCTGTCGCCCAGCAGCTGGGTGGCCACCTGCTCAGCGTCAAAGCTGCCCACACCGCCTGCGCCGACCGCCGCAGCAATCGCGCTGTCGCAATTGGCACCGGGGAACTGCCAGTCCGGGTTGGTCACGAAGGCCGCCGTGGGCGTGCCGTGCGTGTTCAGCGCCACGAAGGTGCGACCCGGTTGCATCACAGCCAGTGTGTACTTGTGCGCCGCCACGATGGAGTCGCAGCCGATTACCAGGTCCGCCTTGGCCGTATCGACCTTGGTGGTGTAGATGGCTTCGGGGCGGTTGGCGATCTGGATGTGGCTCCAGGTGGCGCCACCCTTTTGTGCCAGGCCGCCAGCGTCCTGCGTGATGACGCCCTTGCCATCCAGGTGCGCCGCCATGCCCAGCAGCGAGCCGATGGTGATCACGCCCGTGCCGCCCACGCCGCCGACCACGATGCCCCAGGCCGCTTCCGCCACCGGCAGCACGGGTTCAGGAATGGACGGCAGCGCCGACAGGTCGCCTTTCTTTTCCTTCTTGGGCTTCTTGAGCTTGCCGCCCTCCACCGTGACGAAACTGGGGCAGAAGCCGTTGACGCACGAGTAGTCCTTGTTGCAGGTGCTCTGGTTGATGCGGCGCTTGCGGCCAAATTCCGTCTCCACCGGCTCGACGGAGAGGCAGTTGGACTTGGTCGAGCAGTCGCCACAGCCCTCGCACACCAGCTCGTTGATGACCACGGTCTTGTCGGGCGTGGCCAGGGTGCCGCGCTTGCGGCGGCGGCGCTTCTCCGTCGCGCAGGTCTGGTCGTAGATGATGACCGTGCAGCCCTTGATCTCGCGGAACTGGCGCTGCAGCGTGTCGAGCTCGTCGCGGTGGTGCACCGTCACGCCATCGGCCAACGGTACGCCGTCGTACTTCTGCGGCTCGTCGGTCACGATGATGAGCTTGACCACGCCCTCGGACTTCAGGCTGTTCATGATCTGCAGCACCGAGTGGCCTTCAGGCCGCTCGCCCACCTGCTGGCCGCCGGTCATGGCCACGGCGTCGTTGTAGAGCACCTTGTAGGTGATGCTGGTGCCGGCCGCAATGCTCTGGCGGAGGGCCAGCAGCCCGCTGTGGAAGTAGGTACCGTCGCCCAGGTTGGCGAACACATGCTGGTCGGTGGTGAACGGCGCCTGGCCCACCCAGGTCACGCCCTCGCCGCCCATCTGCGTGAAGGTGCTGGTGTTGCGGTCGGGCATCCAGTTGGCCATGTAGTGGCAGCCAATGCCGGCCACGGCGCGCGAGCCCTCGGGCACGCGGGTGCTGGTGTTGTGCGGGCAGCCGCTGCAGAACCATGGGGCGCGTTCGCCCGTGTCCACCTTCAGCTCCGCCATGCCGCGCTCGCTGGCTTCGATGACGCTGATGCGTGCATCCATGCGCGCGATGATGTCGCCGGGCACGCCCAGCTTCTTCAGGCGCTTGGCAATCGCCTTGGCGATGATGGCGGGCGTGAGGTCGGCCTTGGCGCGCAGCAGCCAGTTCTGGCTGGGGTTGGGCATGCTCCATTCGCCACCCGTCGCATCGCCCTCGGGCTCGTCGAACTTGCCCAGCACATTGGGGCGCACGTCGGCGCGCCAGTTGTACAGCTCTTCTTTCAGCTGGTATTCGATGACCTGGCGCTTTTCTTCCACCACCAGGATCTCTTGCAGGCCTTGTGCAAAGTCGCGCGTGATGGTCGCTTCGAGCGGCCACACCACGTTGACCTTGTGCACGCGGATGCCCAGCTGGCGGCAGGTGTCGTCATCGAGGCCCAGGTCCACCAGCGCCTGGCGGGTGTCGTTGTAGGCCTTGCCGCTGGCAATGATGCCGAAGCGGTCGTTCTTGCCTTCGATGACGTTGTAGTTGAGCTTGTTGGCGCGGATGTACGCCAGGGCCGCGTACCACTTGTAATCCATCAGGCGCGCTTCCTGCTCCAGCGGCGCGTCGGGCCAGCGGATGTGCAGACCGCCGGGCGGCATCACGAAGTCCTCAGGCATCACGATCTTCACGCGGTCCGGGTCGATGTTGATGCTGCTCGAAGACTCCACCACCTCCTGGATGGTCTTCATGCCCGACCACACGCCCGAGAAACGGCTCATGGCAAAGGCGTGCAGGCCCATGTCCAGGATCTCTTGCACGCTGCTCGGGAAGAACACCGGCGTGCCGCAGGCCTTGAAGATGTGGTCGCTCTGGTGCGCGGCCGTGCTGCTCTTGCTGATGTGGTCGTCGCCCGCAATGGCGATCACGCCGCCATGCTTGGCGGTGCCCGCCATGTTGGCGTGCTTGAACACGTCCGAGCAGCGGTCCACGCCCGGGCCCTTGCCGTACCAAATGCCGAAGACGCCGTCGAACTTCTTGCTCTGCGGGTACAGGTCCAGCTGCTGCGTGCCCCAGACGGCCGTGGCGCCCAGCTCTTCGTTCACGCCGGGCTGGAAGACGATGTTGTTGGCCGCCAGGTGCTTCTTGGCCGCCCACAGCGCTTGGTCATACGTGCCCAGCGGGGAGCCCCGGTAGCCGCTGATGAATCCGGCGGTGTTCAGCCCGGCCACCGCATCGCGCTGGCGCTGCAGCATGGGCAGGCGCACCAGGGCCTGCACCCCGCTCATGAAGGCCCGGCCGTGGTCCAGGGAATACTTGTCGTCAAGCGTGACGGTTTCCAGCGCCTTGCGGACGGATTCTGGGAGTGGGGCATTCATGGCTATGTCTCCAATGGCTTTTTTGTGGGGTCCGCGCCTTGTGGGCCGGTGGGGGGCAGAGTCCATCCGCCCGTTTAGGGCCGCGACTCCAGTGTGGAGAGAAGTGTATGTCTGCGCCGCTGATATGTCTTTGCGTTCTGTGCCGTGTTTAGGCTATTCTGAGAAAGGATCTTTCTCATTGCAGCCATTTTGTGAACACTCTCGACAAATTCGATATCGCCATCCTCAACGAACTGCAGGCTGACGCCCGCCTGACGAACGCCGAGCTGGCCCAGCGCGTGGGCCTGTCGGCCGCGCCCTGCTGGCGCCGCGTGCGGGCGCTGGAAGAGCAAGGCTTCATCAAGGGCTACCGCGCCGAGATCGACCGGCACAAGATTGGCCTGGGGGTGCTGGCCTTTGTGCGGCTCGATGCCGACCGCAGCACGGGCAACCTCACGCGCAAGATGGAAGAGGCCATCCGCCAGATCCCCGAGGTCGTGTCGTGTCACTACATCAGCGGCACCGGCACCTTCGAACTGCAGGTGGTGGCGCGCGACCTGGACAGCTTTTCGCAGTTCGCGCGCGACGTGCTGCTGAACCTGCCCAATGTGAAAGACATGCACACCAGCTTCTCGCTGGGCGAGGTGAAGGCCAGCGGGGCGCTGCCGCTCACGCACCTGGCGCGGGTCAAAGGGTAATTGCTATTAAATCAATAGCTGTTAGGGCTTGATGGACGCGCGGAAAGGCCTGTTTTGGCTTCAAATCCGTGCAGTGCAAGCCCTCGCCCCGGGGCGAGGGGCTCGATGTGGCCGGGCGTCCTGCAAGGTAACAAGGCGTTAGGGCGTGGTTCCTGCGCGGGGTGTGCTGTATAAGCCTGCGGAACCACAGCGGGGCTGCCAAGCTGCCGCACGCACCCTCTCCGCCACGCGCCTGCAAGGCCCTGCACCTCGTGTCCCTGACCGGGGTGTTGGTTCGCAAGGTGGCTGCGCGAGCGGTTGCCGGTGGATCTACCAATACAACGGCTCCTTTCGCGCACAGCCCCAGGGCCTGCCGACCGGAGCCCAAAAAGAGGGCGAGGGCGGCATGATCATCTGGGGCATTTTCTGGGGCGCGGTGCTGGGCTCGTGGTTCGGCGGCTACGGCGACTTCGGGCCGTTTGTGGGCGGCATTCTGGGCTTTTTCGCCGGGCTGTCGTTGCGCTGGGCGATCCGCTCGGCCATCCGCATCGAGCTGCAGGCGCACGCTACCAAGGCCACCGCCCAGCCCACGCGGGCACCGCAGGCGGCTGCGGTTGCCGAAGACCGGTCTGAGGCGGCGGCGCCCGTGCCGCAAGGGCCCGTGCCACACGCACCCCCTCCACCACCCACCCCCAGCGACGATCCTCGGGATGCGGACGACGTTTTTTGGGCCAGCGAACTCACGCCCCAAGGCCTGCCGCGTATCCCTTCGTCGGCCCCGGCGTCGGCCCCGGTGGTCGCCCGCGCGGACGCGCCCGCCGAGCCCCGCAAGACAACAACCCAGCCCGCCCCACCCAACCCCGTCGAGCTGGCCGTGCTCGCGGCCAAGAACTGGCTCCTGGGCGGCAACACCATCGTGCGCGTGGGCCTGGTGATCCTTTTCATCGGCCTGTCTTTCCTCGCACGCTACGCCGCCTCGGCCGGGCTGCTGCCGGTCGAGTTCCGCCTGGCAGCGGTTGCCGCGGTAGGTATTGCGCTGCTGGGGGTGGGGTTCCGCAAGCGCACCGACAAGCCCGGCTTTGCGCTGGCCCTGCAGGGCGGCGGCGTGGCGGTGATGTACCTCACCGTGTTTGCGGCCTTCCGGCTCTATGGGCTGTTGCCGCCGCTCTGGGCCTTCGGGTTGATGATCGCGGTCTGCGCGGCCAGCTGCGCGCTGGCGCTGCTGCAGGATTCGCGCGCGCTCGCGGTGGCGGCGTTCGCCGGGGGCTTTGCGGCGCCCATCCTGCTGTCCACCGGCCAGGGCAGCCACGTGGGCCTGTTCAGCTACTACACCCTGCTCAACCTGGCGATTCTCTTCATCGCCCACCAGCGCTCCTGGCGCGTGCTCAACGTGGTGGGTTTTGTCGCCACCTTTGGCGTGGCCACGGCCTGGGGGGCGCTCAAGTATGTGCCCGCTCACTACGCCAGCACGCAACCCTTCCTCGCGGGCTTTGTGCTGATCTACCTCGCCACCGCCATCCTCTATGCGCGCAACACGCCCACGAAGCTGGGCAAGACGGTGGACAGCATGCTGGTCTTCGGCACGCCGCTGGTGGGTTTTGGGCTGCAGGCCGGGCTGGTGCAGCCGTTTGAGCTGGGCGCGGCCTTCTCGGCGCTGGCCTTTGCTGCGCTCTACCTGCTGACCGCGACCGTGCTGGTGCGCCGCGCGCAAGCCAGCTGGCGCCTGCTCACCGAATGTTTCATCGCCATCGGCGTGGGCTTTGCCACGCTGGCCGTGCCGCTCGCGCTGGATGCGCAGTGGACCTCGGCGGTGTGGGCGCTCGAAGGCGCGGGCGCCTTCTGGGTCGGCATGCGCCAGGCGCGCTGGATGCCGCGGGCCTTTGGCCTGGTGCTGCAGGTCGTCGCCATGCTGGCGTTCATGAGCGGTGTGGACGGCGGGGGCCTGCAGGTCTCGCCCCTGCCGCTGGCCAACCCGGCCTTCCTGGGTGCGATGCTGATTGCGCTGCCCGCGCTGCTGCTGGCCTGGTGGCTGCGCCAGCCGCTGTCACACAGCGGTTCGGCCTGGGCCCAGGGCTATGCCAGGGTGGAGGTGCTGCTGCCCAATCCGGCCTACCTCTACGGCTTTGTCTTCTGGTGCCTGGCCTGGTGGCTGGAGATCACGCGGCGCGTGCCTAGCCTGGAGGCGGGCCAGTGGCCCGTGCCGGTGTTCTCGGACCGCGTTGCCGAACTGCTGGGCATGTTGGCCGTGGTGCTGAGCGCCGCGCTGTCGATGGTGCTTGGCCTGCGCACGCGCTGGGCCGTGGCCACCTGGCCTGCGCGCGCCACCATCGGCGTGCTGGCGCTGGGGTTCGTGGCGCAGGTGGTGGACGGCCACCGCGTGCTGAACACGCCCGCCTGGGCCGTGTGGCCCATTGTGCTGGCGCTGCATGGGTGGATGCTGCGGCAGACCGATCGCTGGCAGGCGGCGGACGCTGAGGGCCCGTCCGCCCAAAGCGCGCCGCGCTTCGGCTGGTTCCACGCCGCCACGGCCTGGCTGGTGACCTTGCTGCTGGCCGACTGCCTGTGGTCCGGCATCGGCAAGGCCGAGCTGTGGCGCACCTCGTGGGCCGGTGTGGTCCTGCTGGTCAGCGCGATTGCGGTGCTGATGCTGCTCGCGCTCTGGGCAGGCCGTGGCAACCAGCCTGCGGCACGCGCGGCGCTGCCCTGGCCGCTGAACCCCCATGCCGAGGCCTACTACTGGCTGGCCGCCCTGCCCCTGGCGGTGCTGGTGTTCGGGGGCGCGCTGCTGGCCGCCGTGCATTCGTCCGGACACACGGCGCCGCTGCCCTACATCCCGCTGCTCAACCCCACCGACCTGACCCTGGCGCTCGCGCTGGGCGGCCTGGTGTTCTGGCGGCGCGTGCTGCTCGCAGCGCTGCCGCCCCCGGCCCGCTCGGGCGGGCTCACCGGGCGCCATGCGCTGGTGGCCTTGGCGCTGCTCGCGTTCATCGTGATCAACACCGTGTGGCTGCGGGTGGCCCACCACTTCTTTGGCGTACGCTGGGATGCCTCGGCGCTGTTCAACAGCTTTGTGGTGCAGACCGGCTACGCTATCCTGTGGACGCTGCTGGCGCTCAGCATGATGGTGCTGGCACACCGCTGCGTGCAGCGGCCGCTGTGGCTGGTGGGCGCGGGCCTGCTGGGCGTGGTGGTGGTCAAGCTGCTGCTGATCGATCTGTCCAACGCGGGGGGGGCCGAACGCATCATTGCCTTCATCGCCGTGGGTGTGCTGATGCTGGTGGTGGGCTACTTTGCGCCGCTGCCGCCCAAGGCTGCGGCCCCTGCGGAGCCTGCTGCGCCACCGCCATCGCAACCAGAAACACTGCCATGAAGAAGCCTGTCGCCCTGAACCTGCCCCTGGTGCTGGCCGCAGCCGCCTTGTCCCTGTGCGCCGGCGTGGCCCAGGCGGCGGCCGATGCCAACAGCCCTGCGGCCTACGCCATCCGCGTTCCTGTCACGCTCGCGGCCGATGCGCCGCTGCAGCGCGTGGTGCTGCCCGCCGAGGTGCTGGTGCGCCTGCAAAGCCCGGGCTATGCCGATGTGCGCCTCTTCAACGGCGCGGGCCAGCCCGTGCCGATGGCCCTGGCCGGTGTGGCGGCGGCCAGCGCGCCCGAGGAATTGGTGACCTTGCCCGCGTATCCCATCCTGGGCGCCGCCAGCACGGGCACGGCCGGGCTGGAGGGGCTGTCGCTGCGCATCGAGGAGCGCCAGGGCCAGCGTGTGGTGCAGATCGACACGGCCGCCACGACCACCACGGCAGGCCCTGCCACCCCGCAGGCCGTGCGCGGCGCGCTGCTCGACGCGCGCAATGTGCAGCTGCCCGTGGCCCGCATGGCTCTGGACGTGGATCTGCCTGCGGGCCAACCCGTGACGTTCCGGGTGCAGGCCAGCAAGGACCTCAAACATTGGCAGCCACTGGCCGAGACCGTGCTCTACCGTGCCGACGCGGCAGCGGCGCCCACGGCACCAGGCCGCCTGGGCAACGAGCAGATCGACCTGCAGCGCGCCGACCTGAAGGGCCACTACCTGCGCGTGACCTGGGGCGACGCCGCCGTGACCCTGCGCGGCGCCACGCTGGCCACCTCGCGCAGCACGGGCCCGCGCGAGCGCGTCAGCGCCAGCATGGCCACGCCCGCCCTGGCCAACCCGCGCGAGCTGGTGTTTGCGCTGCCGTTTGCCACACCGGTCGCCGCGCTCGCCATCACGCCGCCCGGCAGCAATGTGCTGATTCCGGTGCGCGTGCTGGGCCGCAACCACCGCGAGCAGCCCTGGTCGCCACTGGCCAGTGCCGTGGTCTACAAGATGGCAACCGGCGGCAAGGAACAGGCCAGCGGGCCCGTGGAGCTGGGCGGCATCTCAGTGCGCGAGATCAAGATCGAAGCCGACCCCAAGACCCCCGGTTTTGCTGCCGCGCCCGCTTTGGCGCTGCAGTTCGAGCCCGCGCAGCTGGTGTTCCTGGCCAGCGGACAGGGGCCCTTCACGCTGGCGGCAGGGCTGCCCGGGGCCACGGCTGCGGCCAGCGCCTTCCTGCCCCTGGCCAGCCTGGTGCCGGGCTACCAGCCCGCGCAGGAGAACCAACTGCCCGTGGCGCTGGCCGATGTGGCACGGGCTGACATCACCGGCGGCCAGCCCGCAGACGGCGCGCAGGTGCCCGCTGCGGCGGCCAGCGGCGGCATCTCCACGCGCAGCGCCGTGTTGTGGGGCGTGCTGCTGGCGGGCGTGGCGGCACTCGGGCTCATGGCCTGGCTGCTGCTGCGGCAAACCAAACAGGCGGGCCACCAGGCCCCTGCTGCGCCGACCGATGCGGCGTGACGAGACGCGCGGGACATGCCTGCAGTCGGCTATTTAGCGCGGAACCACCACAGCCGCGCCAACCGTCGCACAATGCGCAGACATGCCGCCATTGCCGTCCCACGAAAGCACGCGCAGCGTTGCGCCCCCGCCCTCCCCTGATGCCCCGGACCTGAGCCCGGGCGCCCCGCCGCAGAGCGATGCGGCTGCAGACCGTGCCGCGCGTGCGGATCTGGCGCATGGCACCGAAGAGTCCGTCGCCGCCCAGTTTGGGGACAGCGCGGCGCTGAACCAGGCGGCTTCGCTCTCACCGTTTGCGCCCTTGTCGGTGCCTGTGTTCCGCATGCTCTGGCTCACCTGGGTGGCGGCCAACACCTGCATGTGGATGAACGACGTGGCGGCCGCCTGGCTCATGACCACGCTCACCACCTCGCCCGTGCTGGTGGCGCTGGTGCAGACCGCTTCCACGCTGCCCGTGTTCCTGCTGGGCCTGCCCAGCGGTGCGCTGGCCGACATCCTGGACCGGCGCCGTTACTTCATCGCCACGCAGTTTTGGGTCGCGGCCGTGGCGCTGGTGCTGTGTGTGGCCATCCTGGCCGGAGGCATGACGGCGCCGCTGCTGCTGGCGCTCACCTTTGCCAACGGCATCGGCCTGGCCATGCGCTGGCCGGTGTTTGCGGCCATCGTGCCGGAGCTGGTCAGCCGCCCGCAGCTGCCCGCCGCACTGGCGCTCAACGGCGTTGCCATGAACGCCTCGCGCATCATCGGCCCGCTGCTGGCGGGCGCCATCATCGCCAGCGCGGGCAGCGCCTGGGTGTTTGTGCTCAACGCTGTGCTGTCCATCCTCTCGGGCCTGGTCATCATGCGCTGGAAGCGGGTGCACACACCCAGCCCGCTGGGCCGCGAGCGTCTGACCAGCGCCATGCGCGTGGGCCTGCAGTTCGTGCGCCAGTCGCCGCGCATGCGGGCCGTGCTGTGGCGCATCTCCATCTTCTTTCTGCACGCCACCGCGCTGCTGGCCCTGCTGCCGCTGCTGGCCAAGGGGCTCGAAGGCGGCGGCGCGGGCACCTTCACGCTGCTGCTGGCCAGCATGGGCGCGGGCGCCATCATGGCGGCCATGTTCTTGCCGCGCCTGCGCCAGGCCATGGCGCGCGATGTGCTGGTGATACGCGGCACGGCGCTGCAGGCCGCCGCCACGGGCGTGATGGCCGTGGCGCCCAATGTGTACGTGGCCGTGCCCGCGATGTTCGTGGCTGGCATGGCGTGGATCACCACGGCCAACTCGCTGTCGGTGTCTGCCCAGCTCGCGCTGCCCAACTGGGTGCGCGCGCGTGGCATGTCCATCTACCAGATGGCCATCATGGGCTCCACCGCGCTGGGCGCCGCCGTGTGGGGCCAGGTGGCCACGCTCACCGATGTGCATGTGAGCCTGGGCATTGCCGCCGCCACCGGCGTGGTGGCCATGCTGCTGGTGCAGCGCCTGGTGGCCGACCGCAGCATGGAGGAAGACCTGAGCCCCTCGCGCGCCTTCAAGGCGCCCGTGGCCGACACACCGCCGGGATCAGGGCACCTGGTGGTCACCATCGAATACTTCATCGACCCCGCCCGCGCCGCTGAATTTCGCGCCGTGATGCAGGAAAGCCGCAGGAGCCGTCTGCGCCAGGGCGCCCTGGGCTGGCAGCTGCTGCACGACATCAGCCAGCCCGCGCGGTATGTGGAGCGCATCGAGGACGAGTCTTGGACGGAGCACCTGCGCCGCTTTGACCGCGTGACCGCCTCGGATGTGGCGCTGCGGGACCGCAAGCTGGCGTTTCATGTGGGCGATGCGCCGCCCCGGGTGACGCGCTGGGCGGTGGAGCAATGAGGGGCCTCCCCGGGTAGCTATAAATCACCCGCGCATGCCGCTGGTGCAGACAATGCGGTAGCCCGAAAAAAAGGGAACACACGATGGTGTTCCCTTTCAATAGGAGCGTGCAACGCCCCGAAGCCAATGAGCGGCTGTTGGATCAGTCGGGCGAACCGGCCCAGATATCGGAACGCAAGCCCGTATCTGCACCCACGGTAGCAGACTTCGCGCTCGTCGCCTTTGCCGTGACGTCGGTCACGGAGACGGAGACCGGGCGCAGCGCATCGCCGCCGGAAACTTCACGCGAAGTCACACAAAACCAATCGCCTGGCATCGCCAAGATCACTGTGCCAGCATCACTTTCGCGCCCTGGATTGCGGCCCAGCCATCCTGCAGTATTTATCCGGACGGGTTTACCGCTAGCGTCGATAGATGTGGAATTCCAGTCGTCGTTGCTTCCGGTGGAGTTGTCGCTGAATCGGATCACCAGCGTGGGGTTGGAGTCGACAGCCTTGCCTTCTGCCAGGACGACGAACACTTTGCTGCCGTCCGGCAACGTCTTCCCACCTACGCCCACAATCGTGCACGCTGCTGTCGGCGTGTTCTGCGATTGCACTGCGTTCGTGCTGATATTGAGCAGTTCAGCATGCGCACCAGCAGCCATCACCAAACCCAAGCTCATCCCCAAAACGCTCTTCAAAATACCGTGTCGCATGCTGCGATCCTCTCATTGTTAATAACAAACACGATCTGTGCTGGGGCACAGACCTCCTCCCTGTCTTCGGCGCTGGAACAGAACAACTGCCATCGCCATGACGCCACCATGGCACCGCAAGGAAGCCCACGCCGACGCAGGCCTGGCAGGTTCGGCGCCCCTGCACTCCGCTGTCAAAAGCGGCGGCTTTGTGCCATCCGTGTGCTTCGCGCGGTTCTTGGCCGGCGAAGTGTTACGGCGGCGATAGGCCCTTGGTCGCCCAGTGAGCCACTACCTGCCGAAGACGAGCGCAGATTCTCAAGGGCCAATCTGGTATTGGTGCCGTTGACTTTGTAGTCTTCTGTAAATGCACCCTGCCCGCAGGAATGGCTGTTTACAGGTGGTCTTGCAACGTCTGCACGTGGGGCGATGCGGGTGGCTTAGTGGCTTCGTTTCTCGAGTGCCTCTTACAACGCGTCACAAAAACTCCATCGGTTTCACCATCCTGCTCCGGGGCATGTGGGGCTGGCCATTGCTGCATGGCATCAGCCAGTCCGTTCGGTTTTTGGAACGCATCCGCGAGGAAGCCCGGACGGAACACCTGCTGTGCTTTATCGGGTGATGGCTGTATGACGTGGCGCAGCGGGGCCACACGCTGGGGCTTTATGGGGGATGCGCCGCCGAGGGGGACAAGGTGGGCGTTGGCGGCCGTGGGCTGGGTTTTGTGCGATTTGAGATGTTTTTGGTCGCTAGCGCTTGTGGGGTAAGCGCTATAAGCTATAAATTTTGCAGCATTGTGGCTTGCCTCACCCGGCCCCTCGGGCTGAACGCTCCCGGCCTGTGCGACTCGGATTGAAAATCCCGGCCCATGACCTTTATTTTTCAGATGCTCTACCAACTGCATCCGCTGCTTCCACTCGCGTATTTGATCGTGCTGGGGAACGGGGTTCTTGCCCCCGCTATCTATTGCGCCGCGCGCGGTATCCCGTATGACATCACGAAGATCTGGTCGTTGGCCAAGCACGGCCAGGTCGGCGCGAGATATACCGTGATCTCGTGGGCCGCATTTGCCGCAGCGTCGGTCTTGGTTCTCGTTCTGTATGGGGTGAGATGAACCTATGAATCTCCTCGCGCGCTCCCGCCTGCTGCTTTCTTTCCTGTGTATCGTCCCCTGCGTCCACGCCGCCTCCGACCCAGCCCTGCTCGGCTGCTGGCGCGCCGCCAAAATCGTGCTGACTACCCCCGATGGCGAAAAGGCCGAAGACACTTCCGGCCGCTGCACCCTGCAGTTCAAGGAAGATCAGTTCGAATCGACCTGCAAGACCGCCAGCGGGACGGCCACTACCACGTACCGTTACCAGGTCGTCCGCCCCCAGGTGTATGCGGCCACCATGGCGGGCAGCACTTTCAGGACGGAGATGGTGGGCTCGACGCGCGAGTACGAGTACCACATCACGGGCGATCAACTGCGTACTGTGACCGTGCCCCCAGCCATGGCGTTCGCGGCGGCGGCTGCGGCCCAGCGGGTGGAAACCGAAGCGGCAAGGGCGCCGTGCCCGTGAACCCGGCGGCCAACCACTGGGCGTAGGTTCGCAGAGGGGTTGAGAGTTTGCTATTAATCTAATAGCTATTGGCGCTTGCTGAATAGGCGCTGGCGGTCAAAATCATCCAGCAATCATCGGGGCCACAACGCCCACAGACGCAGGTTCTGCTTCAGGCGCCCGGCGATGTCGCCCGCTTCCGCGCCCCAGCCAGTGAAGAAGTCTGCACGCACCGCCCCCAGGATGGCGCTGCCCGTGTCCTGCGCCAGCACCATGCGATTGAGCTGCACCTGCGGGCCGCTGGAGGCCAGCCAGACGGGTGTGCCGTACGGGATGCTCTGGCGGTCCACGGCGATGGAGCGGCCGGGGGTGAGCGGTACACCCTGGGCGCCGCGCGGGCCGAAGCCTGCGTCCAGCGGGTTCAGAGGCTCCTCG
Organism: Acidovorax sp. LjRoot38; assembly: GCF_964252975.1. NCBI lineage: Bacteria > Pseudomonadati > Pseudomonadota > Betaproteobacteria > Burkholderiales > Comamonadaceae > Acidovorax > Acidovorax sp. LjRoot38. Next base: position 56,195 of record NZ_CAXUPT020000002.1, on the reverse strand, counting down.
CGAAAGAACACATAGCGCGGGTTGGTCCACATCAGCTCGTTGGTGCGCTGGGGGTTGGCGGCCAGCCAGGCCCGGATGCCGGGCCAGGTGGCGTCGCGGGTGTAGCCCTGGTCCAGCAGCCAGCGGCCGATGCTCTGGTAGGGCTGGTCGTTGGTGCCCGCGTAAGCCACGCGCACCAGCGACACCGCGCCGTCTGCCTCGGCGATGCGCAGGCGGCCCGAGCCCTGGATGTGCAGCACCATCGATTCCACCGGGTCGCGCAGCCAGGCGATGGCGCGGCCCGCGAGCGCGGCCTGCGCTTCCGGCAGGGTCTCGATCTGCTGGCGCGTGTACCAGGGCTTGCGGGCCCCAAGGCTGGTTGGTACGCGGTAGATGGGCACGGTAAACCCATTGCCTGGCTGGCGGGTGGCCTCCATCATCGGCTCGTAGTACGCGGTGAGCAGGCCTTCGGGGTTGCCGTCGGTTGCTTCAACGCGGTAGGGCTGCAGGCGGGCGATGAGCCACGCGCGTTGCTCGTCGGCGGTGGCAATGCTGAGCTGGCGCACTTCGCTGCACAGCGCGGTGAAGGGGGGCTGGGGGCGTTCGCAGCTCTTGATCCAGGCGTTCCAGGCCTCGTGCAACGCATCGTCGGCAAAGCCCGGCAGCTCGGCCCAGCGCACGGGAATCCAGCGGCTTTTGGGCTGAGACATCGGTGGCGGCAGCGGGCCGGTGTCGCCGGGCAGCACCACGGTGCTGGGCGGTGGTGGCGCGGGGATGGCCCCGGGGCGGGAGGGGCTTGGGGCAGGGGGCGTGGAGCAGGCGGCCAGCGTTCCTACAATCAGCGCCGTCAAAGCAACGCGCAGGAGTGTCAATTTCATGGGGCTGATTTTGCTTGAAGCGCTGCTGGCGCTGGTGTTGCTGGTGGCCATCGTCTGGTGGACGATGTTCTCGGGCCGCAAGGGTGGCGAGCTGCAGCCGCCGCCGCAGGAGCCTTTGCCTCCACCGCCAGCGGCATCCCCCGAGGCTGCTCCCCCACCACCTCCGGCGCAATGACCTTGCTCGCGTGCGGGCAGCGGGCCCAGGCGGCTTCGTCCTACAGCCAGGGTGCCGCTGTGCCGATGGTGCCCCGGCCCGGCTGCAGCCACGATGGCGATGAGCTGGGCGCACCCGATGCCTAGGCCCACCACAGGCCATGCGGCACGCGATCGGAAGTCCCGAAGCGCCCAGCTCCGTTGAATCTTTCAAGGAGCACCACCATGCGCAAACACATTCTTCTCGGCGCCACCGCCGTCATCGTTCTGGCCACTGGCTGTGCCAGCATGGACGACACCCAGCGCCGTACCGCCACCGGAGCCGGCGTGGGCGCGCTGGCAGGCGCCGTCATCGGCTCGGCCACCGGCGGCAGCGCTGGCACCGGGGCAGTGGTAGGTGCCGGTGTGGGGGCCCTGGGCACCTACATCTGGTCGCAGAACATGGAGCGCCAGAAGCGCGAGATGGAGCAGGCCACGCGAGGCACCGGCATCGGCGTGACGCAGACAGCCGACAACCAGCTCATGCTCAACATCCCCAGCGACATTTCGTTTGCCGTGGGCCGTTCGGACATCCAGCCCAATTTCGCGCCCGTGCTCGACCAGTTCGCTGCCGGGCTGCGCAACAACCCCAACACCGATGTCCGCATCGTCGGCCACACCGACAACACGGGCAGCGACGCCATCAACAACCCGCTCTCGATGGACCGCGCTGCCAGCACGCGCAGCTATCTCACGGGGCGGGGCGTGGATGGGCGCCGCATCGCCATCGATGGAATGGGGGAGCGGTATCCCATCGCCACGAACGAGTCGGCCGACGGCCGGGCGCGCAATCGGCGCGTGGAGATCTTTGTGGGCGAGCGCCCACGCGGGTAAGCAACCACGCCCGAGAGGGCGTGGGGAGGGCGCGCAGAGCCCTACTTCTCTGTGCGCAGCAGGTTGGCCAACTCCACGGCCGACTTGACCTGCATCTTGTCGAACACGCGTGAGCGGTGCACCTCCACCGTGCGCACGCTGATATCGAGCTGGTCAGCAATCAGCTTGTTGGGCAGGCCCGCCACCACGAGGTCCATCACATCGCGCTCGCGGTCCGTCAGATCGCGCAGGCGCACCCGAAGGTCGCTGCGCTCACGCAGTTGCGCCAGGCGCTCGGCCGACTTGGCCAGCGCCTGCTCCACACGGTCTACCAGCGCGTTGTCGGAAAACGGCTTTTCGCAGAAATCAAACGCGCCCCGCTTGACGGTGTCCACGGCAGTGGGCACGTCCGCGTGGCCGGTCAGGAAGATCACCGGCATGGTGGCCAGGTCACCGCGCACCGCCAGCAGGTCGAACAGCGCCAGGCCGCTCATGCCGGGCATGCGCACGTCCAGCAGCAGGCAGCAGGGCTGGCGCTGCGCGGGCCGGCTTGAGAGCATGGCGTCAAAGGCCTCGGCACTCTCAAAGGACTCGCTGAATAGCCTGCGCGAACGCAACAGCCACGCCAGCGCTTCGCGCACGCTGGCGTCGTCGTCCACGATGTACACGGTGGCGTTGGTGGTGGGCTCCATGGTTCAACTCGGTTATCTGGTGGATTGTCGGTTACGCGCAGTCGCGGCAACTGGCGCGGCCGGGGCGAAGCCGCCGCGCAAGGGCCGCCCCGCCGCGCTGGTGGCGACCCCCTTCCCGCGCGCAGCGCGAGAGAAGGGGGAAGTGACGCAGTCGCTCAGGGGGTTGCCGCTGGCAACGTGAAGGTAAACACCGTACCACGCGGTTCATGGGGCGCAAATCCGAGAAAACCGCCATGCTGCTCGATCACCGTGCGGCACATGCTCAGCCCCAGACCCATGCCCTCGGGGCGGGTGGTGAAAAACGGGGTGAAAAGCCTTTCGGCTACGTCCTGGGGAATGCCCGATCCCAGGTCGGTCACCGCAAACTCGATCCAGCCGCTGTGCTGGTTCGACGCCGCACGCCGCACCCGAATGTCCAGAATGCGCGTGGGTAGGGCGGGGTCGTCCATGGCCTGCATGGCATTGCGCGCCAGGTTGAGCAGCACCTGCTCGACCATGGTGCGGTCGCACAACACGGGGGGCAGGTGGGGCTCCAGCGAGGTGTTCACGCGCACCCCCAGCTTGCGTGCCTGCAGGCTCACCAGCGGCAGGATGGCATCGAGCAACTGCTGCGCGTACACCGCTTCGCGCGCCTGGTCGCGGCGGCGCACAAAGTCGTGGACGCTCTTGATCACTTTGCCTGCGCGTTCGGCTTGCCGCGCAATATGTTGCATGGCCATGCGCACATCCTGCAGCTGCTCGGCATGGGCAGCGGCGCCTGCGCCCTGCTCTGCCGGTGTGGGCGCCTCCAGCAGGTTGATGGAGCCGGTGGCATAGCTGGAAATGGCGGCCAGGGGCTGATTGAGTTCGTGGCTCAGCAGCGAGGCCATTTCGCCGACGGTGGCCAGGCGGGCGGTGGCCTGCAGCCGCTCTTGTGACGCCCGCGACAGCTCTTCCACCCGCCGCTGCTCGCTGATGTCGAGGAACGCGCTCATCCAGCCCGTGTGCAGGCCCTGGGCGTTGATGAGCGGGGCCTCGATGATCAGCACAGGGAAGCGGGTGCCGTCCTTGCGCATGAATTCGGACTCGAAACCCTCGCGCGGCGGCATGGTGCCCGCAAAGCGGATGGCCTGGCGCTGGCGATACTCCTCCACCCGCTCGGGGGGCCAGTAGGGCGCGGTCACGCTTTGGCCCAGCAGCTCCGGCGCGCTGAACCCCACCATGGCGCAGAAGGCCGGGTTGACATAGGTGATGCGGCCTTCCAGATCGCGGGCGCGCAGGCCTGTGACCAGCGAGTCCTCCATGGCCTTGCGAAACGCCAGCGCGTCGGCCAGGTCGCGCTCGGCGCGCAGGCGCCTGCGGTTGTCGCGCACCAGCACCACCATCACGGTGACCAGCGCAATCGACATGGCGGTGACCAGCGCGGTCAGCACGTTGGGGAACAGGCTGGGCGCGCTGTGCCAGGTGTCCATGCGCAGCACCAGGGTGCTGCCAGGTAGATCGAGCAGGTGCGTGGCCGTGAACATGCGCGAGCCGCGGCGCGCGGCGCCCAGCACGGCCAGCCGGGTGCCGTCGGCCTCGGTGAACGAGGCCTCCTGGCTGCGGGTGAGGTTGTGCGCCACCAGGTTGATCAGCACGTCCTGCAGCGAATACGTGACCACCAGGAAACCCGTGCTGCGCCCGCCCGAGGTGAGCGGCAGGCACAGCTCCATCATCTCCGAGCCCAGCCCGTCGCCGTGGGGCTGAAAGTAGCTGCTTGAATAGGCTGGGCTGCTCAGGCGGCGTGCGTTGGCGCAGGCAATGGCGGCGTCGGACTGGTTACCCTCGCGCAGCCGTGCGTCCCAGGCCACGGGTCGGTAGGGCGACTGGGCATGGGTGCGTACCCGTAGGTCGGCATCGCGCCACTCGATGCGCACGAGCTCCCGCCGGTTGCGCAGCAGCTCGGCTGCATCGACCTCCCAGGCCAGCTGGCCCGGGTCGCCCGCGTGCAGGGCCTGCAGGCTTTGCAGGTTGCGCGTAAGCGCCACGCGGATGTCGGACACCGCGTCGGCCGTGTCACGCTCCAGGCGCGACTGCACCTGACTGGCCTCGTAGCGCCCCGCAAGCCACACCATGGTGGCGAGCATGGAGATCACCAGGGCTACCAGCAGGGTCCACAGCGACCAGCGCCGCCATGCGCCGCGCCAGCGTCTGAAGAGTGTGCGCTGCTGCGGGATCTTCACAGGACGCGGTGCGACAAGGCGGGCAACTGCAGGCGAACGTCGCGCAGGCGCTGCGGGTCCACCACACCCGACACCACGCCCGCGAGCTGGTCCTGCTGGGCGAGCACGGTGCCCCAGGGGTCCACCAGCATGCTGTGGCCCCAGGTGTGCCGCCCGTTTTCGTGCACACCGCCCTGTGCGGGCGCCAGCACATACGCCAGGTTTTCTACGGCGCGGGCGCGCAGCAGCAGCTCCCAGTGCGCCTGGCCGGTGGTGTGGGTGAACGCGCTGGGCACGAGCAGCAGGTCTGCGCCTGCGCTGGCGTGGGCGCGGTACAGCTCGGGAAAGCGCAGGTCATAGCACACCGAGAGGCCCACGCGCCAGCAGTGGCCGTCGCGCGATGGCAGCTCGAACTGCACGGGGGTGTTGCCCGCTTCGATGACCCGGCCTTCGTGGAACTGCTCGCGCCCGTTGTCAAAGTAGAAAAGGTGAATCTTGTCGTAGCGTGCCACGCAGTCGCCAGCGGGGTTGAACACCAGGGTGGTGTTGCGCACCCGGTCGGGTGTGTTGGCCACCAGCGGCAAGGTGCCCCCCACAATCCACATCTGCAGCTCGCGTGCCGCGCTGGCCAGAAAGTGCTGGATACGGCCCTCGCCCGGTGCTTCGCGCAGGGCGATCTTGTCGGTGTCCTTGTGGCCCATCACGCAGAAGTATTCGGGCAGCACGGCCAGCTCGGCACCTGCGCTGGCGGCCTGCTCCAGCAGGGCGCGTGCAGCGCGCAGATTGTCGTCGAGCCGGGTGCAGGACACCATCTGGATCGCAGCAACTTTCATCATGACGGTTCTCCGGTGCGGGGTGCGCTGGGGCGTGTGGGCGTGCCGGTTGCAGGGCCTGCCTCGCGGTTGCGGCGGGCCACGCGCACCACGCGGGGGTCCGTCCAGGTGCCATCGATGCGGAACTCCTGCGTGGCCGCCTCGATCAGCGGGCCGCGCAGAAATACCTGGGCCAGGAAGCTGCCCAGCCCAATGACCGGGTTGATGGCTGTGGCCACCAGGGACGCGGTCATGGCGTTGATCTCGGGCACCACCACCACGCGCAGGTCCTGGGTTTCCTGGTCGATGTTGGCGCTGCCCTCCATCAGCACGGCGGCGTTGACGCCCTTCATCTGCAGATTGTTCGTGGTGGCCACGCCCTGCTCGATGCGCACATCGCCCCGGACAAAGTCGAACGCAAAACCCTCGCTGAACACGTCGCGGAAGTCGAGCGTCAGGCGGCGTGGCAGCGATTGCAGGCTCAGCACGCCCAGCAGCTTGGCCAGGCCCGGGTCGGCCTTGAGGAACTGGCCGGACTCCACGTTCAGGTTGATCTGCCCGGTCATGCTGCGGTAGTCAGGGCTGAACGGCGCGCCGATCCAGGCCACCTGCCCTTCCATGCGGCCCTTGCCACGCCGGACCACATTGGCCATGCCCATGCGGCCCAGCAGGTCGCCCGAGTCGCGGATGTCCAGCTTGAAGTTGAGCACCGTGCGCCGCTCCGGTGTGCGAGGCCCCACCCCTGCAGTGTTCAGCACCGCCCAGTTGCCGTTGGCAGTGAAGTTCGCCTCGGGCGCCAGGATATTGAATTTGGAGAGGCGCCATTCGCGCTGCGTGCCATCTCCGCCCCGGTTCTGCGCTTCTATCTCCACACGCCCGAGGCGTTTGCCGCGCAGTTCAAAGTCATCCACCACGATGTCCAGCGCGGGCAGGGCGCCGGGCTGCTCGTCCAGCAGGGCCTCGACCTGGGTGACGTCGCTCTGGGGCATGTTCACGCGCGAGAGCCGCGCAAACAGGCGCCCGTTGGGGTGTTCGGCGCCGCCTGGCTGGCGGTATTCCAGATAGCCGTTGAGTTCTGTGGCGTCGAGGTTGGCACGCCAGGTGGTGCCGTCCCGCAGCGCGCCGGCCACGATGTTGTGCAGGGTGCGACCCTGCAACGTGAGTTCGCGGGCGCGCAAGGCCAGTGTGGTGGGCAGGTAGTCCTGCGCCGTGCTGGGCGTTCCCGTTGAGCCTGGCGATCCGGGTGCGGTCGCGGGGCGTGCAGCGGGTTCGCTGCCGGTTGCCTGGGTCAGCACGTCTTCCCAGGCATCCACATCGAGCTTGCCCTGGCTGATGTTGGCCGCCACACCCTGCGCGGGCACCGGGGCGGATTCCCCGCCCGACAGGCCGATGCCGATGGCACCGCGCAGCACCCGGGCCTGGGGCCCGCCCAGATCCCGAATGTAAGTGGCCGAGCCCAGTGCGCCCAGGTCCAGCGTGATCTGATCGCGCAAAGGCGGGGCTTCGGAGCCATTTCCAGCCTGCGTAAGGCCCACCAGCGATTCGCGGGCCACCTGGGTTTCAAACCGCATTGGCAGGCTGCCTTCGGCCGTCTTGCCCAGCGGGGCGGGCAGCGCCAGCGCCAGCCCCTGTAGGCTGGTGGTCACCTGCACCTCCGGCACGCCACGGCGAAACGCAAGCGCCATGGAATACGCGGTGCTGCCCGTGGCGCGGCGCGCCAGCTGCGAGAGCATGCCCAGTTGTGATGCCTGCTGCAGCCCTTCGGCCGTGGCGGTGCCCTGTGCGCGAAGCTGCACGGCCGATTCGGTGGCCGGGGCATTGGAGGGCAGAGCGCGCATGCCGCCCTCCAGCCGGACAGCGCCGCCCAGTGCCTGGGCCTGCACGGTATTGAGCGAAAAACCGCCTTCGGTGAACTGTACCACGCCCCGCACCCGGCTCAGCGTCGGGGTGTCGGGGGTAATGCGCAGTTCGTTGCCCGCCAGCGTGACGCTGCCCTGGACCTTGGATTTTTCGATGTCGCTGATCGGCAAGGTCAGGCGCAACTTGAAATCTGCGTTGCCGGTGCCGCTGGCCTGCTCCAGTGCATTGCCGGTCATCCGGCCCAAAGGCGACGTGTTCATGAGCGTGAGCAGCTCGGTCAGCGGCCCCCGGGCATCGGCACTGACACCCACCACGGTATGGGAGAGGTCTGGAATCTTGGCGTCCACCTTCGACAGGCGCAGGCCCAGGCGTCCCGCAAAACTGCCACTGGCGCCGCGCACCTGCATGGAGGAGCGTTCAAAGATCAGCTCCCCCGCGAGCTCCGTCAATGCAGGCCACGGCAACGTATTGGCCGGTTGCAGCTGCGTAGGGACGTAGGCGTAGGTGACATCCTTCACGCGGGCTGCGATGCGAAATTCGCCTTGTTTGGGGTCGTCGAAAGGCAGGTGGTGCAGATCCCCTTTGACGCGGAACTGCACGTTGCTCGCGCTGCCCGCCACCACGGCGTCGCGCACATAGTGGCGCGACTCCTGGGGGATGGACAGCGGCAGGTAGCGGTGCACACGGGTCCCGTCCGCCCGGTTCAGGGTGCCTGTGAGGTCCAGCACCCCCGGAAAGCGAGAGCGGTGTGCCACCTTGCCCGCATCGCTGGTATGCCAGGTGGCCCGGGCCTCGCCCTGGGCGTCGGCATTGGCAAACTGCACGTCGGTGGCCTGCACGGCGATGCGGTCGCCATCGAGTTGCCAGCGCACATCGGCGCTGAGCCGGTCCAGCGGCAGCACCGGGTCTTCGAACACGCCGGGCAGCACCAGCGCGCCGGAGGCAATGGTCAGCGCCGCCTTGCCGCCCGCCTGGGTCATGTCGATGTCTACCGTGGCACCCCGCAGGCCCAGTTGGGTGGACGCGCTGGCGGGAGCGTCGCCTGCCAGCGCCAATCCGCGAATGCGCCCGCGTACTTGATACTGCTGCAGGTTTTCGAGAGGGCCTTTCCAGGTGGCCTGGATCTCGTCCACGAGCCCGTGGGGTGAATAGGTGCGCACGGCCTCATGTGCCGTGGCGCCCAGGGGCAGGCGGCTGGCGACCTGCGCCAGGGCAGCCAGGTCCAGGCGGTCGGCGCGGAACTCGCCTTGCGCGGGAGCCTTGCCGGCCGCTGCCGTGTGCACAAGCCGGACGTTGCCTCCGGGCCAGGTGAGACCATCGTCCGTCTTGAATTGCAGCGCCTGGGTCGAGAATTCGAACCCCCCGTTCAGTCGGCGTCCACCCAGCCGCCCCTGAATGGACGGCAGCACCAGCGCCTGTAAGCCTGCACCCAGTGTGGCATTGACATCGGCCAGCGCCAGGTCGGCTGTGCCGCCCACAATCTGCCCGCGCTGCACATCGGCCCAGGCTCGCAGCGCGCCCCGGCCCTGTGCGATATCCACGCCCACATCGGCATGGTGGCGCAGCCGCGAGACGTCCACCCGGGAAAAGTCGGCGAAGACCTGCCCATTCCAGTGTTTCCAGTTGCCGTCGCGCGCGCGCAGCAAGGGGGCGCGGAACAGCCCCGTCACCGTGAAGCGGTCTCCCCAGGCTTCGGGCGGCGTGGCATCCAGCCGCATGTGATGGTGCCAGTTGCCGTTGCGCAAGAGCAGGTCCACCTTCTCCAGCGCAAGCTCCGGGGCGCCGCGCTGCTCATCCGTCCAGCGCACCGTGCCACCCCGGATGAACACCTCGCCCTGTGAAAACAGCCAATCGGCGGCGGCGTTGTCCTCGCCCTGCTGCTGGGAGAAATCCAGACCCGCCACCTGGATGCGGCCGTCCGCAGTGCGGCGCACATCCAGCTCGGGCTCTTCGATGTACAGCTGCTCGAATCCGCCCTTGAGCAGGGAGCGCGGCGACAGCGCCACCACCACCCGTGGAAGGCGCAGGGCAGAGCGGCGGGCAGCGTCCAGCAGGGTGACATCCGAGAGTTCAATGGAAGGGATCAGGCCTTCGGTGTGCGCCGCGATGGCACCGATCTGGACAGGAACCCCCAGCGCCCGTGCGGCATGCGCCTCCAGCTGTGGGCGGAAATCACCGATTCGCGGCACAATCCAGCCATGAAGGGCCCCCCACGCGATGGTCAGCAGCAGCCAGAAGGCCAGCAGCAAGCCCAGCGACCACCGCGCGAGACCTGCCACAATTTTCAGCAGGCGGGTGGGGTGCGTGGTGGGATCGATCATGGTGGGATTGAATGTGGCAGGAATTATGACCCGCAGGCTTAGCGCGGGTTCACTACAAACCAGTGTTCTTATGTACGCAGCGTTGCGCTGCGGCTGCCATGTCGATCCCGTATCCTGAATCCCCCTGCAATCCCTCCGCGACCTTTGTTCACGGGGCCGCGCACTCGCGTTTCTATCAGCGCCTGCATCGCCGCTACGAGGCTGACCTGCTGCTCCTGCCGCCCGGTGTTCCCCGGTGGCCCAGCATGGAGCAGGCCTACGACGCGCTGCGCGCACGCGGTTGTGACACGGGCACCGCGCTCCGGGTGCTGCGCCAGCTGGTCATGGAGCGGCTGATCCAGATGGATTGCGAGGCGCAGGCTCCGCTGGCGGACATTACCAGCGCGGTCACCGAGCTGGCCGAACTGGCGCTGGACAGGGCCTGCCGGCATGCCCGCCAGGAGCTGGACGAGCGCCACGGCGCGCCGCGCGGGCCGGACGGCCAGCCCGTGCAGCTGTGGATCATCGGCATGGGCAAGCTCGGTGCCCGCGAACTGAACGTCTCCAGCGACATCGACCTGATCTACGTGTACGAGCACGATGGCGAAACGGCGGGCACGGCTGATGGCCGGGGGCGCATCTCGAACCACGAATACTTTGCACGTGCGGTCAAGGCCATCTACAGCCTGGTGGGCGACACCACCGAACACGGATTTGTGTTCCGCGTGGACCTGGCGCTGCGCCCCAATGGCAACTCCGGCCCGCCTTCGGTCTCGTTGTCGGCGCTGGAGGAATACCTGCAGCTGCATGGGCGCGAGTGGGAGCGTTTTGCCTGGCTCAAGAGCCGGGTGGTGGCACCGCGTGATTGCATTGCCAGCCCTGAGGTTCAGGCGCTGCGCGGTGTGGTGCTGCCCTTTGTGTTCCGCCGCTACCTGGACTACAGCGTGTTCGATGCGCTGCGGGTGCTGCACCGCCAGATCCGGGACCATGCCGCCAAGCGCAGCGCGGGCCACCCGGAGCGCGCCAACGACGTCAAGCTCTCGCGGGGCGGCATTCGTGAGATCGAGTTCACGGTTCAGCTGCTGCAGGTGGTGCGGGGCGGCCAGTTCCCCGAGTTGCGCCGCCGCCCCACGCTTGATGCGCTCACCCGCCTGTCCCAGGCGGGTCTGATGCCGCAGGAAACGGCTGATGCGCTCGCGCGGGCCTACGTCTTCTTGCGCCGTGTGGAGCACCGCATCCAGTACCTGGATGACCAGCAGACCCATGTGCTGCCCACGCGCGATGACGATCTTGCGTGGATCGCGCACACCCTGGGGTATCCCGATTGCTGCGCCTTCCTGCACGAGCTGGACGCGCACCGTGAACTGGTGGCCCAGGAATTCGACACCCTGCTGGGCGGGGCGGGCAAGAAGCAGTGCAATGGCGGAGGCTGTGGCGGCCCCCGCGCTGCGGCAGCAGCCCCCCCCGAATTCGACACGCTGCTGGAGCAGTTGCCGCCCGGATTTCGCGAGCGCGTTGCCGAGTGGCGCAACCACCCGCGCGTGGCGGGGCTGCGCGACGAAGCCCGTGCCCGCCTGTTCCGGCTGGTGCAGCGCACCGCACAGTGGCTCAAGGAAGGCCGCGTCACCGAGGAGGCCGCCCTGCGCCTTGCCAACTGGCTGGAGCCGCTGCTGCGCCGCGAGAGCTATCTGGCGCTGCTGCTGGAGCGCCCGTCCGTGCACGAGCAATTGCTGCACCTGCTGGGTGCGGCCAAATGGCCCGCCCGCTACCTGCTGCAGCACCCCGGCGTCATCGATGAACTGGTGGGGGATTCGCTGCTCGCCGAACGTTTTGTGGTGGCCGACTTCGAGCGCGAACTGGCAGTGCGGCTCGCGTCGCTGCAGTCCACGGGCGAGGACGATGACGAAACCTTGCTCAACCTGCTGCGCCGTGCCCAGCACGCGGAAACCTTCCGCACCCTCGCGCGCGACGTGGAGCGGCGCATCACCGTCGAGCAGGTGGCGGATGACCTGTCCGCCCTGGCTGACAGCGTGCTGCGCATCACGGCCCAATGGTGCTGGAGCCGGCTCAAGACGCGCCACCGCGAGAGCCCGCAGTTCGCCATCATTGGCTACGGCAAGCTGGGCGGCAAGGAACTGGGCTACGGCAGCGATCTGGACATCGTCTTTGTGTTCGATGACGACGACGAACGCGCCCCCGAGGTCTACGCGGCCTTTGTGCGCAAGCTCATCAACTGGCTCACCGTGAAGACGGGTGAAGGCGATCTGTACGAGATCGACACTGCGTTGCGGCCCAATGGCAGCTCAGGTCTGCTGGTCACGAGCTTCGAGGCCTACGCCAACTACCAGCAGCGCCGGGGCAGCAACACCGCGTGGACCTGGGAGCACCAGGCCATGACACGCGCGCGTTTTGTGATGGGCAGCGAGGCCTTGCAGGCGCGCTTCGATGCCGTGCGGGAGGCCGTTATCACCTCCGAACGCGACCCTGCCGCCCTGCGTGAGGAAATCGTGGCCATGCGCGAGCGTGTGCGCGCAGCGCACCCCACGCGCGACGGGCAGTTCGATGTGAAACACAGTCCGGGCGGCATGGTGGATGCGGAGTTTGCCGTTCAATACCTGGTGCTCTCGCAGTCTGCAAACCACCCGGAGCTGGTGGGCAATGTGGGCAACATCGCGCTGCTGCAGCGCGCCGAGCAGGTGCGGCTGTTGCCCCCTGGCGTGGGTGTGGCGGCTGCGGATGCGTACCGCGAACTGCGGCGCGTGCAACACGTGGCGCGCCTGGACGAGGCGCCCACCCAGGTTGCCCCCCCCGCACTGCAGGCCGAGCGCGATGCGGTGCTGGCCCTGTGGAGGTCCGTGTTCGGTTGAGTCGCACCAAGGTGTGACGTTTTGTTGCATTTTTGCGGGCTGAATTTTCCGCGTGGCATCGCTAATTCAAACGGTTGTTTGAATTCTGGTGTGTAATCCGGTGCCATGAGTTTCGGCGCCCATTTCATTCCCGCAGCCCAGCGCACCGCCCGCAGTGATGGAGAAGACACGCGCGTGCGCCTGCTGCGCGCCGCGCTGCAGCTGTTTTCCGAGCGGGGCTTTGCACAGACCTCGGTGCGTGCCATTGCCGAAGCCGCCGGCACCAACGTGGCAGCGATCGCCTACCATTTTGGCGACAAGGCGCGCCTCTACACAGCCACGTTCTACGAGCCCTTCGGCAGCGGCAGCGACCTCATCCCGGTGTTTGCCGACCCTGCGCTGACCTTGCAGCAGGCGCTGGCCGCCTACTTCGGTGGCTTTCTGGAGCCGCTCAAGCACGATGACCTTGTGACCCAGTCGCTGCGCTTGCACGTGCGCGAGCTGCTGGACCCTACCCATGTGTGGCCCGAGCTCATCGAGCGCGAGTGCCGGGCACCCCATCTGGCGCTAGTCCAAGTGCTGTGCCGCCACATGGGCGTGGCCGCAGCGGACGACGACATGCACCGCCTCGCCTTCTCGCTGGCCGGGCTGGTTATGCAGATGTGGACCCAGCGCGACCCGCTGCAGGCTATTGCACCGCAGCTGGCGGGGTCTGGGGCTGTGGACGAATGGGTGGACCGGCTGACCGGTTACGCCCTGAGCATGGTGCAGGGCGAGATCGCCAGGCGGCAGGCCGTACAACAGCCCGCGCGCCGCAGTACTTCACGGAATTCGCACAAGGAATCCAACGCATGACTTTGAGCAAGACCCGATTCTTCTGGGCCACCTGCCTGCCCCTGGCCCTGGGCGCCTGTGCCATCACAGCGCCTCCCGCCCAAGTGCCCACCACTCCACCTGTGGCGTGGCAGGCGCCCTTGCCGCACCAGGGCTCTTTGGGGGATCTGACCCGATGGTGGACGCAGCTGGGCGACCCGCTGCTCGTGGAGTTGATCGACGCGGCCCAGGCCGTCAGCCCCGGTGTGGCGCAGGCCCAATCCCGCATTGCGCAGGCCCGGGCCACGCACGTGGCCAGCCGCGCCGCGCTGCTGCCGTCGCTCGATGCGCAGGCCAGCGCCAGCCGAGGTTTCAACGAACAGCTTGCAGGCATCGCGACCACGGCGCAGGCCGGGCTGCAGGCGAGCTGGGAGATTGACCTCTTTGGTGCGAACCGCGCTACCAAGACCGCTGCCGATGAGCGGCTGGCGGGCGCACAGGCGCTGTGGCACGAGGCGCGCGTGAGCGTGGCCGCCGAGGTGGCGCAGCAGACGAGCAGCCTGCGCACCTGCCTGGAGCAGCTGCGCGTGGCCGAGCGCGATGCGCAGTCGCGTGGCGAAACCTCGCGCCTGTCAGGTCTTAGCGAACGCGCCGGCTTCACGGCGCCCGCCACGGCTGCCCTGGCCCGTGCCAGCGCCGCCGAAGCGCAGGCGCGTGCATCGCAGCAGCGCATGCAGTGCGACGTGGAGGTCAAGACCCTGGTGGCACTGACCGGGTGGGAGGAGCCGGCGCTGCGTTCGCGCCTGTCCACGCCTGCCGCCACAGCCCCCGACACCCTGTTCGCCGTCGCCACGCTACCCGCCCAGGTGCTGGCCCAGCGCCCTGATGTGTACAACGCCGAGCGCGAAGTCGCCGCTGCCAGTGCCGAAGTGGGCAGCGCCCAGGCCCAGCGTTACCCGCGCCTGTCTCTCAGCGGCTCGGTGGGCACGGCGTGGGTGCGCAGCGGTGGCGTGACCACCGACCTGAACACCTGGACCATCGGCCCGCTGGCGCTCAGCGTGCCGCTGTTCGATGGTGGCCGGCGCGGCGCGCAGGTGGACGCGGCGCAGGCGCGCTATGACGAAGCCGCCGCGCTCTACCGCGCCAAGGTGCGCCAGGCCGTGAGCGAGGTCGAACAGGCGCTGGTGCGGCTGCAGAGCACGGCCGAGCGCAGCACCAGCGCGCGAACGGCGGCTGCGGGCTATCGCACATCTTTCGATGCCACCGAAGCGCGCTGGCGCGGCGGCCTGGCGAGTCTGGTGGAGCTGGAAGACGCACGGCGCACATCCCTGGCGGCCGAGAACGCGCTGATCGCGCTGCAGCATGAACGCCAGGCCGCCTGGGTTGCGCTGTACCGCGCCGCAGGCGGTGGATGGGACGGGCAGACCACCACCACGGCAGCCTCCCCTTCTGCTGCGGCTACCGCCGCACGCTGAATGAAAAACCGGGGGGTGGGCTGATCGCTCACCCTTTCTCCTGACACCGACTGGATGAACGGATACACACAATGCAAACGCAAGGTTTCAAGATTTCTCCCACGGCCTTCGCCGTTATCGCTGCCTGCGCACTGGCCACCGGTGGCGCCCTGGTGTTCTCCAGCGCATCGCGCGCCGCCGATGAGCCCAAGGCCAGCCAGCCCCGCCCCGCGCTCACCGTGAGCACGGCCCAACCCCAGCGCACCTCGGTGCCCCTGCGCCTGGCGGCCAACGGCAATGTGGCCGCCTGGCAGGAGGCCAGCATTGGCGCCGAGAGCAACGGTCTGCGCCTGACCGACGTGCGTGTGAATGTGGGCGACGTGGTCAAGGCCGGCCAGGTGCTGGCAACTTTCTCTGCCGAAACCGTACAGGCCGATGTGGCCCAGGTCCGCGCCAGCCTGCTCGAAGCCCAGGCCAATGCGGCCGAAGCCGCTGCCAATGCCGACCGGGCCCGCTCGCTGCAGGCCACGGGCGCCTTGAGCCAGCAGCAGATCCAGCAGTACACAACGGCCGAGAAGACCGCGCAGGCTCGCGTGGAGGCGGCCAAGGCCACGCTGAACGCACAGCAGTTGCGTCTGAAGTACACCCAGGTGGTGGCGCCCGACAGCGGCGTGATCTCGGCCCGCACGGCCACCGTGGGCGCGGTGGTGGGCGCGGGCACCGAGCTGTTCCGCATGGTGCGCAAGGGGCGCCTCGAATGGCGCGCCGAAGTCACGTCCACCGAGCTGCGCCGGATTGCGCCGGGCGCCAAGGTCAGCGTGACGGCGGCCAGTGGTGCGGTGGCAGAAGGCACGGTGCGCATGATTGCGCCGACGGTGGACCCGCAGACGCGTAATGCGCTGGTGTACGTTGATCTACCCCTGAACACAGACTTCCGTGCGGGCATGTTTGCGCGGGGTGAGTTCGCGCTGGGCGCCAGCGATGCACTCACCGTGCCACAAGAGGCGCTGGTGGTGCGCGACGGCTTCTCGTACGTGTTTGTGGTGGGTGCCGAGCAGCGTGTGCAAATGCGCAAAGTGCAGACGGGCCGCCGCGTGGCAGACCGGGTCGAGGTGCTCTCGGGTCTGGACGCGAATGCCTCGGTAGCGGTGCGTGGCGCTGGCTTCCTGAACGACGGTGACCTGGTGCGGGTGGTGAGCACGCCGCCCGCCAGCAGCACCTCGCAAGCTCCGGATTTCAAGCAAAAAATGGCTCTAGCGCTTACCAATAAAGCGCAAGCAGCTATCAATTGAGGAGCATTCAGCATGAATGTATCCACCTGGTCGATCAAGAACCCCATACCGGCGCTGATGCTGTTTGTGCTGCTGACCTTCGGCGGCCTGCTGTCGTTCAACGCCATGAAGGTGCAGAACTTTCCGGACATTGACCTGCCCACGATCTCCGTGACCGTGGCGCTGCCCGGCGCCTCGCCCGCGCAGCTCGAAAACGATGTGGCGCGCAAGATTGAAAACAGCATCGCCACGCTGCAAGACCTGAAACACATCTACACCAAGGTGCAGGACGGCGGCGCCACCATCACGGCCGAGTTCCGCCTGGAAAAGCCTACGCAGGAAGCGCTCGACGACGTGCGCTCTGCCGTGGCCCGCGTGCGCGGTGACCTGCCTGGCGACGTGCGCGACCCCATCGTGACCAAGATGGACCTGGCCGCGCAGCCGGTGCTGGCGTTCACCATCGCCTCCACCCGCATGGACGACGAGGCGCTGTCCTGGTTTGTGGACGATGCCGTGGCCAAGAAGCTGCTCACGGTGCGGGGTGTGGGCGCGGTCAACCGCGTGGGCGGTGTGCAGCGTGAGGTGCATGTGTTGCTGGACCCGGTCAAGCTGCAGGCGTTGAACGCCACGGCGGCCGATGTCTCGCGCCAGCTGCGGCTGGTGCAGACCGAAAGTGCCGGTGGCCGCACCGACCTGGGCGGCAGCGAACAGCCTGTACGCACCCTGGCCACGGTGCAGTCGGCGCAGGAGCTCGCAGGGCTCACGCTGGCACTGTCAGACGGCCGCCATGTGCGGCTCGATCAGGTGGCCACGGTGACAGACACGATTGCAGAGCCGCGCGCCCTGGCCCTGCTCAACGGCAAGCCCGTGGTGGGCTTCGAGGTTGCGCGCAGCAAGGGCGCGAGCGAGGTGGAAGTCGGCTCTGCGGTGCAGGCGGCCCTCAAGGAAATTCGCGCTCAGCACCCCGATCTGGAGATCACCGAAGCTTTCAACTTTGTGCAGCCTGTGCAGGAGGAGTACGACGGCTCCATGCACCTGCTGTACGAAGGCGCGTTGCTGGCCGTGCTGGTGGTGTGGCTCTTTTTGCGCGACTGGCGCGCCACGTTCGTGTCGGCTGTGGCACTGCCGCTGTCGGTGATCCCGGCGTTCATCGGCATGCACTGGCTGGGCTTCTCGATCAACGTGATCACGCTGCTGGCGCTGTCGCTGGTGGTGGGCATTTTGGTGGATGACGCCATCGTGGAAGTGGAGAACATCGTGCGCCACCTGCGCATGGGCAAGACGCCCTACCAGGCGGCCATGGAGGCGGCCGACGAAATTGGCCTGGCCGTGGTGGCCACCACGTTCACACTGATTGCGGTGTTTTTGCCCACCGCGTTCATGAGCGGCATTGCGGGCAAGTTCTTCAAGCAGTTCGGCTGGACGGCGTCGCTGGCGGTCTTTGCCAGCCTGGTGGTGGCGCGGGTACTGACACCCATGATGGCGGCCTACATCCTCAAACCCATCGTGGACACGCACAAGGACCCGCGCTGGATGACGGTGTACCTGCGCTGGGCGGCTTGGTGCATCAAACACCGCTGGATGACCTTCATTGCCACGGCAGCGTTTTTCATCGGTTCTCTGGCGCTGATCCCGCTGCTGCCCACGGGCTTCATTCCGGCCGATGACAACTCGCAGACCCAGGTCTACCTGGAGCTGCCACCTGGCGCCACGCTGGCCCAGACCCGCGCCGTGGCCGAGGATGCGCGCCAGCGCATCGCCAAGGTGGACCATGTGCAAAGCGTGTACACCACCATCGGTGGGGGCTCGGCCGGTGGCGATCCGTTCATGGGCAGCGCCAATGCCGAAACGCGCAAGGCCACGCTCACCATCTTGCTGGCCGAGCGCGGCGACCGGCCGCGCAAGCAGGGCATCGAGAACCAGATCCGTGCAGCGCTGGAGACGCTGCCGGGCGTGCGCAGCAAGGTGGGCCTGGGGGGCTCTGGCGAGAAGTACGTGCTGGTGCTCTCGGGCGACGACCCGCAGGCGCTGACCTCGGCCGCGCTGGCGGTCGAGAAGGACCTGCGCACCATCCCGGGCCTGGGCAGCATCTCTTCCACCGCCAGCCTGGTGCGCTCCGAGATCGCGGTGCGCCCGGACTTTGCGCGCGCCGCCGACCTGGGGGTGACCAGCAGCGCCATTGCCGAAACGCTGCGCATTGCGACCGTGGGCGACTACGACGTGTCGCTGCCCAAGCTCAACCTGGCCTCGCGCCAGGTGCCGATCGTGGTCAAGCTGCAGGATGACGCGCGCAAGGACCTGTCGCTGCTGGAGCGCCTGTCGGTGCCGGGCAGCAAAGGCCCGGTGATGCTGGGCCAGGTGGCCACGCTGGAGTTCAGCGGCGGACCGGCCGTGGTGGACCGGTATGACCGCGCGCGCAATGTCAACTTTGAGATCGAGTTGTCAGGCCAGCCGCTGGGCGACGTGACGAAGGCGGTCGAAGCGCTGCCCTCCATCCAGAACTTGCCGCCGGGCGTGCGCCAGATCACCATTGGCGATGCCGAGATGATGGGCGAGCTGTTCGCGAGCTTCGGCCTGGCCATGCTGACCGGGGTGTTGTGCATCTACATCGTGCTGGTGCTGCTGTTCAAGGACTTCCTCCACCCGGTGACCATCCTGGCGGCGCTGCCGCTGTCGCTGGGCGGGGCGTTCGTGGGCCTGCTGATCGCGCAGAAGAGCTTCTCGATGCCCTCGCTCATCGGGCTGATCATGCTCATGGGCATTGCCACCAAGAACTCCATCCTGCTGGTGGAATACGCCATCCTGGCGCGGCGCGAGCATGGCATGACGCGCTTTGAGGCACTGATCGACGCTTGCCACAAGCGCGCACGGCCCATCATCATGACCACGCTGGCCATGGGTGCGGGGATGATGCCGATTGCGCTGGGCATTGGTGCGGCGGATGCCAGCTTTCGCTCGCCCATGGCGGTGGCGGTGATTGGCGGGCTGATCACGTCCACGCTGCTGAGCCTGCTGGTCATCCCCGCCGTGTTCACGGGGGTGGATGATCTGGGGCAGTGGTTTGGTCGCATGCTGCGGCGCTTGCGAGGTGCCCACCCCGTGCCCGCGCCAGAGGCGCCCGCTACACCCCCAGCGGGATGATGGAGACCGGTGGTTGCTTGAAAAAGCAGGCAATCCCCGGGGTTGCCCCGGCTTAGCCGGGCGTGTGGCCGTTAGATAATGTAACGACCACCATGAACCTCGTCAGCCTGAACATCGAATCCATCCAGCTGGGCCACCCTTTGCCGTTTGTGCTGCGGGGTGCTGATGGCGTGTTGCTGGCGCAAAAAGGCTATGTCATCCGTACTCGGGAAGAGCTGGCCAAGATGGTGGGCCGGGGGCGGCAGCTGTGTGTGGATACCGATGAGTCCGGTGACAGCCACCGGGCCTACCTCGCGCAATTGCAGCGCATGCTGATCGCCGACACCAACCTTGGCGAAATTGCCGCGATGAAGATGACGGCGGCCGACGACGCAGGAGGGCGGGGCCGCACTGGCAAGACGCTGCCTGACTGGCCCGAACTGCAGTTGCGTGCCACGCAGTTGCTGCGTGCACCTTCGCCCGCTGATTTTGGCGGGCGCTTCCAGACGCTGCACGACGAGCTGGCCCGCCACTGCGAGCAGACGCCCGACGCGACGCTGCTGGGCCTGATTTACCTGTCTGCGCAGGAAACGCGCATGTACAGCGCCACGCATTCGATGCTGGTGTGCTGTGTGTGCATGGTGGTGGCGCGCGAGATGCTGCGCTGGCCCGCCTCCCGCGTGCAGCAGCTGGGCCACGCGGCGCTCTCCATGAACATAGCCATGTCCGAGCTGCAGGACCAGCTGGCCCAGCAGACCCATCCGCTCACCGCCCAGCAGATTGCGGCGGTCGAGAGTCATGCGGAGCGTTCCGAGGCGCTGCTGCGCACGCTCGGCGTGGCCGACCCGGTGTGGCTGGAGGCGGTGCGCTGCCACCACCACCGCACCCCCGGCCCGCTGGCCAAGAAGACGGAACCCCAGCAAATGGCCCGCCTGCTGCAGCGTGCCGACATTTTTGGCGCCCGCATGGCACCTCGCGCGGCCCGGTTGCCCATGCCCGTCACGGCGGCCATGCAGGCCAGCTACTACGACGAAGAGCACCAGGTGGACGAGGCTGGTGCCGCGCTCGTCAAGACCCTGGGTGTATACCCGCCCGGGGCCTTCGTGCGGCTGGCCAGCCAGGAGGTGGGCGTGGTCGTTCGCCGGGGCACCACGGCCACCACGCCCAAGGTGGCGGTGGTGACCAACCGTGACGGCATGCCCACGGGCGAGCCCATTCCGCGTGACACCGGCATGCCCCCCTGGAAGGTCACGGGCGTGGTGGCTTTCAAGGACGTGAGAGTCAAGCTCTCGCTGGACCGCCTGCTCAACCTGGTCTGACCCCGCGCCGGGCTGCGGGCGCATCCCCCCACCTGCAGCGGGAGGGCTGGCGCAGGCCCACGCCACCCAACGGCGCCCAGCGCCACTGGCGGGCAGCTTGTGCCCAGAATTCTCCCTCTCTTGCCACTACGACGGCAAACCTTCAGCCATGCGACACCTGTCGCCCCGTTCCCGTGCGCGCCCGCTTTACCCCTTTCTTTTGCAGGACTTTGAATCCGAGCGGTTCGCATTCCCGTAAACCAATCAGTCCAAATAAAAACTCATGTGGACAAAAAATGATGGAATGGTTAAATTGCCCATACCCCCTGCGATCCCAAGTCCTATGAACACCTCTAACAGACGCTTTCTTTCGGCCGCCAGCCTTTTGTTGCTGGTTGCGGTGGCGGTCGGCTATGCCCCCCCGGTCCGCGCGGCGGGTTCCGAAAGCTGCCCGGCCACGCTGCAGCACACGTTTGCGAGGTTGCAGGACGAAAAGCCTCAGTCGCTGTGCCAGTACAGCGGCAAAGTGGTGCTGGTGGTGAACACGGCCAGCTTCTGTGGCTTTACGGGCCAGTACAAGGGGTTGGAGGATCTGTACGCCCGCTACAAAGGCAAGGGCCTGGTGGTGCTGGGCTTCCCGTCCAACGACTTTGCCCAGGAAAAAGGCAGCAACAAGGAGATTGCTGACTTCTGCGAAAACACGTTCGGCGTGAAATTTCCGATGTTTGCCAAGAGCAGCGTGAAGGGCCCCGAGGCTTCGCCGTTGTTCCAGCAACTGGCGCAGCTGTCGGGCACAGCGCCGCGCTGGAACTTCCACAAATACCTGCTGGGCCGCGACGGCAAGCTGGTGGACAGCTACTCCAGCCTGACCGCCCCAGATAACAAGGGCCTGGTGCGGGCCATCGAACAACAGCTGAACCAGCCTGTGCCTCGGTGACCGCCATGACTTCTTTACATTTCTTGAAAAAAAATACAGTGAGCCTCTGGAACTTCGCCAGCGTGACCCCACTCTATCCATTGCGCAAGACGATTGCGCAGCGTACAGTTTTAACGTTGCGAAGCCTTTCGGGCCCCCGGGTTCCGACTGACCTCCTGGAGCGCTTCTCCTCCCTCCCTCTCTTATTCGTTTCGGGACGCTTCGCAACCTTTTTATTCCGTGCACCGGCCAGAGGGAGCCGGTCATGAAAATCGCCATCATCGGCTCCGGCATCTCGGGGCTCTCGGTCGCGCACCAGCTGCGCGGCCAGGCGGACATCACACTGTTTGAGGCAGGCGACTACTTCGGCGGGCACACCCACACCGTCGATGTCACGCTACCCGATGCCTCGGGTACCCCCGTCACCCACGGGGTGGACACCGGCTTTCTGGTGTTCAACGAGCGCACCTACCCCCACCTGATCCGCCTGTTGGCCGAGCTGGGCGTGGAGACCGCCAAGTCGGACATGTCGTTCTCGGTGCGGGTGCCGGGCGCCCTGAGCGGCCCTGGTGGTGGCCGCGCGCTGGAATGGAGCGGCACCAACCTCAGCACCGTGTTTGCCCAGCGCTCCAACCTGGTCAACCCGCGCTTTCTGGGCATGCTGCGCGACCTGCTGCGCTTCAACAAGCTGTGCACGCGCATTGCAGAGAAACAGGCCGAGGCCGCGCTGATGCAGCCGCTGGGCGATTTCTTGCGCGAGCACCGCTTTGGCGACGCCTTCCGTGACTGGTACTTCTTGCCCATGCTGGGCTGCATCTGGAGCTGCCCCACCGACCAGATGCTGAAGTTCCCCGTGGCCACCATGATCCGGTTCTGCCACAACCACGGCCTCATCCAGGTGAGCAATCGCCCGCAGTGGTGGACGGTGTCTGGCGGTGCTCGCCACTACGTGGACAAGATCGTGGCGGGCATCGCCGACAAGCGCCTGAACACCCCCGTGCGCCGCATCGAGCGTGACGCCGCCGGTGTGCGCGTGGTGACGGCTGGCCACACCGAACACTTTGACAAGGTGGTGCTGGCTACCCATTCCGACCAGTCCCTGGCGCTGCTGGCCCAGCCCACGCCGCACGAGCGCGCGGTGCTGGGTTCCATTCGCTACCAGGCCAACCGCGCCGTGCTGCACACCGATACGTCCGTACTGCCCGAGCGCCGCGCTGCCTGGGCCGCGTGGAACTACGAACGTGCCCCGCAGCGCAGCCGCGAGTCGGCCCGCGTGTGCCTGCACTACCTCATCAACCAGCTGCAGCCCGTGCCCTTTGCGCAGCCCGTGGTGGTGTCGCTGAACCCGGTGCGCGACATAGCGCCCGAACACGTGATCGGCAGCTACGAATACGCCCATCCGGTGTTCGACATGGCCGCCATCCGCGCGCAACAGCAGGTGGGCAAGCTGCAGGGGCAGCAGCACACCTGGTTCTGCGGCGCCTGGACGGGCTATGGCTTTCATGAGGATGGCCTCAAATCCGGCCTGGCCGTGGCCGAGCAACTGCTGGCGGCCCTGCCAGCGCCCCTGGCGGAGGCTGCGTGAGCCACGCGCCGGCCCCCACCGCAGCGCCCCTCATCGGCTTCGGCCAGGTGCGCCACACGCGGCTGCGGCCCCGGCGGCATGCGTTTGCCTACCCCACGTTTTTCCTCATGCTGCCCATGCGCAGCCTGAGCGGCACGCACACACCGCTGGCGGTGAACCGCAGCGGCGCCATCAGCTTCCATGACGTGGACCACGGCGACGGCCGCAGTGCCGCGCAGGGTGGTGCGCTGGCCTGGCTGGACGAGCTGCTGCGTACCGAAGGCATCACCGACGCCACGGGCGAGGTCTGGCTGCACTGCTATCCGCGCGTGCTGGGCTACACCTTCAAGCCCGTGAGCTTCTGGTACTGCCACCGCGCCGACGGCCACCTGCGTGCCATCGTGGTGGAGGTCAACAACACCTTTGGCGAGCGTCACTGCTACCTGCTGGATGCGCCGCAGTACGGCGTGGAGCAGCAGGCGCGCAAGGTGTTCCACGTCTCGCCGTTTTGTGAGGTGAACGGGGGCTACCGCTTTCGCTTCATGCGTACCGAGGCGGGGGCACAGGACGCGGGCCGCACTGTGGTGCGCATCGACCACGACGACGACACCGGCCCACTCATCCAGACCAGCGTGAGCGGCACCTTGCAGGCCATCACCCCGCAGACCCTGCGCCAGGCGCTTTGGGGCTACCCCGCGATGACGTTGGCCATCATTGCCCGCATTCACTGGCACGCGCTGCAGCTGTGGCTCAAGCGCGTGCGTTTCCACCGCAAGCCCGAGGCGCCTGCATCCATCGTGACCCGCTGAATTCCATGACGAACGAGAACGCCGCCATGAACTCCACCACCGCCCCCCGCACCGCCCTGGCCCTGCCCGCTGGCACCCCGGCTGCCGCCCGCACGGCGCTTAAGCTGCTGCAGCGCCTGCAGCATGGCCACCTCACGGTGCAGCTGCCCGACGGCACGCTGCAGCACTTCGGCCACGGTGATGGCCCCTCGGCGGCCATCACGCTCAAGAACTGGAACGTGTGCAGTGCCGCACTCCGGTCGGGCGACATCGGCTTTGCCGAGAGCTACATCGCGGGCGACTGGACCACGCCGCACCTGACCGACCTGCTCAAGCTCTTCATCGCCAACCGCCAGCAGGTGGAAGGCGTGATCTACGGCACCTGGGCCGGGCGTCTGCTATATCGCATAAAGCACCTGCTCAACCGCAACACCCGCGCCAACAGCCAGAAGAACATCCATGCCCACTACGACCTGGGCAACGCGTTCTACGAACTCTGGCTGGACGACACGATGAACTATTCGTCCGCCTGGTTCGAGGGCGATGCAGGCGGCGACATGCGCAAAGCCCAGCACGCCAAGGTGCGCCGCGCGCTGCGCATGGCGGGGGTGCAGCCAAATTCTCGAGTGCTGGAAATTGGCTGTGGCTGGGGTGCGCTGGCCGA
Source organism: Acidovorax sp. LjRoot38 (assembly GCF_964252975.1). Classification (NCBI taxonomy): domain Bacteria; kingdom Pseudomonadati; phylum Pseudomonadota; class Betaproteobacteria; order Burkholderiales; family Comamonadaceae; genus Acidovorax; species Acidovorax sp. LjRoot38. Next base: position 31,755 of record NZ_CAXUPT020000002.1, on the reverse strand, counting down.
GATGGCGACCGTGGAATTCGGCGCCCACCTGACGGGAGTGACACTCTCCACCGAGCAGCTCGCATTCGCGCAAAAGCGCATGGCACAGCAGGGGGTGGCCGAGCACGCCGACCTGCGCCTGCAGGACTACCGTGACATCCAGGACGGCCCGTACGACGCCATCTGCTCCATCGAGATGGTCGAGGCCGTGGGCCGCGAATACTGGCCCACCTATTTCCAGTCGGTGAACCGCCTGCTCAAGCCCGGTGGCAAGGCCTGCATCCAGAGCATCGTGATCGACGACAGCCTGTTCGAGCGCTACATCAGTTCCACGGATTTCATCCAGCAGTACATCTTCCCCGGAGGCTGCCTGCCCTGCCCGCGCGAGTTCCGCCGTGAGGCCGAGGCGGCAGGCCTGCGCGTGGTGGACGAGTTCGCGTTTGGCCAGGACTACGCCGAAACCCTCAAGCGCTGGCGCGAGCGCTTTCTGGCGCAGCGCACGCAAATCCTGCAGCTGGGGTTTGACCAGCGCTTCCTGCACATCTGGGAGTTCTACCTGGCGTACTGCGAAGCGGCATTTGCGATGAGCAACATCGACCTGGTGCAGTACACGCTGGTGAAGGATTGAATGCTATGAAAAACATAGCTACTACCGCTTTATGGATAAGCGCTGGAGCCTTTTTTTATTCAAATTCCGCTATCGCGCAGGCCGTGCCGATGGCCCAGGCGGCAGAGTCGGCCACCGCCACGCCCCTGTCAGGCGTGCGCCTGGCGGGCCAGGGCGTGCTCCGGTTTTTGGGCTTCGAGATCTACCGCGCCCGCCTGTGGGTGCAGCCCGGCTTTGACGCAGACAACTACGGCGCCCAGCCGCTGGCGCTGGAGCTGACCTACCACCGCGACTTCACGGCCGAGGCCATCGCCAAACGCTCACTGGAAGAGATGCGCCGCGTGGGCAGCTTCACGCCCCAACAGGCCACGCGCTGGCAGCAGGCGCTGCAGGCCGCGTTGCCGGATGTGAAGTCGGGCGATCGCCTGCTGGGCATTCACCAGCCGGGCGTGGGTGCGGTGTTCAAGATGGCGGGGCGTGTCGTCGGTGAGGTGCCGGACGCCGAGTTCTCGCGCCTGTTCTTTGGCATCTGGCTGTCTCCGCAGACCTCCGAACCCGGGCTGCGCCAGGAGTTGCTGGCCGCCACCCGCACTGCAGGCCAACCATGACCTCCACGCAGCCCATCCGCGCCAGCGCAGGCCTGGCCTATGGGCTGCTGGGTCTGCCGCTGGCGTTTGTGGCGCTGCCGCTGTATGTGCTGCTGCCCAACCACTATGCGCGCGAATTTGGCATGCCCCTGGCCACGCTGGGCTCGGTGCTGCTGGCAGCGCGGCTGTTTGATGCGTTCACCGACCCGCTGCTGGGCCGCCTGTCTGACTACCTCTTCGGCCGCTCGGTGCGCGCCGTGCTGGCGGTGGGCGCGGTGTCGGCGGCGGTGCTGGCACTGGGGCTGACCAGCCTGTTCTTTCCCTTGGTGCGCGGGGCCGATGCGCTGGTCGCCTGGGCGCTGGTGGCATTGCTCATCACTTACACCGCCTACAGCCAGCTCAGCATCGCACACCAGTCCTGGGGCGCACGCCTGGGCGGTGACGAGCTGCAGCGTGGCCGCATCGTGGCCTGGCGCGAGGGTGCTGCACTGGTCGGCGTGGTGCTGGCATCGGTGCTGCCCGCGCTGCTGGGCCTGCCGGTGATGCTCAGTGTGTTTGCCATCACCCTGCTGCTAGGCTGGTGGGCCTGGACCAGAGCCCCGCGCCCCGCAGCGCATGCGGGTGTCGCCGTGGCCGGTGTGTACCGCCCCCCGCAGCGCGCCAGCCTGTGGCGGCCCTGGGGCCGCCCTGCCTTCCGCCGCCTGCTGGCGGTGTTCATGCTCAACGGCATTGCCAGCGCCATACCGGCCACGCTGGTGCTGTTTTTTATTCAGGACCGGCTGCAGGCCCCGCCCGCGCAGGAGCCCATGTTCCTCGCGGCCTATTTCGTGTGCGCTGCGCTGTCCATCCCGCTGTGGCTGCGTGCCGTGGCGCGCTGGGGCCTGGCGCGCACCTGGTTGGCGGGCATGCTGCTGGCGATTGCCGTGTTTGTGTGGACTGCGTTTCTGGGCGCGGGTGATGTGGTGCCGTTCCTCGTCGTCTGTGCGCTGTCCGGCGTGGCCCTGGGCACCGACCTGGCCCTGCCCAGCGCCTTGCTGGCTGGCGTGATTGCCGCCGAGGGCGACAGTGGCCAGCACGAGGGCGCGTACTTTGGCTGGTGGAACTTTGCCACCAAGCTCAACCTGGCACTGGCGGCAGGCCTGGCGCTGCCCCTGCTGGGATGGCTGGGCTACAGCCCCGGAATGCGAAGCGATGACGGTTTGCAGACCCTCGGCCTGGCCTATGCGGTGCTGCCCTGCGTGCTCAAGTTCACCGCTGCGGCCGCGCTCTATCTCCTCATTCTGCGGCGCCCGCGTGGCGCGGCGATTGTCTGAATTCGAACCGACCAAGGCCCACCACCATGATGCAAAGACGTCTCCTCCTTTCGGCCGCTGTGGCCGCACCCGTGGTGCTGTCTGGCTGCGCCAGCCAGAACCTCGATGGCTACGCCAGCGAAAAACCGGTGCTGGACCTGGCCCAGTATTTCAACGGCAAGATCGACGCCTACGGCATCTTCCAGGACCGCAGCGGCCAGATCGTCAAGCGCTTCACCGTGGTCATGGACTGCAGCTGGAAAGGCAACGAGGGCGTGCTCGACGAAGCCTTCACCTACTCCGACGGCACCACGCAACGCCGCATCTGGCGGCTGACGAAGCATGCCGACGGCCGCTACACCGGCACCGCCGACGATGTGGTGGGTACGGCCAACGGCCAGACGCGTGGCAATGCCTTCCGCTGGAACTACACGCTGGCCCTGCCTGTGGATGGCAAGGTCTACAACGTGGACCTGGACGACTGGATGTACCTCATCGATGACCGTGTGATGCTCAACCGCGCCACCATGAGTAAGTTCGGATTTCGCCTGGGCGAGATCACCCTGTCCTTCACCAAACGCGCACCATGAGCCTCAATCCTCCCCTGCGCGACTGGCATGGCCGCCGGGCCTGGCTCATCGGGGCTAGCAGCGGCATTGGCCGGGCCACAGCGGCTGCGCTGCATGCGCGCGGCGCGCAGGTCATCGTGTCGGCGCGCAGTGGTGATGCGCTGAACGCCTTTGCCCGGCAGCACCCCGGCAGCACGGCGCTGGCTTTTGACACCGCCGAACCGGCACAGGTGCAGGCCGCCGCCGCGCAGGTGCTGGCGGGTGGTGTTCCCGACATGGTGTGCTATTGCGCGGGCTACTACCGCGACATGCGCGCCACCGACTTCGACCTGGACGTGATGCTGCGCCACGAGCAGATCAACTACAACGGCGTGCTGCATGTGCTGGCTGGTGTGTTGCCCGCCATGCTGACCGCAGCGCAGGCCGGGCGCCCGGGCCATGTGAGCCTGATCAGCAGCGTGGCGGGCTTTCGGGGGCTGCCCAAGAGCCTGGCCTATGGCCCCACCAAGGCCGCGCTCATCAACTTGGCCGAGGCGCTCTACCTGGACCTGCATGACCTGGGTATGGGCGTGAGCGTGATCAACCCGGGCTTTGTGGCCACGCCGCTCACGGCGGGCAACGACTTCACCATGCCGGCCCTCATCTCACCCGAAGCAGCGGCGGCGGCCATCGTGCAGGGCTGGGAGCGGGGGCATTTCGACATCCACTTTCCCAAGCGCTTCACCCGGGTGATGAAACTGCTGCGCGTGCTGCCGTATCGGTGGTACTTTCCGGCGGTTCGCAAATTCACAGGTCTTTGAACGGTATGCACCCACCGGAAACCACGATCGCTACGGAAGAAGCCGTCACGCGCGTCATTGCGTTCTTTGAAAACCTGTCGCCCGCCGATGTGGCGACCATCGGCCAGTTCTATGGGCCTCAGGCGCGCTTCAAGGATCCGTTCAACGAGGTGGTGGGCGTGCCTGCCATCCAGGGCATCTTTGCCCACATGTTCGAGGCACTGGAGCAGCCGCGTTTTGTGGTCACCGGACGCGTGGTGCAGGGGCAGCAATGTTTTCTGACCTGGGACTTCCTGTTCGCCTTCAAGGACTTCCACAAGGGCGTGACGCAGACGGTGCGCGGTGCCTCGCACCTGGTGCTGGACGAACAAGGCCTCGTGACCTTGCACCGCGACTATTGGGACGCTGCCGAAGAACTGTACGAAAAGCTGCCCGTGGTGGGCGCACTGATGCGCTGGCTCAAGAAGCGCGCCAACAGCTGATCGTTGGCCGCTGCCGCTTTGACGCGTTGGTCACGCCAGGGTCTTGATGCGCGGGTGTCCGGGCAGCGGCACGGCGCGCTGCAGCACCCCCTCCGCCAGCCACAGCGCACTGTTCCACGCGCGTTGCGCCACATAAGGCAGCGGCAGCTGCTGGTAGTCGTCGTTGAAAACCTCGAAGCTGTAGTCGCCCTGGTAGCCCATGCCATCCAGCGTGCGCACCAGCTCGGCCAGGGCCTGGCTGTGCACGCCCTCGCCAGGGAACACGCGAAAGTGCCGCGCGGTCTCGATGCGCTCCTGCACCGTGCGGGTCTCCTGCCACATGAAGTCCGAAAGCTGCACCAGATAGATCTTGGCGGGGTCCACGTCTTCCAGGGCCGAGAGCGGCGTACTGGTGGCGAACTGGTGGTACGAGTCGATGGCCAGACCGAGGTTGGGGCAATCGGCCTGCTCGACCGCCGCCCACGCCTGGTGCACCTCGTTGATGTGCCGTCCCCACGAGAGTCCTTCAAACGCCACGCGGATGCCGTGTGGCAGCGCCAGCAGCGCAAGCTTGCGCAGGTCGCGTGCAATGGCCTCGGCATCCGCCGTGGCGTGCGATGACGTGGAGCTGCAGGCCAGCAACACTGGCGCGCCCAGGTCGCGCGCCATCAGGATCATCTGCTTGGCAATGTCCACCTTGTAGCTGTGCAGGTGGCCCGACAGGCCCTCGAAGTCGCGCAGCACCTGGAAACCCGTCACGCGCAGGCCGCTGTTGCGCACCGCGTGCACAGCGGCTTCGATGCCCTCAGGATGGCCCACGATGTCGCGCGCGGCCAGCATGATCTGGCCGAAGCCGGCGGCTTTCACGGCGGCCAGCTTGGCCTCCAGTGGGCCCGCCAGGCTGATGGTGTCCATGCCGAAATCGGCGATGTTGCGTTGCATGGTGGATTGGCGCATGGGCGGTCTCCAGGCTCAGCGGGCGTCGAGCACCAGCTCGAAGCTGGGCGATGCGGTGTCGGCGCGCGTGAGGGCACCGCGCGTGCCGGTGTGCACGCCCGTGGGCGACTCGACAAACTCCACACCGCGCGCACGCAGCGCTTGCACCGTGGCCAGCACGTCGGGTGTGCCAAAGGCCACGCGCTGCAGCAGCTCCTCGGGGTCGGCATCCAGCGCATCGACCAGCGGTTCAATCAGCTGCCAGTGCAGCGTGCCGCAGGGGCTGGCCAGGATGCGGCCATGGGTGAGCACGCCAAACGACTGGTCGGGTGCCAGCTCGGCAAAGCCGAACAGCTCGCTGTAGAAATGGATCCAGTCCGCCGCGCGGCCCAGGCCGATGTATTGCACCACGCCGAACAGGTGCAGGCCTTGCAGCGCAGGCGGGCGCGGGCTGACGGTGGGGATGGGCACAAAGTCCACGTCGTAGATCGAGAACTCCTTCCAGCGGTCCACAAAGTAGATGCGGCTCGCGCCCACGCCGTGGATGGCGGGGATGTTCAGCTCCATCACCTCGACCTCGGTGTGCACCGCCCACGCGCCGAGTTCCAGCACGCGGCGAAATGCTGCGGCCGCATTGCCCACGCGGAAGGCGATGGCGGCCAGCACGGGTGTTTCGGTGAGTGTAGGGGGCGCATGCACGCCGGTGCGTTCGGTGTCCTGGTGCGCGTTGACGATGATGTTCATGTCGCCCTGGCGGTACAGCAGCACCTCGCGCGAGCGGTGGCGTGCCACGGGCTGAAAACCCATGCGCTCCAGCGCCTGGCCCAGCGCCTGGGGGCGGCTGGTGGCGTATTCGATGAACTCGATGCCCTGCAGGCCCAGGGGGTTGGGCATGTCGCCCAGCGCTTCGCGGGTGGCCACCATCGGGGTGCTCATGGGTTCAGCTCCTTGTGTTGTCGTGCGCGGAAGGGGTCAGCGGGCGCTGCTGACCAGGCGGCGGAAATGTGCGTCCATGCGGGCGGCGTCAGGGGCCTCGCCGGTGAACAGCTCAAACGCTCCCACGGCCTGGCCCACGGCCATGCCGCCGCCGTCCGATACCCGGCAGCCCAGCGCGCGCGCGGCCTGCACCAGAGCGGTGTCGAGCGGGAAATACACGACTTCGGACACCCACATGGCGGGGCGCAGCAGGCCCACATCCAGCGGCAGGCCGGGCAGCTTGTCCATGCCCGTGGGCGTGGCGTGGATCAGCCCGGTGGCGTGGGCCATGGCCGAGCGGATTTCACCGGCCTCGGCGCGTGCGCCATAGAGCGCATTCACGTCGGCTGCCAGTTGTGCTGCGCGTTCGGGTTGTGCATCCACGATGCTCAGGTGCTGTGCCCCCAGGCGCAGCACGGCGTGTGCAATGGCAGCGCCTGCGCCGCCCGCGCCCAGCAGTACCACGCGGCGCAGGTCAGCGCCGGGCAACGCGCGGGTAAAGCCCCAGGCCCAGCCCGATCCGTCGGTGTTGTGTCCCACCAGTTTTCCATCGCGGATAACCACGGTGTTCACGGCGCCCATGGCGCGCGCTTCTTCCGACAGGCTGTCGAGGTGCGGGATCACGGCCTGCTTGCAGGGGTAGGTCACATTGCAGCCTGCGTAGCCCATGATGCGCGCGGCCGACAGCAGCGTGGGCAGTTGTTCGGGTGATGACGCCGAGCGGTCCAGGTCGATGAGCTGGTAGTGCAGGCGCATGCCGTGGTGGCGCGCCTCTTCCTCGTGCAGGGCCGGCGACAGCGACTTCTGGATGCCGGCGCCGATCAGCCCGATCAGCACCTTGCGGGGGCTAGTGGAAGACATGGTGGACGTGGTGGGGATGACCGGGGGATCGAGGAGCTGGAGGCTCATGGGGCGGGCGGAATGCGGGGTGAGCGCGCTGCCGGGGTGGTGGTGTGTTCACCGCACGGCAGCGCAGGGGTTGCAGCGGTTGCTTACTTGCCGCCGCGCAGTTTGGCCAGCGTGGAATAGACCTCTTGCACGGTCTCGGCGCCCACCTTCTCGCTGTGTTTTTCAACGACGGGTTTCACCTTGGCGCGCAGCTTGTCCAGCTCGGCGGGCGAGAACTCGGACACCTGCATGCCCGCCTTCTTGAGGTCTTCGAGCGCCACGTTGGCCTGCACGCGCGACACGCCGCGCTGGAAGGTCGTGGCTTCGGCCATCGCGTCGTTCAGCGCCTTCTGGTCAGCGGGGTTCAGGCTGTCCCAGAACTTCTTGCTCACGATCACGGCCTGGGGGTTGTACATGTGGCGCGTGACGGTGAGGTACTTCTGCACCTCGGCAAACTTGGACGACAGGATGGTGGAGAACGGGTTCTCCTGGCCGTCCACAGCCTTTTGCTCCATGGCGGTGTACAGCTCGGGGAAGGGCATGGGCACGGCGTTGGCGCCCAGCGCGTTGAAGAGGTCGATGTAGATCGGCGACTGGATCACGCGGATCTTGAGTCCCGCAATGTCCTCGGCTTTGGTGATGGGCTTCTTGCTGTTGGTGAGGTTGCGGAAACCCAGCTCCCAGTAGCCCAGACCGACCAGGTTTTTGGCTTGCAGCTTGTCGAGCAGTTTCTTGCCGAAGGGGCCGTCGGTCACGGCATCGGCCTCTTGGGGCGTGGCGAACAGGAACGGGAAGTCGTAGATGCCGAATTCCTTGGCCTGGGCCGACAAGATGCCCGCGTTGAGTACGGTCATCTCCACCGTGCCGCCCTGCAGGGCCGACACGGTCTGCAGGTCACCGCCCAGCGTGCCGCCGGGGAAGAGCTTGACGGCAATGCGGCCGTTGGTCTTGGCCGCCACGAGGTCCGCAAACTTTTGCGCGCCCTGAGCTTGCGGGTGGTCCTTCTGGTTCTGGAAAGCGAACTTGATGGTGCGTTCCTGGGCATGCGCGGCGGACAGCAGCGACGCGGCAACCAGGGCGGTGGCGAGCAGGGTTTTGAGCAGCTTCATGGAAATGTCTCCTTGGGTTTTTAGGCGGGGCAGAAACGGAGCGGAAAGAAAAGGGCCGGGGCGCAGATGGGGGTCAACCACTCAACCAGCGCAGCGGCACCATGACGATGGAGGGGAACAGCACCAGCAGGAACATCACGGCCAACTGGGCCAGCATGAAGGGCGTGACGCCGCGTGTGACCTGCGACATGGACATGCGCCCCACCCCGGCCACCACGTTGAGCACCGTGCCCACCGGTGGGGTGATGAGCCCGATGGCGTTGTTGATGATGAAGAGCACGCCGAAGTACACCGGGTCGATGCCTGCGGCCTTGACCACCGGCATCAGCACGGGCGTGAGGATAAGGATGGTGGGCGTCATGTCCATGGCCGTGCCCACCACCATGACCAGCAGCATGATGGCGATCAGCAGCAGCGTTGGGTTACCCATGAAGGGCTCCAGCATGCCGATGACCTTGGAGGGCAGGTCGGCCACGGTGATCAGCCAGGCGGACACCATGGCGGCAGCCACCAGGAACATCACCACTGCGCTGGTGCGGGCCGAGGCGCGGAAGATGTCGGCCAGCTGGCGCCAGCTCAGCTCGCGGTAGACCACCATCGACACAAACAGCGCATACACGGCGGCCACCACGGCGGCTTCGGTGGGGGTGAAGACACCCATGCGCAGCCCCACCAGGATGATGATGGGCAGGCCCAGCGCCCACACGGCTTCGCGCAGGGCCACGGCCAGTTCGGCACGGGTGGCCCGCTTTGGGGGCGCCACATCTTCGCGCCGCACGAGCCACCACCAGGTGAGGGCCAGCGCCACCCCCAGCAGGATGCCCGGCACGATGCCTGCCAGAAACAGCTTGCTGATAGACACGTTGGCCGCCACGCCAAAGATCACGAAACCGATGGACGGCGGGATCACCGGGGCGATGATGCCGGCCGACGCAATGAGCCCGGCCGAGCGTTCCTTGTTGTGGCCCGCAGCCACCATCATGGGCAGCAGCAGGGAGGCCAGCGCTGCAGCATCGGCCACGGCCGAGCCCGATACGGCGGCCAGGATCACCGCCGCCATGATGGCCACATAACCCAAGCCGCCGGGCACATGGCCGACCAGCGTGAGCGCCAGCTTCACGATGCGCTTGGACAGGCCGCCCACATTCATGATCTCGCCCGCCAGCATGAAGAAGGGCACGGCCAGCAGCGGAAAGCTGTCGGCGCCGTTGATCACGTTCTGCGCCAGGATCTGCGCGTCGAACAGGTCCAAATGCCACATCAGCGCCACGCCGCTGATGAGCAGCGCAAACGCGATGGGAATGCCGATCGCCATGGCGAGCAGCAGGGAGCCGAGGAAGATGGTGACGGTCATGGTGGAGAGCCTGTGCGGAGGGTTCAGGGGCGGTGGCTGCCGGGCGCTTCGTGGGATGCATCGGTGCCCGCAGGGCGGTGCGCCAGGGCCGCCAGTTCTTCGCTCTCCTGCACCATGACCAGCTCGTGCTCAGCCAGCGGAACGAACAGCGTGCGCAGCAGGTCGTGCAGCAGGATGGCAATCCCCGATCCGCCCATCAGCACGCCACTGGCGTAGAAGATGCCCACCGAGGCGCCGGTGACCGGGGCTTCGGTCTCCCAGTTGATAAGCATCTGGGCCCAGCTGCCACTGAGCAGCAACCACGATACGTACAGCATGGCGATCTGCGCCAGCACCAGGCAGGCTTTCTTGCCCACAGCGGGCAGGCGCGACACCAGCGCATCCGTGCCCAGGTGGCCGTGTTCGCGCAGGGCCACCACGGCCCCCATGAAGGTCAGCCACACAAACAGCCAGCGCGAGAGTTCTTCCGACACGGTGATGCCGGAGTTCAGGGTGTAGCGCAGCACCACATTGCCAAACACCAGCACCACCATCACCGCCAAGCACAGGCCGGACAGTGCATCCAGCACGCGGGTGTATCCCCGCAGCACGCGGTCGGCCAGTGCAAACATGGTGTCTCCAGTCGTTGTATTGAAACGCTGGAAGAATTTTGTACGAACTGGTTAGTATTTGATCTAGGTGCAAACCCTGCATCGTTTGTCATGGCAGCACGCAGCCATGCACGGCGCGCGCGCAGGGTGCTGATGAGGAGCTTTTTGACGCGGGCCGGTGTGCGCGCCAGGGCCGGGAAGGTCAGGGCCGCAGAAAGCGCACGATCATCTCGATGATCGATTCACGGCGTTGCGCCGTGGCGGCAGGGGTGTCGAGGGAGCGCTTGAAAATTGCGCCAAAGGTGTGGCGGTTGGCCTCGTTGAAGAAACACAGGGCCGAGATGGACATGTGCAGGTCCACCGGGTCCACGTCCGGTCGGAACACGCCCGCCGCCACACCACGCTGGTACACATCGCGCACGGCATGGATGACGGGGATGTTCAGTTCCTGGATCGTGGCCGACTTGCTGATGAACTCGCCCCGGTGCATGTTCTCGTTCATCACCAGGCGGATGAAGTCGGGGTTGGCGAGCTGGTAGTCCACCGTGAACCCCACCAGCGTGCGCAGGGCCTGCTCGGGTGCCAGGTCTTCCAGGTGCAGTTCCGATTCGATGCGCCGGATGCGCCGGTAGGCCTCCTCCAGCACCGCCACATACAGACCTTCCTTGCTACCGAAGTAGTAATAGATCATGCGCTTGCTGGTGCTGGTCAGTGCCGCGATCTCGTCAATGCGTGCGCCCGCCAGGCCCTTGTCCGCAAACTCTGCCGTGGCTACCTGCAGGATGTTGGCCATCGTGCGGTCGGGGTCGTTGACGCGCACCCGGTCCGCTCCGGGCGTGGTGGCGGCCTCGCGCGCCGCGCGCTGGCGGGTGGCCCGCACATCGCCGGGTTTCGGAGGGGTTTGAACCATTTCGTTCATAAGCGCCCAAGCATACGGCAAGCCCGGCGCAGGGGGTTCAAAAAACCAACGCCAGCTCTCGCTGGCCGCTCAGGACGGCTTGGTATCGGCGAAGCTCGGGCGCAGCATCAGCTTGTCGAGCAGCTTGCCCAGGTTGGGGTACTCGCTGCGCCAGGCGATGTCCGGAAAGCGGAATTCCAGCCAGCCCAGCGCGCAGCCCACGGCGATGTCGGACAGGCTGAGGTGGATGCCGCTGCAATACGGCTTGTCGCCCAGGCCCTGGCTCATGGACTTGAGGCCGTCGTTCACCTTGATCAGCTGGCGGTCGATCCAGGCCTGGCTGCGCTCGCTGTCCTTGCGGTGGGCCCAGGTGGCCTCCAGGCGGGCCAGGATGGCGGCATCCATCACACCATCTGCCAGTGCCTCCCAGGTCTTGACCTCGGCGCGTTCGCGGCCTTGCGACGGGATCAGCTTGCCCACGGGCGACAGGGTGTCGAGGTATTCGACGATCACGCGGGAGTCAAAAACGGCCTCGCCGCCTTCCATTACCAGGCAGGGCACTTTGCCCAAGGGGTTGGAGGTGGAAATATGGGTGTCGTCTGCCCAGACGTTTTCTTGCACGAACTGGTAGTCGAGCTTTTTCTCGGCCATCACGATACGTACCTTGCGTACGTAGGGGCTGGCGGTGGCTCCGATCAATTTCATGGTGTGTCTTCCAGGGCGCGGGATAGGCTGAACGATTCGAGATTGATTCTATCGGCAGCTGCCCGCCCGCAAGCTGACGGCTGCGTGGCGCTTACACACCACGCCTACAATGGCGCGCCATGAGCCTGTCCACCATTACCGCCCTGTCGCCGCTTGACGGCCGTTACGCCAGCAAACTTGCCGCCCTGCGCCCCATCATGAGCGAACACGGCTACATGCACCGCCGTGTGCAGGTGGAAGTGGCCTGGTTCATTGCCCTGTCGGATGCCGGTTTTGCCGAGTTCAAGCCCCTGACCACGGGCGCCCGCGCCTATCTGCTCGGCCTGATCAAGAACTTCTCCGAAGCTGACGCCGCCGCCATCAAAGAGATCGAAAAAACAACAAACCACGACGTCAAAGCCGTCGAATACTGGATCAAGAGCAAGTTCGAGGCGCGCCCCGAGCTGGAAAAGGCCTCCGAATTTGTGCACTTTGCCTGCACCAGCGAAGACATCAACAACACCAGCCACGCGCTGCAGCTGCGTTCAGGTCGCGACCAGGTCATCCTGCCGGGCCTGGACCGCATCGTGCTCAAGCTGCGCGAAATGTCGCACGCCTTTGCCGACGTGCCCATGCTCAGCCGCACCCACGGCCAGACCGCCAGCCCCACCACCGTGGGCAAGGAAATGGCCAACGTGGTGATGCGCCTGCAAACGGCCTGCGAGAAGATCGCCGCCGTCAAGATCATGGGCAAGATGAACGGCGCCGTGGGCAACTACAACGCCCACCTGTCCGCCTGGCCTGAGTTTGACTGGGAAGCCTTCAGCAAGAAGGTCATCGAAACGCCCGAACCGCTGGGCCTGGGCCTGACCTTCCAGCCCTACTCGATCCAGATCGAGCCGCACGACTACATGGCCGAGCTGTTCGATGCCGTGGCCCGCGCCAACACCATCCTGATCGACCTGTCGCGCGACATCTGGGGCTACGTGAGCCTGGGCTACTTCAAGCAGCGCCTGAAGGCGGGCGAGATTGGTTCCAGCACCATGCCGCACAAGGTCAACCCGATTGACTTTGAAAACGCCGAAGGCAATCTGGGCCTGGCCAACGCGCTGCTCAAGCACCTGTCTGAAAAGCTGCCCATCAGCCGCTGGCAGCGGGATCTGACCGACAGCACCGTGCTGCGCAACATGGGCGTGGCCCTGGGCTACGCGGCGCTGGCCTATGCCTCGCTGTTGACCGGCCTGAACAAGCTGGAGCTGAACGAAGAAGCGCTGGCCGAAGATCTGGATGCTTCGTGGGAAGTGCTGGCCGAGCCCATCCAGACGGTGATGCGACGCTTTGGTGTGCAGGGCGCTTACGAAAAGCTCAAGGAAGTGACCCGTGGCAAGACCGTGACCGCCGAGGCGCTGCACGGCCTGATCGCCTCGCTGGAAATCCCCCAGGCCGAAAAAGACCGTCTTCTGGCCATGACGCCCGGCAGCTATGTGGGCAAAGCCGCCGAACTCGCACGGCGCGTCTAGCCTGCAGATTTATAGCCTTTCTGGCCTCCAGCGCTTGTAGATAAAGCGCTGGCAGCTATCTATTTAGTAGTGAGGCTGCATGGCCATCAAATCCACCATCTTCAAGGCGAACCTCCAGATCGCCGACATCGACCACGGCTACTACGCTGACCACGCCCTCACGCTGGCGCGCCACCCCAGCGAGACCGACGAGCGCATGATGGTCCGGCTGGCTGCTTTGGCCATCCAGGCGCACCAGCTCAACGACCTCTGCAACGGCGACGCCACGCTGGCATTTGGTGCGGGGCTGTCGGACCCGGATGACCCGGATGCCTCGCTCACCGACTTCACCGGCCGCAAGCGCGTGTGGATTGAGGTGGGCCAGCCCGAAGACAAGCCGCTCACCAAGGCCTGCAGCAAGGCCGATTCTGTGATCGTCTACTGCTTCAACCACGCCGCAGAGATCTGGTGGAAAGGCATCGAGACCAAACTGTCACGCCTGGAAAAGCTGCAGGTCTGGCGCATCCCCACGGAGGCATCCCAGGCACTGGCGCAGCTGGCCGAGCGCAGCATGCAACTGCAGGCTACGGTGCAGGAAGGCGCGATCACCCTGAGCAGCACGCAGGGCAGTGTGCATGTGGAGCCCGTGCGCTGGAAGTGACTGGAATACTGGTCAAAATGGCCTCTGGCGATTGATGGATAAGCGCTAACAGCTATCAATTTGGTAGTTTCTGGCTCAGTCTCGTGGCATGAGCGCGCCACACTGCCAGCACTGCTCGAATCCGCCTTCGACCGTCTCGCCGCACTGGCATGCCCAGCGGCGCTGTGGCAAATCCTGAAGCTCCTGCAGCAGCGCGCGTGCTCGGGTGGCGTGTTCGTCGTAGTCCAGCCAGATTTCGGGCAGGCACTGGTCCGGCGGCAGGTGCCCCGCAGCGGCACCCAGATACTGGCGCTGCACGGAGGCCGTCATGCCCGCTTCGCACAACAAGTCCGCCCACAGCGTGGCGATGGCGATGTTCGGGGCTTGGGTGAGGCGCAGCATGGGCCCACCATAGCCGTTTGACTGCCGGGCGTACAGCCCCCGCGTGTTTGCAGCTTGCGAGGCGGGGCGATGCGTTGAAAAGAAAATGGGCGGGTCACGCCGCGCCCGCTGGCGCCGGCGCTTTGGATACCCCTTCGGCCGCCCGTTCTGCATAGCGGTTGAACCGCCACGCAGAGTGCTCCAGCGTGATGCGTCGCCACACCGCGCGTTTTTCGGCAGGGCCCATCGCGGGCCAGAACTGCACTTCGTCAAACGTGCGCCCGCACCCCTTGCACAGGTCGTCGCCCTGGCTGGTGGAGCAGATGGCGATACAGGGCGTGTCGGGCGTGGTGCCGTACCAGGCATGCCAGGCATCCAGGGCATCCGGGGGCAGGCGGTCTTCTTCCACCACGTCCTCGCGCCGGAACACCATCTGCGCATAGACCTCTGCCAGCGCGCGGATCTCCGGGGCCAGGGAGACTCCGTCGGGCGAAGGCACCCGGCTGCGCCAGTGGTTGATGGCAGCTTCGATGTCGGTGATGTGGATGGCGGCCATGGAGGTTTCAGCGAAGGGGCTGGATCATAGCCGCGTGGACAAGGCAACCCTGGCAAAGGTGTTTTGCAGGGAGCTTCGGCCCCTTTTTGGCAGCCTTAGAGGGGCGTGTACGCAATAACCACAATCGTGCTGCCCTTGCGCGACCGTGCGGGCGATGTTCCAATCGACGCTTCGAAGGGGAGTAGCTCCCGACTTGCATTCCGGCATTGCCAAATTTTGGTGCGTGGGGGCGCGAGGCATCGGAACCGTCGTCAGTACGAAGCGAAACATCGCTTCCGGCGGTCCGGGTTCAGCGCATACCGCAAGGGCGCCGGGCTGAGCAAGACCTTTGATGGGCCCGCTGGGGCTGATCAAGGCCGTCCTTTCGTTGCTTGCCCTGTCAGGGCAGTCCTTGATCCCCCGACCGCAGGCCCTTTATCCCATGGGTGGACTCGGCGCTACAGTGGCGGCGAACTCCCCCTTCGCGTGTATTGATACTGAGGAATTTATGGACTTTTTGGCTTCGCCCGAATTCTGGCTCGCACTCGGCCAGATCATCATCATCGACATCTTGCTGGGCGGCGACAACGCGGTGGTCATCGCGCTGGCCTGCCGCAAGCTGCCTCCGGCCCAGCGTACCAAGGGCATCATCTGGGGCACTGCCGGGGCCATTGTTCTGCGTGTGATCCTGATCGCCTTTGCGATGACCCTGCTGGCGCTGCCGTTCCTCAAGTTCGTGGGCGCGCTGTTGCTGGTGTGGATTGGCGTCAAACTGCTGGCTCCCGATGAAGAGGGCCACGGCGACGTGCAAGGCAGCGACAAGCTGCTGGCCGCCATCAAGACCATCATCGTGGCCGACCTGGTGATGAGCGTGGACAACGTGATCGCCATTGCGGGCGCTGCGCAGAATGCGGGCGAGCACCAGTTCCTGCTGGTCGTGCTGGGCCTTCTGATCTCTATCCCGATCATCGTCTGGGGCAGCCAGCTGGTCATCAAGCTCATGGAGCGTTTCCCGATGATCATCACGGCGGGCGGCATGCTGCTGGGCTGGATCGCTGGCGGCATGCTGGTGACGGACCCTGCTTTCTCGAACCCCGACAAGTGGCAGTGGATGCTGAAACTGCCACAGACAGACATGATCAAGTACGGTGCCAGCGTGGCGGGTGCGCTGCTGGTTCTGCTGGCTGGCAAGATCATCGTTGCGCGCCGCGCGGCGGCGGCACCTGCCGAGCAGCAGGGCTAAAGGCAGGCATACGGAACCGACCATTACAAAAGGGGGCTCTATGCCCCCTTTTGTCCTTGGTCCTCAATGGGAGTCGGTATGGACAGAGTCATCGTGTATGTAGACGACGCGGTTTATGCGCAGCAGGTGCTGGCACCTTTGTTCGCGCGCGACGCGGCCGCCAGAACACAATGGGTGCTGGTGGCCTGCGCGCCCCGGATGACCCACCGCATCAGCAAGTGGGTGAGCCACAGCGCCCGTGAAAACTGGCGCGCCAAGTGGGCTGACAAGCTGTTTGCCCAGATCCTTCCCGCGTTGCGGGTGCCCACAGACAGAGTGACCACCGTACTGGCCAAGGGGCCGCTGGCGGAGCTGACCGATCAGCTGCAGGCTGCAGGCGCCTCCGCGGCCCAGGTGGTAGATGCGCGCCGGCCCAAGACGAATATGGCACAAGAGCCTGCGCCTGTGCGCCCGGACAAAGGCTGGTCGCCAATGCCAGGAACGCTGGGCAGCCTGCTCACGGGTTGCGGAGCGTTGTGGATGCTGGCTTTCGAATAAGCAGTCAGCGCAGGGGCAGATTGCCAGGGGCTTGGCTCCCGCTTTGCGCATTTCTTGGTTCCCCCGGCCGGTGCTATTCTCCGGCCATGAAACTCCTCCTGAAATGGCTTCTCAGCGCTGCATCGCTGCTGTTTGTGGCCTATGTCTACAGCGGTGTGGAAGTGCAGAGCTTCACCTCCGCGCTGATCGCGGCCTTTGTCATTGGCCTGTTCAACGTGGTGTTGCGGCCCGTGCTGGTGGTGCTGACGCTGCCGGTCACCATCGTCACCGTCGGCCTTTTTCTCTTCGTCATCAACGCGCTCATGTTCTGGGCCGCCGCCAGCGTACTGGACGGGTTCCACGTCAATGGCTTCGGCGCGGCGCTGCTCGGGTCGCTGATCTATTCGCTGCTGGGTGTGCTGATTGAATCAGCGCTCGGCGGCCTGTTCGCGAAGAAGTGACTCCACCGCGCGCAGCCGGGTGTCGATGATGGACGCCTCAATGTGGTCCACCTGCGGTCCACCCCGCCGTGCCAGATCTTGGCCCGCCTTGAAGCGGTCTACCGCAGCCGCATAGTCATAGCGCGCGGCGTGGGCCTCTGCCTCGGCGCGCACTGCGCGCAGTGCCTGGCCTTGGGCCTGCCAGGTGGACGCCAAAAGCTGCCACGCCGTCGCATCCCGGGGGTGCGTGGCCACCCAGGTCTGCAGGGCGCTGGTTCCTTCACCAGCGCGCCCGGCGCGCAGCAAGGCCTGTGTGCGCAAAACCAGTTCAGGGCGCCGGTTGTTGCTGCTGGTGGTGTTGGTCGCATCGGCAGCCAGTGCGTTGACTGCGGCGGCAGCGTCGCCAGCGGCCAGTTCGATCTCGGCGGCGAGCAGCTTTGCCAGTCGGTGGGCAGCGGCATCATTGCGCACCAGGTCCTCCAGCTTCTTTGCGGCAGCGCGTGCACCTGCAGCGTCTCGAAGCTGGTTGCTGCCCAGCGCAGCCGCGTACAGCACGCCCACGCGCCGGGAGGCGGGCAGGGCTGCAAAACCGGAACCTTGCGGCTCGGCAATCCACTGGCGCAAGGTGTCCACGCCGGGGTTGGCCAATACCCGGGCACGCGCTGCAACCATGGCGTGTTCCAAGGTCGATGGCACTGTGGCCGCTGCGGCGGCCTCTCCGGGCGGAAGGCGCGAATGCATGTCTGCCATGCGCTCGGTGGTCAGCGGGTGGCTGCGCAGATATGGCCACGAACCGTTGTCGTTGAGCCGGTTGGCCTGCTGGAGCTTGTCGAACATGCTGACAAAGCCCTGCGGTGCAAACCCAGCGGGGGCCATCAGGCCATAGCCAATACGGTCCGCCTCGCGCTCCATGTCGCGCGAAAAGTTCAGCTGGTTCTGCATGGCCAGCGCCTGCCCCCCCACCACCAGCGCCTGCGTAGCGCCCGGATTCTTGCTGGCCGCCAGCGCGCCCAGAATCATCGCCCCCAGCAGCAGGGGCGTCTGCTTGCTTTGCTGGGTGATGAGGCGCGAGATGTGGCGCTGGGTGACGTGGCTGAGCTCGTGGGCCAGCACCGAGGCCAGCTCGTCGCGGGTGGTAACGACCCCGATCAGGCCAAGGTGTACGCCCAGATAGCCGCCCGGCAACGCAAACGCGTTCACCGTGCGGTCGCGCCCCAGCAGGATCTCCCACGCGAAGCGCTCATCCAGCTCTGGCGAGAGCTCCCCACGCGCCTTGGCGGCAGCCATCAAAGGGCGCCAGGTACCTTGCACATAGTCGGCAATGACGGGGTCGTCGATGTAGTCGGGGTCTCTGTAGAGTTCGCGGATGATGCGGTCACCCAGGCGGCGCTCGGCGCTGGTGGTGAGGTCGCTGGGGTCGCCGAGGGTGGGCAAGGCCGTCTGGGCACTCGCCACTGGTGCGTACAAAATGCTGTTTGCTATAAAAATTATAGCTGTTAGCGCTTTCTGAACAAGCGCTACAAGCCATTTTTGTTGAAATTTTTGCACGAAGGTCCTTTGTCCACCCTCAGGGCCATGCACATGCGTTGCCCGGTACGGCTAACGCCTTATGATGCCTTCGCCCCAAAAACGTTTCGCTCCATTGTCCATGTCCACCCCCGCCTCACCCCTCACCCACTTCGATGCCCAAGGCCAAGCCCACATGGTGGACGTTGGCGCCAAGGCCGCCACCCACCGCGTGGCCGTCGCCACCGGCCGCATCGAGATGCAGCCGGAAACCTTGGCCTTGATCGAATCTGGGACTGCCAAAAAAGGCGACGTGCTGGGAATTGCACGCATTGCAGGAATCATGGCGGCCAAAAGGACGAGTGATTTGATTCCGTTGTGTCATCCGTTGGCGCTGACGCGGGTTGCGCTGGAGTTCGAAACGGCCAGCGCTCGAAACCAAGGCGCTTGCGGCATCTTTTGTTCTGCGACAGTAGAAACTTTCGGGCAGACTGGCGTGGAAATGGAAGCCCTTACCGCTGTCCAAATCGCCTTGCTCACAATTTATGACATGTGCAAGGCGGTGGATAGGCAGATGGTGGTGACTAGCGTCCGGGTTGAGGAGAAGCATGGAGGCAAGAGCGGGACTTGGCGAGGCCCGCTGTGAACAATTGCTTTGCCTAGAAAGAGTCCAAGGGCAGATAGCCAATGATTTCGAGGTCGTCTGCTTTCATTACCACAGTCCAGACCGACTTTCGTGCAGCTAGCGGTAGATACACCAAAGAGTCCACCGAGCGCTTTTCCTTGTCCAACCAAGCATCGATAACAGATCCATCAGCGCTGGATCTTCTGGACAGGTCCGCTAGCGGTCGTGCGCGGTTACGGATAGCTTGGATATTGGAATCACTGAGTGCTTGCCAAAACTGCGGACGCAAAGACTTGTCTTTGCCTGCCATCGCTAGTTGCAGAGATTCCAGTGGATCTTCACCTAGTGTTGCCTCCCTCAATCCTAACAGCTGAACTCCCATGAAGGGCAGTTTCTGAAACGCTGGTTGGGCTTTGATCAAATCATTAGGTTCGATATCTGCAGCGGTCACAGCTACAAATCGATCCACCTCATGAACTAAGTAGACGGGACGGGACTGATATACAGAGAGCAATCCATAGATCAATGCGCTCAACTGGACCAACGAGATAAGTGCTATGTCTTTTACTAACTCAAATCGTGGCTTCTTGATATTGAAGACAACGAAAGTTAGACATGGGCCCAACACCACATCGACGCCAACCAGGAGTAAAAAAAGATTTTGCCCCCCTGAAATAATGCGATATGGATAAGGAAACCAACAGAAAAAAACCAGCCAGAAAGCAATCCCTCCCAACACAAGTGAAGCGATGAGGTGAATGGCCGAAGCACGTAGCCGTTGCAGCAGCGCCGAAGAGTAACGTGACGACAGACTATGATCCATAATTTTGCACCGATTTTCAGTTTGCTGGGCTGAGGGTCCGAGCGGAAAATGTCATTGAAACAAAAAAAGCCCCCGAAGGGGCTCCTTTTGACGTGTCGATGTGTTCATCGACACCTGAAGTATCGATGATACTTAGAACGGTTACCGGCAATCGCTCGGTGCAAAGCGGGCTGGCAAAGTACCCACGGCAGATGCGGGCAGGCCACGGGCTGTGCCAACCGTGTTGGTCGCAGAGGCACAGCCCCAATCAACCTGGCCGGTAACGCCAGCACCGAAACTTGCACCAAGCTGTACAACCTGTAGCGCTCCGGCAGCATTGGTACCGGCGATATAGGGTGTCAATCGCATGCTGGAGCCTGCGGGAATGCTACCGATATTTGCGGGGTTGTAGGTAATCGTGACTTCACCCGTGGCTCGGTTGATCAAAACGCTGGCAACGTACTTGGTGACCGCACCGAGATTGCCTGCCTGTGCGTTCCAAGTGTCTGCCGCAGCGTTGAGCTCAGGCAGGGTAGCAGAACTGTCACCGATCAGCGTCTTGGCTCCGCCAGCAACAGTCAGTCCTTCCGTCACGCGTGAGCGAATGGTGTAGTCTTGGTAAGCAGGCAGAGCAACGGCAGCCAAAATACCGATAATCGCCACAACGATCATCAGTTCGATCAGGGTAAAACCTTTTTGCAGAGTACGCTTCATGAAATTCTCCTCGGGGTCAGTTTGCAAGTTAGCACCTGTCGAACAGCTCTCCAGGTTAAGCAACAACCAGCACATTGCGTGCCAACTTGACTCGGGCTTCGCCACCAGAAGCCGTGTCGCTACGGATAGCGTATTTGCTGGATAGTTGTCGCATATGTCGCTTTTTGTGACATTTTTGTCCAACTGTCCTTGTCGCCAAAAATCCGTTACAGCTCAAACACTTGCCCTGCTTCCAGCCACCGAATGTCGTGGACTTGGAGACGATCCGTTGATGGGTTGGCATCAAAGTGCCGGATTTCATCCATGATCAGTGCCGTTTCTGACGGTTTTGTGTGGGTGATGTAGATGGGAAAGCTGCGGCTCGTGTGGAGTTGTGCGAGTTCCATCGCGAGCGAGTTCGGAGAAAGGTGGAGACTTCTGACGGCCAGTTCATGCTCTCGATTGCTAAACGCCGTTTCCATAATCAATTGACTGACCGGCATGGCGTTGACCCAGGCCCAGAAAGCTGGGTTTCTCTCAGTGTCTCCACTGAAAACCCACCAGCCCGTATCTCCGCGCAAGGCATACCCTACCGCAGGCACTGTGTGCACAGCCGGTAGTACCTCCAGGGTGCGATTGCCAATCGCTATTTGCTGGCCGACCAAGATGGGGGCGTACTGAAGAAAGGGCTTTTCTATCGTCGGTATCGCGCTGAAGTTCGGCCAGATTATGTTGTTAAACACATGGGTTTGCAGGGCTGCGACGGTTTCTGGCAATGCATAGATCATCACAGGTGTAATGCGCAGCGACGACACCGCATCCAACATCAGCGGCAGCGCAGCAATATGGTCCAGGTGCGAATGGGTAAGAAATACATGGTCGATCTTTCGCATTTCGTCCAGTGTCAGGTCGCCCACGCCTGTACCCGCATCGACCAGAATGTTATCGTCGATGAGGAAGGACGTAGTCCGGCAATCTTTAGCGATGGCTCCGGAGCAGCCCAGCACACGAACCTTCATGGGCCAACCTGTCTATTTGGTGTCGAAATTGGTGGCGCCGTCCCATCCGGGGTTAACGCTCTGCCCTTGCAAGGTTTGTACTCGGGCGGCATACAGTTCGTAGAGGGTGGAGGGCGCGGTAGTTTGCTGTAAGTTCACCAGCAGTTTGCCGCATTGTGCCCAGTCCTGGGCGCGATAGGCGTCCAGGAAGTGTTTCCATATGGACAATTCCTCCACTTTGCGCGGCATTCCGGTCTGCAGCGGGGCAACTGGCGAATAGATAGCCACAGCCTGGGCTTTGCCCTTGACGCGCACCAGGTCCAGCTCTTGCCAGATGAAATCCGGTGCCTGGGCATGGGTGGATTCACTCACCACGGTGCGCACGCCATAGTGTTTGGACAAGCCTTCCAGGCGTGATCCCAAGTTGACCGCGTCACCAATGACCGTGTAACTGCGTCGGATGTCCGAACCCATGTCGCCCACGCACATGGTGCCGGTATTCAGGCCAATCCCGATACCAATCTCGGGGAGCCCGCGCTCTCGGTGCAACAGGTTGATCTGCTCTACCGCACGCTCCATGTCCAGCGCTGCCTGCACTGCCAGTTGCGCGTGTTCTGCGGTGGGCACCGGCGCTCCCCAAAACGCCATGACGCAGTCCCCCATGTACTTGTCGATGGTGCCTCTGTGGCTGCGAATGATGTGGGTCAACTGGCTGAACACGTCGTTGAGCAGGGCTTGCAGCTGCAGGGGCTCCATCTGCTCTGACATGGCGGTGAACCCCCGCATGTCGCAGAACATGACGGTCAGTTCGCGGCTGGTGGCCTGCATGCTGTAGTTTTCGGGCTGCTTGACCATCTCGTCCACCAACTCGGGTGGCACGTAAGTGCCAAACAGTGCAGCCAGTTCCCGCTTGGATCGGCTTTCCACAAAGTAGCCGTAGACCATGTTGAGCGCGAATGCCAGTACCGCCATCACGATTACCGTCGCCAGTGGCATTGCCAAGCCTTGGGCGAGATAAAGCCACAGGTTGAGGCCTGCCAGCGCTGCAACCACCCCCAGGCTGAGAAGCACCGCGTAGGTGGCTGACAGCGCGGGCAGGGCGAGGGCCAGCAAAACACCTGCGCAGAGCAGTTGTGCAGCGTCAAAGCCTACCGCGTAGTCCGGTCGCACGATACTTTTGCCATCGAGAAAGGCGGACAGCATGTTGGCGTGGGTTTCCACGCCGGGATAGGTTCGGCCTACGGGGGTTACGCGCAGGTCGAGCAGACCGGGGGTTGTTGAGCCCACCAGAATCAGTTGGCCTTGCAGGTTGTTGGCAGGCAGTTTGCCCTCTAGTACATCCGACGCGGAAACATAGCGGAATGACCCTCCGCTCACGTCGCCGGGGCCGCGAAAGGGTATGAGTGTTGCTAGCCGGTCGTCTACAGGCAGCGCAAGTTCGCGGCCATCCTGGCGCAGCACGATGCTGTGCAAGGTGTCGTGGGTGCCTTGGGGGGCGGCGCTGACATAGTTGGGATGTACTTCCGGCAAGCCAAGCAGCGTGCGAAACATCGCAAGCGCCAAGGATTCGTAGTACTTTCCCTGGTGCTCCGCAAGGAGAGGAAGGGAACGGACAACGCCATCGTCATCGGTAACCGAGTTGAAAAAACCCGCAGCAGGCACAGCATTGGCCAGTTTTTCAATGTTGCTGCCGTATCCACCCCAGGAGGTGGCCCGCAATGCGAGACCACGAAGTCTTTCAGTGGGCAAGGCAGGAGGGGGTAGAACGCCTTTTGTTCTACCGTCCCGGTCACTGGTGAAGTAGTACCCAAGAACCGCCGGTCGGCCTTGCAGAGCGTGGGCAAAGAGTGCGTCGTAGTCCAGAGCGGGAGCCAGGCGCGCCAGTTGTTCCTTGAAGCCTGTCTGCGCCCGCAAAGGCCCTTTGGCCAACCGCTCCAGGTTTGCGAGGCCTGAGCTTCCGTCTGCTTCGGCGAAGAGGACGTCGAACCCCACCAGCGCGACCTGTTGCCGTTCAAACAGCTCTTGCGTCAAAGCAGCAAGCTTGTCCCGTCCCCAAGGCCAATGCCCCACCCTATCAAGGCTTTTTTCGTCAATATCGACGATGACGATACGCTCATCCAGCGTCCGCGGCATGGTCGCACGCAGCCGGGTGTCGTAAATGATGTTTTCGAGCCGCTCCAGCACCTGGAGATGAAGGGCGCCTGAAATGTGCAGCAGTGCAAACGCTAACGGAATCAGGGTGACTGCCGTGCGGCGAGCGTGCCGTCGGAACAGATGCAAAAGTCTGGATTGCATGGGTTCCGGCGACAAGGTCGGCAGATAAATTGCCAGATGGGGCGCGAGGCCCGGATGCGGCCGTCAGCTTTGTTCGAACTGCATCTCCGTACCTGCCAACTCCAGCCGATCACCGTGTTTGAGAGGTACAGGAGATGTGCCGATGGAAGCACCATTGAGCAGAGGCATGTCGGGGCCCTCGACATGGGCCAGCACAAAGCCCTGATGCCGCTTAGTAATGGAGGCCACGGCAACGCCAGGTTTGCCGATGGTGGTAACCACCTTTTGCAGCGACACTTCCCGCCCCGCAGCGGCACCAGACATCACACGGATGACCCCTGAGATGGGCGGGGCAGCGGCAGCACCCAGCGGGGCAGGCCGGGAGGCCGTGCCCAACGGAGGCACCATTCCCGGTTTGAAGATCATGGTCTTCTCGAAGTTTTGCCCTTCAGCCTCGTGCAGGAAACGGATCTTGTACTTGCCCACCTCAACGGTATCGCCATTGCGCAGTTCTTGGCGCTTGACAGCCTTGGCGTTGACGTAGGTGCCGTTGGTGCTCCCCAGGTCTTCAATTTCCACATCCTGGCCTGCCATGTGAATGACGGCATGTTCGCCGCTCACGGCGAGGTTATCGATCACGATGTCGTTGTAAGGGCGGCGGCCGAGCGTAGTGCGCTCTTTGGTCAGTTGCACTTCCTTGATGACAACCCCGTCGATTGAAACGATCATTCTGGGCATGATCCACTCCTGATGTGATGAGTAATTGTTGTAGTCGGCGCCACTTACGCGGCCCCTAGCAATCGGGACATAAGGCCGCGTTTCTTGCCCCCCGCAGCCGCTTGCACCAGCAGTACGCTGACGTTATCACGCCCACCGTTCGCATTGGCGGTGTCGATGAGCAATGTGGCTTTTTCCTCCAAAGGCAGTGGTGTTCGCACCAGCTCCGCCAAGTCTGAGTCAGCGACCATGTCCGTGAGGCCGTCTGAACACATTAGGAACAAGTCATTGGGGGCCACCTGAAACTCGTTGACTTCCATCATGACATTGGGCTCTACGCCCAGCGCACGGGTAACGAGATTGCGATTGGACGACAGCGCGGCTTGCTGCGCTGTAAGCAGGCCGGCATCAACCTGTTCCTGGAGCCAGGAGTGGTCGCGTGTGATCTGTTGCAGGGTGCCATCGCGCAGGCGATAGCAGCGGGAGTCGCCAATATGTCCGAGGATGAGGCGGCTGCCGTGGAAAACCCCGACCACCAGCGTGGTGCCCATTCCCGCATATTGGGGGTTGGAAAGCGAGGCACCCAGAATGGCATGGTTGGCGTTCTCGACGCAGATCTCCAGGGCTCGCCGCACGTCGGTCGATTGGGGAGTGCTGCCGGCCTGCCCCAACCAGCGGGCCATCTCGGTGCGGATGAAAGTGGTGGCCATGCCGCTTGCCACTTCACCAGCGTTGTATCCGCCCATGCCATCAGCGAGGATGGCGACCTGAGCATCCCGGTCGACCGCCACCGCATCTTCGTTGTTGGTGCGCACGCGGCCTTTGTCGGTGCGTGCGAAAAATTCGTAGGTCATGGATGTTGGGGCGAGCGTCATCGGGCGCCTGAAATCGGCGGGGATGCCGCGCCCCGCCCAGCGGGTTGCTCCATCACGGTTCTCTGAAAATCCGCCATTTCATGCCCTGTTGCATCGCGGTCCGCATCATAGACGACTGCTCCCGGCTCCGGCGATCCCGCCTGTCCGGCTGCCACGCCCGCCTGCCGCAGGTCGGCGGCAAATTGCCGGCCAGTCTGGTACCGGGCCTCCGGGCGTTTCTGAAGGGCCTGGGCCACCACGCGCGCCACGGCGGGGGAAAGCTCGGGACGCAGCTGCCGAATGTCGGGCGCCTCCGTGTTGGCGATTTTGTGCATCAGCTCCGTCATTGACTCCCCGCGCAGCGGCAGCGAGCCCGTCAGCAGCTGAAACAACGTGACACCCAATGAGTAGAGGTCTGACCGGCCATCTACCTTCTTGCCTGCGAGTTGTTCCGGTGACATGAAACTCGGGGTTCCCAGAACCAGTCCTGTGCGTGTCTTGCTGGAATCCGTGATGCGTGCAATGCCAAAATCCGTCACCTTCACGGCATCCGTGGCGGCGTCGAACATGATGTTGGCAGGCTTGATGTCGCGGTGCACCACGTTGTGTGCGTGGGCGTAGTCCAGCGCCTCGGCAACGCGTGCTCCGATGGAAAGCACCGTGGCCACCGGTAGAAGATGCCCAGCATGGCAGGCCCGCGCCAGGTCTGCGCCCTTGAGGAACTCCATGGCGATGTAGGCCAGATCGTGTTCCTCGCCAGCATCAAAGATCGTCACGATGCAGGGGTGCTGCAGGCGCCCCGCTGTTTCTGCCTCGCGAAAGAACCGGGCTCTGGCATCGACGAGTGCGTCGCCCTCGAACTCTTCGCCGAGCGCCAGGGTCTTGATGGCAACCACGCGTCCAATCTTTGGGTCTCTTCCCAGGTAGACCACGCCCATCGCCCCTTTGCCAATCTCCCTGTCTATCTGATAGCGGCCCAGCATCGGTATGCCGGTTGCGGCATCACCTGGCAGGCGCGGCGCTGGGGTGGGGGGAATCGATGCGGGTGTGCTGGACGGGGCGCCAGTTTCCTTCTGCAAGTGCGCCCGCACACGCTTGTACCGTGCATGGGCATCCTTGTATCCCTTGTTGTGCTGCAGGATGTGCTTGTAGACGGACTTGGCCTTGGCAAAGTTGCGCTTGCGCTCAAAGTCCTGAGCCAGGTGGTACAGGTTGTCCATCAGGGCATCGCTGGGCGGCACTCGGCGCAAGCGCTCGAAGGCCATGTCCAATTGGCCCTGTCCTTGCAGCGCAAGCCCCATCATGCGATCGGTTTCGGCGGTTTCCGCTGATGGGGGTGTACCTCTTGCGCTGAGCTTGCCCAGCACGGCAAAGGCTGTGATGCCTCCCAACAAAGCCAGCACGCCGGGCGCCAAAGGAATCCAGAGCCCTGCGTAACGCAGCAGGCCCCACTCAGTGGCGGCGAGCAGGAGCAGGAGCCCTGCGCCCAGCACTCCACCGGCTGGACGAGAGAGTCTCGGAAGGGCCAGCGCAACAAAGAGCAATGCTCCCATTACACTGCCCCAGGACACCGTCCATACCCACTCAGGCCGTTGCACCCCGAGGCCCAGCCGTATGGCCGACAGCGTTTGCGCCAGCATCTCCACGGGATACATCGTGCGCGCGCTGGACTGGACCCACGGGGTGACCAGCGCGTTGCTTGTCTCACCCACGAGTACCACTTTGTCCTTGAAGTCCTGCGGCGGAATCTTGCCGCTGGATACCTGGGCAAAAGACACCACAGGGAATGCGGAGGCACCGTCCGGCGCCGCGTGAAATCGCGGATGCATCACCGCCGAACCGTCGGTCATAACGTGCAGCCCACCCATGCGAATGCCCTGAGGCTCCGTCTGAACCCGCAGTTCGTTTTGGCCCAGATGCAGACTGTGCCTCGCCGCGAGCAAGGCCAAGGAGGGCACGCCGACGTCGTCGTACCGCAGCAGGAGGGGAATGCCGCGAAGGTGACCATCTTCGTCCAGGGCGACCGAAAGATGACCAACGCCTGCCGCCACCGAACCGATCCCGGCTACCGGGTTTTGCGCCGATGTGGCGGGGATCGCAAAGCTCGCAGGGTTCGGCAAAACGCTGCGGTGCGCATAGGCGGGCAGCGGCGTGCGGGCACCGCCCGCCAGGGTGTAGCGCGAAGCCAGGAATACGTTGCCGGCCCGTTGGATGCTGGCGGCCAGGCGCGCGTCAGAATCCAGAGCCTTCTCCGCCTCGTCTACGGTGCGGCTCAACTCCGTCGCCAGCGGGGATGTGTCCCCCGCCCGCGCCATCGTGTCCCGCATTTTGCGAAGGTAGGCAAGGCCACGGTCGGACTGGGGTTCGGCAAAAGACGGGGTCAGGACAATAGTCTTGGCGCCAGCCGCCGAAAGCTGGTCGATCAACTTGGCGTAGACATCCCGAGACCAGGGGCCGTTGCCCAAGCTTTCAAGGGTGGCATCGTCGATGCCAATGATGGCAATTTCAGGTAGCGGGGCTGGCGTGTGGATGCTGGTCGCAGCGTCATACACGCGGTACTCCAGCCACTGGAACAGACCCGTGGCTGCGCACAGTGCAACCAGCACCGCCGCAGCCAATGCGCCCCGCAAACCATCGGTACGCCACATGCCAAGCCACCGCCCCGAGGTTGTTCGTCCCACTGCTGATATTCCACTCTCTGTATTGAGAGCTGTTCAAAGCAATATTTAAGCCGGGGCGCCAGGGGGCTTGGTGTGACCCCCAACCGCGTGCGACGGGTGGTTCATCGAGGATTCGATGGCGGTTCTTGTCGGGGCAGGCAGGATGCGTGAATCGGGTGTGCCATTTTTGTCACCCTAACGCGACGAGCCACCCAGGCACACTTTGGTCTTCCCATGCAAAAAGCGCCCGGAACGTTGGTTCTGGGCGCTTTTTTTGGAATTCGCCTTCCTCTGCGAGCCCTCAAGCCCGAGGTGTCCGCGGTGACGCGGACCGGCGCAGCGAGATTTACTTCAGCTGGGCCTTGAGCAGCTTGCCCAGTTCCGAAGGATTGCGGGTGATGATGAAGCCCGACTCTTCCATGATGGCCAGCTTGGCGTCGGCCGTGTCGGCACCGCCAGAGATCAGCGCGCCAGCGTGGCCCATGCGCTTGCCGGGAGGGGCCGTCACGCCAGCGATGAAGCCCACGATAGGCTTCTTCATGTTGGCCTTGCACCACTGGGCGGCTTCGGCTTCGTCAGGACCGCCGATTTCGCCAATCATGATCACGGCGTCGGTGTCTGGATCGTCGTTGAAAGCCTTCATCACGTCGATGTGCTTGAGGCCGTTGATGGGGTCGCCACCAATGCCCACGGCGCTCGATTGACCCAGACCGACTTCGGTCAACATGGCCACGGCTTCGTACGTCAGCGTGCCCGAGCGGGACACCACACCGATACGGCCCTTACGGTGGATGTGACCGGGCATGATGCCGATCTTGATTTCGTCAGGCGTGATCAGGCCAGGGCAGTTGGGGCCCAGCAGCAGCGTCTTCTTGCCGCCTGCGGCTTCCTTGGCCTTCATCTTGTTGCGCACCATCAGCATATCCTTGACCGGAATGCCTTCGGTGATGCAGATGGCCATGTCCAGGTCGGCTTCGACAGCTTCCCAGATCGCGTCCGCAGCGCCTGCGGGCGGCACATAGATCACCGACACGGTGGCACCGGTCTGCTGGGCGGCTTCCTTGACGGAGGCGTAGATCGGGATGTTGAAGATCGACTCGCCCGCCTTCTTGGGGTTCACGCCCGCCACGAAGCAGTTCTTGCCGTTCGCGTATTCCTGGCACTTTTCGGTGTGGAACTGGCCAGTCTTGCCCGTGATGCCCTGGGTGATGACCTTGGTGTCTTTGTTGATGTAGATCGACATGTGTGTTCTCCGGGCTTACTTGACGGCAGCAACGATCTTGGTCGCAGCTTCGGCCATGGTGTCTGCAGCGATGATGGGCAGGCCGGACTCGGCCAGCATCTTCTTGCCCAGCTCTTCGTTCGTGCCCTTCATGCGCACGACCAGCGGCACGTTCAGGTTCACGGCCTTGCAAGCGGTGATCACGCCGGTGGCGATGGTGTCGCACTTCATGATGCCGCCGAAGATGTTGACCAAAATGCCTTCGACCTTGGGGTTCTTGAGCATGATCTTGAAGGCTTCGGTGACCTTCTCGGGGGTGGCACCGCCGCCCACGTCCAGGAAGTTGGCGGGCTCGCCGCCGAACAGCTTGATGGTGTCCATGGTGGCCATGGCCAGGCCAGCGCCGTTCACCAGGCAGCCGATGTTGCCGTCCAGGCTGATGTAGGCCAGGTCGAACTTGGAGGCTTCGACTTCGGCTGGATCTTCTTCGTCCAGATCGCGGAAGGCCACGATTTCGGGGTGACGGAACAGCGCGTTGGCGTCAAAGTTGAACTTCGCGTCCAGGGCCATCAGGTTGCCCTTGGAGTCGCAGTTCAGCGGGTTGATTTCCACCAGCGACGCATCGGTGTCCATGTAGCACTTGTAGATCTTGGCGAAGATGTCCACGGCCTGGTCGATGGAAGCGCCGGTCAGGCCGATGGCTGCTGCCACCTTGCGGCTCTGCGCTTCGGTGATGCCGGTCAGCGGGTCGATCATCTCGGTGATGATCTTCTCGGGCGTGGAGTGGGCCACTTCCTCGATGTCCATGCCGCCTTCGCTCGAAGCGATCAGGGCGACCTTTTGCGTGGCGCGGTCGGTGACCAGCGACACATACAGTTCGTTCTTGATGTCGGCGCCGTCTTCGATGTACAGGCGGCGGACCTTCTGGCCTTCGGGGCCGGTCTGGTGCGTAACCAGCTGCATGCCCAGGATGTCGCTGGCGCGTGCCTTCACATCGTCAATGGTCTTGGCAACCTTCACGCCGCCGCCCTTGCCACGGCCACCGGCGTGGATCTGGGCCTTGACCACCCACACGGGGCCGCCGAGCTTCTGGGCTGCTTCAACGGCTTCTTGCACCGTGAATGCGGGAATGCCACGCGGAACGGGCACACCAAAATTGCGCAAGATTTCCTTGCCTTGGTATTCGTGAATCTTCATGAGGTCTCTCTCAGGGAAGGGTGGTAGTTACCCGTTTACCATGAACAGATGTCTGGCCGCGGGCTTGGGACATGGCAACCCGCGACTGTATCATGTTGCAACGCACCATCCTTGTGCCTAACTTACACCCTGGGCTGGGCTGGTAGCCTTTCCATCCCCCCTTTTTCTCTTTTCTATTCCGGCAGCCGCTGCCGCCTTTTTGCAGGAGCACCTCCATGTCCAAAGTCTTTATCGATGGCGAAGCCGGTACCACGGGCCTGCAGATCCGCGAGCGCCTGCAGGCCATGCCGCAGATCGAGCTGGTCAGCATTGCGCCCGAGTTGCGCAAAGACCCGGCCGCCAAGCGCGACCTGATCGCGGGGGTCGACCTGGTGGTGCTGTGCCTGCACGACGATGCAGCGCGCGACACCGTGGCCATGGTGGACGAGATCGAGCGCAGCTCGGGCCGCAAGGTCAAGGTGATCGACGCCAGCACGGCCCACCGCACGGCCGATGGCTGGGTGTACGGGTTTCCAGAACTCGCTGCATCGCAGGCGCAGGCGGTGCGCGACGCCACCCGTGTCTCCAACCCCGGCTGCTACGCCACGGGCGCGATTGCCATGCTGCGCCCGCTGGTGGACACCGGCCTGATCCCTGCGGACTACCCTTTGAGCCTGCCTTCGGTGTCGGGCTATTCCGGCGGCGGCCGCACCATGATCGAAGCGTACGAGGCAGGCACTGCAGCGCCGTATGAGGCCTACGCCCTGGGCCTGACGCACAAGCACATCCCCGAGATCCTGCGCTACACCGGCCTCACACGCCGCCCGGTGTTCATCCCCGCCGTGGGCAACTTCCGCCAGGGCATGCTGGTGCAGTTGCCGCTGCATCTGGACCTGCTGCCCGGCGCCCCCAAGGCCAGCGACCTGCACGACGCGCTGGCCGGTCACTACCGCCGCACCAACACGCCCGAGCAGTGGGTCAGCGTACTGCCGCCCACCGATGATTTGAAGCTCGCCGCCGACACGCTGACCGACACCAACAAGCTGGAGCTGCGCGTGTTTGCCAACGAGCAATACCGGCAGGCCGTGGTCATCGCGCGCCTGGACAACCTGGGCAAAGGTGCCAGCGGCGCCGCAGTGCAGAACCTGCAGCTGATGCTCGGTCTCTGAACCGCTACGGGTTTCCCCACCCTCCTGTCTGCCCAGCAGGTTTTCGACGCGCCAGACCTGGCGCGTTTTTTCTGTGGGCGTCCCTGGCGGAATGGTT